>CAKKRE010000001.1 GCA_919902505.1 Nitrospiraceae bacterium
TTCGAGAGGGCGGCAAGACCGTCGGCTCGGGCGTCGTCACGGAAATTTTAGCGTAGTGATGTCCCGGTCCATTGGCCGGCATGTGAGGAGTTGAGCGTGAAAGTCGATCAAAGAATTCGAATCAGGTTGCGCGGTTTTGATTATCGCGTGCTTGATCAATCGGTAGTCGAGATCGTTGAGACTGTGAGGCGTAGTGGTGCTCGAGTAGTCGGGCCCATTCCCTTGCCGACTCGAATTGAAAAGTTTACAGTGCAGCGCTCGACTCACGTTGATAAGAAGTCTCGTGAGCAATTTGAGATCCGCACTCACAAGCGGTTGTTAGATATTATGGAGCCGACGCCGGAAACGATGGATTCGCTCATGAAGTTGAATTTGGCGGCCGGTGTTGACGTGGAGATTAAGCTCTGACGATTGGGTTCGGCCAATCTCATTTGGGCTGACAGGAAGACGATGACAAACGGATTGTTGGGAAAAAAGTTGGGGATGACCCAAGTTTATGACGAGAGTGTGTTGGCTCCGGTCACAGTGATCGAGGCAGGCCCTTGCCGGGTCGTCTCAGTCAAGACGAAAGAGCGTGACGGCTACGAGGCCGTGCAGCTGTCCTTCGGGGAAGTCAGGGAGCGGAGGTTATCGCAGGGCGAGCTTGGTCATCTGAAAAAGCATCAAGCTCCTCCAAGTCGTTGGTTGCGCGAGTTTCCGAAAGTCGGGGATGTGACTGTCGGCCAGACGATTAAAGTCGATATGTTTAAAAAAGGTGATTGGGTCGATGTGGTCGGTGTCTCTAAAGGTAAGGGATTCCAGGGAGTGGTTCGACGCCACAACTATGCGGGTGGCCCTGAAACGCACGGTTCTATGTTCCACCGGGCGCCAGGATCCATCGGTGCCAGTTCGTATCCGTCCCGTGTTTGGAAAAATAAGGCCCTGCCTGGGCATATGGGGGATGAGCGCGTCACGGTTCAGCGATTAAAGGTCGTTGACGCCCGTCCAGATGAAAACCTGTTGTTTGTCCGCGGAGCAGTCCCTGGCGGTGTGAATGGATTGCTTATTGTGCGGAAATCGAAAAAGAGTTGAGCCATGCCGATCGTTGATGTCGTTGACTCGAAGAAGAAGAAAGTCGGTACAGTGGACTTGCCGAGCGAAGTATTCGGCTGTAAGCCGCATGGCCCGCTGGTGCATGAAGCTGTTGTGATGCAGCGTGCTTGTGATCGCCAGGGAACCGCTTCAACTTTGCGCAGGGGCGAGGTAAGTGGTTCGGGCAAGAAGCCGTGGAAGCAAAAGCATACGGGGCGGGCTCGTGCCGGTTCGTTGCGTTCCCCAGTCTGGAGGCATGGAGGGACCGTTTTCGGTCCGAAGCCGCGCAGCTACGCGTTTGGCATGCCAAGAAAGAAATACCGTGCGGCGCTGCAGAGCGCCTTGTCGGCAAAAGTGCTGGAAGGGAATGTTCTTGTGGTGTCTGATTTGGCTATCAATCAAGCCAAGACAAAGTTGCTCGCCAGCGCACTGTCACAGCTCGGCATTTCGGGCACGGCATTGCTCGTAGTTGGTGACCCGAATTCGCATCTCGTCCAGGCAGGAAAGAACCTTTCAAATGTCACGGTCTTAAGGCCGGAAGAGCTGAATGTGTATGACGTTCTCCGATGCCACTCTCTGGTCATCCCGCAAAGTGAAGTGAATCGAGTTAAGGAGGTGTGGTCATGAAGGGCGACCTCCATCAAGTATTAATACAGCCGTTGTTAACTGAAAAGATTACCGCCTTGCGCGAGCAAGGTAACACCGTTGGGTTTCTGGTGCATCCTGATGCGAATAAGATCCAGATCAAGCAAGCCGTTGAATCGCTTTTGAAGGTGAAGGTTTCCCGCGTGAACGTGGTCAATATTCGCGGCAAGGTGAAGCGACTCGGTCGATTTGTTGGAAAGCGGTCTGATTGGAAGAAGGCATTTGTCACGTTGAAAGAAGGCGAGAAGCTGGAGCTATTCGAAAGCGTGTAGCCGCTGGGCCTCTCGATAGAGTGAGAATTAGCTATGCCATTAAAAGTTTATAAGCCAACGACGCCTGGCCGGCGAGGTATGACGGCTATCCAGGGAGAGAAGCTGACTAAGAAGAAGCCTGAGAAGTCATTGACCGGCTTCCATCTCCGGACGGGCGGACGAAACAATGACGGGCGACAAACCATTCGATTTCGTGGGGGTGGGCATAAGCGACTTTATCGTCAGATCGATTTCGGGCGGGATAAGGCTGGTATTCCGGCTAAGGTCGCGTCTATTGAATACGATCCCAATCGATCATCGAGAATTGCTTTGCTGCACTATGCGGATGGTGAGAAGCGTTACATTCTTGCTCCCGTAGGATTGTCTGTCAATGATGAGGTGCAGTCTGGTGTGGGCGCCGAGGTCCGGCCAGGGAATGCGTTGCCGCTCGTGAATATTCCCCTTGGTACCACGATCCACAATATCGAACTGAAGCCTGGCAGGGGTGGTCAGTTGATCCGTAGCGCCGGGGGATCTGCTCAAGTTATGGGGCGTGATGGGGCCTACGTTCAGATTCGTCTGAAGTCCGGCGAGATGCGCAAGGTCCTGTCGACTTGCATGGCTACGGTTGGTCAGGTCGGTAACGTTGATCATGAAAACGTTGTTGTCGGTAAGGCTGGTCGTACACGGTGGAAGGGTAGGCGTCCCCACGTTCGAGGTGTGGTTATGAACCCTGTCGACCACCCGCATGGTGGTGGAGAAGGAAAGTCAGGGCAGGGCAATCCTCACCCTGTGTCTCCCTGGGGTACGCCAGCTAAGGGCTATAAGACCCGCAAGAACAAGGCGACCGATAAGTTCATCATCTCGCGTAGGAAGAAGTAGGAGAGCCGAGAATGCCTCGTTCAATTACCAAGGGTCCATTCGTTGACGATCATCTGATGAAAAAGGTTGAGCAGATGAATCAGACGAAGGATCGAAAGCTGATTAAAACCTGGTCGCGTCGTTCTACGGTTGTGCCGGATATGATTGGGCACACGTTTGCCGTGCACAATGGGAAGAAGTTTATTCCCGTCTTCGTCACAGAAAACATGGTTGGCCATAAGCTCGGTGAATTTGCTCCTACCCGGTTTTTTAAAGGGCATGGGCAGGCAAAGACCGAAAAAGCAGTGGCTCTTAAGTAATCGCTGGTTCGCTGAAGGATCGGAAGGTTTGGGTGGGGTCAGCTATGGCAGAAGCAAAAGCAATATTACGTTTTGTGAGAGTGACGCCTAGGAAGGCGCGCATTGTCATTGACATGATTCGCGGGCAGCAGGTCCCGATGGCGTTGGCTATGCTCCGGCACACTCCGAAGCACGCCGCACGTGTCATTGAGAAGCTACTTCGTTCCGCCGTCGCCAATGCGGAGCAGAAGGAATTGGGGGATAGTGACGAAATGTGGGTGTCTCAAGCCGTGGTGAACTGCGGCCCAATTTATAAGCGTTTTCGTGCGCGATCAATGGGCCGAGCCAACTCAATTCAGAAGCGCACCAGCCATATCACAATTGCGGTTGCTGCTCCTGGCGCCGCGGTGAATAGCTAGAGCTTTTACACTTAGACTGAGGGTTATTCTTCATGGGTCAGAAGACACATCCAATTGGGTATCGCATCGGGTATAACTACACATGGAGCTCCCGCTGGTATGCGGATAAGGACTACGCCAGGCTTCTGCATCAAGACATTAAGATCAGAAAGATGGTGAAAGCCAAGCTGTACCATGCTGGAGTCGCCAAAGTGGAAATTGAGCGCTCAGGCGACCAGACGCGGGTGATTATCCATACGGCTCGTCCAGGAATTATCATTGGGCGCAAAGGCGCCGAGGTTGACAAGCTCAAGGCCGCTCTGGAGAAGGAATACTCTGGTCAGGCGTACATCACGGTCAAAGAAATTAAGAAGCCGGAATTGGATGCGCAATTGGTTAGCGAGAATGTGGCGACCCAATTGGAGAAACGCGTTGCATTTCGTCGCGCGATGAAGCGCAGTGTGCAGTCTGCTCTTCGTCTTGGGGCCCAAGGAATCAAGATCATGGTGGCGGGACGTTTGGGCGGTGCGGAAATTGCCCGAACCGAGTGGTATCGAGAAGGGCGTGTCCCCCTTCATACCTTGCGTGCCGAGGTGGACTATGGTTTCGCCGAGGCTCATACCACGATGGGGCAGATTGGTGTGAAGACCTGGATCTACAAGGGTGAACTGTTGCCTGCCCTTCAACTGAAACCAGACTCGGCACTAGGCCGACTTGGCTGAGGAGCCTCGATAAGGAAAAGGTGGGTTTGTGTTAGCGCCAAAGAAAGTTAAGTTCAGAAAAATGCAAAAAGGCCGGATGCGGGGGAAGGCCTACCGCGGCGGTGCTATCACGCTTGGTGAGTTTGGCTTGAAGGCATTGGAGCCAGGTTGGGTCACCAGCCGCCAAATTGAAGCAGCGCGTATTGCTATCACTCGTTTCGTCAAGCGTGGTGGTCAGGTGTGGACGAGGATTTTCCCTGATAAACCCATTACCAAGAAGCCAGCCGAGACTCGCATGGGTAAAGGTAAGGGGAACCCTGAGTATTGGGTCGCCGTAGTCAAGCCTGGTCGGATCATGTATGAAATGGGTGGCGTGGCTCCCGATATCGCTAAGCAGGCACTGAAGTTGGCTGCTTACAAGCTTCCTATCGCAACCAAATTCGTTGTCCGCGGTGAGTTTCAGTAACCTGTAGCGCGTGTTGAGTGGTGATGTGATGGATGTGAAAGATCTGAGCGGTCTCTCAATTGATGAGTTGGCCGAAAAAGAAAAGCAGTTGCGTCATGAACTGTTTAATTTCCGCTTCCAGCTTGGGATCGGGCGGCTGGAGAACCCGATGCAAGTGCGGAGTACGAAGCGCGATATTGCTCGGCTCAAAACGGTCAGGCGTCAACTGGAATTGCTGCAGACACAGGCCGACCAACCGGTTGGTAAGTAGGAGAGAAGGGGCGTATGAAGGAAGGCCAACAACATCGACGTGAATGGTATGGCAGCGTCGTCAGCAACAAGATGAATAAGACGGTGGTCGTTGCCGTGGAGCGTTCGGTAATTCATCCCATCTACAAGAAGGTTCTTCGCCGAGTGACAAAGCTTAAGGCGCACGATGAAGGCAACGTGTGCAAAGTAGGGGATCGGGTACAGCTCAGTGAGACACGTCCTATCAGCAAAGATAAGCATTGGCGTGTGGTACGCGTCATGGCCAAGGGGCAACCTGAAAAGTAACTACGGAACACACTTGAACCGCTGAGGTGAGTTGATCCTTGGCAGTGAGTAGGGCAGGGCATGATTCAGAATTACACATACATGGATGTGGCCGATAATTCCGGCGCGAAGCAAGTCATGTGTTTTCATGTGCTTGGTGGGACCAGGCGTCGGTACGGATCGTTAGGCGACATTGTTGTCGTGGCCGTCAAGGAAGCGATTCCTCAGGCCGGTGTGAAGAAGGGTGATGTGAGTCGGGCAGTCATCGTTCGTACGACGAAGGAAGTGCGCCGTGACGACGGGTCTTACATCAAATTTGACCGCAATGCCTGTGTGTTGATCAACGCGCAAGGGGAGCCTGTAGGTACCCGTATTTTCGGCCCAGTCGCTCGTGAGCTTCGCTGGAAGAAGTTTATGAAAATTATCTCGCTTGCGCCGGAAGTCTTGTAGTTGAAGGAAGAAAGGTTCTGGTAGGGATGGCACGAATCAAAACGAAAATTCGCAAGGGCGACACCGTCGTGGTGGTGACCGGGCGTGAGCGTGGCAAGTCAGGCAAGGTCTTGTCTGTGGATACTATAAACGGCAAGGTCTTGGTTGAAAAACTGAACATGATCAAGCGTCACACCAAGCCGAATCAAAAACTTCGTCAAGGTGGGATTCTTGAGCGGGAGGCCCCGCTTGCCATTTCCAATGTCATGTTTTTGTGTCCAGTTACGAAGAAGCCAACTCGGTTGGGGGTCAAGCGCCAGGAAGATGGTCGGCGGGCCCGGCTGAGTAAGAAATCCAAAGAAATCGTCGAATAGTCGGAACAGGAAAGACGTTCATGGCAAAAGTAGAGAAGGGTAAGGGCGGCAAAGGAGCTACTCCAAAGTCGTCAGCAAAGAAGGAAGCGGCCGTTCCTGAGATCTCTCAGGACTCCGGCAATGAGCATCAGTTCGCGCCGCGACTCAGGGAGACCTATCGGGAACAGGTGGTTCCGGCTCTCATGAAAGAGTTCAGCTACGGAAATTTGATGCAGGTTCCAAGGCTTGAAAGAATCGTCTTGAACGTGGGTATGGGTGAGGCGATTCAGAACGTCAAGTTACTTGAGAGTGCGTCGAATGAGCTCGGGATCATCACCGGTCAAAAGCCTGTCACTACAAGAGCGAAAAAGGCGATCGCCGGTTTTAAGTTGAGGCAAGGCATGCCCATCGGTGCGAAGGTTACGCTCAGAAGCCGACGCATGTGGGAGTTCCTCGACCGTTTAATTTCTCTCGCGCTCCCGCGGATCCGTGACTTTCGTGGCATATCCCCCAAGGCATTTGATGGCCGCGGCAACTATACGCTCGGCTTAAAAGAACAATTGATTTTCCCGGAGATTGAGTACGATAGTGTCGCCTCCATCCACGGTATGGATATCACCATTGTCACTACCGCCAGAACGAATGACGAGGGCAAGGCGTTGCTCAAGCACTTGGGAATGCCGTTTCGGGCCTAGTGCACATTTAGTTCGGTAGGTGTGGCGTTGTAGGCAAGTACGAGTAAGGGGGATTCAGTGTCTAGATTAGCGCTCAAGAATAAGGCCGCCGCAAAGTCAAAGTTCGCCTGTCGCGACTATCACCGATGCGGACTCTGTGGTCGCGTCCGTGGATTTTTGCGGCGTTTTCGGATGTGCCGTATCTGTTTTCGATTTCTGAGCCTCAAGGGTGAAATTCCCGGAGTGCGAAAGTCAAGCTGGTAGTCGGCCTGCTGGAAGCTTGCCGCTGCAAGCGTAGAAGAGGAATGCATGATTACTGATCCAATTGCTGATCTGTTAGTGAGATTAGGGAACGCTGCTCGTCGGCGTCAAGATGTGGTGAAGGTCCCAGTTTCCAAGGTAAAGCGGCAGATTCTGAACATCCTTGGCAAGGAGGGCTTCATTCTTGGTTACGGCGAAGTTCAAGAAGATGGTCATCCCTACTTCTCCGTCCAGCTTCGCTATGTTGAAGAGGCGCGACCGATGATCACGGGTATGCGTCGAATCAGCAAGCCTGGGCGTCGGGTGTATGTCGCTCGGGATGACGTGCCTAAGGTAAGGAATGGGATTGGTGTGGCGGTCATCTCTACCTCGAAAGGTCTTATGACCGACAGTGATTCCAGGCGGTCCGGATTAGGTGGTGAAGTTCTTTGTTCCGTCTGGTAAAAGTGTCGGCTGAGGCGCGGTAATAACCGGGGTCGCTGTAACGTAACGGGGTTCGTATGTCGCGGATAGGGCGGAAGCCAATTTCAGTTCCAGCTGGTGTGGACATTAAGGTTGCCGGTCGTGTTGTTTCAGTCAAGGGCCCGATTGGGAAACTTGATTGGAAGCTGACCGATGGATTGAGCGTTGCTGTAAATGACGGGCAGCTGGTTGTCAACCGTTCTGGTGATGCGCGCCAGATACGCGCGATGCACGGGTTGGTTCGTGCGGAGCTCAGTAACATCATCCAGGGCGTCACGAAGGGTTATGAGAAAGCGCTTGAGATTACTGGTGTCGGTTACAAGGCACAGCTTCAGGGACGCGAGATGAGTTTCAATGTCGGGTACATTAATCCCGTGACGTATACTGTTCCAGCGGGCATTGATGTCAAGGTCGACAAGCAAACCCTCATTTCCATTAAGGGCGTTGATAAGCGGCTAGTCGGTCAGGTCGCAGCGAATATTCGCTCGATTAAGCCACCTGATGTGTATAAGCAAAAAGGAATTCGATACGCCGGGGAAGTCTTGAGGAAGAAGGCTGGCAAGACCGGCAAGTAGAGGCATCTGATGAATACCCAAGAAAAAAATAGAAAATTAGCGCGCCGTAAGCAACGTGTTCGGAAATCCGTGATCGGGACGAGTGAGCGGCCACGCTTGAATGTGTTTCGCAGTCGTGCTCATATTTACGCCCAAATTATCGATGACCTTCGCGGGCATACGGTTGCGGCGGCTTCCACCTTGGACGAATCATTGCGGGAAACCGTAAAGTCGACCGGGAGTATTGAGGGTGCGAAGGCGGTTGGAAAGCTTATCGCCGAGCGTGCAAAGGCCGCCAAGGTCTCAACGGTGGTTTTTGATCGCGGAGGGCGGCAGTATCATGGTCGCGTGAAGGCCTTGGCTGATGCGTCGCGCGAAGGCGGCCTACAGTTTTAGGCAAGGAATCGTGCAGATTGTCGATTTTCTGCACGTGACGAGCCAAATGAGACGACTTAAAGGAGAATGACGTTGTGCGAGTCAATCCCGAAGAATTGAGCCTCAAAGACAAAGTCGTATTTATCAACCGCGTCGCCAAAGTAGTCAAGGGCGGAAAGCGTTTTAACTTCTGCGCTTTGGTTGTGGTGGGGGATGGCCAGGGGTACGTCGGTGTAGGGAAGGGCAAGGCGGCAGAGGTACCCGTCGCAATTTCAAAGGCAGTTGAGCAAGCGAAAAAACATCTGGTGCGGGTTCCAATCAAGGGTGGTACTATCCCGCACGAGGTACACGGACTCTTTGGCGCTGAGCATGTGCTGCTGAAGCCTGCTGCGGATGGAACCGGAATCATCGCTGGCGGAGCTGTGCGGGCTGTAGTTGAACTCGCAGGCGCGCACAACATCATTGCCAAAACATTGGGGCGCGGCAATCCATTCAATGCTGTGAGGGCGACTCTTCATGGGCTTCAGCAATTGTGTGATCCTCAGGAAATGATGAGATTACGCCGCAGTGCTGGAAGCGAAGCGCAGGTACATGTCTAATGGCTACTGAAAAGAAATCAACAAATGCTCAAGCGAGCCTTCGTATCACCCTGAAGCGGAGCCCTATCGGGACACCGCATAAGCATCGATTGGTGCTGAGGGGATTGGGGCTTCGAAAACTCAATGCCACTGTCTTGCGTCCTGCCAGCGATCAGGTTAAGGGCATGATTGCCAAGGTAGGCTATTTACTGGAAGTGAGTCCCCAATGAAGTTGCATGATCTTGCTCCTTCTCGAGGAGCGAAACACAAGCGAAAGCGAATCGGGCGCGGTCCAGGATCCGGTCATGGAAAGACCGCGACTAAGGGGCATAAGGGGCTCAAGGCTCGCTCAGGCGGGGGGAAGCGCCCTGGGTTTGAGGGAGGCCAGATGCCCTTGATTCGTCGGGTCCCGAAGTATGGCTTCACGAATCAATTTCGAACCGAGTATACGATCATTAATTTGAAAAGTCTGGCTGATCTGGAGACAACAGAAGCCATTACGCCCCAACTCTTGATGAATGAAGGCCTTGTGCGACGAAAGGGAGAGCTGATTAAGATCCTTGCCCAGGGAGAGCTCACGAAGCCTCTAGTGGTTCAGGCTCATAAGTTCAGCAAGTCAGCAGAGGCAAAGATTCAGGCAGCCGGGGGGAGGGCCGAGGTCATTCCCTGTGTTTGAGCGTCTGCTGACTAGTTTTCAAAACATCTTCAAGATCCCTGAGCTCCGTACCCGCGTGTTGTTTACGCTGGGGATGCTTATCGTCTATCGTGTCGGCGCTCACATTCCCACGCCTGGTATCAATGGAGAGGCTCTTTCTGAGTTCCTGCAAAAGCAAGGTGGTGCGCTTCTAGGCTTTCTGGATATTTTTTCCGGTGGCTCCCTCTCACGACTGACAATCTTTGCGCTGGGGATCATGCCCTACATCAGCGCATCGATTATTCTTCAGTTGTTGACGGTGGTCATTCCTCACCTCTCCAAATTAGCGAAAGAGGGCGAACGAGGCCGGAAGAAAATTATTCAATACACGCGATTCGGTACGATCGTCATCGCATTGATTCAGGGATTCGGCATTGCCGTCGGCCTTGAGCAAATGAACCAAGGTGCGTTCGTCCTCAGCCCGGGTTGGGGTTTCAGATTCATGACCGTCATTACGCTCTGCGCTGGGACCGGCTTTCTTATGTGGCTGGGCGAGCAAATTACAGAGCGTGGTATCGGGAACGGTATTTCGCTCATCATTTTTGCCGGAATTGTGGCCAGGCTCCCTGCCGCCGTTGCTCAAACGTTCGACCTTTACAAGGTCGGCCAGTTGAGCTTTCCACTCTTGGTCGTCTTGACGCTCATCATGTTCGGGGTGGTAGCTGCCATCGTCTTCTTGGAGAGCGGGCGGAGAAAAGTGCCGGTTCAATATGCCAAAAGAGTCATTGGCCGACGGGTTTACGGTGGACAAAGTACACACATCCCGCTCAAGATCAATACGGCAGGAGTCATTCCTCCGATTTTCGCTTCGTCGATTATTGCCTTTCCGGCCACCATTGCCGGTTTTTTTGAAACGCCGTGGATTAAGGCTATTGGCTCACAGTTAGCGCCAGGGTCGCTGCTGTATACCTTGATGTATGTCGGCTTGATCGTCTTTTTCTGCTTCTTTTATACGGCGGTGGTGATGAACCCCGTTGATATGGCAGATAATTTGAAAAAATACGGTGGGTTCGTTCCAGGAATCAGGCCGGGGCAACGTACCTCCGATTATATTTACTCGGTTCTGACGAAAATTACTTTTGCGGGTGCGATTTATCTCGCTATCGTCTGCGTGATTCCGGAGTTTCTTATCTACAAACTGAACATGCCTTTTTATTTCGGGGGTACCTCTTTACTGATCGTGATCGGTGTCGGGCTTGATACGGCTCAGCAAATCGAGTCGCATCTGCTCAATCGCAATTACGATGGGTTCCTTCAGAAGGGCAAGCTTCGGGGCCGGACGACCTAGGGGAATTTCATGCGTCTCGTATTTCTGGGTGCACCAGGAGTGGGAAAAGGAACTCAGGCCGATCGGGTGACCGCTCAGTTTGGTTGGCCTAAGATTTCTACCGGAGACCTCTTGAGAGAGGCCGTTAGGAACCAGACCGCCTTAGGGATCGAGGCAAAAAAGAGCATGGACGCCGGGAATCTTGTTCCTGACAATGTTGTTATCGGTATGGTTCGTGCCAAAGTGGCAGAGCCGATTTGTCAGAAGGGTTTCATCTTGGATGGATTCCCACGGACTATTCCCCAGGCCGAAGAGTTGAGTGGGATTCTGGCCGAGCGAGGTGTAAGCCTTGATCGCGTTGTTAATTTCAGGGTCTCTCGAGAAGATGTGATTAGACGCCTGAGTGGTCGCCGGAGTTGTCCCAAGTGCCAGAGCGTGTTTCATGTAAATTTTGCCGCGCCGAAAATTGAGGGGCAATGCGACCGCTGTGGCGCTTCGCTGGTTCAACGAAGCGATGACAAGCCGGAGACCATTGAAGCCCGTTTGAAAGTTTATGACGAGCAGACTGCGCCGTTAATTGCCTACTATGAAAAGAAGAAAGTCCTGAGTGATCTTGATGGGTCTGGCGATATGACTCACGTTTACGAGAGGCTATCGAGGGTGCTCGCTGGGCTTGGCGCTAAATGATCGTGTTCAAGACGCCGGACGAAGTCTCGTTAATGGCGCAGGCTTCTCGGGTGGTAGCAGAAGTGTTGGAGTTGTTAAAGGAGAAGGTGGCACCGGGCATTACAACTGATGATTTGGATCGCATGGCTGAAGAGGCGATTCGAGTTCGTGGCGCCATTCCCGCCTTCAAAGGATATCGGAACTACCCCAAGACGCTGTGTGCATCGGTCAACGAGCAGGTTGTTCACGGAATTCCATCGAAGCGTCGCCTCAAGGAAGGTGATATTATCGGCCTTGATTTGGGAGCGATCGTCTCAGGCTTCTACGGCGATTCCGCGGTGACGGTGCCGGTTGGTGTGGCCAGCAGCGAGGCTCTGCGGTTGATTCAAGTGACCGAAGAATCGATGTACCGAGGCATCGCGAAAGCCGTGGTCGGTAATCGGCTCTCTGATGTGTCTCACGCAGTGCAAACTCATGTTGAGCAGGCAGGCTTTGCCGTGGTGACTGAATTCGTCGGTCATGGTATAGGAAGGCAGCTCCATGAAGAGCCTCAGGTACCAAATTATGGACGGCCTGGGCAGGGGCCGCGTCTTCAGGTTGGGATGGTGTTGGCGATTGAACCCATGGTGAATATCGGCAACAGTGCGATTCGTATTTTAGAAGATCGATGGACGGCTGTGACTCAGGACGGGCGCTGGTCCGCTCACTTCGAGCACACGATCGCCATTCAACCGAATGGCCCGGCGCGAATTCTTTCACAGTTATCACATTAAGACTGGGAGGCGTACCGATACGTGCCAAAAGAAGATGTCATAGAAGTGACCGGCACGGTGGCTGAAACACTCCCGAATGCAATGTTTCGAGTAGAACTGGAACATGGGCACAGAATTTTAGCGCACATCTCTGGAAAAATGCGGATGCACTTCATTCGTATTCTTCCTGGCGATAAGGTGACGGTGCAATTGTCGCCCTATGATCTAACCAGGGGCCGGATTACCTATCGCTTCAAGTAGTGGAGAAATGGAATTGCTATGAAGGTCAAGTCGTCAGTCAAGCCGATTTGTGCGAAATGTAAAGTGGTCCGCCGGCGTGGTGTCGTTCGGGTATTATGCGCCAATCCGCGTCACAAGCAGCGACAGGGTTGACCGGAATGTGGGTTGCCTTGGTAGGGGTATGTCGAGCCTGCAAGAGGCTGGTCGAGGCGACATCGGAACGGTGTTGCGAAGGCCCTTCAAGCCAGCTCACGATGCAATCAAGGGAAGGAATTAGGGGGTAATTATGGCGCGTATTGCGGGCGTGGATTTGCCAAAAGACAAGCGGATCGATATCGGTTTGACCTATGTGTATGGGATCGGCCGAGTTGCCGCTCAGGCGATTTTGAAGAAAGCCGGGGTCGACGGATCCATTCGCGTGAAGGATGTCAGCGAAGATAAGATCGTCAAGATTCGAGAAGTCATCGAACGTGACTATCGTGTGGAAGGCGATTTGCGTAAAGAAGTGTCGATGAACATCAAGCGCCTGGTCGATACCGGAACGTTTCGTGGGCTCCGGCATCGCAAGGGATTGCCAGTTCGTGGACAGCGGACCAAGACCAACGCTCGCACCCGCAAGGGCCGCCGCTCCGGTGTGGGAAGCAAACCGCAGAAGCCCGCTGGTTCAAGAGCGTAAGAGATTAGACCGAGCAGGCGCCATGCGCTGAGGGAGATTCTATGAGCGTGAAGAAGGGCAAGAAGAAAGAACGGAAGATTGTTCAGAGCGGAGTCGCTCACGTTCAAGCGTCGTTCAATAACACGATTGTGACTATTACGGATATGAGCGGGAACACCGTGGTGTGGGCTAGCTCAGGGAATCAAGGGTTTAAAGGCTCCCGTAAAAGCACGCCGTTTGCGGCGCAGCGAGCGGGAGAGGCGGCAGCAAGAAAGGCCATGGAGAACGGCATGCGGCAGGTTGACGTGTATGTCAACGGGCCGGGGGCGGGCCGCGAGTCTGCCATTCGTTCCTTGCAAAGCGCTGGGTTGCGCATCAATCTAATTCGTGACGTGACGCCAATCCCCCACAACGGGTGCCGGCCTCCGAAGCGCAGACGTGTCTAGTCGTGGTCCCGACGTCATCAGAACAAGGTAATCGCTGAATCAGTCGTACTTGAGTTGTTGAGGTAGAGGAGGGGTAGTAGCGTGGCAAAATATAGTGGACCTGTCTGCCGCTTGTGTCGGAGAGAGGGCGAGAAGCTCTTTTTAAAAGGGTCTCGTTGCATGACCGAGAAGTGCGCGATTGAGCGCCGGAGCTATCCCCCTGGGCAGCATGGTCAGGCTCGTCAGCGGACGTCGGATTACAGTCTGCAGTTGCGTGAAAAACAGAAGCTCAAGAGGATTTACGGGCTGCAAGAGTGCCAATTTCGTGGCATTTTTGAGCGGGCAGAGCGCCAAACCGGGGTGACTGGTGATACGTTGCTGCGCCTCCTGGAATGCCGCTTGGACAACGTGGTGTATCGGCTCGGCTTTGGAGCCTCTCGGAAAGAGGCCCGGCAGTTGGTCAATCATGGTCACATGATGATCAACGGTCGCAAGGTGAAGGCGCCCGGTGCACTCGTCAAAGCGGGAGATTCCGTGGAAGTCCGGCAGAAGAGCCGTGAACTCCTCCCCATTCAAGGAGCACTGGCGGCCGTGGATGGCCGGGGTATTCCGGAGTGGCTTGAATTGGACCGAGCAGCCTGCAAGGGCACCATTCGTTCGTTGCCGACCAAGGAGCACATCGTGCTCCCGGTCAACGAACAGATGGTCGTGGAATTGTACTCGCGCTAAGAATGCGTGGCTGGAGAGCGGCTTGCTCATCCAGCCATGGCTGAACGATAGATGGGCACACACGAGTTAATGAAGGGGGAGTCATGATTAAAGCGATGAAAGACTTTCAGATCCCCATGCGGGTGGAAGTCGACAAGGACACTCTTTCCCCGACATTCGGCAGATTTACGACCGAGGCATTTGAACGAGGATTTGGCACCACTGTGGGGAACTCCCTGCGTCGTGTGTTGCTGTCTTCTTTGACGGGGGCTGCGGTGACCACCGTCAAGATCGAAGGAGTGTTGCACGAATTCTCCACGATTCCTGGCGTGACTGAAGATGTCACATCCATTATTTTGAATGTGAAAAGCCTGCGGTTGGCGTTGCAGGGCGACAAGCCAAAGACCATCCGGCTCAAGAAAAAGGGGCCAGGGGAAGCGAAGGGCTCTGATATTACGCACGATGGGGATGTCACGATTCTCACTCCTGATCTGCATATTGCGACTCTGGACAAAGATGCCTCGCTGGATTTGGAAATGACGATCAAGCATGGCCGTGGATTTGTGCCGGCTGAACGAAATAAAGAAGAGGGATTACCCATCGGGGTGATCGCCGTGGACTCGATTTTCTCCCCGATCAAGCGGGTGAATTTCCATGTCGAGAACGCACGTGTTGGTCGCATGACCGACTATGACAAGCTGACGCTTGAAATTTGGACGGACGGCACAATCTCTCCGCGTGACGCGTTGTCCAACGCGGCGGGGATTATGCGTGAGCACCTGGATATCTTCATCAATCCTGAAGAGCGCTCGGATGCGAAGCCTGCGGCGGGAAGTGACGAGCTGTCGGATGAAGTGAATAAGAATCTCTATCGCAGCGTGAATGAGTTAGAATTGTCCGTTCGGGCAGCCAATTGCCTGAAGAATGCCAACATCAAGACGATTGCCGACTTGGTGCAAAAAACAGAAGCCGAAATGTTGAAGACCAAGAATTTCGGGAAAAAATCACTCAACGAAATCAAGGAAATCCTGACCGAAATGGGACTGAGCCTTGGAATGAAAGTCGACGCCTTGCCGTCAGGCGATGCGGGCGTACGTTCAGAGTAAGAAAGGAACAGGACTACCGTGCGCCACAAAAAGAAGGGTCGACAGCTCGGACGTCAAACTAAACACCGATGGGCGCTGTTCCGGAGTCTCGTGACTTCATTGTTGGAACATGAGCGCATCGAAACGACGGAAGCCAAGGCTAAGGAAATTCGTGGTTTTACCGATCGCATGATCAGCCTTGGAAAAGAGGGCGACCTTCCGGCCCGTCGTCGTGCGCTGAGCTTTCTGCGCAGCAAGGCCGTGGTGGCGAAGCTGTTCAGCGATGTCGCATCGCGCTTTCGTGAGCGCCCCGGAGGCTACACGCGTATCATCCGTACCCGTCGGCGGATCGGTGATGCCGCGGAGATGGTGGCCATTGAATTGGTGACCAGGCCGGAGAAGCCGAAGGCCGTGCCATCGACGGACGTCGCGGTCGCTGAGAAGAAAGATACGACAGAAAAGACTTCTGCCCAAGCAGAAAGCTAAACATCGAGAGCCACGACGACCTCAGGGGCGTCGTGGCCTTGTTCTCTCCCCACCTCACTCTGCATCGTTATCTCCGATCATGTTCTCAGGCCATGCGCGGGCTGTAGGTTTACTTGGCCAGGCTGGAATGCTACTATCATGCCACCGACTTTGACCTGGGAAGCTCTTTGAATTAGGGGCTTTTGCCATGTGGGAACGTTGGATTCGACGAGGCCTTCTAGCTCTGAGTGTGGTGCTTGCTGCATTCCTTGGGTATTTGCTCGTCACACGCTCTAATCCTGGATCTTCGGCGCGTTCGGTCGCGCCGGTTGACACCGAATCGGCCGACGCCAGAATTCAGGACTTTACCTTCACCCAGACAAAAGGCGATCTTGTTCAGTGGAAAGTTCAAGCCGAACAGGCGCGTCTGTTTGAAAAGGAGAGCCGGGCGATACTGAACAATGTCCAAATTACCATGTACGGGGCTCAGGGAAAGGAACTGACCTTGTCCGGGGATGAGGGCACGCTTGATACACAGACCAAGAACTTTCAACTTTCCAACAGGACCACGCCGATTGTGGTTGAAACTCAAAGTGGCTATACCATTCAGACAAATCATCTTGTGTGGACTGATGCGCGGCATGAAATTCACACTCCAGACCATGTCACGATTCACGGACATGGGTTGCAAGTCACCGGCAGGGGGTTGCTGGGAAAAATGGACACAGAAGAATTTCAGGTGTTGGACAATGTACGCGTCGATGTGGTGCCTGCTTCTTAGCGGCGTCGCGCTGCAAACCCTCCCCTGGGCGCACGGGGCAGAGCCAAGTGCTGCGAAAGAGTCGACTTCCAATCCCGCACCGACGACGATTACGTCTCGCACCATGACGGTCAGTAATCAGGCCAATACCGCGATTTTTGATGGGGCGGTTGTCTTGACTCGTGGCCTGCTGGTGGTGCATTCGGATCATATGGTGGTCTCGTTTCATCCCAACCGCAATGGGGCCGACAGCAAGAATGCTCACGGTGCAACCAAGTCGAAGAACAATTCGAGTGTGAACAAGCCGGAACCACAAGGGCAGGATGCGGCACCCGCGGTCTCGGAGCGCAGTATCCGGATGGTCGAAGCGACGGGCCGAGTGAGAATTGAGAAAGAAGATGGGCGCGCGACCTGCCAGAAGGCCGTGTACTACGAAGATGAAAAGAAAATCATTCTGACAGGTGATCCGGTGGCTTGGCAGAAGGGGGCGCGCGTATCCGGCAAGCGGATCATTATGTTCCTGGACGAGGATCGTAGTGTGGTGGAGGGGGACTCTCAGGTGGTCATCGAGGGCGAAAGCGGTGGCAAGCGGTGATCCCGATGTCTTCCGACGCCCAGACATCGGTCGCTCAGGGTACGACATCAACGGGCATGCCGGATCGCCTGGCTGCCAACGGCCTGGTGAAGAGTTTTCGCGGACGAAAAGTGGTAAAGGGTGTGTCGCTCGATGTGCAGGCCGGCGAAGTCGTCGGTCTTCTCGGGCCGAATGGAGCAGGAAAAACGACGATTTTCGATATGATGGTGGGACTGTGTCAGCCGGATGAAGGCACGATTGCCTTAAGCGGCCAAGAAATAACCGATTTGCCCATGTATAAGCGGGCCCGGAGGGGCATCGGGTATTTGCCGCAGGAGTCGTCGGTGTTTCGCCGGCTGTCAGTGGAACACAATATCCTTGCGATTCTGGAGATGCTGGGCTATTCGAGAAGTGAGCGCATGGAGCGGGTCGAGACATTGCTCAAGGAACTGGATCTGGTGCATATTCGCAAAAGTAAGGCCTATGCCTTGTCGGGTGGAGAACGTCGACGTCTGGAGATCACGCGAGCGTTAGCGACCAGCCCCTCATTCATGCTGTTGGATGAGCCTTTTGCCGGTATCGATCCCATTGCGGTGGCCGATATCCAGCAAATCATTATCCGGTTGAAGCAACGGAATATCGGCGTGTTGATTACGGACCACAATGTCCGGGAGACGTTGTCGATTACCGATCGAGCCTACATCATCAATGAAGGCACGATCTTGGAAGCGGGCTCGCCCGGGGTAATCGAGAAAAGTGAAATGGCCAGGGCCGTGTATTTGGGCGAAGGATTCCGCCTGTAGCGGCAGGGAGTGAGTGTGCGATGAAGCTGCGACTGGATCTCAGGCTCAGTCAAAAACTGATTATGACGCCGCAATTACAGCAGGCGATCAAGTTGCTGCAATTGTCTCGTTTGGAGCTTCAGCAAAGTCTGCAGCAACATCTCATAGAAAATCCGTTGTTGGATGAATTGGCGACGGAGACGGAGGAAAGTGAGGAGACGGCGACCGCAGAGCGCGAACAGCCCGATACGTCGACCACCGTGGCCAGTGAAGTGCGAGGAGAGGGCGACGACAAACCTGCTGAAAGCGGTGAAAATGCCGAGGAATTCTCGGCCTCCAGCTGGGAAGACTACTTCGACACGGATATGCGTCGCGGTGAAACCGAATACAGCTCATCCTCCAAGGAGGAGTTCCCTTCCTATGAACAAACCGTGGCGAAGTCGACTTCATTAGAGGATCACCTTGTCTGGCAGTTGTCGTTGTCGGGTCTTTCGGACCGGGAAAAAGCCATCGGGCGTCTGATCATCGGAAATCTGGACGATGACGGGTATCTCCGGATGACCTTGGATGAGCTGGTCGGGGGCACAGCCTATTCGGTGGCGGAAGCGGAGTCGGTGCTGAAAGATGTTCAGGGATTCGATCCAAATGGTGTGGCGGCACGGGACTTATCCGAATGTCTGCTGCTTCAACTGAAGTTTTTGGGCCGGAGCCAGATTGGCTCCTTAGGGTCGCGCCCGGGAGTGCTGAAGGGGACGGTGCTGGAATCCATTGTGCTCCATCATCTCAAGGATCTGGAGAAAAAACAGTACAACCGCATCGCGAAGGCGCTGAATATTTCGATGGATGACGTTTTCGAGGCGACCCGGATTATCGAAGGGTTGGAGCCGAAGCCTGGACGCCCCTTCTCCAACACACAGAATTACGCGATCGTCCCGGATGTCTTTGTCGTCAAGAACGAAGGGGTGTGGGAAGTATTGCTCAATGACGACGGCCTGCCGCGTATGCGGATCAGCCCGTACTACAAGCAATTGATGTCGTCAGGGCAATCGGGGTCGGCGGAGACCAAGGCCTATCTGGACGACAAATTGCGGGCGGCGCAGTGGGTGATTCGGAGTATCGAACAGCGCAACAAGACCATTGTGAAGGTCGTGTCGAGTATCGTGAAGTTTCAAGAAGGTTTTTTCGAGCGCGGGATCCAGCACTTGAAACCGTTGGTTCTCAAGCAAGTCGCCGAGGATATCGGGATGCACGAGTCGACGATCAGCCGGGTGACGGCCAACAAATATATGTATTGTCCGCAGGGGATGTTGGAGTTGAAATTTTTCTTTAACGCCGGGCTTCAGCGCGCGGATCAGCCGACGGACATGCTGTCGTCCCTCACGGTGCGCGAAATGATCCGGCAAATGGTCGCGGCGGAAGACGCGCGCAAGCCTCTCAAAGATGAGGAGATCGCTGCGCGGCTGCGGACGCAGCAAGTGCTGATCGCCCGTCGCACCGTCGCGAAGTATCGTGCGGAGGACAACATTCCCTCCGCCACCCAACGCAGGAAGTTTTTCTAAGCTGGTCGGGTCTGGCACCAGGGAGGAAGTTCCCCTGGGAATGCAACAATCGTCGCAACGGGCTTGCACGTACGGTGGTGCGGGCAGCCTGAGAAACGAGGATGGAATGCGATTGATGATCACGGGGCGGCATGTGGCAGTCACTCCTGCTCTACGGGAGTATATCGAAACACGCATGGAGCGGCTGGACCGCTACGGACTGAAGCTCGGAACTTTGCAGATTCTGCTCAGCGTGGAAAAGTTTCATCATGTGGCCGAAGTGGTGGGGGTTGTGCAGAGCCGGCGTTTGCAAGCGAAGACCTCGACCGAGGAAATGTATGCCTCGATCGATGAAGTCGTCGATAAACTCGGCGCTCAGTTGCGGAAATTGAAAGAGCGCAAGGTCAACCACAAATTCGGCGATCAACCACGTGTGCGGGCAGTCGCGCGGAAGGCTCCACGGGCTGCGCGCAATGAAGTCGAAGTGGTTCGACCGACTCTCGAAGTGTTGACGGTGGAAGAGGCTGTCGAGGCGCTCAATTCTGCGAAGCTCGCGGTGCTGATCTTTGTGAATGCGCTGTCCGGCACGGTTCAGGTTCTTCAGCGCTTGCCGAATGGACGAGTGTCTCTGATCGATCCCGCGAGCGACCGTGCTCGCACTGCTCATGGCCGCGCTTAATCTCGTCGTGATCAGCGGCCTTTCTGGATCCGGAAAGAGCCATGCCTTGAAAGCCTTCGAAGACGCGGGGTATTTCTGCGTCGACAATCTACCTCCGGCTCTCCTTCCGACCTTCGTTGAATTATGCCATCAGCAGGGCGGGGAGATTAAGAATGTCGCCCTGGGCATCGATATTCGCGAGCGAGTCTTTTTCGGGGACTTGGCGAAGGTCTTGGGCGAGCTGAAAGCGCAGGGTCATGCGCTGCAACTCGTGTTTCTGGAAGCCCGAGAGGAAGTGCTGGTTCGCCGGTTTTCCGAGAGTCGCCGCCCGCATCCCTTGTTGCCGCACATGCCGGTCGTGGAAGGCGTGCGGTTCGAGCGTGAGCGCCTCAGCGAACTGAGGAAGCATGCCGACCGGGTTATCGACACCTCCAACATTACGGTGCATGAATTGCGTGAGTTACTGATCCGGCAGTTTCGCCAGGAAACGGCCGTCCGCCGCATGACCATCTCGCTGGTCACCTTCGGGTATAAGTTCGGCGTGCCCTATGACATCGACCTGCTCTTCGACGTACGGTTCATTCGAAATCCCTTCTTCGTGCCCGAGCTTAAGGCGTTGACCGGTGAGGATGCCCGAGTACAACAATATGTATTCGGAGACCCTGCGGCCGGTCAGTTCCTCGAACACCTGCAAGGATTATTTGGCTTTTTGATTCCGCTCTATGAACGGGATCAGCGGAGCTACCTCAGTATCGGCATCGGTTGTACCGGAGGGCGTCATCGGTCTGTGACCATGGGGTTGCGTCTCCGGGAACAATTTGCCGCCCTCGGTTATGATGCGTCCGTCACCCACCGCGACATGCAAAAACCCTAGTTCCTGAGCGCCGTTTCGCCGTTTCATCCCGAGAAGACCCCTGGAGAGTCCGCTTTCTTGACAGGTGGACTATATCAACTATACTTAATCCGTGGGCTCGAAACAGGCGATGAATAGCGGCGTTTGAGGCGGTTCGTGAAGAAAGTCAGCGATGTCCCCAAAAAGAAATTGTACAAGACCAACGAGGTCTGCGAGATGTTCGACATCTCGCGCGCGACGTTATTTCGCTGGGAGCGTGAAGGATTAATCACCGGACCGCCCCGCGACTGGCGAAATTGGCGTCTGTATACCGCCGAAAATGTCGAACAAATCAGGCACGTGATGGGTGGTGGACGAAAAGAGGTCGCGTAGAGAGGGCATGAGCATGCTGGCTTCACTGAAAAATCTGGCGGATACGGAATTTCTCTCGATGTTTTCTCCGCAGCGGCAGTTGCTGGGGCTCGATATCGGTTCGAGCAGCATCAAACTGGTGCAGATCAAGGAACATCGGGGCCGGTATACGTTGCAGAAGTTTGCCGTCAAGGAATTGGAGCCCGAAGTGATCGTGGACGGCACGGTCATGGACGAAGGGCGTGTCGTGTCGGCCATCAAGGAATTGTTGGCCGAACAGAATGTTAAATTGAAGCAGGTCGCCATCTCCATCTCCGGCCATGCGGTCATTGTGAAGAAAATCTCCCTGCCGCCGATGCCCGATGAAGAACTCGATGCGCAGGTGAAACTGTCTGCCGAACAGTACATTCCCTTCGACATCAATGAAGTGAACCTGGACTTTCATGTCTTACCCCCGTCGGAGAATCCGGACGAGCAGAGTGAAATGTCGATCGTGCTCGTCGCAGCGAAAAAGGACAAGATCAATGAATTGACCGAACTGGTCAAGGCGGCCGGACTGACTCCGGTCGTGATGGATGTCGACGCATTTGCGGTGGAGAACATGTATGGCGTGACCTCGCCCGCCACGCAAGACGACACCACGATTCTGGTGAACATCGGGGCCAGCGTGATGAACGTGAATATCGTGGGAGGGGGAGTGTCCCTGTTCACGCGCGATATTCCTTTGGGTGGAAACCGATATTCTGAGGCGGTGCAGCGGGAGATGGGCGTGTCCTTCGAGGAGGCGGAGCAACTCAAGAAGAGCGACCGCGACGACGATCCCACGCTTGCGTCGGTGATGGAGAGCGTCAATGCGGAAGTGGCGTCGGAGATTGCCCGCACGATCGATTATTTCAGGACGACCTCTTCGGATCATGCCATCGCGAGGGTGTTGCTGTTCGGCGGGGGAGCCAAGGTCAAGGGGCTGGCTCAACAGCTTCGCGATCGTATGCATGTCGAGGTGGAAATCGCGAATCCCTTTAATGAGATCGACACCTCACAGTGCGATGTCGATCCTGATCAGTTGGCAGAGATGGGTCCGCTTGCGGCGGTGGGCGTAGGCCTCGCACTTCGGACGGTGGGGGACCGATGATTAGAATCAACTTGCTCGCAACTGGACCCCGGTCCAGAAAAGCCAAACCGCAGTGGGATGTCCGTGCTGAGGCGTTGCTGGGTGTCGGTGTGCTGCTGATCACGCTGACGGGCTGCTGGTTCTACGCCGCCTCGCTCGATGACGAGATCCAGGCCAAGCAGAGCGAGAAGCAGCTCAAGGACAAGCAGGTCGCTCAGCTGAAAGAGCAAGTCAAGGCCGTGCAAGATTTTGAAGAGAAAAAGAAGCAGCTTGAAGCGAAGAATCGCATCATCGATCAGCTCGAAAAGAGCCGGACAGGACCGGTCAAGGTGTTGGACCACGTCAGTCAGAGTCTGAATCCGCTGAAGGTCTGGCTCGTGCGGTTGAATCTCAAAGGCAACAACGTCGAACTCGAAGGTCGCGCGCTGACGAACGATGATGTGGTGGAATTCGTGAACAACCTGCGGCGGACCGATCAATTCGGCGCCATCAAGCTGATGGAGAGCCGGGCGGGACTGGACAACAAGATGAACACCTATCAATTCAAACTCGACCTGTCGATGAAAGGCTAACATGAGTCTGAATGCAATCAGCTTAGACGGCCTCCGCAGCATTCCGACAGGTCAGAAAGTCGCGCTGCTCGGACTGTTGGTGGCGGCGATTTTGGTAGGGTTCTATTTCTACGTGGTCGATCCCAAGACCATGGAGCTGGAAGCGGTTCAGGGTCAGGTCGCCCAGTTGGATACCGAGATTCAGAATCTGACCTTGAAGGTCAAACATCTGGATGAATTGGTGGCGGCGAGCAAACAGCTGGAAATCGAATTGGCCGCGAAGAAGGAGCGCCTCCCGCCGGAAGAAGAGGCGGTGATGCTGCTCAAGCAAGTGTCCGATCTTGGTATACGACTGGGTTTGGACGTCCGTCTCTGGAAGCCGGGCACGCAAGCCGAGGATCCGTCGAAGCTCTTCATTCGGATGCCGATCAACGTGGAAGTGGCCGGCGGATACCATACAGCCGCCATCTTCTTCGATCGTATCAGCAAGCTGTCCCGTATCGTGACGGTTCAGGATGTGCGGATCGGCGCGGCTCGTGTCGATCAAGGACGTGTGGTCACGCAGACGGTGTTCGATCTGGTGGCTTATGCTGCCCCGGGAGAGAAAAAGGCCGCCGCGCCCGTTCCTGCGGCGAAGCCAAAGTGAGGATTGGAGTCTAGCTTATGCCCAACGCGAGGGGAAGCACCGTGAAGAGACGAATCTGGTGGCGCGGGTCGATGGCCGTTGCAGCGGTCCTGCTGGCGAGTGGAGGCGCGGTGTCGCCTGGCGAGGCGAAGGCACTGCCTCACTTGCGCCAAGTGGCCTCCATGCGGCCGGCCGATTCCCTGAAGGTCATGCCGTTGCCGGAGAGGCAGCGGTCTGGGCCGGCTGTTGAAGCTCCGGCCTCGCGTTCCGAAGCGGCAGTCTCAGCATCGGGGGATTCATTATCGACGGAATTTTCCGGAACATCGTACGATCCGTCGGGTCGTCGGGACCCCTTCCTGCCTATGATCCAGCTGGGCCAGCAGACCGAGCAGGATGCGACTCTTCCCCCGCTGCAGCGTGTCGGCCTCACGGAGCTGAGTTTGATCGGGGTGCTCTGGGGTAATTACGGTTACACGGCCATGGTTCAGACGCCGGACGGCAAAGGGTACAGCATTCGCCGCGGGACACGAATCGGGCCCAACAATGGTGTGGTCAGTTCAATCACCGAACGAGGCATCATCGTTCAAGAGCGGTTCACGGACGTGTACGGGAATAAACAGGAGCGGGAATACGTCAAGCTCCTGCACCCGAAAGAGGGTACAGAATGAAACAAGCACAGGTTGGTGTACATCCGCTGCTGAGTGTCGCTGTGATGGCCGGAGTGTTGGGGCTTGCCGGATATGCGCAAGCCGCGGCTCCAGGCGAGACGACCGGATTGACCGGATTCACGCAGGCCACTGACCAGAGTGCGGCCCTGTCCGTGGAGAGTGCCGCACCCGTCCTGGAGCGCGCAGTTGCCGCCGGCCAGGCTGCGACGATGCTGACAAAAGTGGAAGCGAAGCCTGATGGGAGTCGGATGGCGTTGATTCTGAGCGGGAACGGTGTCTTCACGCATACCGTGAAGATGATCGGGGATCGTCGGATGGTCGTCGATATGCCGCACATTCAGTCGGACGGCCACCAGTCACAGCTGATGGTCGGTCATGCCTTGTTGTCGAGAGTCCGATTCGGGTATCACCCGGACAAGGTGCGGTTAGTGCTGGATTTAACGCAGCCCGTCGAACATACCATCGATTCAACCGACGGCCGCCTGGTGCTGACGCTGGATCCGAAGGCGGTGGCGTCCGTCGCTGAAATCAAAGCCGTGGACGGTGGCGCCATGGCCCAGGTTGAGGCGTCGGCGGAACAGACGGGCTCGTTGGAGCCAAAGCAGCCGGCGTCCCATCCCATGTTGGTGGCGCATAAATCACCGAAAGCGTTGTTTCGTATCCAGCCGATTCAATTGACGGCGGAGTCGGTTCAGAAAGAAGACCGGAAGCCGGAGAACAATGAGGTGGTGAACGGCGCATCACGATTCGTCGGTCGTCGTATTTCCCTGGATTTCCAGCAAGCCGATATCAGTAATGTGCTGCGACTGATTGCGGAGGTCAGCGGCTTCAACATCGTGGTCGGTGAGGGAGTCAAAAACAAAGTCACCATGAAGTTGGCGAATGTGCCGTGGGATCAGGCCCTCGAAATGCTGCTGAAAATGAACGCGTTGGGGATGATTCGCCAGGGTAACATTGTGTGGGTGGATACCCTGCAGAATATTGCCAAACAGCAGGATGAAGAGGCGCGCGCCAAGGACTCGAAGGCGAAGGCAGAGCCGATCGTCACCCGGGTATTCTATATCCGCAACCTGAACGCCACGGAAGTGCAAACGTCGTTACGCCAGAACTTGAGTCCGCGCGGGACCATGACGGTCAGCGCCGCGAGCAATGCCCTCATCATCAGCGACACGGAGTCCAAGCTGGAAGTCCTGCGGCAGTTGCTGGACGGCGTCGATCTCGAAGTGCCGCAAGTGCAGATTGAGGCCCGCATCGTTCAAGCCGACACGACCTATACCCGCTCACTCGGTGTGCAGTGGGGTATCCAGAACGTCAACCAGCTGGGAAGCTCCAGCGGAACGTCTGCCTTCAAGACCGGCACCACCGGGGCATTCGGCGCCCAAGTCTCGGACTTCCTGATCAACTTGCCGGCTAACCCCGGATTGCCGTCGGTGCCGGGTGCCGGATTCTCGATCGGGAAAACCGACGGGGCGATGTTGGATGTGCGGTTGTCGGCCGGTGAATTGCTGGGCTTGACCAAAGTGATTGCGGCGCCGAAGATCACGACGCTGGACAAGCGGGACGCCAAGATTGCCCAGGGTGAATCGATCCCGTTCCAGACCACGTCCTTGCAGGGAACGCAGACGACCTTCGTGGATGCGAACCTGGAGCTGAACGTGACGCCGCAAATTACCTCTCGCGACCCGAAAGAGATCGGCAAGCAGATTCTCATGAAGGTGCGGGCCACCCGGAACGCCGTCGGCGCCCGGAGCAACCCGGCCGGTCCGAGCATCGATCGTCGTGAAGCGACGACCCAGGTGCTGGTGCGTGATGGGGAAACCATGGTCATCGGCGGTGTCTTCGTCGATACGCAGTCGAACAATGTGGCAGGCATTCCCTATCTGTCGCGTATCCCGGTCCTGGGCTGGTTGTTCAAGAACAAGACCGAGAACGTCTCCAAGCAAGAGTTGCTGATCTTCCTGACGCCGACGATCGTGCGCTCGACAACTTGACAGGTCCCAGCGCGGCAAGTTAATAATCGCCCCCATTGAAGATGGTACGCTATCTCAATGGGGGCGAATCCTGCGGAACGTGTCTTCTCCCCTTATCTGATAGCGCTCCTTCCGGGTGGCTTCTTCCCCTAATATCGCAGGTTACGATCCAGTCTCCTTCGCCTCATGGCCTATCGGGTGTCTGGATTGTTCGCGTGGCTCGCTCACGGGCCATGCCGCCACCATGGACTTGAGACTCAGCCCTGCGTCCACACGCTACGTGATACCTGATGACACGTTCTTTTATTGATAGGCCGTCCCACTCCATTCATGTCGAACTCGGTGCGCGAAGTTACGCCATCGTCATTCGCCGCGATCTTCTTCAGGAGATCGGGGAGGAGCTGAAGCGTCTCAAATGCGCGGGCAAGGTAGGGGTCGTCACCGATCGCAATCTTGCCAAGCACTATCTCGCGCAGGTGACTCGCAGGCTGAAGGCGGCCGGGTATACGGTCGTTCCCATCGTGTTGCCTCCCGGGGAGCGGACGAAAACCCTTCGCTCCATCGGGACGGTGATGGATGCTCTTGTGAATGCCAGATTTGAGCGTTCCTCGACGTTACTGGCCTTGGGCGGAGGTGTGATCGGCGACATCACGGGGTTCGCGGCCGCGATCTACCAGCGTGGCATCCCGTTCGTACAGGTGCCGACGAGTCTGGTCGCCCAGGTCGATTCAAGCGTCGGCGGGAAGACAGGCGTCGATCACCCCAAGGGGAAAAATCTGATCGGGGCCTTCAACCAGCCGCGCGCGGTGTTCATCGATCCTGCGATGTTGGCGACTCTGCCGCCGCGCGAGTGGGTGGCCGGTCTGGCAGAGGTCATCAAATACGGCGTGATTGAAGACGCGGCATTTTTCGAGTATCTGGAACGGAACATCGAATCGATCAGGAATTTGGCGGACGACGCCGTTGCACACATCGTGAAGCGGTCCTGTGAGATCAAGGCACAGGTGGTGTCGGAGGATGAGCGTGAGGCAGACCGGCGCCGCATTTTGAACTTCGGCCATACGATCGGGCATGCGTTGGAATCCCTCGGCGGGTATCGAGGCTTCATCCATGGGGAGGCCGTTGCAGTCGGGATGGTTTATGAGGCCGACCTGGCCAGGCACCTCGGCTATTGTGGCGCAGAGGTGGTCGTTCGATTGCGCGCCCTGGTGAAAGCGGCCGGATTGCCGGATCGGCTGCCGAAGGTCGCGTTCAATGCGTTGTGGGGCGCCATGCAGCAGGACAAGAAAGTGTCTGCCGGAACGATTTATTGTGTGGTGCCGGAGCAGATCGGGGCCGTGCGCATTGTTCCATTGGAGAAGGCCACGACGCGCGCCTGGTTTCAGGATGTCCGCACCAGAGAAGCCGCCGAATTGAAGCGTGCAAGGCCTGTCGGACGGGCTCGTTAGGAGTGGAATGGCGACCAAACGAACGCTGACTCAAGTCGAGCAAGCCTTGCGCGAAAAGACGCGTGAGGTGGATGTCCTCCATCGCATCAGCGAGTCGATCAGCAACACGCTCGACTTGGAGGCCGTGCTCCGGCATATCGTGGATATGGTCGTGGAAGTGACCAAGGCCGACGCCTGCTTGCTGTATTTGTTGTCGGATAACAGGGACGAGCTGATCCTGCGGGCCTCCAAGAATCCGCATCCGAAGCTGATCGGGCGCATCACCATCGGCATGGGCGAGGGCATCACTGGTTGGGTCGCGCGGGAGCGGACCCGTGTCGTCATTCCCAACAGCGCCAGCGATGACACCCGGTTTAAGTTCTTTCACAACCTGCCCGAAGACCGCTACCAGGCGTTCGTCTCGGTTCCGATTACGACCAAGCAGGAAGTCGTCGGCGTCATCAATGTGCAGCATAAGCGGTCGCGCCGCTACCGGCCCGACGAACTGGCGTTGCTCTCGACCATTGCCACGCAGGTCGGAGGGGCCATTGAGAACGCCCGCCTGTACGATCAAATGACGCGGAAGGCGCTGCAACTGGATACGCTGTCCCAGGTCTCGGAGACCGTGTCGTCGAATCGATTGATCGAGGACGTGCTGCAGTTGATTGTGACGATGACGGCTCAAATGATGGGATCGAAGATTTGCTCCATCATTCTGTTGGATCAGCCGACCGGTGAACTTCGGATCGCCGCCACGCAAAGTCTGAGCGAGCAGTACCGGCGCAAACCCAACGTGAAGATCGGGCAAAGCATCAGCGGGCGTGCCGTTCAGGATCGCCGGCCGATCATCGTGCCGGATGTCACCAAAGAAGGCACCTATATGTATCCGGACATGGCTGCGAAAGAGGGCCTTTGCTCGCTCCTGTGCGTGCCGATGCTGGTGCGGGAAAAGGCCATCGGCGTGATCAATACGTATACGTCCAAGCCGCATACCTTCACGGCTGAGGATGTCAAATTGATGCAGGCGATTGCCAATCAGGCCGCGATTTCCATTGAGCACACCACGTTGCTTGAGAAATCGTTTGAAATGCAGGAAGCCTTGCAGGTCCGTAAGTTGCTCGACCGGGCCAAGGGATATCTCATGCGGTCGAAGCGGCTGTCGGAAGAAGACGCGTTCAAATTGATTCAACGGCAGAGCATGGATCTTCGCAAATCCATGCGAGAGATCGCAGAAGCCATTCTCCTGGCCGGAGAAATCGAAGAGCGGGCCGATAAGGGCAGGAGTTGATCGCCACTCGGCGAACCTACGACCATAGGGGGAGGGCGCAGGCCCTGGCAGTTGGATCGATCTTCGCGGTGCTGGGGTTGAGCCCGAGCCGTGCCTTCCGGATTACTTCACGCTCCGTTTGTCTTCTGCCCCTCATTCTGCTTCATTGGCGGTACTCTCTTGGAGGGCTCAGAGAAGTGGCCCCGAGAATTTGAACAAGCCGTTAAGTGGAGAATCTGCTACCGTT
>CAKKRE010000002.1 GCA_919902505.1 Nitrospiraceae bacterium
CTAATCTGAACTGCAATGGGTAAAATTAAAGAACCGTGAGACATGAGGAGTGAGTTCGCGAGCCGCCACGTGCTTGCCACGTCCGTCTGATGTGTGGAGCTGGCGAGAGGAATCGAACCCCCAACCGGCGGTTTACAAACCAGTCCTGAGCCTCTTTCATCCCATCACTCCACAGCATCAGAACCCATAGAATCGCCTGATCCACCATTGGGTTAGGCGATAGTGCCATGTTGCGTGGAGTTGCCATCGAAAAGGGTAAAAAGGGCTGTTACGGTTACACTTTCGGTTACACTTTTTGAGGTGAGGTCGAGCGTGGACAGGACAGAGAAAGAACCAACGCAGCAATCGAGGCTGTCCCGCTCGGCCGGTGATGCCGGTGCGCGGGGTGGCGCAAGCCACCCGCGCACGGGAGCCGCCCCAGCGGCATCTCCTAAACTTGACAGGAGGACATTTCTCGGCGAACACACCTGGCCACACATCACACTACCTACCGCAGGGAATGTCTGGTCCGTCACGATTCATGATTTCGGAAAACAATGGGTAGAAATGTCGTGGGGGAGGTTAGACCCGGTTCAAGGCAAGAGAGGAGAGAAAGGCGCATCGCGGAATAGAAAGATGAACGAGGCGCGGGCACGAGGCCGGGCTAAAGGCACAATTCGCAAGAAATGTCTGACCATCGGAGCCGACCATCTCGTGACCTTGACCTATCGAGCGAATGTGGAGGATCGAGAGCGCGTATTACACGATCTGGGACGGTTACGACGTGCGCTCTCACGTTCCGGCTGCTCTATGCCCTATGTGGCGGTCCTGGAACGGCAGCAACGTGGGGCGCTGCATCCCCATCTCGCCGTAAAAGGCTTTCAGGATGTTCGGCTCTTACGACGATGCTGGTACAAGATCGTCGGCAATGGCCAGGGACAAGTCAATGTCAGAGGGCCTCGTCCCGGCAGTTCACCGGTGAAACTTGCCCGCTACCTGTCGAAATACATCAGCAAGGATTTTGACAACATGCCGCGTGAGTTTGAGGAACACCGGTACTTCTGCTCATTAGGCGTCAAGGTGCCAACGGAAAAGCATGAGTTTGTGCTAGACCGAAGGGCAACGGATGTGGAAAGGAAAATGTACAGCCTCATTCGGCAAGAGGCCTTGCGTCGCGTCGGCGTCTGCTGCCGGCTTACGGAATGGATAGGTGGATCGGGCACTTATGGTTGGATGGCGGGGTTTGAAGATAGCTCGATAAGATGGGTTACAGGAAAGCCTGAACCGGTGCCGATTACTCCGAGCCCGTGACTCACTGCGTCGGCGCTTGCAGAAGCGCGGACGCACTCAGCTGAGGGTATGGGGGGTGTCGGAGACTCCCCCCGGAGCAGTCCGTCGCCTACTTGGTCTCTTCCGCCACGGTGGTTGATGGGAAGTCAGGACCAGACTCCCGACCAAAGAACTGTCTCCACAGATAGTCGGCGCAGGCATCTGCCAAAGTCTGTATTCCCGCTTTCACGGCTACACCGTGGTCATCTCCAAGAATGTCGGCATGAGTCAACTTTGGAGTCAAGGAATCGTCCTTCGTATATTCGCAGGTCCCTTGCCAAAGAGTTTTTTGATCGTCAAGTCGGATCAATCGAGCCCGTCCAGTGTAGGATGGGCGATAGGTAATCGTTTCAAAGGAAAATCCACCTAGAATGATCGGATCGACGCTCCATCGTTCCGTTTTGAAGTCGATCACGTAACCTTCGCCAAATTGCTGACGAAGCTTCTGCGAGCTGTCATTTTTCACGAGATGCGATGTCCCCACTGCCGTGAGTTTTAGCTCTTGTTGCCATGCCGCTACGAACCGATTTTCTACTTGTGTGATGGGGTCGAGAAGTTGAGTTGACGAGATGAATTTCGCTCCGACCTCCTTAGCGTCCGTCTGCTGCATCCCACCCTCAATAGCAGCACCGATCAATCCAAACATGCTTAAAGCAGTCGTGCGTGTTTTCGGTTCTCCCGTCCAAACCATAAACTGTTCAGGATCATAATGAACCACTGCCACCTTGGCATTCGCTGTTAGATCAGCAATGGCTTCAGATGGTGCAGGCAGCCGTGTCGTGCTACAGCCTGCTAAGAGCATAAGAGTCAGGGCGGCTAGTATCGGAGTGAGTCGCATTCGGAACATCGTTCTATGGCCTTTCGCAAGGGTGTTGTGTTTACTTGTATTTCACGGCGATGCCGCTCACTGTTGTGCAGGTGAAGCTGTAGACATTGTAGATCGGGATGAAGCCATACAAGCTGCTGGAGACGGTCACGTTGATCAATGCATCACCACCTTTTTGACTGAGTGCTTCGTCCACAGCTTTTGAAAAACTGGAATCACCGAATGGAATGATGGCAAGTATGAAGTGCCGACAGCCAGATCCTTCCACCGGTCCAAGCTCCTCAAAACTCACACCCGATTTAAGCCTGTCTGCGTTATTGGCCGAAGGTTTCGTGACAATGCCTAAGTTTCCGACCGACGTACAGCCGCTCATCAATGCGCCCCCAAGAACAAGAATTGCGCACAATCTCGACCAACGTTTCATAGGGCCTCCAGTGATAATCAACGTGCTGGATGTCTTCATAATCCCTCTGCTAGGCGGGTCAGTTTCCAAAGTGGACAGCAAGCCCACCCACGACATGACTGACATTGAAGGTATATCGCTCATCCTGCGTGGCACCGGTAGAGCTTGTGAAGCCGAAGGTTTGTGTGGCGTGCGTAAACTTATACTCCGCGAACAAGGAGACGCGTTTGGCAAGGAAGACGTGCATGCCGGCGACGGCTTGAAGTGCCAGATCATAGTCTGATTTTCCGTCGGAGCCGAACGACGATTTTTGAACGCCTGGCCCTCCCCCGAGATATGGATAAAGCCGACCCTGAGGAAACTCAGCTGATACATATAGCGGCAGACGGAGTAAGAGGTTGGTGGCAACGATAGTGGCATTCACATCCATGTTGCTACTCCGGCTAGCTGTTCCGATAATCGGAATTCCATTGAGTGTGCCGTTTGCCTGGAACCGCCCAGCCTTTACGTCTGGCTGATAATTCGTGACATCCAACTCCACACCAAAATCCAGACCGGTGGAACGTCGCAGTCCAGGAAACCAGACACCGACTTTTCCTCCCAAGGATTTTGAGCTGCCGAAGTCTTGATCCAAGACCGTAAGATTCATTCCGGCATTATTGACTTTCCCATCGGTTTTCGACGGCAACGTTATCCCGCCGAACAGTGCGATATAAGGATCGACTTGAGGTGTGAGACCGTTGTCTTCTGCGCAGGCAATAGGTACCGACCATGCCAGCGTGAGAACCAACACAACTCCACTCAGAGACCGTATGGTGAACATTACTAGCCCTCCTCCAAAGCTGGCAAGAGACTACTGCGAGCGGCATCAAGGCAACTAGTAGTCGGAGGGGGGAAGGCACTCTGCTATCGAGGGAGGGCTTGAGTATGTAGGTCTTATCCGACGCGCTGTGGGTATCTGTGAGGAAAAAGAAATCAGGGGGGTCGCCACCATAGGTCACCTGTTTATTCCTAAAGGCCCGTGACTCGAATGGTGAGAAGGTCTGGGATGCAAGAGCCTGGAGCGCGCTTTGCCTGGGTGTGAGCGCCATCTGATAGTTCCCAGCCTCAGCATACAGTGTAGTGGTTAACGGGAGTTCACAACCGTTTGAGGATTGACTTTGATATAACAGGTCGCTATAAACAAATTACTATAACGGAGGGCTATAAATGAGTCCCAAACCTAAAAATACGCCACATCGAGTCCTGTTGTCGTTGCCCACCGATCTCTACGAGACGATCTCGCGCGTTTCGGCTGCAATGGAAAAACCACGGGCTGAAATTATTCGTGATCTCCTAAGCGAACAGCAGCCAATTCTCGAACATATGGCCACGATGTTGGAACAGGCAAAAGCGGGAAAACTGGATCAGGCGATGAAGGGATGGAAGAAAATGACTGGGGAGGCGTTAAAGGGCCTTGGAGTAATCATGAATCCGCCTGATCTTAAGAAATCCAAACTAAAACCCTAGCGGCGTGATCGGGCGTCAGTGTGAAAACAACCAGTTCTAAATGAAGGGGGGTGATGGAAATGTCAGAGGAAGTATTCAAACGGCTGTATTCGGTTAGAGAGGCGGCTCGATACCTCGGTATCAGCCAGTGGGCAGTCCGGCACCTCAATTGGTCCAGCAAACTGCCCTGTGTGCGGCAGGGACGGCGGGTCCTATTCGATATTTACGATATGGACCGGTTTATCGAGAACAATAAGCGGGAGGGGCATCATGGGGATGATTTATCGACGCAAGAAACGCGATCCGACGACAGGGACTTTGGCCGAACAGGGCCCATATTGGATGAAGTATTACGTTGAGGGCAGACCCATCCAAGAAAGCACAAGGACGAGTGATAAGGACCGAGCTAAACGGATTCTCCAAATTAAGGAAGGGGAGATAGCTGCAGGGCTATATCGTGGGCCCAATATCGACAGAATACGCTATGAGGACCTGGCTGCACTCGTAAAACAAGATTACGAATTGAATAAACGTAAGACCGGACGGCGGGTCAATGAGTATCAGAACCATTTAGAGCCATACTTCAGAAAGATGCGGATATCGGCCATTACGACTGAACGAATCAAAGCCTATATCGTGAAACGTCAAGGGGAGGGCGCAGCAAACGGGACCATCAACCGCGAAACAGGATTTCTCAAACGGATGTTTCGGATGGGCTTTCAACAAACACCCCAGCTGGTCGCTCGGGTTCCCCATATTCCCCAGCTCAAGGAATACAACATTCGATCAGGATTCTTCGAACACGAGGATTTTCTCGCCCTTCGTGGCGCATTACCTGATTATGCCCAGGTTGCAGCTACGCTCGCCTACTATAGCGGGATGCGAATGGGGGAGGTCTGCTCACTGCAATGGCGGCAAATCAATTGGACGGAGGGAAAGCTGTTTCTGCAAGCCCAGGACACCAAAACCAACACGCCCAGGGTTCTGTACCTGACGGGGGATCTTTACCGCGTTCTGTTGGCTTGGAAGACTCGCTGCGACCTCAAATGGTCGGGTTGTTCGTGGATCTGCCATCGTGGAGGAATCCGCCTACAGAGCTTGAAGCATTCTTGGCGGAAGGCATGCGAGAGGGTCGGCCTCGGCGGAATGGTGAAAGACGAGAAGAAAAAGCACTTGGTATGGGTAGGTAGAATCCCACATGACTTCCGTCGCACTGCTGTTCGCAATATGGTGCGGGCTGGAGTGCCTGAGAAGGTGGCGATGTCCATTTCCGGCCATAAGACTCGAAGCGTGTTCGACCGGTACAACATTGTGAACGAGCGGGACCTTGAACAGGCGGCGCGTTCGCTGTCTGCGTACTTCGAGCGTCAGACGGTTACACTTACGGTTACACTCGCAGAACTGCGAGGGGAGAGTAGTGGCTCTGTAAGCCGCCAACCGGTTGATTCGTCAGTGGAGTTTATGGAGCTGGCGAGAGGAATCGAACCCCCAACCGGCGGTTTACAAAACCGCTGCTCTGCCATTGAGCTACGCCAGCCCGCGAGATCAGGTACCTGATTAATACCAAGTGAATCTGAAAGGAGGATTTCGAACCCTACAATTCTTCTTCTCACCTGTCAAGATCTAGGCTGGGTGCGATCAAAGAGAGAAGCTCTCTTTGTGTAGGATCTGATGGCTTAGTTATGCAGGCCATCCTTACTTTCACTTGAATAAAGTTTCAATTCCCAATAAGCTGATTCTGTGTTCAATTCTTCGACGAGCGCGTTGTTTCTCGCAGTGCGTTGGTCGCCCTTATTTAGCCGAACCTGATTTTTTGGTCCCCTCAGAGAGGAGTGCCCTTGATGAGCCAGTCACATATTCTCGTGATTGATGATGATCCTGCTGTGCGTCAAATCTTGGCGGAGACGCTCACCGGTGAAGGCCATCAGGTAACGGTCATGTCCAGTGGCCTGGAGGGAGTAGAGGCTGTCAAGGATCAGCCTGTGCATGTGGTGCTGACGGATCTCCAGATGCCGGGGATCGATGGATTGGAAACCATTGATCGAATCTCAAAAATCGACTCCAAGATTATTGCGATTGTCATGACGGGGTATGGGACGGTCGACTATGCGGTACGGGCAATGAAAGCCGGTGCGTTTGATTTTATTACCAAGCCGTTCGAGCCCGATACCGTGGCGGTAGTGGTCCGAAAAGCATTGGACGTCTACAAGTTGAAGCAGGAGAACCATCTGCTTCGAAAAGCTGTGCGAGATCAATATCGTCTGGAGCATCTGGTGGGGACGAGTGCCCCGATGCGCATGGTGCTTGATTTTGTCGAAAAGGTGGCTGATAGCGACAGTACAGTGCTGATCGAGGGCGAGAGCGGGACCGGCAAGGAATTGATCGCGCGTATGTTGCATTTCAACAGCATGCGGAGGGAACGTCCGCTGGTCCCGGTCAACTGCGGGGCCATTCCAGAAACCTTGTTGGAGTCCGAACTGTTCGGGCATGAGAAGGGGGCCTTCACCGGAGCGGCCCATACGCGCTTGGGGCGATTCGAACTGGCTCATGGCGGCACCATCTTTTTGGACGAGGTCGGGGAGATGAGTTTGCCGTTGCAGGTCAAACTGCTACGGGTGTTACAAGAGCGGTGCTTTGAGCGGGTGGGCGGGACAAGGACGATCAATGTCGATGTGCGTATCATCGCGGCCACGAATCAGGATTTAGCACAAGCTGTTCAAGAGCGCCGGTTCCGACAAGACTTGTATTACCGGCTGCACGTGATTCCCATTCACATTCCGCCATTGCGGGAGCGCCGTAGCGATATTCCGTTTTTGGTCAACCATTTCATCGCCCAGTTTAATCAATTACGGCGGACAGAGATTCTAGGCATGGAGCCTGATGCGTTAACCCGCATGATGGAAGAAGAATGGCCGGGGAATATCCGGGAACTCGAAAACATGATCGAACGTCTCTGTGTGTTGCAGAAACGGGGCATGATCACCATGGGCGACTTGCCTGAGCGGCCGGTCAAAATGAATGTCGCTAAGGGAGTCGAGTCGCCTGAGCAGTTTATTCGCTTTTCGGAAGACGGGATCAATTTGACCAAAGAACTCGAACACTATGAAAATAGGCTTATTGGGGAAGCGTTGCGAAAGGCCAATGGAATTACCAGCCGAGCCGCACAGTTGCTTCAAGTGAATCGAACCACACTTGTGGAAAAACTCAAACGGAAAGGATTTGATCCCAAGACTCACGGGTATTCGATTCAAAACTAACGTTCCTCTCACGTTCTCTCCTCCCACACGTCATTTTTTTGACCGGCCCCACAAAGTGCCTGTCGGGATTTCTGACAACACCTGCTGTCCAGTTTTCTCTGCCGACTGAAATCCTCAAGTGATGCCGCTATTTGGATGATTCCAGAAAGGGCACAGGACTTGCTGATTTGCCCCCTGTGCAATACCGATCTTCGCCACAACAACCCGTCAGGATCCGTATAGGTCTGGTATTTTTCCTGGGAAGCCTGTTCCTCGCTGGGGGCTCTTCTGCCATGGCTGCCGGTGGGTCTTCGACGATGCGACAGGAATTACCTGCCATGATGCCTGAACCGTCGGAATTGGTTCGAGGCACACTGCCGGATCCTGGGCCTCGTTTCGAACGGCTGGCTGAGAATGCTGCATGGGGTCAGTTTGAAAAGGGAGTGACCCTCTACAAACAGGGGCAGTATCTCGAGGCGCGGCTTCACTTCACCAACATGCTTCGAGAGCATCACGAAACACCCCTTCGATCCTCCATCCAGGCGTTTCTGGCAGAGAGCTCATTGAAGAGCAGCGCAGAGGAACTCAGGCCGCTGGAGATCATCGATCAATACAAGACGCTGATACGAGAGGATCCCCAGTCGACGAATGCGAAGCGAGCCGCCTGGAGAATCGGCGATGTGTATCGTGTGGAGGGCTGGTACCAGGAGGCGCAGATCGCCTACCAACATGCGCTCAGTCTCTCTGAGCGAGATTCCTACGATGCCAATCGAGCCATGCTCGGTCTGGGCTATGTCTTTCGCGGCATCAAGAGTTGGAAGGACAGCATACAGACGTTTGATCACGTCCTGAAGCGAACCACCGATCCCACGTTGCTGGTGTCCGCGTCGCTGGGACAGGCCCACAGCCTCTATCGAATGGGACGGATCAAGGACGCCGATGCATTGTATGAAAGCATCAGCAGCCGCTGGCCTGCCGCTCTTCGGGCGGATCCGTATGCGTTACTGCGTTACGCGGATACGGCGGGAGAAGCGCAGCGCGGCCCGATCATGCGGGAACAACTCCTCCATTTCTACAATCTGTATCCCTCCAGGCCCGAGAATCCTTTTGTATTGATGCACCTGGCCGACAGTTACAAAGAGGCCGGGCGATGGGAAGATGCGAGCATTTTCTATGCGGCGTTGTTGAGCCAGTATCCGGATTCGAAGATTATCCCCACGGCCAAGCTCCGGTATGCGGATGCGCAGGAGCGTCTCGCTCCTGAAGGCGAGGAAATTAATCTCCGGCACACCATCGCCGCGCATCTGGCCAATGTGCCCCTCAAGCCCGGTGAAATGCTCAGTCCGCGCCAGTTGTTCGAACGCAGCGCCAAGCAATATGAAGACTCACCGGTTGGAAGCGAGGCGTTATTTCATCTCGGGGAGGCGTTGGAGCGGGCAGGAAAACGTGAAGACGCGCTGAAAGCCTACGAGCAAGTGGTCCAGCGGGCCGGGAAATTTGAGAACGATCCCTGGCCGGAGAAGAGCGGGGCGCAGCTTGTGAGATTTCTGCGCCCCCGGCTGGAAGCGGCACTCAAAGCAGACGACGATTTTGAGATCATCAACCTGTTCCACCGTAACGGTCCGTTTGCCGATCGGGTGTACGCCGGTACGGAACTGCTGCTCAAAGTGGCCGAGGCGCATCGTCGGCTCGGATTTCCCATCGAATCTGCGCGGCTCTTTCAGTCGTTGATTCGAGACTCGAAAGCCGAGGGCTTTCACGAAGTCGCCTTAATGGGGCTCGGCGATAGTTACTTGGAGCAAAAAGACATGCGCGCGGCCCGGGCCGTCTTCGAGCGGTATCGGTTGCAATTTCCCGCCGGCCGGTTCGCTGGACAGGCTCTGCTTGGAATCCTGACGTCGTTCGAGGGCGAAGGAAACACGTCCGGGTTGGTGAAGCTTGGAAAGCAGTGGTTGATACACAACCCGCGCCATCCAGACCGCGCATTGGTGCAGCTGAAGTTAGCCGATGCCTTGAGGCAAGCAAAACAGGATGCTGAAGCCGCTCCCCTCTATGAGAGCGTACTCAAGGCGGGGATGGACCTGTCCGCATTGGACCGGCTGCGATATGCCGATGTGTTGGCAAGACTGAATCGTCAGGAGCCGGCGCTGGCCCTGTATAAGCAGGCATTGGTTGCGGGGTTGGAGCCTGAACAGGCAGCCTGGGCGCAATTTCAGATCGTACAGTTGGCGCGGGGAGTGAAGCGTGAAGAATTCGCAAGGAACGGGCTTCGCGCACTGAATGAGAACAGCGATAGCCTCGTTCGGCGTATGGCCGCCGTGTTGCAGACCCAGTTGTCTGAGCCCACTCCCGCCGCAGGAGGCAAAAAACGATGACAGCGCGCGATGCCGAAGCATCGAACAACGATCTGCTGACACGTGCGTTCCACGACTTTGACCAGGCTGCCACCGTCCTTCAACAGTCGTATGACGCGTTGACGACACGGCTGCAGCAGATGGATCTGGAACTCGCGCAAACCAATGCCAGTTTGCGCGAACATCTTCGTGAGACAGAAGAGATGCGGGCCCATGTGACGGCGGTGTTGGAGTCGCTGGATACGGGTGTGATCGTAGCGGACTCGCAGGATTCGGTCGTACGGTGCAATCACGCCACGGAACGCCTGTTGGGAGTTCCACAAGCCAGCCTCAGGGGGCGTCGGGCGACGGAGGTGTTGGAAGAGATCCGGAAAGACCATGGCGAGTATCCGCTGGTATTGCCGACAGGTGTGACCATTGCCCTCTCGCAAAGCGACTTGACCGATGAAACCGGGAGTTTGATCGGCAAACTGATGTTGATCCATGACGTGACCCACATTCGACAGCTTGAAGACCGTTTGCAACGGCGCAATCGCCTGGAGGCCATGGGGCAGATGGTCGGTAACATCGCGCATGAGATCCGGAATCCCCTGGGGAGCGTCGAATTGTTCGCGTCGATGCTGCGCAAGGATCTGCGCGATCAGCCGCATCTGCGGACGTATGCGGAGCATATCTCCGTGGCGGTGCGGGCCATGGACCGGTTGTTATCGAACCTGCTCGTCTATACCAGACCGGACTGTTCGAGGTTGGCATGGCAGGAGACGGAGTCGCTCATTCGGGAAGTACTCACGCTGGCAAGCCATGCCATGTCACCGGCTTCGATCGTGGTCCGTTGCGAGGTCGATCCCCGCGTTCCGAAGATTTGGTGTGACGGCGGGAAAATGAAACAGGTGCTGTTGAATCTTGTTTTGAACGCGGTCCAGGCCATGCCCGAAGGCGGCAGCCTGACAGTGTCCGCTCGTACGGCTCCGGAACACATCTCAGAATCGCCCGCCATCCAACTCACGGTCAGTGACACCGGCACGGGGATTCCGCCCGAGCTGCAGTCGCGGGTATTCGATCCGTTCTTTACCACGAAAGACCATGGGACGGGATTGGGGCTCGCCATCGTCCATGCGTTGGTCGAGGCTCATCACGGCCGCATCGATGTAGAGAGCAGGCCGGGGCATGGGACCTCATTTGTCATGACATTGCCCCAGGGCTCGATACAGCCGGCAATAATGTCTGCGCGAAACGCCGCGTTGGTCGGCCGGTCCGTGCACACCCGTCCGATCGCGAATGCAACCGAAGAGGAGACCTACGAATGAGCGTGCAACAGGATTTACACGGCCCCTCCGCCACCTCCGAAGAAGCTCGGATGGTCCTGATCGTCGATGATGAACCCTCGATGAGAACGGCCTTGTCTGAAACCGTCCGCAGATTGGGCTATCAAGTCCGGGGGGCGATCGACGGCGTCGACGCGATCGAGCAGATGGAACGCGTGAAACCCTGGCTGGTGGTGACCGATTTGAAGATGCCGCGCCTGACCGGCCTGGAACTCGTCAAGGCCATCAAACACAAATCCCCCCAGACCTTCATTGTCCTGATGACCGCCTACGGCACGGTGGAGACAGCGGTGGAAGCGATGAAATATGGCGCGAATGACTACATCTTAAAGCCCTTCTCGACGGACCTCTTGGAACGAGTGATTCTCAACCTGCAGGCAACCACGACGCCGGACGAGCAGGAAGGGCCCGCCACACTGGAAGCGCGCGCAATTTTGACGCAGGACCCCGGCATGATCCGCCTGCTCACCACGCTGGAGGGCGTCGCGGCGAGTCAGGCGACCGTGCTGATCAGCGGCGAGAGCGGGACCGGGAAGGAACTTCTGGCCCGCTACATCCACGCGCGCAGTCCGCGCGCGCATCGCCCTTTCGTGGCGTTGAATTGCGCCGCACTCCCGGACAGTCTCCTCGAGAGCGAGCTGTTCGGCCACGAACGCGGCGCGTTTACCGGAGCCATTCAGAAAAAATTAGGCAAATTCGAAATGGCGCATACCGGGACGCTGTTTCTCGATGAAATCAGCGAAATGAATTTGGGCTTGCAGTCCAAACTGTTGCGCGTCTTGCAAGAGCGTGAAGTCGATCGTATCGGTGGACGGGAGCCCGTTCCAGTGAATATTCGCGTCATCGCCACAACCAATCGCTCCCTGTATCACGAAGTCACCCAGGGCCGATTCCGTGAGGATCTGTTCTATCGGCTGAACGTGTTTCCCGTCACGGTGCCTCCGCTTCGTGATCGGTCGGGCGATATCCCGCTTCTGGCGAGACATTTCCTTCGCTCCTCGGCACAGCGAAACGGGCTCACCATGCCGACGTTGTCCGAGCGAGCCATCGCCGATCTCCAGCGGCGTCCCTGGAAAGGCAATGTCCGTGAACTCGAAAACGTCATGGAACGTGCCATCCTGGTCGCCACCGGAGGGGCGGTGGATGTGGATCATCTCATGCCGGGGGATGGCACGGTGCCGGTGCGGGAAGTAGAGGCGGCAGACGCCCTCGTGACTCCCTCCACACATGGATCACTGTGGGAGATGGAGCGGGATCTTATTTTCAAGACCCTGGCCCGCGTGAAAGAAAACCGCACGCATGCGGCGAAGGAATTGGGGATCAGTATCAGAACGTTGCGGAATAAATTGCGAGAGTATCGCGACCTGGGATACCAGGTCGAGGCGGAGAAGTCCTGATCGCGTCGGCAGGGAGATGGGCAGATTATTCTCCGAGGTAGACATTTTTGCCGGGTGCCGACCGAAGCGTCGCACTAAAAACGGACGTGGTCCTGATTCGATGAGCCGCAAGCGCGGTATACGGATTGCACATCCTGTGATGGTGAAGCTTTTCTAAGGAGCGTTGGACATGACTATTTTTGACAGAACCATGCAGCTGCTGAGCCGGTCCCTGGATCTTCGCGGCGCGCGTCAGCAGGTGATCGCGGCGAATATCGCCAACGAAGAAACGCCCAAGTATCGCGCAAAGGATTTGAACTTCGGTCAGGCGCTGGCCCATGCGCAGCAGGGCACGTTGCCGATCTCTCTGGCTTCCACCAACGCTCAACATTTCGGGCCACAAGGCACTGGCTATCAACGGGTCCTCGGCCAGCTCGAAGACGTGCCGGCAGGCGATCTTCCGCTGGACGCCAATTCCGTCAACATTGAACTCGAAATGGCCAAGATGTCGGATAACGCCCAGCAATATAACACCGCGGCGACCATCATCGGAATGAAGTTCAAGGGGCTGTTGAGTGCCATTCGGGAAGGACGGTAGGCGCGATCGTGGGACTCCCTCGACTCATGACTTCTGGAAGCAACCACAAAGAGGTGTGTGATGGAATTGACAGATAGTCTTGCGGTCTCCGTTTCCGCGTTAGATGCCCATCGGCATCGACTCAATGTCATTGCCAGCAACCTGGCCAACGCCCAGTCGACGAAAACCAGCACGGGCGGTCCCTATCGCCGCCGTGATGTCGTGTTTCAGGCCGCGCCCGTATCCTCGGCGTTTCAAAAGGCATTCACGCAAGTGACGTCCGGACCAGGCCGTCAAGCGTTGGACGGTGTCAAAGTCGCGCGCGTCATCGAAGACAAGAAGCCCGGACAGACGGTGTATGACCCGCGTCATCCCGATGCGGATAAAAAGGGATTCGTGACGATGCCCAATGTGAATGTCATGGAAGAGATGGTCAACATGATCGGCGCCTCGCGCGCCTATGAAGCGAACGTGCAGGCGATCAACGCAACCCGCACCATGTGGAATCGCGCGTTGGAGATCGGGAGGTAGTCATGTCTGATCTGCGTATTGCGGGAGCGAATGGCCTCCGACCGATTGAAATGCCTGAGATTCACGAGGGGGGGCCAGGCGGTGAGGCCGGCGCAGCGAACTTCATGGGCTCCCTCAAGGAGGCCATCGGGCATATCAACGATGCACAGACCGGCGCCAGCCAGGCCGTCGATGCGTTGGTAACCGGGCAGAGTACCAACATTCATCAGACCATGGTGGCATTGCAGCAGGCCGATGTGTCCTTCCAGTTGATGATGCAGGTGCGGAACAAGCTGGTCACCGCCTACGAGGAAATTCAGCGGATGCAGATGTAGGCGGTTGTTGTCCGGTCGCCGGTCTCACGCATAAAGGATTCCACACCGTATGTTTTCAAAATTCAACCAGTTCACGATCAACCAACGCTTCATCATCCTGCTCGCGCTCGCCGGGTCCATTGCAGGATTGGTCGCGGTCACCCTCTGGACCCAACAGCCGGACATGCAGGTGCTCTTTGCCAACCTGGCGGTGGATGATGCGTCAGGCATTATCGACAAGCTGAAAGATGCAAAGGTGCCCTACGAGACGGCCAACGGAGGGACCACCGTGCTGGTGCCCAGCGCGCAGGTGCATGACTTGCGTTTGGAGATGGCCGGTCAAGGTCTTCCGCATGGCGGGGGGGTGGGATATGAAATTTTCGATCGGACGACGATGGGCATGTCCGATTTCGTGCAGAAGTTGAATTATCGACGGGCCTTACAGGGCGAGTTGGCCCGCACGATCACTCAAATGCCGGAAGTGGAACGCGCACGGGTGCATTTGGCGATTCCTGAACGCCGGCTGTTCGCCACCGAGCAGGACCGTGCGCGAGCCTCCGTGGTGGTTTCTCTACGCGCCAGTCAAACGTTGTCGAAGGCGCAAATTCAGGGCGTGGTGCACCTGGTCTCCAGCAGCGTCGAAGGACTTCAATCACGCGATGTGACCGTCGTCGATGGCCACGGCAATTTATTGTCCAACACTTCCAGCGATGAATCAGCCGGGCTCTCCGGAACCCAGATGGAATATCAACGTACGTTGGAAAAAGACATCGAAACCCGTATTCAAACGATGTTGGAACGGATTGTCGGTGTCAACAAGGCCGTGGTGCGCGTGTCGAGTGTGCTGGATTTCCGCAAAATCGAAACCACTGAAGAACGCTACGATCCGAACGGGCAGGTCGTTCGCAGTGAGCAGCGCGGACAGGAAAAATCGAGCGGGGTGAACGGCACCTCGGGCGGCGTGCCGGGCGTCGAGTCGAACGTGCCGGGTGGCACTGAAGCCGAAGGCGGACAAAGCAGCTCGAACAACAACCAGACGAAAAACGAGACGGTCAATTATGAAATCAGCCGGACCGTGTCGCGCATCGTGGAGCCGACCGGCACCATCAAGAAGCTCTCGGTCGCAGTCCTTGTAGACGGCACGTATGAGGGCGGGGGCAAGGCGGGCGAGGCCGGTGCGGATCAGCCCAAGAAATATGTGCCTCGTTCTGAGGAAGAAATGAAACGCATCGAAGAAATCGTCAAGAAGGCGATGGGGTATTCGACCGAACGGCAGGATCAAGTGGAAGTGGTGAGCATTCAGTTCGGTCTTGGAGGGGAAGAGACGGCCGGTGCGGTAGAGGCGACGCCGGACACAACCAAAGCCTGGATGCCCTATGTTCGTTATGCGGTCGGTGGTGTGCTCTTCTTCCTGATTTTCTTCATGGTGGTTCGTCCGTTGATGGTGATGCTGGTTCAGTCCGCGCCCGCAGCCGGCGGCGGAGAGACGCCGGCGCTGCCCGCGTCGGTGGGACAGGTTGAAGCAGCCATCAGCGGCAAGCAGCCTGGGCAGATCCTCGATATGGCCAAGAACAACCCCGCCAATACTGCTGTCGTCGTGAAACAGTGGCTGAAAAGTAACGCCTAACCACGCTGATCATGAATAAAGAACTGTCGGGCGCACAAAAAGCGGCGATCTTACTTCGAGCCATCGGTGAGGAAGCGGCTGCTGCGGTCATGAAGACCCTCGACCCCAAGGATATTCGCAAGCTCGGGAGCTTCATGAAAGAGACCGCGAACATTACGAAGCAGGAAGAGGACAGCGTGATCGCCGAATTCGAGCAGGCGAGCTCATCCGGCGAGGTGCAATTCGAAGGACGCGAATTCATGGAAGCCATTCTGAAGAAAGCGCTGGGCCCTGAGAAGGCCGCCAGAATGATGGAGTCCTTGAATACGAAGACCTATCCCGGGATTGACGCCCTGAAGTGGGTCGATCCCAGAACCGTCGCGCAGATTCTCAAGATCGAACATCCCCAGACGATCGCCGTCTGCCTGGGACAAATGGAAGCCGAACAGGCCAGTGCCGTGCTGGCGTTGTTGCCGGTACATCTGCATGCCGACGTGTCGCTGCGATTGGCGACGATGCAAGAAGTGCAGCCGGAAGTGCTGTCCGAATTGAGCGATAGTTTGCAGGACATTCTGTCGGCTTCGATGGGTATGTCGAGCATGTCGGTCGGCGGCGCCGAGCTGATGGCCGATATTCTGACGCGTGTGGATAAGAACACCGAAGGGGCCATTATGGCCAAGATCACCGAACGCGATCAGGCCCTGGCAGAAAGCATCCGGGCGCTGATGTTCGTCTTCGATGACCTGGTGGAACTGGATTCCCGCGGCATGCAGGAACTCATGAAGGAAATCAGCAAAGAAGACCTCCCGGTCGCGCTTCGTGGCGCCACCCCGGAGATCAAGGAGAAGTTTCTCAAAAATATGTCCAGCCGCGCGGCCGACATGCTCAAGGACGACATGGAAACGCGTGGGCCGGTCAAGGTATCCGATGTCGAGAAGGCGCAGCAGAACATTCTCAAAGTCTGTCGCAAGCTTGAGGAGGAAGGTCGCATCGTGCTCGGGGGCGGGGGAGGCGAGGAGTTGCTGTAGATGGGAACCGTTGATGTGGGAAGTCGCCTGCCGCAAACGTCGCCCGCGGACAATGAGAAGGAACTCGCGCCACGCGCCATTCTCATCGTTGACGACGAACCATCCATCGGCTTCCTCTTGACTGAAATGCTGCAGTCCACGGGGCACCCGATTCTCACGGCCGGGTCTGTCAGCGAGGCCCTGACGCACCTGAAATCCCGCCCGATCGCCGTGTTGATCGTCGATGTTCAATTGGCCGGAACAGATGGCATTGCTTTCTTGCAACAGGCCTTGGAGGTCGATAGCCGTCTGCTCAGTATCGTCATGACCGGACACGGCAACATCGAACTGGCTGTGCGGGCCATGAAATCCGGCGCCGCGGACTTCCTCACCAAGCCGTTCGAAGTCGAATTGGTGAGGCAGTCCGTGTCGAGACTGCTGGAGCTGTACCGCCTCAGGCAGGAGAATACGGTCCTCACCCGCACCTTGATTCGTTCCGGCAACATACAGTTGCGGACGGTGCCGCTGGCGGATTTCAGCCGCGGCAATCGGCCCTTCGGAACGGATGACGTGACCGAGTTCGAGCGGGGCGTGGCGGAGGGGGAAAAGCGGGTCACGGAGCGGGTCACCGCGTTGCGACAACGGGAACAGGCGCTGGTGGCGTCGCTGATGGCGCAATTGGAGGGAAGCTGGCGCAATCTGCACGACACCGTGGAAGAGGAAGTCGCATCCCTTTCGTTCATGATCGCGCAGAAGGTCCTGCGCGAACTGGTGACGGAGAAACGTGAAGTGATCGTGACGCAGGTACGGACGGCACTGGCCCATTTGCATGAAAGCGGGCTTGTCCGGATCCGGGTGCATCCGTCGGATCTTTCGCTGCTCGAAGCGTCGCGGGCGGCATTGAGTCAGACTCCGCATGGGCTATTGACTCTGAAATTTGAAACGGATCCCGGTATTAGCCCGGGGGGCTGTCTCCTGCAGGCGCAGAGCCTCTTGATCGACGCCACGCTGGATACCCAACTGCTGCGGCTCGGTGAAGCCTTGAGAAAGCGGGACGCCGGTGAAGCTTAGCGAACGTCTGGAACAAGTCGAACCCTTATCCGTCACGGGCCGGGTGGCCCAAGCCGTCGGTATCGTCATTGAAGCCTCGGGGCCGTTCACCTCTGTCGGAGAGGTCTGCGAGATCACCCGCGAGGGTGGTCATGGCGCCGTGATGGCAGAAGTGGTCGGATTCCGTGAGGATCGTGTGTTGTTGATGCCGCTGGGTGAAATGCAGGGCATCGGACCGGGCAGCCGGGTCGTGATGAAAGGGCACGTGGCTTCGGTGCCGGTCGGCCCGCAGATGTTGGGGCGCATTTTCGATGGACTCGGGCACCCGCTGGACGGATTGCCGCCGCTGCGCACCGACGTCCAGGTTCCATTGTATGCGCCTCCGCTGAATCCGTTGCATCGCGCCAGAATTACCCAGCCGGTGGATCTGGGCATTCGGGCGATCAATGCCCTGTTGACCTGCGGCCAAGGTCAGAAAATCGGTGTGTTCGCCGGTTCCGGGGTGGGGAAAAGCGTCTTGTTGGGCATGATCAGTCGGTATACGCAGGCCGACGTCAGGGTCATCGCCCTCGTCGGCGAACGGGGACGCGAGGTCAAAGAGTTCCTGGAGCGCGACCTGACACCGGAAGCAAGGGCCCGCTCGATCGTGGTGGTCGCGACTTCGGATCAACCGCCGCTGGTGCGCATTCGCGGCGCCTTAGTGGCGACGGCTATCGCTGAATATTTTCGCGATTGCGGCAAACATGTGTTGCTGATGATGGATTCCCTTTCCCGCCTGGCCTATAGCCAGAGGGAAGTCGGGCTCGCCATCGGTGAACCTCCGACCACCAAAGGGTATACACCGTCCGTGTTTGCCGTGTTGCCGAAGCTGTTGGAACGGGTCGGACCGGCACAAAGCGGGGGCAGTATTACAGGCCTCTATACCGTGCTTGTCGACGGCGACGACCTGAATGATCCCGTCGCGGACGCCGTGCGCTCCATTCTCGACGGACACATTGTGCTCTCGCGTGAACTCGCCGCGCGCAATCACTTTCCGGCCATCGATATTCTGCAGAGTACCAGCCGGGTCATGCGGGACATTGTCACGCCGGCACACTATGCCGCGGCACGATTGGTCCTGGAACGCACGGCGCTCTATCGGCGATCTGAAGATCTCATCACCCTGGGCGCGTATAAGCCGGGCACGAGCAAAGACCTGGATAAAGCCGTGTCCGCTCATGAGGGCATCACGGCGTTTCTGCGGCAGGAGACGAAGCAGTCCGTCGGGTTGTCGCAGTCCATCGATGCCTTGCTGGCGCTGGCAGGAACGATTCAATGAACGTGACCGTGCTTCGCACCTACGCGATCCAACTTGAAGAGGTCGCCAAGCTCGAGTTGGCGGAACTCGCGAGCGCGCTGCAGCAGACAGTCGACCGTATGACGATGTTGGATTCGCGGGCGAGGGCGGATGCCGACCAATATTTGCTCCAGGTCCGACAGGGGAGCACCGTGGATCAGGTGTACGGTCACCTCGACGCGATGGATCAGGCCATCGCTGCACGGAAGAGCATGGAGCAGATGCAGAGGGATCAACAGGTCAAAATGGAAGACAAACGGGGAGAGCTCCTGGAAGCCATGCAGTATCGGAAGAAGCTGGACCTCCTCGATGCGCGCGCCGCGCTGGAACGACGTCGACGACGAGAACGGCAGGATCAGCAGCTGCTGGATGAACGAGCCTGGCGACGGAGTCCATTACAAATGGGAGAACGGGCATGACGGCGATTGCGAGAGGTGAGGCTCGAACCCACTGCAGATGGGGGATCCTCAGGGTGGCCTTCGGTGTGGCCCTGCTTGGAAGTATGGGCACGACAGCCTTCGCGGATGAACTGGCGCCGTCCCCCACAGCCTCGAAGGAAGAACCGAAAGCCGACGCGATCAAGAACGAGGTCCAAGGGCCTGCCATCAGCGCGCCACGTGAAATGTTTCAGATGCTGGAGCAGCGCAAACGTGCTCTGGATAAGCGGGAGGCGGCGTTACGCGGATCCGAAACGCATCTGCTGGAACTCAAAGCGGAACTCGAACAGATTGTGACGCGGCATGAACAGGCGGTTGAGGCCGAAAAAAAACGTCGCCAGGCAGTCCAGAGCAAGGCGACGAGTGAAGCGGAGAAGCCCAAGCCGACGGCCAAACCGGGAGGGGCGGCCAATGTCAATCAGACCCAGCTTGCGAAAATCTACGAAGCGATGCCGGCCGAGGAAGCCGCCGCCCGCCTGGAGCGTATGCCGGATCGGAAGGCGCTCGAAGTGCTACGCCTGATTAAGGGCAAATCTGCCGGCGCGATCCTCGCTGAAGTCAAACCGGAGCGCGCAGCCCGCCTGACCGAACAATTGCTGACAGCCCCGTAAACAGACCCTTCGTGTCCCGGTGATTCGGCAGGTTTTGCCGTCACCTCCTGCAGAAACTTCCGTCTTCAAGTTCTCGATTGTAGTCCTCCTTGCGAAAATACCGCGTCATGCGCGGTTTTCCCGTTCGACGCGGATGGCACGGCCTTTGTAATGCTGTTCCATGACAACGTACGGGGTTCGAAACGGACAGGAACACCTATGGCCACTGACATGCAGCCTTTCTTGAACGGAATTCCAAGTCACAGCACTCATGCCGCCCCAGTCGCGCGAGATCGCCAGGCGACGGTTCAGGGTTCGGCGCTATCTCGCACATTCGATTCGTTGCTTGAGCGAGCAGAATCCCAGCGGGCGGCGATGACACCGGAACCGGCCTCAGCCCGAGCCGCATCGAAACCGGCTTCACAGGCTCGCTCGTCGCATCATTCCAAGATGGAATCAGACAAGCAAGGAACTGCTCGCTCTACGGAGGCTGCACGACCGGAACGAACCGCCAGCCAGAAAGAAGAGCCCTGTGTGAAGGCCGACTGTGTATCCGACACGGAAGTCGAGAGCCCCGATGCTGAAGACAATACTGAACAGGCTGACGATCAGCGCACGCAACGGCAGGAGATCCTTGTGGCCGCGTTGCTTCTTCCTACGCCTGCGGTCGCACCGACGGAAATACAGGCCAGTGGTGAACCGGATTTGGAATTGGACACCTCTTCGGATGGGGCCGGGAACGTGGTGCCTACAGCCGCTGCAGGCCCTTACGAGACGCCTTCCGCTCAGCCCGCAGCGGTGAATCCCTCGGTACAGACCTCTGAAGCGGCACTCGTCGGCCATGCTGGAACGGCCCAAGCGCAGAATTCGGACATAAAAGAATCCGCTAAAAAAGAACAGCCAGGCGAGGGAATCATTGATATGTCGGCGTTCCCTCATCCCGACAGTCACGATGAGGCGCGAGAAGTGAGCGCTGATCGAACGGATGCGGCCGTCACCGCGAACACGATCGACCTGGAGAAAGTCACGACTGTCGTCGCGGCTGTCACGACACGCACGGCAGAGGCAGGAGCCACGAAACAGGCTGAAGGCGATCCGGTTGACCGGCCCGCATTTCTTGAAGACCTCGCGCAGGACACCCCGGTGAGCACCGAACAGGGAAGTGCGAATGCCGGGAAATTTCTCGAGAATGAGTCAGAGCCTTTTCCCGACTCTTCCGGCGATGCCGATCGCTCGATGCCGAATCAGGCGATGAGCAACGGGCCGACCGATCGCTCGTTGTTTCTGGACCGAATGAACGGACTGAATCAACCGGCTCCGTCTCCAAACGACAGCGCCGTCGGCCGTAACGAGGCCGGCCAGTCCGCTGCGGTCTTGCGAGCCGCTGAATCTGAACGCATGAGTGAACTTCGAGAAGCGTCGCCTGTGGCGCACAGCGTCATGCTGGACTTGGATCCCCTGGACATGGGCCCCTTGCGGGTTCGTGTCATGATGAACGACCAAACGGTCCATGCGCATATCCGGACGGAACATGGAGAACTGGGACAGGGTCTGTTGCAACAGGGACAGTCACTGGAATCATCGCTCCGCGCGACAGGTCTGGAAATGGGCATGTTGCGGGTGACTGTCGATCAACAACAGGGGCGAAGCGACAATGCCTGGATGTTCCACCAACAGCATCAGGATCGCCCGACGACCTCGTCCGGCCAGCGGTCCACGACGGGAGAAGAAGAGCGCAGTGCGAGGGGAGAGACCGGCGACTACACGAGTGAACGCGTCAGTATATTTGCATGATTGGAGGCCCCATGGATATCAGCAAGGTGATTACACAGGCGACACCCACAGACTCATCCACGCCGACCACCGATGGCCCGAAGCCGCTCGGCAAGGACGATTTCCTGAAGCTGCTCGTCACTCAGCTTCAGCATCAGGATCCGTTGAAGCCGATGGAGAATGAGGATTTCATCGCCCAGACCGCGCAGTTCTCCCAGCTCGACCAGATGACGAAGCTGGTGTCGCTGATGGAGAAGAGCGTGACGCTGCAGGAAAACGCACAGAATAAAACTACGACCAGCGGCACGACGGTGGTCGCATAACCCCCGCTGCTTGCGGCGCGAGGGAACGCATAAAGAGCACTGTGCAGTTGTGGTAATAAGGAGGATGAGATAATGGGCATTTTAACATCGATGTTCACCGCAGTGACCGGGTTGAGCTCCTACGGCAACGCCATGGGGGTGATCGGGAACAATATCGCCAACGTCGGCACGGCGGGATTTAAATCCAGCCGGGCGACGTTTTCAGACCTGATATCATCTAGTCTGACTGGTGGAAGCGGTGGCGATCAAGTGGGCCTCGGGGTGTATATGAACGATGTTCAAACTAACTTCACGCAGGGATCAATCAGCACCACAGGCAATACGTTCGACCTGGCGATCGATGGGAATGGATTTTATCTTGTGCGGAATAGCTCCGGCGCCGATTTTTACACACGAGCTGGTCAGTTCAAGGTCGACAATCTCGGGCAGGTCGTCGATAGCAGTGGAGCCTTGTTGCAGGGCTATCAGGCCGATACGAACGGCAATATTACGAGCACCATCGGCGGCATCACGTTGTCGTCGAGTGCGGTGGCGCCTCAGACGACCAGCACGGCAACGATTCTCGGCAACCTCAATGCCAATGCCTCAGTGCCGACGACAGCCTTCAGCGTCACCGATACCTCCTCCTACAATTTCTCGACCGGGATGACGTTCTACGATTCCCTAGGAAACTCACATCAAATGCAGTTGTATTTCCGGAAGACGGCGGCGAATGCCTGGGGCGTGTACTCCCAGATTGACGGTGGCACGGCCGCTGCGCAAACCAATATGACATTTAATGCCAGCGGTGCGCTGACGGCCGGGGGAACACAGAGCGTAACCGCTGCGCTGACCAACGGTGCCACGACACCTCAGACTGTCACGGTGAGTCTTGCAGGAATCACTCAATTCGGGTCCGTGTCCGGTATCATTAGTCAAACGCAGAACGGATTTGCCTCTGGAACTCTCGATCAAATCAGCGTCGATAAACAGGGGCATGTGGTGGCGCAGTTCACCAATGGGCAGACTCGATCTCTGGCGCAAGTGGTTCTGAACCGCTTCTTGAATCCGGATGGTTTGGTCAGCAACGGTGACAACCACTTCCTTGAAACCATTGAGTCCGGTGCGCCGCTGTCCGGTGCGCCAACGACGAACGGTTTAGGACGAATCTTGTCCGGGACCGTGGAACAGTCCAACGTGGATCTCGGCAAAGAATTTGTGGACATGATCATCACGCAGCGCGCGTTCCAAGCCAATTCACGCGCGATTACCACCAGCGACGAAATGTTGCAGGAACTCGTGAACCTCAAGCGCTAAGGAGAGACAGCCCTGTTGCCGCTCGCTAGAGCGCGCAGCAGGGCCCAAGTCGGCAATTTCTACCTAGCGCCTCGCCGACATACCGCCCCCTCGCGTGTTCTCGCCTTCGTCAACATTCTGTCGGCTTTCTCGACGCGCGCGTCACCCCACTGACAACGTCATCCGCCCGGCAATCGAGCCTAGGCGTCTGCGGAACGTAGCAGCCTGAAATCATGATGTTAGCTCACGTGCCGCGCTGTCCCCCGTCTGCGTGGAAGTGCGTGCGCCGTTCCCTGCGTGGCATATGCATTGCACAACCGAGCAGCGCCGGCAAACATTGTCCGCAGGAGGTCTGTATGTCAGAAGTAGCTGAAGAGAAGGCGCCCGCCGCGCCGGCCGCGCCAGCGGGAATGCCCATGAAAATGGTTCTTATCCTCCTGGGAGGGACGCTGATCGTCGCGCTCGGCGGAGCATTTGCGATGTTCAAAATGATGTCCGGATCGTCCGAGAAACCGACTGCCGAAGGCGCCGTAGAAAAGCCGGCGGCTCACGGGGAAGTTGCGGCGAAAGAAGGCGGGCACGCTGCGGGAGGCGAGACGGGGGCGATCGCCGATCTGGATCCCTTCATCGTCAATCTAGCCGATTCGCCTGAAGTGCGGTACCTCAAAGTGACGATGAAACTCGAAATGGACACCCCTAGTGCCGTCGAGGACGTCAAGGCCCGCACACCGCAGATTCGAGATGCCATACTGGTCTTGCTGACCAGTTTAGATTCCGTGACTGCGCGCTCTCCGCAGGGTAAATACAAGCTGCGCGAAGACGTGGCACAGCGCATCAACGGCCTCCTTCCAAAAAAATCGGTGAAGACGGCGTACTTCACGGACTTTGTCATTCAGTAGCGCATCGGCTCTTTTTGAGGGCGTGATGGATAAGATACTTTCCCAGGAAGAAATCGATGCCTTAATGGGCGGCGTCATGTCCGGCGAAGTCGAGACGGCCTCGAAGGAGGAGGAAGACCCGGGCGGGGTCAAAACGTATAGCCTCACCAGCCAGGAACGCATCATTCGCGGGCGTATGCCCACGATGGAGATGATCAACGATCGCTTCACGCGTCAGCAATCCATAGCCTGGAGCGCCGTGTTGCGCGAGAAGATCGAATTCAGCGTCCTCGGTACCCACATCATGAAGTTCGGGGACTTCATTCAAAAAGTTCCGGTTCCCTCCTCCTTCAATCTGTTCGCCATGGAGCCGATGCGAGGCAACGGGCTCTACGTCATGGATGCCATGCTGGTGTACCTGATTGTGGACTTCTTCTTCGGTGGAAAAGTGCAAACGCATGTGAAGCCTGAAGGCAGAGAGTTCACCACCATTCAAGTTCGGCTGATTAAGAAGCTGGTTCAGCAGGCGCTGGCCGATCTGGAGAAAGCCTGGCAGGCCGTAATGCCGGTGAAGATCGGGTATTTACGATCGGAGAGCAACCCGCAGTTCGCCATGGTCGTGACGACGTCTGAAATCGTCGTCGTGGTGACGTTGCAGGTGCACCTGGGCGACATCTCCCGTGAAATGTTTATCGCCTATCCCTACTCCATGTTGGAGCCGATCAAAGAAAAACTATACTCCGGTTTGTTTGCCGACAATGTCGAGCAGGACAGCAGTTGGGGCAGTCGTTTCAAGGATTCCTTACAGGAATGCGACGTGGCGATGACGGTGCAATTGGGAACCGCGCGTATCAATGTGCAGGACTTGCTCAATTTCAACCCCGGCGATGTGTTGATGCTCGACCAACATCCCGGCGATCCGATGCTGTGCCTGGTCGAGGGCGATCCGAAATTTCAAGGGCAGCCCGGGATCTTTAAGGGCAATCATGCGTGCCGCGTGACCAAGATATTGGGGTAGAGCTTCCCGGAACCAAAGGAGATTTGCGCATGGGCAACGGAGACACAACTGCACCGTCGGACGCGTCCACTGCCGGCGCCGGGGACATCAACGTGCAACCGACCTCGTTTCCCCCTGTCGACAATCAGAACGCCGTGCCCGCCAACAAGAACATCGAGTTTGTGCTCGATATTCCGCTGCAAGTGACCGTGCAGATCGGCTCGACACGGATGCTGATCCGGGAGTTGCTGCAGTTGGGGCAGGGGTCGGTCATCGAACTCAACAAGCTGGCCGGCGAACCGATGGAAGTGTTGGTCAATAACAAATTGGTCGCGCGCGGCGAAGTCGTTGTGGTCAACGAAAAGTTCGGGATTCGCCTCACAGATGTCGTGAGTCCGAATCAGCGCATTCAGCAACTCGGGTAATCGGCGCAACGTCGGCAATGCCGCCGCTCCGGCAGCGAGAGGAATGAACGATCTCCATGGAGATGTGGGAAAGTGTGGTTCGCATGGTGTCGGCGCTCGGGGTCGTCCTGGCATTGATCCTGGGTCTGCTGGCCGTGGCGCGATCCGCCGTCGGGCGTCGGTTTCTCCCTGTGACCGGCGCACCGTTGGTCAAGATTTTAGGAAGTGGTCCGCTCGGATCCAGAAAACACGTGATGGTTGTGGCGGTGGCAGGAGAGGTGCTGATCCTGGGCACCACCGCAACCGAATTGGTGCCGCTCGGAAAGATCGCCGATCCTGACGTCACGAAACGCCTCATTGCCGAGGCGTCCGCGCTGCATTCCGGAGCACCGACCGGAATCCCCGAGTCCGGCAACCTTGAGGAGACCGCGCGTGCACACAGGTAGTGTCCCGAGCCTGCCGAGACAGGCATCGACCGCGCCACGTTCCGGATGGTGGGCCGGTCTCCTTATCAGTCTGGTCGTGCTCGCCTGCCTGTTCAGCGCCTCCTTCGCATATGCCGAAGGGCCTTCCCTGACGATCGATCTCGGCCAGGGCGGCAGCAAGCAGACTGCGGTCGTCCTGCAGATTCTGGCGCTGTTCACCGTCCTCTCCTTAGCGCCCGCTTTGTTCATCATGGTGACGTCGTTTACCCGTATGGTCATCGTGCTGTCCTTTCTTCGCCAAGCCATGGGGACGCAGCAGGTACCGCCCAATCAAGTTCTGATCAGCCTCGCGTTGTTTCTGACCATGTTTGTGATGGCGCCCGTCGGACAGGCCGTCTACAAAGACGCCTTGCAACCGCTGCTCGCCGAACAAATCGGGTACGAAGACGCCTGGAATCGAGGGATTCAGCCGATCCGGGCGTTCATGTTGAAACAAATGCGCGACAAGGATCTCGAACTGTTCATGGAGCTGTCGCATGCGCCCAAAGCGACGCAAGTAGAACAGGTGCCGATCCACGTGATCATTCCTGCCTTCGTCCTGAGTGAGCTGCGCATTTCGTTTCAAATCGGATTTCTCCTCTACATTCCGTTCCTCATCGTGGACATGGTCGTCGCCAGCGTCCTGATGTCTATGGGCATGATGTTGTTGCCGCCCGTCATGATCTCCTTGCCGTTCAAATTGATTTTGTTCGTGCTGGCTGACGGCTGGTATCTGGTCGTCGGATCGATGGTCAGGAGCTTTCAGTAGGAGCGCGACACATGACGATTGAAACAGTCACAGAAATCGGTCGCCAAGCGATTGAAACCACCATGCTGGTGTCGGCGCCGATCTTGGGTTTGAGCCTGATCGTAGGGTTGCTGGTCAGCACCGTTCAGGCGATGACTCAGATCAACGAAGCGACGTTGACCTTTGTGCCCAAGGTGCTGGCGGTGTTCGCCGCCACACTCTTGTTTCTGCCGTGGATGATGGGTGTCCTCATTGCATTTATGACCCATATCATCACGAGTATCCCGTCCCTGATTCACTGATAGGCCCGGTACCACGATGAGCGCTGCGCAAACCCTGCATCTCGCACTGCCTCAGTTCCAGGCCTTTTCCATCCTGCTGGTGCGGATTGCCGGCATTGTCAGCGTCTTTCCTATCCTCAATACGCGCACGATTCCAATGCCGGTCAAAACAGGACTCGTCGCCACGCTGGGCCTGGTCTTGGCGCCAATCATTCACCTGCCGAGCCTGCCGACGGATCCGGCCTTGGTCATCGCCGGGATCGGCAGCGAGTTTCTGATCGGGCTGACGATTGGTTTGGCCGTGCGACTGCTGTTCTCGGGCTTCCAGGTCGCCGGTGACATGATCGGCACGCAGATGGGTTTCAGCGCCATTCAAATGTTCGATCCCATGAGCCACCAGAACACGCCGATCATTGCACAATTTCAACTCACGCTCGGGTCCCTGGTCTTTCTCTCTCTCAACGCACACCTGCTGGTGGTGCATGCGATCGGCATGAGCTACGAATACGTGCCGCCCTTCGGAGCCTCGTTATCCGACGGCATCGCTCAGGATATCATTCACCTGGCGCAAAACATGTTGGGAGTCGCCCTCAAGCTCGCGGCTCCCGTCTTCGCCACCCTCCTGATCGTCAATACCGTCCTGGCGATCCTCGGTCGGGCAGTCCCTCAAATGAACGTGTTCGTCACGAGTTTTCCGATCACCATCGGGGCTGGCTTTCTCGCGATGAGCCTGGCGATGCCCTTCACCTTGTTGTTGTTTGAAAAAGAATTCGAAACCCTGGTGGAAACCATTCTCGGACTCCTGAAGGCACTCGGTCATGGCTGACAGCGGACAGAATCGGACAGAACAGGCCACCCCGAAACGCAAAGCGGATGCGAGGGCGAAAGGCCAGGTCGCTCTCAGCCGGGATGCCGCCATGGCAGTGGGATTGCTGGGGAGCTTGGGCTCCCTCTATTGGATGACGCCGGGTATCCTGAACAAGCTTCGAGAGTCGCTGCAATTGTGGCTGAGCAAATCCATGGAAGACTCCACGCAGCGCACACTGAGTCTCGACCATCTGCACTTAATCCTGAGGCAGATCGGGATCGATGTGTTCGTCATGCTCGGCCCGGTCATTGCCGGGATCGCGGTGGTCGGCGTAGGTGCCAACCTCATGCAAACCGGTTTCCTCTGGAAGCGGGACGGACTGCAGTTGGAGTTTTCCCGCATTAGCCCGATGGGCGGGTTCTCACGGCTCTTCTCCGTCCGGTCCTTCAGCGAACTGGTGAAATCGTGGCTCAAGATCTTCGCCATCGGAGGAGTCGGCTATCTCACGATCAAGCAGGATATGCTGGTGTTCTCTCCACTGACACAATTCGGCCTGGAGACGCTCTTGCCGACAGTCGGGTGGGCGACATTCAACGCGGCGCTCATGATGGGCGGTGCGGCTCTGGTGATCGGCGCCCTCGACTATGGCTTCCAACGGTTCGAATGGGAGCGTGACCTCCGCATGTCACGCGACGAAATCAAAGAGGAAAGTCGGGCGGCAGAAGGAGACCCAGGGCTGAAGGCCAAGATCCGTAGCACTCAGAGAGAGATGTCCCGGAAACGCATGATGGACGCCGTGCCGAAAGCGGATGTCATCATCACCAACCCGACACACCTGGCGGTGGCCCTGAAGTATGACTCCAAGGCCATGGGAGCGCCGATCGTCGTGGCCAAAGGCGCCGGCTACGTGGCCGAGAAGATCCGTGAAATCGGCCGTCAACACGGAGTCATGATCGTCGAAAACAAGCTGGTCGCACGAACCCTCTTCAAACTGGTCGAGGTGGGCCGTGAAGTGCCCGAAGATCTCTATCGTGCGGTCGCCGAAATCCTGGCGTTTGTGTATCGCGTGCGCGGCAAACTGCCGCCGGCGTAAATCCGATTGGATTGGAGTCTAGATGGCGAACGAGAACACATCGGTTTCCACGACCTCGTTGGTCAAACACCCCGACATCATGATGTCCGTGGGGGTTGTGGGCATTTTGATGGTCATGTTGATTCCTCTTCCCCGGTTTTTTCTGGATCTGCTGCTGGCCTTCAACATCACGCTATCCATCATCATTCTGCTGGTCGGCATGCAGGTGCGCCGTCCACTGGAGTTCTCGGTGTTCCCCTCGATTCTGCTGATGGTGACACTCCTGCGTCTCGCCCTCAATATCGCCTCCACGCGCTTGATACTCCTGCACGGCAATGAAGGCGCCGCCGCTGCAGGGGAGGTCATCCGGGCCTTCGGCACGTTCGTGGTCGGCGGCAATTATACCGTCGGGCTCGTCGTGTTCACCATTCTCGTCATTATCAACTTCGTGGTCATCACGAAGGGCGCCGGGCGCGTCGCCGAAGTGGCAGCCCGGTTCACCTTGGACGCGATGCCCGGCAAACAGATGAGCATCGACGCCGATCTGAACGCCGGCCTGATCAATGACAAAGAGGCCCGCCAACGGCGGAAGGAGATCGCCCAGGAAGCGGATTTCTACGGCGCCATGGATGGTTCGAGCAAATTTGTGCGTGGCGACGCCGTGGCGGCCGTCATTATCACCCTCGTCAACATTCTGGGCGGGTTGACGATCGGTGTGTTGCAACAGGGCATGACGCTGGCCGCAGCGGCGCAGACCTATACGTTGTTGACGGTGGGTGAAGGCCTTGTGGCGCAAGTGCCGGCGCTCATTGTTTCAACCGCGGCCGGTATCGTCATCACTCGGGCCGCCTCCGAGGTCAACTTAGGATTTGAGATCAGCCGTCAGATCCTCATTTCCCCGAAGGCTATCGGCACGGCTTCAGGAATTCTTATCACGCTGGGCCTGGTCCCCGGACTTCCCCATCTCGCTTTCCTCGCGTTGGGCGGCCTGACCGCCTGGATGGCATATCAGATCAATGAACAGCAGAAAACCGCTGAAGCCGTTCCGACACCGGCCTCGCCTCAGGTCAAAATCGAGGAGGCCGGCACCCAGGTGGTCCCCCTGGATCTCATGGAAGTGCAGGTCGGGTACGGTCTCATCAGTCTGGTGGACGGAGGGCAAGGCGGCGCCCTGCTGGACCGGATCAAGGGGCTCCGGCGGCAGTTCGCCGAACAAATGGGCTTTGTCCTGCCGCCGATCCATATTCGCGACAACTTGCAGCTTCGGCCCAACGAATATGCGGCGCTGCTCAAAGGCGTGGAACTCGCCAAGTCGGAGGTGATGCCGGCGCATGTGCTGGCGATCGATCCCGGTACGGCTCAGCGCGGGGCTATCCATGGGTTGCCGACCAAAGAACCGGCGTTCGGTCTGCCGGCCATGTGGGTACCGGAGCAGCAGCGTGAACAGGCGCAAATGGCAGGGTATACGGTCGTGGATCCGGGATCGGCCATCGCGACGCACTTGTCTGAGTTGATCAAACGGCATGCGCATGAACTCCTGGGGCGGCAAGAAGTGCAGGGCCTGCTCGATCAACTGGGCAAAAATCACCCCAAGCTGGTTGAGGAAGTGATTCCAAATCTGATCCCGTTGGGCACGCTCGTCAGAGTTTTGTCGCATCTCCTGCGAGAGGGTGTCCCAATTCGTGACTTGCGGACGATTCTTGAAACGATTGCCGACCATGCGGCGACCACAAAAGACGCCGATATTTTGACGGAAGTCGCCAGGCAAGCGCTGGGACGGACCATCACGAAGCAATATCTCGCGCCAGATGGCTCGTTGCCGATCATCGGACTGGATCCGCGATTGGATCGCACACTCGCCGATCAAGCGAATGCCGCCGGACAGGGAGCCCAGTGGGTACCCGATCCGCTGGTGGCACAGAAACTGCTCACTGCATTGAAGGCTGCCGCGGAACGCATGGTCGGTCGCGGGCATCAACCGGTCATTTTGTGCTCGCCTTCGTTGCGACGACATCTACGGAAACTGACGGACAGAATTTTGCACTCGGTTCCGATTTTAGGATTGAACGAGGTGGAAAGCGTGACACGTTTGCAGGCAGTGGAAACCGTACGGCTCGACCTCGAGGTCGGTGAAACCAGGAGCTTGGCATGAAGGTACGGACGTTCCACGTCAAGTCGATGCATGAGGCCATTCGCTCCATTAAGGACACGTTAGGGCCGGATGCGGTGATTCTGTCCACGAAACGCGTGCGTTCCTGGGATAACGGATTCGGGTTGTTGGGCGGGTCGGTATTGGAGGTCATGGCGGCCATTGAAGACGACGCCGCCGTTCCCGATGCCGCGCCGCTGCTCGGTGAAGATGAGCAGACACGTGCGGCCGTGACTCACGCGCCGATGCTGCCGGCGGAGGAATCGCGCTTTCAAAAAACCCTGCAGGGAGCGATGGAAACGGGGAAGGAGCAGTCGCGACCTGCGGCTCGTCAGGTTCCCGGTCCTTCGCGGGAGACTCGCGCGACACCGGCGTCCACCCGCAACAATGGGGAGAACCAGGGCGCCACGTTCCAGTCCTTCCAGCGCGTCTATGAAGACCTGTTGGCGCAGGGCGTCGAGCATGTCACGGCGGAAGCCTGTCTGCGGGAACTGCGTGAAACGCTGGTGGAGCAGGGGTCCGTTCAGCGGAACTCCTCACTACAGTTGCTCAGGACCGTGTTGTTGGATCGGGTCACCACGGCCGGCCCGTTGCTGAGCGCGGCAGGGGAACAAAAGATTGCGCTGTTCGTCGGCCCGAGCGGAGTCGGCAAGACCTCGACCATCGCCAAACTGGCGACGCACTATGGCATTGTCGAGCAACGGAGTGTGGCCCTGATTACCATGGATACGTATCGGCCTGCGGCGGTGGAACACCTTCGCCTCTATGCCGAGGTCCTGGGTATCGAGCTCTCGGTGGCGGCGTCTTGTGAGGAGGCCCGCGCCGCGATTGCGCAGGCCCGTGAAGCGGAACTGATTTTGATCGACACCACAGGGTTCAATCCCTATGAACCTATCACGGCGCAACGTTGGAGAGGGTTGCTGAACGGGGCCTCTCCCATGGAGGTCCATCTCGTCCTCGCGGCAGGCACACGAGTGCCGGATCTCGTGGTCAGCACCAGTCAATGTGTCGACGTGCCGGGCCTCCGGTTGTTGTTTACCAAACTCGACGAGACGGCGGGCTATGGCGGCATCTTCGAAGCCACTCATCGCACCGGCATCCCGCTGTCCTATTGGGGAACCGGTCAACGGGTGCCCGATGACTTGGTTCAGGCGCACGTCGATCGCCTGGGCGACCTGCTGCTGGGGGGGCAGGTACGGACGCCGGCGACCGGCACCACTCAGGCGTGGGAGCGACACACGACACCGACATGTGTGCCTGGTATCAAGACCTACGCGCGATAGGCGACTGACGAACAAGAGGGGAGTGACGATGGCGATGCAACCAGGAATTTTGGATCCGCAGATGAGAGCGCTTGATGACAACGTCGGTCCCTCCCGCACGCAAGTGATTACCGTCACCAGCGGAAAAGGGGGGGTGGGGAAGACCAACGTGGTGGCAAACACCGCCATCGCCCTGGCCCAAACCGGAAAGCGTGTGCTCGTGCTGGATGCGGATCTCGGGCTGGGGAATGTCGATATTCTGCTCGGTCTGACACCGAAATATACGTTGGAGCACGTGCTCGCGAAGACCTGCCGGTTGGAAGATATCGCGCTGACCGGTCCGCATGGCATTACCGTCCTCCCGGCCAGTACCGGCATTTCTCAGTTGACGATCCTGACGGAAGCGCAACAGCTCATCCTTCAAGATGAACTTGAGCGATTGGCATCGAACATGGATGTGTTGTTGATCGATACCGGGGCGGGCATTTCTTCGACCGTGACCTACTTTGCGGCGGCGGCCCAATCTATCATCGTCGTGGTGTCTCCCGAGCCGACCTCCATGACGGACGCCTATGCGTTGATGAAAGTCCTGTTGCGGCAATACCGGGAGCGCCGCTTCCATGTGCTCGTCAACATGGTGAAGTCGCCGCGGGACGCCGCGCGCATCTTCCGGAAACTGGAGTTGGCCGTCAGTCGATTCCTGCATATTTCGCTGGATTACCTGGGCGCGATTCCCTTGGACGACTATGTGCCGATGGCCGTGACCCAGCAGCGGGCCGTCATCGATCTCTTTCCGCACGCGCCGTCCAGCCGTGCGTTTCGAGAACTGACTGAGGCGGTGGCTCAGTTGACCCCACCGGCGCTTCCCAAAGGCACAGTGCAGTTCCTCTGGCAACAACTTTTGCGGACGCACTGACTGAAAGGACTGTAGCGAATGATGGACGCTCGAAAAATGTCTGCGGTCAGAAACGCCCCGCGCCGCGTGATTGCGGAAGCGGATCGTGAACGGGTGATTCAAGAATTCACCCACGTCGTGAAGGCCATGGCCCATCGACTGGCGTTTCGCTTGCCGGCATATATGGACGCGGAAGATTTGATGTCCGTCGGGATCATGGGCCTCATGGATGCGATGGATAAGTACGATCCGACCCGCGAAGCCAAGTTCAAAACCTACGCGGAGTTCCGTATCCGTGGCGCCATGCTCGATGAAATCCGGTCGATGGATTGGATCCCGCGCTCGGTCCACGAGCGGATTACGCTCCTTCAAAAAACCTATTCCGAGCTGCTGCACAGACTCGGACGCCCGCCGACGGACGAGGAAGTCGGCACAGAGCTGAAGATGTCCGCGGAGGAACTGGACGAATTCCTGACTCGCTCCCGTGGCGCCGTGGTGATCAGTCTGGACGATCTCGGCGTGCAGGATGCAGACGGGCATAAGATCATCAGTGTGTTGACCGACTCCAATCAGCCGGATCCGCTCTCGGTCCTGGTGAACGAGCGGGCGCGCCACGTGCTCGAAGCTGCAATCCAGGATTTGCCGGAGAAAGAACGGCTGGTGTTGTCCCTCTACTATTTCGAGGAACTCACGATGAAGGAGATCGGGCAGGCGCTCAAGGTGACCGAATCGCGAGTATGCCAGATCCATTCGAAAGCCATCCTCCACTTGAAAGCGCGGCTCGAACCAGTCGATGTGTGACCTGGTGATCCGGGCGGCCTAGCAGTCGTTCGTGTTCGTTGGTGCCGACGACGCCCGGGTGGGGGCGTGCGGCTCTCCCTGCCTTTAGTTTCTGCTCACCTTTTCCGATACTTCCCTAGCCCCAACCGAATGTTGGCGGCTTTGTGCCACGGGGAAGCGTATGAGTTCGCCACATCAGGACACCAACGATTCGACCGATCCCGCCGGGTCGGATTCGATCGATCTGCCGTACCGCTCCAGTGACGGAGCGGCCTCCCGACCGTTTGACAGCGCTCGACTTGGCGTCGTGGCTTGTCTCTTGTTCATGGCGGGCGGGTTATATTGGACGGCGACCGTGGGGCTGCTGACCATCTCGGCGTTGATGGCCTATCCGGTGATGATCCAGGCCGGCGTGCTTCTGACGCTGGTCATCTTCGGCGCGACCTTTTGGACCCCGAAAGAGCCACAATCGGATGCGGCGATGATCTCAGGCTCGCTTGAGCCGGGCTCCTGCGCGATGCATACCTATGATTCAGTTACGGGATTACCGACCCAGCGCCTGTTTTTCTCTCTCCTGAAGCAGGCGCTGTCGCGTGCTCACAAACATAGCCGGCAGATTGCGCTCCTCGTCATTGAATTAGATCACTTTTCTCCAAGGATCGACGGGCAGGCACCGATCAATTCCAACCTCATGTACCGGGTCCAGGCTGCGCGTGTGAAGAGCGCCCTGCGCACCGCCGACACGGTGGCGCGAATTGCCGAACGCACCTTTGTCGTCCTGCTGGATCGGGTCACAGGTCCGGAGGAGGTGTTGGCCATCGCCAGAAAGATGCACCTCACGATATCGCTGCCGGTCACCCTTGACGGGCACGAACTCTTCCTCACCAGCCGCATAGGGATCAGCCTCTCCAGCCATGACACTGTGGACAGTGATGCGCTCCTCGATGCGGCCACCCGGGCCGTCGAAACGGCTCGCACCGAAGGGTACGCCCTCTATGGACTCCCCGGTGCAATGGCATCCCCTTCCGTTGATGCGACCTCCACGATCGCTGCCTGATCCCTAGCCCACATGATTCATGAGCGCTTCTACTGCAACCGCCGATCCGCTGCTGCGACGAGCCTTCGGCCGAGGGGCTCCGCACGCCGGTCTCGCGACGCGGCTCAGCGATTTCGTGACGAACCATCATGAATACTGCGGGCTAGCACTCTCGTCGCGCGCTATTCCATGTAGGCAGGACTTTCCCTGCTTCCGGCAAAGACTTCCGGTTGGCCACGCCGTTTGACAGCCGCCGTTGACGGGGGAAGCATTTCCCTCCGGCCCCTCACATACCTTCCGGTTCCCATCTCTCGACAATCACAAGGATTTTCGTTCGGCGATCGCTTCGGCTGTGCCGGGCCGCCTGACGTATCGCGATGGCATGTCCATTGCTAACTCCCCCTGTAGCACGACAAGTACATCTGGAATATACGAACAATGAATCGAGCGATTTACCCCATACTGTCAGGCGCCGTAGCCCAGGAAAAACAACTCGCGGTCTTCGCCAATAATCTGGCGAATGTGAACACGGCCGGATTCAAACAGGATCAGCAGGGGTTCCGCGGCCTCTTCGCCCGTGCCAGTTCGGCAGGGATGGGCCCCGTATCAGGAGGCCTCTCCTCCGCCATTTCGACCAGACCGGCCGGTCCCAGTGAACGGGTATTTGCCGAAGTGCATGGGGTCCGAACGGCCTTTGAGCCGGGGCGGATCCGCATTACTGGCAATCCACTGGATGTCGCCATACAGAACGATGGGTTTTTTGAGGTCAAGACCCCGGACGGGGTTCGCTATACGCGCAACGGCATCTTTTCTCTCGATAGCCAACGACGCCTGGTCACCAATCTCGGGCACCCTGTCATGGGGACCAAAGGAGAGATCAAGGTGCCGCCCGGCAACATTCAGATCAATGCGGAAGGGGCGATCCAGGTGGACGGCACTCCGATCGGCAGCATCAAAGTGGTCGAGTTTCCGGAGAACGGGATGCCGCAAAAGTTTGCCGAAGGACTGTTTGTCGGCGGGAAACCGACGGTGTCGACGAGGCCGCAGGTGCAGTCGGGACACATCGAAGAGTCCAACGTGAATTCGTTGAGTGAAATGGTGAAGATGATGCAAGGCATGCGCAGTTACGAGTCGGCGCAGAAATTGATCCAGACGATGGATCGCATGACCGAAACGGCCATTCAGGATCTTGGCCGGGTGCAATAGGAGGAGCGTATGATTCGCGCAATGTGGACGGCCGCGACAGGCATGACGGCCCAGCAACTGAACGTGGATACCATCGCCAACAATCTGGCGAACGTGAACACGAACGCGTTCAAACGCAGCCGTGCGGAATTCGGCGATCTGCTGTATCAGATCCAACGCTTGCCGGGCACGAACGCGTCGAACGTGGGCGTCTTTCCTGTCGGCGTGCAGGTCGGGGGCGGTGTGCGTCCCATTACGGTGGCCAAGGAATGGGTGCAAGGTAACATGCGGCAGACCGGGAACGATCTCGACTTGGCTATCGACGGCGCCGGATTTTTCCAAGTGACCCGGCCCGACGGGACCATCATGTATAGCCGCAACGGATCCTTCAAGCGCGATAACGTCGGCAACCTCGTGACCGGCGACGGCGACCAGCTCAACCCGGTGATTACGATTCCGTCGGGCGCGCTGAAAATCGATGTCGGCCAGGACGGGACCGTCTCCGTTCTGCTTCCCGGCGTCACACAAGCGTCGCAGGTGGGGCAGATTCAGTTGGTACGCTTCGACAACCCTTCGGGCTTGGTGGCGATGGGCGGCAACCTGTTCCTGGACAGCTTTGCCTCCGGACCGGCGCAACAGGGTACCGGCGGATTCTCGACCGGCTTCGGCACCTTGCAGCAGGGATTCCTGGAAAGTTCGAACGTCAATCTGGCGGAGGAGATGGTCAACATGATCATCGCCCAACGGAGTTACGAAATTAACTCCAAGACCATTCAGGCATCCGATGAAATGATGCAGATTGCCAACAACCTGCGCCGGTAATCGGCGCCGCGCCTTCAACCAAGGGTGACACTGTGAATCGACTCAGCCTCCTGTCTGTTGCGACCATCAGCCTGGTCACGAGCGCGGTCCTCCCGGCCATGGCAGGGGAGCGGGCTCCGGTCCGGCCGCTGTTCCAGGTGCAGGGGGCTGTTGCGCATCAGGCGCAGGGTCTCCCGCAGGCCCGAGGGAAACGGCTCATCTATCCCGAACAAATCCGCGGGGTGATCCACGATTTCGTCAAGCGGGAACTTGCCGGACGCGCCGTCGACTGCCAGGTGGCAATCGGCGATCCTCAGCAGCCGATCGTCGTGCCATCCGGAACGGTCGATCTGCAAGTCAGCGCGGGACGATCGGACGAACCGCTGGGACGTCGAGTGTTCCAGATTCATCTGGCCGTGAACGGGCGATTCATCAAGACCGTCGATGCCACCGCCGATGTGGCCGCCATTGTCGAGGTGGTGGTGCCGGTGCGGTCGATCAAGGTCGACGAGGAGATCGCGGCCGACGACGTCACCACGGAACGGATCGTCCTGTACGACCTGAAGCAACCGTTTGTGACCAGTCCTGCCGAAGTCATCGGTAAAGCGGCCATTCGCCCGCTTCCGCCTCAAAATGCCATACGCATGACTTCGGTGCGGCGCCCCTTCGCCGTGCACAAGGGCGATCGGGTGACGATTGAAGCCCGGCAGGGCGGGCTGTCGATTCAAACCGTGGGAGTCACGAAATCGCATGGTGAATTGGGTCAAACCATCACGGTCTCCAATGTCGATTCAGGCAAGGAATTGCGGGCGACCGTCGTTGCCCCGGGGGTGGTCCGTGTCAGTTTTTAACCGGTCTCTCACACAATATCGCTGCATCCGGTTCATCTGGTTCGGTGTGGCGCTGTGCGTGATGGTCGGTTGTTCGGCCTCGCCCAGCACGAAGCAGCAAAAGGTGGAGATGGCCAAATTGCCTCCCCCCAAGACCATGGGGTCGCTGTGGCAGGAAGAGAATGGGCGGGCCTATCTCTATGAAGATCTTCGCGCCATGCGCATCGGCGACATCATCACGATTCTGATCGTGGAAAAACACAAGGGCTCGAAGAGCGCCGATACGAACGCAGAGCGAGACTCCACTATTTCGAATGGAATCGGCGGGACCGGGATGGGCTATCTCGGCATTCCGGGAATCCGCCTGGGCGGAGAAGCCAAGCGAGGGTTCGGCATCGATGCCACTGCGAAGAGCAAGTTCGGCGGCAAAGGCGCAACCAACCGGGAAGACACGTTGACGGGCACGATTTCGGCCATCGTGACGGAAGTGTTGCCGAACGGAGATTTACGGGTCGAGGGCCGACGTGAGGTGACCGTCAATTCGGAACGCCAGATCATGACCATCGGGGGCATCGTCAGGCGTGTGGATGTGAATACGAAGAACACGGTGCAGTCGAGCGCCATTGCCGACGCCAAGATCGAATACTCCGGCCTGGGAGTCGTCGACGATGTACAGCGGCCGGGCTGGCTCGTCAGAATTCTGGATTGGGTCTACCCGTTCTAATCGCAAGTCCGTCGAGAAGCATCGACCAGCCACAGGAGTCATCATGACGAGGCCGCGCAAACAACAACGGGCGATGATTACGCAATGCTTTCGTCTCATGCTTTCAAGCGGGGTTCTGCGACCGGCCTCGATGGATCCCGGCCTCCTTGCGCGCCCATGGACACCTCCGCCGCCGAAGCCGGTGCCTGTTCCTGAAAGACAGCCACAAGGAACGGCCTGGTTTCGGCGAACCGTGGTGGGCATGCTGGCCTTCCTCACGATCACGTTATTTACGGCCTCATTGGCCCAGGCTGTTCGAGTCAAGGACGTGGCCACGATCGAAGGCGTGCGCGAAAACCAGCTGATCGGGTATGGATTGGTCGTCGGTCTCGACCGGACGGGCGATCAGGTCATCGGCGGACAGTTCACGATTCAAGCCATGATGTCCATGTTGAACAAGATGGGCATCAATCTGGTGATCGATCCCATCCAGTTGCTCACCCGCAATATTGCGTCGGTAATGGTGACGGCGAAACTCCCGCCGTTTGTGAAACCCGGCATGACGCTGGACGCGGTCGTTTCTTCCATGGCCAATGCGAAAAGTCTCCAAGGCGGCACGCTGCTGTCGACGCCGCTGAAGGCGCCGAACCAACAGGTGTTTGCGGTGGCTCAAGGGCCGGTCTCCATCGGTGGATTCCTCGGCGGGACCGGGGGCGCCGGCGGCGCGACGATTACCAAGAACCATCAGGCGGCCGGGGTGGTGCCTGCCGGCGCCATCGTAGAAAAAGAGTTGGTGGTGGATATCGAGAACTGGGACACCGTGTCCGTGTTGCTGCGGCATCCCGATTTCACCACCGCCATTCGCACGGCGGAAGCGATCGACGGGACATTTGGGAAGGGCACGGCTGTCCCGGTGAATGCAGGCCTCGTCAAAACGTCGCTTCCCGCAACCTTTCACGGACGGGTCGTGGAATATATCGCGACCATGGAGGGATTGGACGTCACCGTCGATGTCGCCGCCAAAGTGGTGGTGAATGAACGCACCGGTACGGTCGTGCTCGGCGAACATGTGCGGTTATCCACGTGCGCGATCTCGCATGGCAACCTCACGATTTCCGTCAAGAACACGCTCAACGTGTCACAGCCTCCGGCTCCGTTGATCGGCTCGACCCAAGGGCAAACGACGGTCACGCCCGATGTGCAGACAGAAGTCACCGAACAGGAGTCGCGACTGATCGTGGTCGATCAAACGGTGACGCTTGGAGAAGTGGTACGGGCACTCAACGCGGTGGGCGTGACTCCGCGAGATCTCGTGGCCATCCTGTCGGCCCTGCGTTCCGCCGGAGCACTTCAAGCGAATCTTGAGATTGTCTAAGAAAGGGCCACGCTTCCAATGGAAATACAGCATCTTATGTCAGGCCAACTCGATCTGGTCCAAATGGCGACTCCACAGCCGCTCGGATTCCGCGGTCCGGTCGAACAGGGGCCGGCAGGGGACAAGGCCCGCGCGGCGCTCCATAAAGCCGGGCAGGAGTTTGAAGCGTATTTCATTTCTTATCTGATTAAAAATATGAGGGAAACTGTTCCGAAGGGACTCCTGGACCGGAAAAGCGAGCAGGTCTGGTATTCCTTTTACGATCAAGAGATAGCCAAGTTATCCACAGAAGCAGGGGGGATCGGCATTACGGCATTCGTCGATGCCTATGCAGAAAAACTTCCCTGATTCGATCGCTTTTCCTAAAGTTCCCGGCCGATCCCGCCGATAGAGTACTCGACTAGGGGAAAGGCCTTTCGGAAGACCCTGGCAATGGGGGAGGAGAAGCAGTCATGGAGATCTCACATAACGGCCGGGCGGCAGATCTCGCGAAAATCCTGTTGGGAGTTCAGGACACTGAACGGACACACAACAAGAAGACCGCGTCTCAGGGGACGCAGTCACAGGATCGTGTCCAGATTTCCGAACAGGCCAAGGAACTCCAGCGTCTGAGGGCGGCAGCGGAGCAGCCGGATGCGGAGCGCGATGCCAGAGTCGGTCAAATTCGTCAGTCGGTCGAAGGGGGCACGTACAACGTGGACGGCAAGAAGGTTGCGGATGCCATCATTCGTAACGTTCTGACCGACGCGGCCCTGTAACGTCCCTCGCGTACGGCTCGACTCTTCGATCACGCGGACTCACATGCCGGAACCATTCGTTTGAAGGGGAGATATCGTGTCGACCGTACAGCAGCCGCTCGCCACAGCCTCCGACTCCCTTCTTTGCCGCATGCTCGACAAACTCACGGCTTTTCAGGCCCTGTTGATTGAAGAGCAGGACGCCATTCGATCCCTTTCATTCGGACAATTCACATCCGTGACCATGCGAAAAACTCACCTATTGGATGAGATTCGTGAATTGGAACAGCAGCGTAGAACCAGGCCGTCATCGACGGCGTCGCTGGCTCCGTCGCTCGTGCTCGAACAGCAGGAAGCCGACCTCATTGCGGCAATCGGACAGACCGATCGGCTGAACCGGTTCAACGCCGCCCTCATCGGGCAGTCGCTTGAATTTTTGCAGGGCACGCTTCGGCTCTGGCAGCGCTCACCGCAGTCGGGGGCCTTGTATTCTTCATCCGGCTCCGCCGTGGCGGAAAGCGGCGGCAGAGCGAGAGCCAAGGGATAACGGGTGGTCGTATGTCGGGACTGAACGGACTTTTCGGAGTCGGCTCTAACGCATTGGCGACCTTCCAGCGGGCCTTGTCCGTCACCGGTCAGAATATTGCCAACGTCAGCACCCCGGGTTATTCTCGCCAGGAGATCATCCTCACTGAAGCTCTGCCTGAGAATGGTCAGCCCGGCCAAATTGGAACCGGCGTCCAGGCGTCTGAAATTCGTCGCTCCGTCGATCGCTTCGTCGAACAACGATTGTTGAGTTCGAACGAGCGGATTGGCCAGTTTACAGCATCACAGAAATCCCTCTCGCAAATTCAATTGCTGTTCAATGATGCGAACGATCAAGGTATCGCGGCAGGCCTCAATGAGTTCTTCAAGGCCTGGCAGGATGTCGCCACCAATCCTGCCGATCTGACCGCCCGCACCGTGCTACTGACCAAGGCCGATGGGGTCACCAAACTGTTGAATCAGGCGGCCTCGCAACTGTCGGCGCAACGCATTTCGCTGGATGGCCAGGTTCAGAGCAGCATTAACGACGTCAACTCCCTAGCGAGCAAGATTGCCGATCTGAACAGCCAGATCAAGCTGGCAGAGGTTAGCGGTCAGCAGGCCAACGATTTGCGCGATCAGCGCGGTCGGTTTCTGAATGATCTTGCCGGCCTGGTCGATATCTCCTCGATTGAGGACGCCACCGGACAGATGACGGTGTTCGTCGGGATCGGACAGTTGCTGGTTACGGAGCAGAAGGCCTACGCACTGACCGGCGTCTCGAACGTGGCCAACAATGGCCTCCTGGACGTGCGGTACGATGGGGGAACCGGACCCAATACGGATATCACGTCGGTGATCGGCGGCGGTCGGCTCAAGGGGTTGATCGACGCGCGGGATACTACTGCGGTGGGTCTGCAGACATCGCTCAATACCCTCACCTCTCAACTCGTCTCGCAGGTCAACACCCAGCATCGCCTGGGGTACGGTCTGGATGGATCCACGACGCAGGACTTCTTTACGGCTTCAGGGACCACGGCCGGCACCATCAGCCTGGCCCTGACCGATCGACAGAAGATCGCGGCCTCATCCACTGCCGCCGGCGTGCCCGGGAACAATGTAAATGCCCTGGCGTTGAGTAGCCTGCAAGCGGCAGCGGTAGCGGGATTGGGCAACACGACCTTTCAAAGTTACTATAGTGCTATGGCCGGAAGCTTCGGCGCGACCCTCCAGGGGGCCACACGCGATCTGCAAGGGCAGGAGATCCTGCACAACCAGTTGCTGTCGCACCGGGCGGAAGCGTCCGGGGTGTCGATGGACGAAGAGCTCATCAATCTATTGAAGTATCAACGCGCATTTGAGGCAGCCTCGAAGCTGATTACCACCAGCGATGAGATGCTGCAGACCATTCTGACATTAAAACGGTAATAGCCTCGTCATCTCACAGGGAGCAACCAGTATGAGAGTCGCCGACCAACAAATGTATGGAACCTTGCTCGGCAATCTTCAACGCTCCCGGTTGCAGTTGCTCACCTCGCAGGAACAGATTTCCAGCCAGAAACGGGTCACCAATCCATCGGACGATCCAAGCGCGTTCGGACAGATCGTGCTCGACAAATCTGCGCTCTCGCAGACGACGCAATGGATTCGCAATATTAATTTCGGCACGGCCAGGGTTGATGCTGCCGACCACGCATTGGGACAGGTGCAGAACCTGATTACCAGAGTGCGGGAGCTGACCATTCAGGCGAGCAGCGACACGACGTCCGCAGAAGGGCGTCAGAGCATCGCCAAAGAGGTCCGGCAGCTTCAGCGCCAGCTGGTTCAACTCGGCAATACGGAAGTGGCCGGGCAGGCGGTCTTCGGCGGGACGAAAACGGATGTGACTCCCTTCACGATTACGGCAGGAGATACGGTCGCCTATCAGGGTAACAGCGAAATCCAGTCGATCGCGGTCGGTGAAAACCAAACCGTGCAAATCCTCGTGCCGGGAAGCAGTATTTTTGCCGGATCGACCACCAACATGTTCGATTCCCTACGTGACCTCCTTGCGGCATTGGAAAGCAACAATCGCCCCGGTATTCAAGCAGGACTGGGGAATCTGGATTTGGCGACGGCCCAAATCAGCGATGCGCAGGGCACCGTCGGAGCCCTTGCCAACCGTTTGCAAGTCACACACGAGGCGTTGGACACGGCCACGTTGACCATCACGAAATCCATCTCGGACAATCAAGATGCCGATCTTGCCACCGCCATTACCCAACTCCGTCTCCAGGAAGTGGCCGTGCAGGCCGCCAGTGAAACGTTTGTCAAAATTTTCGACTCGTCGTTGATCAACTATCTCCGGTAAGTCACGCTCAAGTTCATCTCTAACGGAACCGATATATCCATGTACCCGTATTCACATGCCAAGGAAGGCTTGTATGCTGGTCTTAACACGACGTCGGGGAGAGGGTGTGACTATCGGTCCCGATGTCCGCATTGTGGTGCTCGGCATCAAAGGCGGTCAGGTCCGGCTGGGAATCGAAGCTCCGCCCAACGTGCAAGTACATCGCGATGAAGTGCATGCGAGGATTCAAGAGGAGAATCGTATCGCAGCGGGGCCCGGGGTCATCCCCCTGGAGGCCTTTCGTCAGTTGTCCAATAAAACCGGGCGCCGTGGAGGGTGAGAACAGATCATGAAGTGTCGGTCGACCAGATTCGGAGCGTTTGAGGTGCACGACGACACGCTCCTGGTGTTTCCCTCCGGGATTCTCGGGTTTCCGGACTGGAGCAAGTACGTGATCCTCGATCACGATACGGATGTCCCGTTCAAGTGGCTCCAATGTGTCGAGGAACCTCAGTTGGCCTTCGTGATCCTCGATCCGGCCTTCTTCAAACCCGACTATCAGACCGAGATCCCATTGGATGCGCTCATCGAAATTCAAAAGCAGGACAGCGACGAGCTGTCCGTCGTGACCATCTTGACCATTCCTTCAGACGATCCCACTGCCGTGACGGCCAATTTGCGGGGACCGTTGGTGATGAATCACCGAACCAGGCTCTGCAAGCAATTGGTCCTCTCTGAAGATTGGCCGACCCGGTATCCCCTCTTTTCCGCTGCCCCCGCACAACGCCCCACTCCGGCGGTTCCCCTTCAAGCGTCAGCTCGCTAATCACGCAGCACTCATCGCGTATCAGACTCAGCGTCCGTTCCGTCGACGGTGTTCTGCGCCTGCCGCGCGCGCCGTTCCGATAGGAGGGCTTCGGCCTTCCGATGTAATGTGACTAGACTAACGCGACTGATCCGGGTCTGCCGGTGTGATCTGCCGCTTCAACACGGCGACCAATTGCTGGACCGTACGCTCGAGTTGGGCGAATAGGGCAGGAGCTTCAGCGAGGGTTCCGAGACGTCCGTTGGCTTCCAGCTGGCTTGCCAGGAGTACGACATCCGGCGCGCACAAATTGCCGGCCGTCCCTTTGAGGCTATGAGCGGCCTGTTCAAGCGCGACACCGTCCGCCTGCTTGACGGCGACTTCAATCTCCTGGACCATCACCCGTTGACGCTCTAAGAACAAACGGATCAACTGATCGAACAGTTCGATATCGCCACCGATATTCGCCAGCATGGTGTTCGCGTCGAACACGCTGGCATCGCTTTTGGTCATTTCACGAGGAGGCGTCGGCGGGGCAATCTGCTCGGAAGTCCCGACCGGGGCCCAGCGTTCAAGAATTTTTCCGAGATCGTCCGTCTTCACCGGTTTCGTGAGATAGTCATCCATGCCGGCAGCCTTGCACCGCTCGCGATCACCCGGCATGGCATTGGCGGTCAGCGCAATGATGGGGACGTGGGCGCGGGTTCTGGTCGAGTCGGCTCGCTGTTCCAGCTCGCGAATGCGCCGAGTCGCCTCATATCCGTCCATCATCGGCATCTGACAATCCATCACGATGACTGAGTAGAGACCTCGCTCAAACGCCGCCACGGCCTCCTGGCCGTTCGACACGACATCCGGTTGGTACCCGATCCGCTCCAGCATGCGTACGGCCAGTTTCTGGTTTACCACGTTGTCTTCTGCCACGAGCACGCGCGGGCGGACTCGTTGTTCGGCCAAGGTATGCCGCGTCACCAAGGTGGGAGCGAGTGCCGGACCCGCATCGCCGCCGGCAGCGGCGGGCGTAGCCGGCTGCTGCAATCCGAACACGACGCGGAGGCAGCCTTGAAGCTGATCATGCCGGACCGGCTTCGTCAGGTAGGCCGTAAATCCGGCGCGCCGCGCGCGTTCGGCGTGGCCGGGCTGAATCAACGACGTCAGGACGATCAAGCGCACCCCGGCCCCTTGGCGATGGGTCCTGATGTCCTGGGCGAGTTGCAGCCCGTCTTTGCCGGGCATCAGCATGTCGAGCACGGCCGCGTCGTAGGGCGCACCGGCTGCAGCGGCCTGTTCCAGCATCTGAATAGCTTCGTCGGCATTGCGCGCCTGGCCGTCCTGCATGCCCCATCCCGAGACCAGGTGATGAAGGATCGTGCGATTGGATTCGTTATCGTCCACGATCAGAATGCGGCGACCGCTCAACTCGACCGAAGGCACGATGGCCGGCGCGCAGACCGGCTGCTTCTGAAACGTGGCGGTGCACCAGAAGGTGGTGCCCTGGCCGGGCTGGCTGCGAAGCCCGACTGTGCCTCCCATCAGTTCGACCAATTGTTTGGAGATCGCAAGTCCGAGTCCTGTACCGCCGTACTTTCTGGTCGTGGAACTATCCGCCTGGGTAAAGGCCTGGAACAATCGCGCCTGCACCTCTTCGCTGATGCCGATGCCGGAGTCCGTCACTTCGAATTTGATGGTCACACCCGACGCCGTGTCGCTCTCCAGAAAGGCCTGCAACGTGACTTCGCCGCGCTCGGTGAATTTGATGGCGTTGCCCACGAAATTGGTGAGCACCTGCCGCAGCCGTCCAGGGTCGCCGCGCAACGCGTTCGGCACGGCGGCATGCACCAGGCCCGTAATCTCCAGGCCTTTGCGCTGAGCGCGTTCCGCGAACTGAGACAACACGTCTTCAACGGTCGTACGCAGGTGAAAATCGAGCTGCTCCAGCTCCAGCTTGCCCGCCTCGATCTTGCTGCATTCGAGCACGTCGTTGATCAACGAGAGTTGCGCTTCCCCGCATTGCTGAATGGTATTCGTGAAAGACCGTTGTTCCTCGGTCAAGGGCGTATCCAACAGTAAACTGGCCATGCCGATGACGCCGTTCATCGGCGTGCGCAATTCGTGTGTAATCATCGCCAGGAAGGACGATTTCGCCCGCGCCGCCGCCTGCGCCTGTTGGAGGGCCTGGTCCAGCTGACGGTTGCTTTCGCGGAGACGATCGGCGGTCTCGTTGAGCGTCCGGTGCGTTGCGTGTATTTCGCCAAGGTCAATGGCGAAGGCTCGCACCAGCCCATGGCTGGGCACCGGACAGAGGGTCCAGCTAAAACAGGCCTCGCCGCGTACCACGTCCTGGGAGGTCAAGGTTCGTCCCTCCAGCAAGCAGGTGGCGGCAAGCGCGGGGAGATTGTCCGGAAGAATGTCCGGCTTGCCGGACAGGTCGTACCCGAAGCGACAGAGGATGTCGGCCATCGCCGGATTCACATAGAGAAGATTTCCATCCCGGTCGATTTCGACGATCGGATAGGGGCTTTCCTCAGCCACTTCGGCGAGACGGTCCCGGTCCTTTTCCAATTCGAATTCACGCGAGACATCCCTCAGGGTCAGCAGAGTGGCCGCGGAGGGAATCCCGGGGACCCGGAGTTGTTGCCATTCGATCACCGTGGAATTGCCGGCGTCGCCGGCGTCACCTGGGGTTGCCTGGCCGGTGGAGGGCAACGACCCGTCGGGAAGCGTCCAGATGCCGGTGGATCGAAGCGAGTCGCCTAGATCGATACGTTGCCCGACCAGCTCCGGCAAGGTCTTGCCGATACAGGCGGCTGAAGATCGGCGGAGCAGGCGCGCGGCCGTGCGATTGGCAAACACCATCGTCTTGTCGTGAGCCACGAGACAGATGCCGACCGGCACGGCATCCCAGAGTAAGGTCAGCGCCTCTACCGGCATTGCCAGGCCGGCTGAATTCGGAGGCTGTATCCCGCGTGGCTGCTGAGGATGATTCATCACGAGGGCCCACCTACGGCGGTTTCAAGGTATTGCGGCAGATCGACATGCTCCTGATTGGGATCCAACGCGCGGATGATCGAGCGCGTCGGCTGATCGGGCGCCTGGTTTTGAAGGTCGACCTCGATCGGATCCTTCTGATCCTTCCCGTCGGTGCCTCTGATGATCCTGATACGAGGGCGTAACCGGTCTTCATGGTTCAGACCGACCACCAGGGCGCATTCATTCGTATTGAGCTTGATCAGGCTCCCGAGTGGGTAGACGCCCAGGGCCTTGATGGCGACTTCCACCAGCGTCTTTTCGTACCGGCCTTTTGCTCCAAGCACGAAGAGTTGCCGGATGGCATCGTGCGGCAACAGGGGGGGGCTGCCATATCGCGCACTGACCAATTCGTCGTAGGTGTCCGCCAACCCCACCAATTGGGCCAGCGTGGAGAGACCTTCCTGCTTCAGATGTTGAGGAAACCCGCTCCCGTCTTGATATTCATGGTGTTGCGCGATAATGCGGGTGACCGCATCGGGGATCGAGTCCACTTGAGCCAGTACCGTCGCCGCCAATTGCGGATGCTGCTTCATCAGGACCTGCTCCTGATCGGTCAGGGGAGTCGTTTTTCGATACAGATTGCGCGGGAGTCGGATATAGCCGATGTCGTGGAGGAGCGCCCCCAGTCCGAGTGCTTCCAGCTCGGCTTCCGTACAGTCGTTTTCCACCGCCAGAATGAGAGTGAGTACGCAGACATCCATGCCATGGTTGGAGAGGGTGGCGTCAAATCGTCGGACTTTATCCAGACAGAACTGGATCAGCATGGCTTCCGGTTCGGCGACGATTTGCTCCAGAAGCCGGTTCACAATCGGCTTCAGCGCCGCGATCTTCGGCGGGTGTCCCGCTTCGAGGTCGTTGAAGACGCGTTCCACTGCTGCCGTGGCGTCCCGATAGGCCGCCGCCGCCGACACGGCCTGCGGACTGTGGTCGATCGGCTGCGGGGCGACGGCTTCGGCAACGGCCGGCGGCGGTTCATCCGGAGGCGGCACCGCCTGTGGCTCGGCCGTGGTCGCGGCCCCGACGTCCAGCCCGCGTTCAGTATCGATGGTGACGACGAGGATGCCATGGCGTTTGAGTTGCACGATGTCGCCGGGATTCGAGACCAACCACTTATGGAGGAGGAACGGGGTTCGGTACCAAGGCTGGTCCAAGCCCGCGATAAACATGCCGACGGTGAGTTGATCGATGGAGATGCGTTTTGTCGAGGCCATATCAGCGCTGTGCCTGTTCCTTGGGACCGATCGGAATGAGTGGAGTGCTTCCGATGTTGCGGAAGTGCTGTAGAGTTCATATCGGTTGAAGTCGAGCCGGTCTTTACCTGTGCGGGCGCGCAGGTCCAGGAGTCATTTCAGTTTTGCAGGGTTCTGCCGATACGGCTGATCAGGATGTGTGTATGTGCGTGCAGCAGGTCTGGTGAATCGATATGAGCGAATCGGTCATCCATCGTCATCCATCCTCGTTTCTCTCGGTCGGTCTCTCGCTGCAGCTCAGCCTGCCGCAGGACGACACGCGGGGGCAGTACGGCTCGTCGATCCTGGGGTGGAAACAGCGTCGTTGGATCGTCTGTGAATGGCCGTTTCAATTGGGAGAACCGATTCCCTGCGCGAAAGGGACCCTCTGTCTGTTGCGGTATATCTATGAAGGAAACATGATCGGGTATCGCACGGAGGTGCTGGAGACGCAGATGCAGCCGTTCCCGTTTCTGCTGCTCGCATTTCCCTCCGAACTGGACGAGGTGCCGCTCCGGAAGCATGGGCGGGTGTCGGCACAGGAGCCGATCGTGCTCTCTGCCGTGCAGGAGTACGCATCCAGCCCGCGAAATGAACCCCCGATCCGCATCGGCGGGCTCCTGAAGGATTTGAGTGCCTCCGGCTGCGCCGTTCTCATTCAACGCCCGGTGCAGGACTTTTACCTGGGGATGGCTCTGCGTGTTGAGTTCGAAATCATCGGCACCGGACATGTCAACAATCTGACAGGGGTCGTCCGAAACCTGTCACTGCAGGCCGACGGAACGCATCTCGGCCTGGAGTTCCGGTTCGACGGCAAAGAAACGATCGAGTACCGCGGGTGGGGAGGATCGGTGCGGAACGCGCTTGAATCCTTCCTGCATCGGAAACATTCCTTCGAGTCCGCCTAGACTGCAGCGGTTGCCGATGACTGGGAAGTTTTTGCCCGGCCGAACTCGTCAACGCGTTCGCAACACCAAGAAATCCCTTCGTTTCACTTCTTCCTGCCGCAGAGGCCGGTGGCATACATCTTGATTGGTATCCCGTTGCCACACCTCGTCCTGTGAGGGACGCAGGCCATGTTCAGGAGCAAGAGGGACGACCATCATGACGCTTCACGCACAGAGTACCAAGCTCAATCCTCGCTGGTGCCTCGCGCAGGATACGATCGACCGGCAGGATATCGACCATTTGATCGAGTGGCTGCGGACCTATCCTCGCCTCACCAAAGGGGCGGTGACCCTCGACTTCGAGCGGCAATGGTCGGAATGGTTAGGGCGTCCCTATTCGGTGCACTGCAACTCCGGCTCGTCGGCCAATCTGTTGATGTATTACGCATTGCTCCGCGCAGGCAAACTGCGCAACACGAACGTGATCGTCCCGAGTGTCGGATGGGTGACGTCCATCGCCCCGGCAATTCAATTCGGTTTTACGCCCATTATGTGCGAGGCCGATCCGGATACCTTCGGCCTCGACCTCAACCATCTGGAAGATCTCTTACAACGCCATGACGCGCAGACGGTAGTACTCGTACAGGTACTCGGGGTCCCGCATCGCATGCAGGAACTGCAGACTCTGAAGGACCGGTACGGGTTTTATCTGCTCGAAGATGCCTGTGCCGCCATCGGGGCGGAATATGGCGGCAAGAAGGTCGGCACATTCGGCGACATGGCGAGCTTCTCCTTCTATTTCGGCCACCAGATGTCGACGATTGAAGGCGGCATGGTGTCGGCCAGCGACAAGCAGCTTGCGGACATGCTCTTGATGCTACGCAGCCATGGGTGGAGCAAGGACCTCGACCAGAGCAGCCATCAGGCGTTAGTGACGCAATACCAGGTCGACGATTTCCACTCGCCGTTTGTGTTTTACGAGCCGGGCTTCAATCTCCGCTCGACCGATCTCAATGCCTTTATCGGCATCGAGCAGCTGCACAAGCTGGACTGGATGACCGGCCGACGGCAGGCCAATCACGAACGGTACCTGCAGCATTTGGGTAGCCGGTTTTACACTCAGCGGCCGCCGAAAGGGAGCAAAGTTGCCAGCATCTCCTTCGGCCTGCTCGCGGATTCGACGGAACAACGCCGTCGGATCGTCCGGGCATTGGTCACAGAAGGGGTGGAAACGAGAATTTTCTCCGCCGGCAATCTGGGGCTTCATCCTTTCTGGATGAACCGCTACGGGAAGGCCAGCTTCCCTGTGGCAGACCGCGTGCATCATTGCGGCTTCTTTCTGCCCAATCACGCCTCCATGAACGAACAGGATGTGGCTCACATCGCCCGCATTGTCCTGGAGGCCGCATGACAGCATCGTTGTATTTCAGCAGCGATGTATTCACAGGGGAGCTCGTTCGATCATGACGATAGCCGCAACCCATGTGCTGGTGACCGGCGGCGCCGGTTATCTCGGCTCCGTGCTCAGCAGACGTTTATTGGATCGGGGGTACAAGGTCACCGTCCTCGACAATTTCATGTATCGCCAGAACAGTCTGATGGACTGTTGCGGCGAAGAGGGATTTCAAGTGGTGCGGGGCGACTGCCGGGACGAACGCCTGTTGACCGATCTCGTGCGGACCGCCGACATCATCATTCCATTGGCCGCGTTGGTCGGGGCGCCGCTCTGCGAGAGGGACCGTGTCGGAGCGTATACCGTCAACTTCGAAGCCATACAGCTCTTGTGCAAACTGTCTTCTCTCCGGCAGCGGATCATTTTTCCCGTCACGAACAGCGGCTATGGCATCGGGCAACCGGGAGTGCCCTGCACGGAAGAATCACCGCTTCGCCCCATCAGCCTCTATGGCGAGACCAAAGTGAAAGCCGAGCGGGTGGTGCTGGATCGGGGAAACGCCATCACGCTGCGCCTGGCGACGGTGTTCGGCGTGTCGCCGAGAATGCGAATGGATCTGCTGGTCAACGATTTTGTCTGGCGCGCCGTGCAGGATCGCGCCGTCGTCGTATTCGAAGGGCACTGCCAACGCAACTATATCCATATCCGGGACGTCGTCCGGACGTTTCTGCATGCCATCGATCATTTCGACGAGATGAAAGATCGTCCGTATAACGTGGGGCTGGACGATGCCAACCTGTCGAAACTCGAACTCTGCCGGGTCATCCAGAAGCTCATTCCGCATTTCGTGTCGTTCGAGGCGCCGATCGGCGAGGACCCGGATAAGCGCGACTACATCGTATCCAACCAGCGTCTCCTGGCAACCGGGTTCAAGCCGGAGTGGTCGCTGGAACGCGGCATCCGTGAGTTGATCAAGTGTTACACGATCATCAAAGCCGGTCAGTATGCCAATGTCTGATTCGAGATCGGATGGACGGGGAGGGCATCGATGATTATCAGTCGAACACCGTTCCGCATGTCCTTCTTCGGCGGCGGCACAGACTATCCCGTGTGGTTCCGTGAACATGGCGGAGCCGTCCTTGCCACGACCATCGATAAGTATTGTTACATCAGCTGCCGCCGCCTGCCGCCGTTCTTCGAACACCGGTCGCGCATTGCCTATTCGCGTATCGAACTGGTGAAGAACCATGAAGAGATCGAACATCCCGCCGTTCGCGGAGTCCTGAAGTATCTCAACATCAGCGACGGCCTGGAAATTCACCACGACGGGGATCTGCCTGCGCGAACCGGCTTAGGCTCGAGCTCGTCGTTTACGGTAGGCCTGCTCCACACCCTCTATGCCCTTCAACACATCATGCCCAGCAAGGATCAACTGGCCCAAGCGGCCATCCACGTCGAGCAGAACGTGCTTGGCGAAGCCGTCGGTTGCCAGGATCAAGTGCTCGCGGCGCATGGCAGTCTCTGCAAGGCGACGTTCTTTCAGAACGGAGAGATCGGCCATACCCCGATCATCATGCGACCCGACCGGCTTGCCGCCTTCCAGAGCCACTTGCAACTCTACTTCACGGGGTTTTCGCGGATTGCGTCGGAGGTGGCGCGCGAGCAGATCGATCGCACGAGCCAGCGAAAAGCCGAACTGTTTGCCATGCTGGAAATGGTGAAAGAGGGCATCGCGATCCTCACCGGCGGCGGCGATCTGGCTGCGTTCGGAACCTTGCTGCATGAAGCCTGGATGCTCAAACGCCGCTTGACGTCACGCATCACCACTCCGGCTATCGACGAGATCTACTCGACGGCCAGAGCGGCCGGAGCGATCGGTGGAAAGTTGCTGGGGGCCGGAGGCGGAGGGTTCATGCTCCTGTTTGCCAAGCCGGAGGACCATGAGCGGATTCGCAGAGCTCTGCCCGGATTGTTGCAGGTTCCGTTTAAGTTTGAAGGCCTGGGTACACAGATCGTGTTTTATCAGGAAGATCATCTCATGCTCGACGACGTGTGGGCTCACAACTCGGCTGATACGGCCTCCCAATTGAAGGCCGCGTTACTCGGAAAGGCAGCGTGACGATGGGCCGGTTTGTGGATGGCGATGTGGTCATTCTGTGCGGGGGGCTCGGTACACGCCTGCAATCGGTCGTGGCGGATCGCCCGAAATCGATGACGGAGATTCATGGCCGCCCGTTTGTGGCATGGCTCGTCGAACATTTTCTGCGCCATGGCGCGCGTCGGTTTATTTTCAGCACCGGATACAAGGGCGACATGATCGAGGACTGGTTTGGCCGCCATCGAAGCGGGTATGAAACCCTGTTCGTCCGCGACCCCGCTCCGCTGGGAACGGGCGGAGCGGTCGCGCAAGCCATGACGCTCGTTCGCAGCAATCCCTTTCTGGTGCTGAACGGAGATTCCCTCTGTGAGATCGATCCGGAGCGACTCCTGCGGTTCCATACCCGGAAACGCGCCCGCCTGACGATCGCGGTCACGCACGCTGACTCACGGGAAGATGCCGGAGCCGTGACATTAGGGGAGGACGACCGCGTCCTGTCCATGGTGGAGAAGCCGCGCACCAGAACGACGGGCTATCACAATGCCGGCATCTATCTGTTCGATCGTACCGTCGAGGCGCTGTTTCCAAACAGTCGTTCCTGGTCCCTGGAGTGCGAGTTACTTCCGCAGCTGGTCACCGAACCGTGCTATGGATTCGTCACCGCCAGCCCCCTGTACGACATCGGCACCCCCGAGCGCCTCGCGCATTTTCGCGAGTTCTGGAAAGACCCGTCAGTTCATTTTCCGGTCACGTCTCTGCATCAGGAACAAGGATCGCTGTTGTAATGGCTCATCGGACAGTCCCGGCTTCACAGACAACGCGCCGATTGGCATTTTCATCGCGAGGTGAACGCCTGATCGGGCAGGAGATGTTCAGGGTCATGGATCGGGCTCAAGCGCTGGAGCGGCAGGGGTATCGCATCTATCACCTGGAACTTGGCAATCCCCGCATGGCTCCGCCGGGTGAGATCGTCGACGGCACCGTACAGGCGCTCCGCGAGAAACAGCTGGGGTATGCGCCGATGGCCGGCGTGAAGGAATTACGAGCCGCATTGGCTGCTCGATACAGCTCGTTGACGGGCGAGGCGCTGACCGACTCCCAGGTCGTGATCAGCCCGGCGAATCTCCTGATTCACCAGTTTTTGGACATCACCTGCAATCCCGGCGATCGCGTGGTGCTATTCACGCCGGCGTTTCCCTCCTACTGGGCCGCCGCGGCGCATCAGGGAGTTCAGGTCAGGCCGGTGCCGCTTTCTGAGCGCGACGGATTTCACCTGACCCGACAGGCCATCGATGACGCGCTGGCTGCCGAACCAAGGGCGATTGTCGTCAACAACGCCAACAACCCCACGGGGGCCCTCTACGATCCGACGATTCTGCGCGCGCTTGCGGCCCGTTGTGAAGAGGCGGGGATCTGGCTGCTCAGCGATGAAACCTACGCCGATCTGACCTTCGATGGTTCGTTCGTGACCCTCGCCTCGGCGCGAGCCAGGTATGTCATGGCGATATCGTCTTTCTCAAAAGTGTGCTCGATCCCAGGGTTTCGAACCGGATATGCCTTCGCCCATGAAGCGGTGGCGGAAAAACTCGCGCTCTCCAATTCAACCCTCTATTCCTGCCTTCCCCTGTTTACTCAACTGGGTTGCCTCGCCGGTATGAAGGTGCTCGATACCTATGCGAGCGAGGTTCGATCACGGGGCGCCAGGCTGATCGGATCCTGCCACGACCGCATCAACCGTTCCGGCGTCCTGCGTTGCCACAGGCCTGAATCGGGGTTTTATCTGTTTGTCGATATCGCACGCACCGGACTCGGCGACATGACTTTCTGTCAGCGGCTGCTCGATGAGCACCATACAGCGGTCACCCCGGGCCGTAGTTTCGGCGAGGCCTATGCCACGTTCATTCGTATCGCCGTGTGCGGGCAGGAAGAGGATGTGCACGAAGGCCTGTCGCGTACCATCGCCTTTGCGCAACAACTGGGAGGTTGTCGTGTCCAAGCCGCTTGACGTGTTGCTGGTCACCCCGCCCAGTCGGATGCAGGTGTATCAAGAGCTGAGCCGGGACTTTGCCGCCATCGAACCGCCCGTCTGGTCGGGCTTGATCGCGACTTTCCTGCGACAACACAGCTGTTCCGTCGCCATTCTGGATGCCGAGGCTCAGGGGTTGAATCACCAGCAGACGGCGGAGCGGATCGCCGCCATCGCGCCGAGACTCGCAGTCTTCGTGATCTATGGTCAACAACCGTCTGCCTCCACACAATGTATGCCTGCCGGTCGTAAAGTCTGCGAAATCCTGACTACGCTGGCCGATATTCCCACGCTCGTGATGGGGACTCACCCGTCGGCCCTGCCGAAGCGGACCCTGCTGGAAGAGCCCTATACCTATGTCTGCCAGGGAGAAGGTCCTGCCACGATTCTCGGGTTGGTGATTGCCTTACGCGCGCCGCAACATTCCCTTCGCGAGGTTCCCGGCTTATGGCACATGGAGCAGGGTGTGCCGGTCGGTAATGCGCCGGCGCAACTCTTGACGAATCTGGATCGCGAGTTGCCGGGGCAGGCCTGGGATCTCCTCGATATGAGCCGGTATCGCGCCCACAACTGGCATTGCTTCGGAAATTTGGCCACACGGGCACCGTACGCATCGTTGCAGACGAGTCTGGGCTGTCCCTTCACCTGTTCGTTCTGTTGTATCAATTCGCCCTTCGGGACTCCCATGTTGCGGACCTGGAGTCCGGATAACGTTATCGGTCAGATAGACCGACTGGTCCGGGACTATGGCGTCACCAATATCAAAATCCCCGATGAAATGTTTGTGCTGAATCGACGGCATGTGATCGGCATTTGCGATCGGATCATTGAACGAGGGTACCGGCTCAATATCTGGGCCTATGCCAGGGTGGACACGGTCCAGGACGAAGTGTTGGCCAAACTCGCGCGAGCGGGATTTACCTGGCTGGGACTCGGCATCGAATCCGGCAGCCAACATGTCCGCGACGGCGTCGAAAAGGGCCGCTTCGTCGAACGGGACATTGTGGCGACAGTCGACAAGATCCGCTCGCACGGCATTCATGTGGCGGCCAACTATATCTTCGGCCTGCCCGACGACACGATGGAGAGTATGCGCGCGACGTTGGATCTGGCCATCACGCTCAATACGGAATGGGCCAACTTTTATTGTGCCATGGCTTACCCGGGCTCACCGCTGTACGACCTGGCGAAGCAGAAGCATTGGGCGCTGCCGGACGATGAAGGCGGTCCCGGATGGATCGGCTATTCACAACATGCCTACGAGAGCGCTCCCTTGCCGACCGACAGCCTCACGGCCACGCAGGTGCTGACATTCCGGGATCGCGCGTTCGTAGAGTATTTCACCCATCCGGACTATCTGGGCATGCTCCGGCAGACATTCGGAGCGCAGGTCGCCGACCATGTCACGGACATGTGCCGGCATCAGGTCCGCCGTCGTCATCACGATGTGGTCACCGATGCAGTCGCCTAGCGACAGAGAGGGGAAAGGAGTGGTCATGGTCAAGGTTGCGGACTTCATCATCCAGACATTGGCGGAGCGCGGAATCGACAAAATGTTCGTGGTGTACGGCGCTGCCAACGGTGACCTGATCGATGCGTTCACACGCACCGCTGCCACGGAATACGTCGCCGTCATGCATGAGCAGGCCGGCGGGTTTGCAGCCGAGGCCTATGCCAAGGTGAAGGGCGTGCCCGGTGTGGCCATCGCCACCAGTGGACCGGGCGGGATGAATCTGCTCACGGCGATGGGCAACTGCTTTTATGACTCCGTGCCCTGTGTGTTTCTGACCGGCCAGATCAATTCCCGCTTCCTCCGGCCCGATCCTGCCATTCGCCAGATCGGATTCCAGGAGACCGACATCGTCGCCATGGCGGCTCCGGTCACGAAGTACGCCAAGATGATTCTGAAGCCTGAAGACGTGCGGTACGAGTTGGAGAAAGCGCTGTGGCTCTGTCAGGAAGGGCGGCCGGGACCGGTGCTCTTGGATATTCCCCTCGATGTTCAGAAGACGAAGATCGACGCAAACCAACTTGTCGGCTTCGAGCCCCCGGCCGCCGTGAGTTTCGACCTCACGGTGGTCGATGAACAGATCTCCCGGTTTATCGCCGAGCTCCAACATGCTGAACGACCGGTCATTCTCGTCGGCGGCGGCGTACGCCTCGCGGATGCCCAGGATGACGTGCGCGCCTTGGGGCGACGCCTGAATGTCCCCTGTTTTCCGACCTGGAACGCATTGGACGTCATCAGCTCGGACTATGAAAACTACGGCGGACGGGTCGGGACGTACGGAGGAGCCGGCCGCAACTTCGGCATTCAGAACAGCGATCTGCTCCTCTCGATCGGCAGCCGCATCTCCGGCCGCATCACCGGTGGAAATGTCCAGAGCTTTGCGCGCCAGGCCAAGAAGTTTTTGGTGGAAATCGATCCGGCCATGGTGCAGCGGAAGTTTCAACAGGTTCCCTTCGATGTCAACATTCTTTGCGACGCCAAGGTGTTCACCCAGCGCCTGTTGATCGCACTCGATCACCGGAGCAAGCCATTGCCGGACTACTCGGGCTGGACCGAGCGAGTCATGGAATGGAAACGCCAATACGACCCGGTCCGGCCGGAATTTTTCGCCCAGCGCGAGCAGGTACACCCCTATGCCTTCATGCGCCGTCTCTCAGAAAAGATGGGCACCACGGATATTCTGGTCGGAGATTGCGGAGGCAATATCGTCGTCAGCAACCATGCCTTTGAAACCAAATACGGGCAGCGGAATCTCACGAACAACGGCAACTCTCCCATGGGATTCTCGTTTGCCGGAGCGATGGGCGCCTGGTTTTCCTCGCCAAACCGTCAAGTGGTCTGCACGATCGGGGACGGGGGCTTCAACATGAATCCCCAGGAACTGCAGACCTTCATCAATTATGGCGTCAAAGTCAAAACCTTCATTCTCAACAATCACATTTACGGCATCACCAAGGCCTACCAGGAGACGAATTTCCAGGGCCGCGCGGAGGCCTGCGGGCCGAAGGGCTACAACCCGCCGGATTTTCTGAAGATCGTGCAGGCCTACGGCATTAAGACCGTCGCGATTGCGAACCATGCTGAGATGGACGCCAAAATCGACGAGGTGCTGGCGTTCGACGGTCCGGTGGTGTGCGACGTGGACATGCATGAATTCCACACTTATGAGCCGCGGATCTTCGGCTGGAAGACGCCCATCGAGGATATGTATCCCTATCTGCCTCGTGAAGAATTCCGCGCCAACATGGTGATCGAACCGGCTGAGGGCTGGATGAGCCCGGAATACCCGGACGTCGTTCGCCGGAACGATCGGTCACAGCCGTAAGGGGACTGATATGTCGCAAGGTGCACGTGAGGCAAACCGAGTGACTCTGCTGGACGTTGAGTACTACCAATTCTGCCGCGAACGGCTGCGCCCCTATTTCGGTCGAGTGATGTGGGCGTCGCAAGGACTCCCGCTTCGCCACGTGGTGATGCAGGAACTGGTGCGGCTGGAGGCCTCCCGGCAAGGCACAGGTCCGTTTCATATTCTTGAGGTGGGATCGTGGGCCGGGGGATCGGCTATTACGTGGGCCGAGGCATTGACCAGGCATCATCGAGCCAACGGCCGTGTCGTCTGTGTCGATCCCTGGAAGCCGTATTTCGATGTGAAGAAGCGGCCAGACGCGGCCGTGTACCGTGAGATGTCCGACGCCTTGGCCAACGATACGATCTACGAGTTGTTTCTGCATAACATCACCACTGCCGGCCATGCGGGGCTGGTCCTTCCGCTTAGAGGGGCTGCCACCAGCATGTTGCCGGCCCTTTCGCGGAACTATTTCGATCTCGTCTTTGTCGACGGCGACCACTCCTATGCGGCAGTGCTGGCGGATATCCAGGCAGCCGCGGGCCTGATCAAAGACGGGGGCCTATTGTGCGGTGACGATCTGGAACGTCAATCCTTCGAAATCGACCAGGCCTATGCCCGCACACAAATCGAGTCGGACTACATTCGCGACCCGCGATCGGGGCACGAATATCATCCCGGGGTCACGTTGGCCGTGGGGGAACTCTTCGGTGAAGTGTCCCAAGTGGCAGGGTGCTGGGCGGTGAGAAAACGCGGCACCGGCTGGGAACGTGTCGACATGTCGCCGGTGGGTTGTTCTGAGGATCGTATTCCCGCTCACCTCATTCGCCGGGACCCCACGGTAGATCCTGAGTTTCGACGCTGGCGGGACCAACGAGGTCGACCGGCGAGTGTGGCTGTGTCCAGGGGAGCGGAACGCGGCGAACCGGCCCGGACTGCTTCGGCAGTTTCCAGAGCCTCTGTCGCCGCTCCTCGGAAACGAGCCCTGTTGATTCAATTGGATTTCCAAACCTGGGCCACCGCGCGTCCCTGGACCTATAGCGCAGCCTTCGGTGTGCAGGAAGGGTTGCGGGCGAACGACGTCGAGTGTGTCACCGTGCCGGCGATTGCCGAGCACGCCTGCTCGACACCTGCGTCATGGGTCTACCATGCCAAGAAAGCCCTGGCCGGGCAGCACTTCGATCAGGTCTGGCTCTGGCTTATCCATACTCCGCTCGACCAGGCGACGCTGGAATGGGTCGCTCAACTGGCGCCGGTGCGAGTCGGAGTCCTCATGGAGTCGCTCCACTACGACGTGGAGGACTATGCCTGGGCGCCACAATTGAAACATCGTGCCGCACAATTGGCGGCGCAACTTCCCTATTTGACCCATGTGCTGGCGCCGGACGAGCAGGATGCGGCCGAGCTCAAGGCGCGTGGATTCGCCAACGTGCTCTGGTGGCCGCCGATGGTGCCGGAACGGTTCATCGTTCCCCCCGCCGGCGCTCCGACCCAAGCACAGGCCGTCTTCCATGGAACGCCGTATGGACGACGGCAGCATTGGGTGAGTGAGCCGGCACTGACCGGCCGCCTGCATTGCGCGAAAGGGACCCAGCCTCCGACCAGAAACCAGCAGTTGTTCGATCAGTTGCAGCAAGTCGCGGCTCAATACCTGGCAGAGGGGCATGCAGTCACCGACGAGGCTATCCGGGAATATGCCCAATCGCTGCAACAGATCCGCCTCGCCGAATTCAGCGAGTGGATGGGGCAATTGGGGCAATGGCCGGCCGTCGTGAACCTGCCGAGTCTCGCCAAATTTTATGGCGGACGGGTCATGGAAGCCATGGCGGCCGGTCGACCGGTGATCTCCTGGGACATTCCCGGGCACCCGAAGAACAGGGGACTCTTCGAACCGGAGCAGGACCTCCTGCTGTTCCCCCCGGATGACCCTCAAGCCCTTGCCGGACAGATCGACCGGATTCTGCACGATCGCATATTTGCTGCGTCCCTGGCCCAGCGGGCACAGGGGAAGATCAAGCGGTATCACACAGCCGAACGACGTCTCCAGGGAACCTTGGAGTGGATTCACACCGGACAGACTCCTGACTATGGATTGTCGGAACAGGCACACTCCCCATCCGCAGCCCAGACCACGGTTCCGGCGTCTGCAGCTCAATCCTCGCCGTCCGCCACAGGGTTGCCGACGGCAGACCCGATTTCCCACCCATCAGCCAAGGTGCCTAAGGTGTCTATGGATCAGAATGCCTTTTATGTAGACCTGTTCGTCAACAAACCGGCTTGGTCGACACCCGAACCGAACGCCGATGAAGCGGCGCGCTGGTCGAAGATTGCGTCGTTCCTTGAACATGTCCTACGACAGACGGGGCGCGAGACTCCTGGTCGCACGCTACGGATTCTCGATGTGGGTTGTGGCCGGGGGTGGCTGACGAATCTGGCGACAGTCTATGGAACCTGTGAAGGCATCGAGCCGGTGGCCGGCGTGGTCGAGCATGCGCGTCGGATGTTTCCACACATTCGGTTCGAGGCGGGCACACCCGAGACGGTGTTGGCCAGGCCGGACTTCATGCCGTTCGATATCGTGCTCTGCTCAGAAGTGATCGAACATGTCCCCCATCCAGAGAAGCCGGGGTTCGTCGCTCAACTCGCGCAGCTCCTCACCAGTGAAGGCTATCTCATTCTGACGACTCCGCGCGGGGATGTGTGGGAAGAATGGCGACGCATCGCTCCGCCCAATCAGCCCGTGGAGGATTGGGTGACGGAGCAGCAGCTGGGCCAACTATTGGCCGACGGCGGCTTTCATCATTTGGGGCTGGAACGCATTCCGATCGAAGTGCCTTCCCTCCGGTATTTCCCGGCGGCCACCGCCCATGACTATCGAACCAAGACACTCATGCCCATTTATCAGGTCTGGGCCTGCCGTCGCACGGCGGCGACGGGGACGCACCCGGTGCCGTTTACACGACGACCGATGGTGTCGGTGATTGTGCCGACCTATAACCGGCCGGACCGTTTGCGCATGGCCTTGGAGAGTCTCAACTCCCAACAATACCAGGATTTTGAAGTGATCGTGGTCAATGATGGCACGACTCCGGTCGAATCCGTTGTCGCGGAGACGAACCGTGCCGGACGGACGACGCTGGTGAATCATGACCGCAACCGGGGACTGGCAGGGGCGCGCAACACCGGCCTTCGCCATGCCACCGGCACCTACGTCGCTTATCTCGATGACGATGACCGCTTCCTGCCCGATCACCTGGGCACCCTCGTTGCCTTTCTCGAACGTGGCACCCATCAGGTGGCCTACACCGATGCCTGGCGTGTCAGCGAGCAGGAAACGGGAGCCGAGGCGACAGTATTGCGTCGTGACCGGCCCTACTCCTATGAGTTCGATGCTCAGCGTCTGCTTGTTCACAACTATATTCCGGTGCTCTGTCTGATGCACCGGCGGTCCTGTCTCGATGAGGTGGGCCTGTTCGACGAGAGTCTGTTCGTCCACGAAGACTGGGATCTCTGGATCAGGATGGCCACCTGCTATCCCTTTGCGCACATCGCGCAAACGACCGCCGAGTTCACCTGGAGAACCGACGGCTCCTCGATGACCAGTCACGATCACGATGCGTTCTGCCGCACCACGGACATTATTTATCGCAAATACGTTCCGTACGTGGCTGCCAATCCGAAATTGCTGGAAGCGCAACAACGCCATTTGGCCGGGCTGAATGGCCGGGCGAAGAAGCCGCCGTATGCATGTTCAATCATTATTCCCGTCTGGAATAATGCGGCCTTGACCCGGCAATGTCTGACGGCGCTGGCGGAGGTCACCGACGACGTGACCTATGAAGTGATTCTGGTCGATAACGGATCGACGGACGGCGTGCAGGATTTTCTCCGGACGCTCGGGGGTGACGTACAAGTGATCCGTAACGAAGAGAACCTCGGATTTGCCAAGGCCTGCAATCAGGGCGCGCGGGCGGCACGCGGCGAATTCCTGGTGTTTCTGAATAACGACACGATTCCATTGAAGGGATGGCTGTCGGCGCTGGTCGAGGACATCCGCGCCCACGCGGAGGTGGCGGTGGTGGGCAGCAAACTCCTCTTCGAAGACGGGTCGATCCAACATGCCGGCGTTGCCTTCTCACGTGAATGTCTGATGCCTTACCATATGTATCGTGGAGGTCGCGCCGAGGCTGCCTGTGCAAACAGACGGCGCGAATTGCAGTGCGTCACTGCCGCATGCATGCTCGTGCGCCGTAGCGTCTTTGAGCAGGTGGATGGATTCGACGAAGGCTATCGAAACGGCTTTGAGGATGTCGATCTCTGTCTCAAAATTCGGAAGCAAGCGTGGAAGATCGTCTATCAACCCAAGAGTGTGCTCTATCACCTGGAAAGCAAGACACCGGGCAGAAAAGCTCATGACCTCGACAATGGTCGCCGTCTCCATGAACGCTGGGGCGACTGTTGGTGGCTGACGGATGAAGATCTCCTGTACTTTGAGGACGGATATGCCCTTCACACGCATGTCACCGACGGCATGCTGGGCTACCGTCTTCAAGTGATTGCCGACCCGGAGACCAAGACCGAACGGGCGATCCTGGCAGAGGTCCAGGGTGCGGCCCATCGCCGCGACATCAATGCCGTCTCCGCCTACCTCGCGCGCGTGGATGAGTGGCCCGCCGACCCATGGATCCTGCGTTGGGGGGTGCTCGTCTGTCTCGGGGGCACCCGACCCAAACTGGCTATTCCATTCTGGCGGCGCATCCTCACCTTCGAGGAAGACTCCTATGCCCGTATCGGACTGGCGAAGCAAGCGCTGAAAACAGGCGCGTTCGATGAGGCGGACCTCCATGTGACGGCGCTGTTGGAACATGAACCTACGCACGGGGAGGGGTGGCTGCTGCGCGGCATTGTCGCCATGCAGGTCAATGCCTATCAGGATGCGGAACAAGCGTTCGAGCGGGCGAAACGTTTCGGTGGCGATCGACGCAAAGCCTCCTTGGGCATCGTCATGGCAGCGATGGGCGCCGGCCGCACCGAGGCAGCCTGGACGGAATCGACGACCTTGTGCGCCGATGAGCCGGACGATGAAGAATGCATGCACTGGATGCTCAAATGCGGAACGATGCTTCAACGCTGGGACGCCCTGGCGTCACGCCTCTCGTCGTTTGTCGCCCGCAATCCGGGCAATATCGCTATGCGATTTGCCCTGGCGGGCGTATGGCTGAGAGCGGGACGTCGGGCGGATGCCCAGCGGGAATATGACTGGTTGCGCGCCATGGCCCCAGGGTTGGAGGGCATGGACGAATTGGCACAACAACTGACCGGATTCGAACGTCGCCTGGTGCCGAATCATGCCGCATGAGCCCTCTGCGGCGCGCCGCGATCTCTTGATTCAACTGGCCCGATTGGGGGATCTGGTTCAAACGCTTCCCGCTGTCGAAGCCTTGCAGGAGGTCTATCCGGACCGAACGCTGGACGTCCTCTGTGCGGCCCCTTTGACAGCGGTCCTCGCCGGAGCCAGGCATATTGGTCGTGTCATTCCCTGGGACGGGGCACAATGGCGTGCCTGGGCCGATCGCTGGCAGGACAATCCGACTCACACCCTGCAAGCCATGCAAGCCTATGTCGCCGCTCTCGCTGAAATGGCATACGACCGTGTGTATCCGTTGAATCAGCATGTTCGAAGCCATCTTTTGACGCGGTTGTTTTCAGGCCGTTCCTTGCGCGAGGACGAACAGGATCACGTTGAGGCGCGCATACGTCCATGGGCCGAGTATCTCCGACATATCGCGCCACACCGTGGGAACAATCGGGTGCATCTGGCCGATGCCTGGTGCGGCATGAGTGGAGTCCGGCCACGAGGTCGGGCGCCGCTCTTCCAGCCTCCGGCCGTCGAGTTTCCCGACGACCTCGCTCCCATCGGCGAACGGAAGGGGCTCTGGGTCGCGCTGGTCACCGGCGCAGGAGAAGCGGATCGCTGCGTCCCGCCGGCCACATGGAGCCGATGGACCAAAGAGTTTCTGAGCCAGGCGGACGAAGGACAGGTCGTGCTGATCGGAAGCGGACAGGAGCGTGAAACCGGACAGGCCATTCTCGAATCGATTCCCACGTTGCTCCAAGGACGTGTCTGGGATGCGACCGGCCGCACAACCATCCCTCAGTTAATGAAGCTCCTCCACAAGTGCCGCTGGGTGATCGGAGCCGACACCGGTCCGCTTCATTTGGGCACGTTGATGGGAAGTCGAGCCATAGGATTCTATTTTTCTCATGCCCGGGTGCACGAAACCGGCCCCTACGGAGAAGGGCATTGGGTCTATCAATATGCCACGCAGACCCGGCCTGACAGCTGGCCCATCATGGAAAGTATCGCGTTGATCTGTGGCGACCAGCGTCAGGCCGCGGCCGATTGGACCCTCTGGAGGAATCGTATGGACCACTGGGGAACGAATTTTGATGACGGTTCAGGACAGGAGAGCGTCCAGTGCGTCCGCGCGACTGTCTGGCGAAACCTTTCTCCAACCCTGTGCGAATCGGTTGCCGCATGAACAGATTCAACGACAACATCGATCAGTTGGCCGCACAGGATGCAGCTTTCGCGGTGGCGGTGAAAGCTTCGGCGGGCGGCGCGCTCACCATCGAGCCGGCGCGGAGTGGCGTCCCTTCAGCGAGACGATCCGGCCGGTGGATTCACAGCGCCTATGATCCACTCCGCGAAGCGGACACCTGGGCTGACACCCATGCGCCCGCCTGTCGGGAAGGCGAGACCGTCGTCGTGGCCGGCGTCGGGCTGCTGTACCACATTGAGGCCCTTCGGAAACGAGTGGCGTCGGAGATTGCGGTTGCGGTGCTGATCTCCGACCTCGACGAATTCCATGACGCGCTCGTCGCGCGGCCCCTCGGGTCATGGGCCGACGACATCCTTTGGCTCTCCGGACCGCCGGTTGAAATCGCTGACCGGCTGAGCAAGACGGGCCGGCCGCTGCGATGTCTGTCCTATGCTCCGGCCACGCAGAGTGATTCGGACTTCCACAGCGCCTTCGAGCAAGCCTTGCGTCGCAGTATTGCGCGACAGGCTGGTGGACAGCTGACGATTGCGCTGGTGGGGCCCATCTATGGCGGTTCCCTCCCGATCGCGCGCTATGTGAGACGGGCGCTGGAAACGCTCGGGCACCAGGTGCAATGGATCGATCACAGTGTGCATGCGTCGAGTTACGAAGCGATGGGGGCGCTGAAAGATGGGCGCAATCGCCAACTGATGCAAGGTCGCCTGGCCGAAGTCTTGAGCCAATGGACCTTGGCCTCTCTGGCCGAGTCACCTCCCGACCTCGTCTTGTCGCTGGCTCAGGCCCCGTTGACCTTGCCGGTGCTGGAGCATCTTCGCAAGAAGAAGTTGCTGACCGCCATGTGGTTCGTGGAGAACTATCGGCACCTAACCTATTGGCAACAAATGGCGCCGGGTTACGACTTTTGGTTCGTGTTTCAACGGGGAGCCTGTCTCGATGCGTTCCGGCAGGCGGGCGCGCGACAGGTCAGTTTCCTGCCCATGGCGGCCGACCCCGAATTGCATTGTCCGCTGGATCTGTCGGATGACGAACGGCGCACCTATGGCGCGGATGTCTCCTTCGTCGGCGCAGGGTATCCGAATCGCCGGCGTCTGTTCCCGGCACTGCTGCGCCGACCCTGGTCGTTCAAACTCTGGGGGAATGAGTGGGACGGAGCCGACGAACTCCGCTCCGTTCTGCAACTCAATGGCGCACGGATCGATACCGACACTTGCATGAAGGTGTTCAACGCTACGGCGATCAATTTGAATGTTCATTCCACGACCGGCGCGGGCCTTGATCCGCAAGCCGATTTCGTCAATCCACGGACCTTCGAACTGGCGGCCTGCGGCGCCTTTCAGTTGGTCGATTTCCGCTCCCAGTTGCCGGAATTTTTCACCGAGCGGGAGTTAGTCTCGTTCCGGAACTTCGATGAAATTCCAGGACTCGTGGGGCAATGGCTCGGAGATCCGGCGGCTCGACAGGCCATGGCCGATGCCGCCCGCACACGGGTCTTGGGCGCGCATACCTATGTGCATCGGATGCGGGATTTGTTAGGCCAAATAGGATTGTCCCAGCCCGATCGAGTCGGGGCCGTGTTGCGAGGCGACCGACAGCAAGAAGCCCTGCTGGCGCGTTGCGCCGGAGATGCGCCGCTGGAATCGCTGCTCAAGGCCTTGCCAGCCGGGCAGCGAGTTGAGTTGAAGGATGTCGCCGCACGAATTCGCAGCAAAGGCTCGACCGCGACGCTCAAGCGGGAAGAATTGATGGTGCTGATGTTGGATGAATACCGGAGCGAGACACGCGATTTGTTATGAACAAGCAAGTGCTGCTCATCAATATCACCCGGATGGGCGATCTCGTGCAGATGGGCACGTTGCTGCAACGCCTTCAGCATGAGTGGCCGGGAGCCGCCGTCGATCTGGTCGTGGATCGACGGTTCGCTCCGATCGCGAAACTCCTGCCTCATCTCCGGCACATTTTCGATTATGACTTTCATCGTCTGGTCGACGAGAGTCGCGCGCAAACGAAGGATGTCGTGACCCTCTACCGTGAGATGACAGGCTGGGCGGCGCCGTTAATCGAGGCCCGGTACGACCGCGTCGTAAATTTGACCTTCAATCGCAGGAGCGGACTGCTGGCTTCCTACGTCGGCGCCAAAGAGATTCGAGGTATCGCGGCTCCCAAAGACGGGGACGTGGCCATTCATAACCCCTGGATGGCGTACCTCACGGATGTACACAGTCAACGTCAGTTCAATCACTTTAATCTGGTGGATATTTACGCCTTGGGTGGAAGCGGGACCGGACCGTTTGCGCCCTTGTCGCTCGACATTTCTCCGGGCACGGCGCAATGGGCGCGTGATTTTTTCGCGTCCCACGGCGGACAACAGCAGCCCTGGATCGCGGTGCAAGTCGGAGCCAGCGATCCGATGAAAGCCTGGCGACCTGAACTCTTCGGACAGACCCTGGCCGCGCTGAGTCGGCAGACACCGGTCGGGTATGTGTTTATCGGGACGGAAAGCGAACGGAAGGCGATTGAAACGGCACAGATTGCGTATCGGCAAGCCGACGGACATGCGCCTCTCTGCGACGCGGTCGGACGGACGACGCTGCCTCAGCTCGCGGCGGTGCTGGCCCAGTGCCGACTCCTGCTGACCAACGACACCGGCCCCATGCATCTCGCAGTTGGAGTAGGAACGCCGGTGATCGATCTCTCGGTCGGGCATGTCGACTTTCGCGAGACAGGTCCCTATGGGCCGGGACATTGGATCGTCCAGCCGGATATGGGGTGCGCGCCGTGTGGATTCGATCAGGTCTGTTTGCACCACGCCTGCAAGGATCGGCTGGTGCCGGACCAGATTGCCGCGCTGTGCCAGCATGTGCTCAATGGAGCCGCATTTCCAGAAAAATTAACCGGCATCAAGATCTATCGGTCGCGCGTCGATGAGGACGGCCTGGGGAGCACTGAACTTCATGCCGGACGGGAAGATCCCACGGTCAGCTGGTATGGCCGATTCTGGCGTCGGTTCTGGTTCGAACAATTTACGGGCCGCCCCAGTCTGGTCCCCATGGTTCAGGAGCCTCCGTCAGACTGGAAGGAGGGCATGGCACTTCTGAATCAGCTGATGCCTCTCGCAGCCGGATTGGTATCCAGAGCGGAGGAACTGGTGCGTTTGACCGCCCGACGGCCGTTGCCGATCAGTGCCCTGCAGCAGATGCAGCTGGAGGAGAACGGGGAACGTCAGCAGGTGGTGGCGCTCAGCCTGCAATCCCCGGCGACCGCATCCCTGGCGGTGGCCCTCGTGCGGGACACGCACAATGACGACGGCAACGAACTCACCGGCATGGCTGAATCCCGTCTCGCAACCTATCGACGCTGGCAGAAGAGGCTGCAGAAGGTCGCGGCCGGCTTTCGTTCGTTCGAGACACCACAAGGGCTTACATCGCAGGGGAAGCCTCGGGCCATCCCCATGGCGCGGATCGGGTAACCGTATACGACACACGTTTGACACTCGGCGAAAGGAGTCCGACCATGCATATCACCCTCGACGGCGAACAGTGGCAGATGCCGGATGACACTTCTCTCATAAACGCCCTGGCTGTTCTCAGCGACAAAGCCCATGCCCAACATCGCATCGTGACGTCGTTGACGGTCGGCGGGAGGGCCATCAGCGATCGCGATTTGGATCCGGCCTTTTTGAATCAACGGGGACAGGATGTGGGCGAGGTGGCCGGGCGGTCGCAATCGCTACACGCCATCATTACAGACGCGAAACAGGCTATTGACCGGTTTGCCGCGCAGTTGCGAGCCGATGGCCTGGTCCTGCTCGGCCCGCTACGCTCGGGCACCGGGCAGGTGGGAACCATCGATACCTGGCTCGGGAGGCTGGCGGACTACACCGAAATGTTGGAAGCCGGGCATGCCCAGGGGGTTGAAGGGTTGTCGTCTGCGGCGTTGCTTCCGTGGATCCAGGAACTGTTGGGGGCACGAACCACGGCCGACCCGATCCGTGTCGCGGATCTTCTGGAATACGAATTATTGCCGCGGCTCGCTGACGCCCATCTGGCTGCTTAGGGCTCATTGTTCTCCGATATGGTGTACCGACCGGTACTGCTCTTCATTGCAGGCATTTTCTGCACATCCTGAACCACTTAAGTCTTCCCGACAGCCTACCGATAAGGGGCACAGCAAGACGGTAGCAAGGCGCAGCGGGGATGTGGCCACATCTTCACCAGACCTGGTTACCACCTCGTCGGCACGGACGCTGGCGAATCTCGAAGAGTAGTGCGGAAGCTTCAGGAGGAAGTACGTCATGGCATTAGTCGTCAATACAAACGTTGCGTCTTTGGCGGCACAGCGGAACCTCGGAATCAATCAGGCCCAATTGGGGCGGTCAGTTGAGCGGTTGTCGTCGGGGTTGCGGATTACTCGTGCGTCGGATGACGCGGCGGGGTTGGGCGTGTCCGAAACCTTGCGGGCGCAAATCCGCAGCATCAACCAGGCGAACCGAAATGCCAGTGATGGCATCAGTTTGACTCAGATCGCCGATGGCGCAGCCTCTTCGATCGGCAGCCTGTTGGGACGTATGCGAGAGCTGGCGACACAATCCGCGAGTGGAACCCTCGGGACGACCGAGCGGTCCTACTTGGATCAGGAATTTGTGGCATTACGTTCGGAAATCGACCGTATTTCAACAACGACGGAATTTAACGGTCAGGCGCTTCTGAGCGGGAGCAGCAACACCTTCGATGTGTTCATCGGCTTCAAGAGCGGAACAGGCAACTCGTTGTCGGTTGCGTTGACCGACTTGGATGTTGCATCGGTTGGTTTGACAGGCGCGAGCGTGTCGACGGCTGCTGGAGCCCAGACCATGCTGGCCACGATTGATGGGGCCATTAGCTCAGTGGCAACCGCTCGTTCGAATTACGGGTCGATTCAGAGCCGCTTCGAAGTCGCGATTCAGAACTTGACGGTCACGGCCGAGAACTTCACCGCGGCCGAATCGCGGATTCGAGACGCGGACATTGCGCATGAAACATCTGTGTTCACGAAGAACCAGATCCTCACCCAATCCGGCATCGCGATTTTGGCTCAGGCCAATTCGCTGCCACAGCAAGCGCTGACGCTGCTGCGAGGATAAGGTATCATCCGTGGGTGCCCCGCTTGTTAGAGCGGGGTACCCACAGACTGAGCCAGGGAGGATAACATGGTTCACGACGTATCGAACAATACGGACCTCCTCGCAGCCGCTGCCAATGCGAGTCAGACTGTTCCTCAGTATCCCCCTGTACGGAGTCCGGAGAAACAAGTTTCCGTGCCTGAGCCGTCAGGGGGTGAGGTCAATAAGAAGGAACTCGACCAGGCGCTCACTCGAGTGCGTGAGGTGTTTCAGAAGGCTGATTCCAGAGTTGAGTTTTCGATTGACCCGGACCTTGATCGGGTTGTGGTGAGGATCCTTGATGGGGAATCCGGCACTGTGATCCGGCAGATTCCGCAACAGGAAGTCATCGACCTTGCAAAGAGGTTGGAGACGCCGACCGGGTTGCTTCTGCATCGCAAGGTGTAGCCTGCTGCTTCACGACATGAAAGGGATGTCATGGCGATCAGTTTCGGCGGGTTAGGAAATGGTGTGGACTTTGGTCAAGTCGTGTCCGAGTTGACCAAAGTCCAACGCCTGCCTATCGACGCCTTGACGAAGAAAAAGAAAGACCTGCAGACCAAGCTCACCGATTACGGTTCCTTGGGCAACAAGCTGCTCGCCCTGCAGAGCGCGGCGAATGCCATCCGCCTTCCCAGCAGCTTCGATCGATCTGCCAGCACGGTCAGCGACGACAAGATTCTTACGGCTCAAGCCGGCGCGGGAGCCTCCACGGGCAGTTATACGGTGCAAGTCACTCAGCTGGCCAAAGCCAACCAAATTACGAACAAAGCCGTCAAGGCTGTCTCCGGCACCACTGAGGTGGTCTCGAGCGGCGCCGGCACCTTTACCTTTCGGGTCGGGAGCGGAACCGACCGAACGGTCGCCCTCAGCGCCGGCGCCACGCTCGACGACCTTCGTTCGGCCATTAACGATCACGGAGCCGGTGTGACCGCCTCCGTGATCAACACCGGAACGGAAGCGAGCCCGGCCTATCGATTGACGTTGACCGCAACCTCATCAGGCGCGGCCAATGCCATCACCGTTGTGACCGATACGACCACGCTCGATTTCACCAACACAAGCGGGGCGGGCGGCAACGATACGTTGCAGGCAGGGCAGAATGCCATCGTGGTCATCGGCGATCCCGACGAAACCCCGATTTCCATTGAACGCGCCGGCAATGTGATCAGCGATGCGATTCCGGACGTCACCCTCACCCTCAAATCGAAAACCGTCACGACTCCCGCTCCGGAACCGGTCACGGTCAATATCAGCAGCGATCCCGAGGGCGTCAAGACCAATATTAAAGCGCTGGTCACCGCCTACAACGACATCGTGAAGTTCGTCAACGAGCGGACCGGGTACGACATTGCGACGAAGACCGGCGGGATTTTCTTTAACGAGAGCACGGCGAAAAACGTCTTGAGCCAGTTGCGCACCGCAGTCTCGGGGGAGGTCGCTGGACTCTCCACCTATAAGACGCTTGGCGCGGTCGGCTTTAAAACGGAACGCGACGGGACCCTCACCATCGAAGACGCCAAATTGGACTCGGCGTTGGCGAGCAATTATGCCGCGACTCGGGCCTTGTTTGTGACGCAGCCGACCACAAACGGCATCGCGGACCGTATCGTGAAAGCGGTCGATTTCCTCGACAGCATCGACAGCGGCGCCTTCACGATTCGAAAAAACTCCATCACCAGTCAGATCGGTAGACTCACGGATGAAATCGGGCGGAAGGAAGATGCCGCTTCGCGATATGAAGAGCGGCTGCGACTGCAGTTCGCCTCATTAGACGGCTTACTCCAAAAACTACAAGGACAAACCAGCGCCCTCCAGGCGTTACGATAACCACATAGGGTCACCATGATCGCCACTGCCGCCAACGCCTATCAACAGACGCAAGTCATGACCGCCAACCGGGTGCAACTGATCGTGCTGCTGTACGACTCCGCGATTCAATCGATGGAGCTGGCCCGGGAAGCCATTCTGACGAACAACTACAAAGACAAGGCTCGTTTTCTCGATCGCAGTATCGCGATTGTCGGAGAACTGTCCAGCGTCCTGGACTTCGAACGAGGCGGGGAGATCGCGGTCTCGTTGCACCGGTTGTATGACTACATGGTGCAGCAGTGTATCCAGGCCAACCTTCGACATAACGGCAAGCACCTCGACGGACCGATTCGCTGCCTGACGACACTGCGGGAAGGCTGGCAAGTGGTCGCGAGGCAAGAAGCGGTGGCCCATGTCGGCAGCTAAGTCACCCGATCCCGCTTTTCTCCACGACCGCCGCTCCATCGAACGGCTCACCATCCAAGCGCTGGAGGCCGCTCGGGCCGGTGACTGGGATCAAGTCGACGCCTGTTATAGCGCGCGTGGACTCAGCCTGACCTCCTGTGCGCTCGATCGCCCATTCGCGCAACAGCTGCTGAGGATGGATGAAGAGGTTCGCTCGGCCATCCTGGTGGCGCAAGCCGCGATATCCGGCCAATTGGCCGATGCCGCTCAGGTGAAACGACACCTGCGCCAATTACGTGAAAGTAGCGGACAACTGGCCTCCGAACGTGTCACGATACATCGTGAAGCCTGACGCGCCTGAGTCCGGGCGACAGGCTGGCCCTGTTCCTCCACCGCAGAGGTTCGGTATGACTTCGTCACATGACCGGTTTCGTCGCTCCCCCCCCACCGACTTCAAGAATGATGACCGCCGCGAATGGTTACGCATCGACGATCGCTTGCTGCTCGAGTACCGTCGTTTCGACGAACCAGCCGAGGCTATGAACGCCCATCTCCCTCCGGCGACAGAAGATACGATCGCCACGGCGGTGTCGAAACCGACTATCGATCTGCTGGTCCGGGCAGGGGAGACCTTTGCAGGCTCGCCGCTATTACCCTGGGTCTCCAAAATCGACTGGATGCTGGAGACGATTCTCAAGTCCCTCGTGAAAAGTCATCCCGGCAGTGTCGCCATCGCACGGCTGACCGATGTGGATATCAGCGCCGGCGGGCTGGGTTTCGATACCCCGCGTCAGTTTCAGGCAGAGGACCTGTTGGTGCTGAAGGTGATCCTACCGCCGTTCAGCATGATCGAGGCGACGGCGCGCATCATTCGGGTGACTCCGGCCGAGAGGGACTCGACGGGCTATCATGTCGCCACACAGTTTGTGGAGTTGGGCGGGGACGAGCAGGAGCTGATTATCCGGCATATTCTGCAGGTGCAGGCCGAACGCCTGCGGGCGAGAAGAGCGGCACATTAGGCGGCCGCGAAGGGCGTACCGCGATCACGGCCACCTGGTCGGCATCGGGGGTTAAGCGGCTTGTTCGGGTGACGGGACGGTTTCAGCCGGAGTCGTGATCGGGCGGGCGAGTAACGTCAGTAAAGTCTGTGCGGCTTTCTCGAGAGCCAGGGCTGCGGGCGCCGTGGGCTCGAATTCGACGACCGGAAGATAACTACGCACTGCACGTGTCATCGCCGGATCATCCGGAATCTCCCCCAGCATCATCAGATCCCCGCCGACATATTCCTGCAATAGCTTCTTCAACTGCAGCACATTCACTCGCGACTTCCCGGACACCCGATTCACGATCAGGGAGGGATGAAACCCCTGGAGTGTCCGGCCGGCGGTTTCCTTGGCATTGGGATCGGTTTCGCTGACCGCCTGGATGACCTCGTCGATACTGCAGAAATCCCGATCGGAGAGCGTCTCGGTGACGGCATCGCGCGACAGGAAGGCCGACAAAACACGGCGAATCGCCGCCAGCTTGATAAAGCGGTAGAGGTCGAGCACGGAGGTCGGATCCGGGGTCGCGATCGTCAGGTAATGGTCGGCCATGAGGAAAAAGTCCAGCGCGTGATAACTGGTGCCTGCGCCGATATCGACAATGATGACATCGGCTTGCAGTTGCCGGAAATGGCGAATCAAGCGCTTTTTCTTGGCATAGGGCAGATTGGCCGTCGCCAGGGTATCGCCTGTGCCGGGAATCAACTGCAGAAAGGGGTGTGCCGAGACCTGCTGGAGGACCTCTTCAAGGCGTTCGACCCGTCGTTCCACAAAATCCGTCAAGGTGCGGGGAGGGTTGAGCATGCCGAACAGAATATGGGCATCCGCGCCACCCACGTCCAGATCCGCCAACACTACCCGCTTGCCTCGCTTGGCCAAGAGCATGGACAGATTGGCAGCGATCACGCTTTTTCCGACACCGCCCTTGCCTGAGCCGACTGACACGATCGTTGCCATAGGGACTGGTCTCTCTCCATTCAGTGTGTGTGCCGTCTCTTCTTTCGGTCTGCCTGGAGCGAAACATGAGCAAATTCGACTGGCAACTAAGTAGACCCCTCGTAACCGCTGAATCGTCCTACCGTGCCTATTAAAGCTCATCATCTAAGAACGGGCAACTAAAGTTTGAGACGGCGCCCACCGATATCGTATCCATCATGAACGATGTCATTACAGCAACAACCAACGCAAACCTCGACGGTGCATCGCCTTCGGACAGCGAAATTCTAACCGTGTTGGATGTGGCGCGCTTTCTGCGCGTCCCCAAATCCACGGTCTATAAGCTCGCGCGCCTCGGACAACTGCCGGCGTCCAAAATCGGAAAGCATTGGCGGTTTCTCCGACGCGATATTCACGACTGGATGCACAACCGAACTCAGCAGAACTGATCTCGTTCTGAGAGAGCGTCTGTAGAGTCAACAGGAACACGAGCGGCACGGACGAACCGATGCCCGCCGCTCGCGCCTATCACCACGGACGGGTTAGACGAGGCAATCGATGGCTGACACAAATACGGCAAGAAAAGTGGAAGTCGCCGCGCCCAAGCTGTCTCCCGACACGTTCAAACAGCTGAGGGATTTGATCTATGAAAAGACCGGCATTTTTTTTCAGGACAATAAGACCTATCTGTTGGAGAGCCGATTACTGCCTCGATTGCATGCCTGCCGGTGCCAGACCTTTGACAGTTATCTGAACTTCCTGCGTTTCGACGCCTATCGGGATCGTGAGGTCACCGAACTTTATACGGTCATCACAACGAACGAGACCTATTTCTTTCGCGACGAGGCTCAGCTTGAGAGCTTCATGAAGGTCATGGTTCCGGAAGTGATGAAGACCAACGCGGGGACGAAACAGATCCGCATTTGGAGTGCAGCCTGCTCGACCGGAGATGAACCCTATACCCTCGCGCTGTTGTTGCGGGACTATCCGCCGCTCGCCGGCTGGACCATCGACATTCTCGCGACAGATATCAGCGAAAATGTCCTGACCATCGCGCGCACCGCGACCTACAGCTCCCATTCCCTGCGCAAAGTGCCTCCGGCTATGCTCGCAAAGTATTTCACCGGGAAGAAAGAGCAGCAGACGCTCGTGCCACAGGTGAAGGACATGGTGCGGTTCATGAACGTGAACCTCTACGACCGCCCCAGACTCAAGCTGATTCGTGGCATCGACATCGTGTTCTGTCGAAACTGCCTGATCTATTTCGACGAGAAAGCCAAAGCACAGATCGTCTCGGATCTACGTGATGCCTTACGCCCCAAGGGCTATTTGATGATCGGATTTTCCGAGACGTTGCACGACACCACCGGGCATTTCAAAACCATTCATGCAGACCGTTCCGTTATTCATGAGAAACAGTAAGGAGGATGAGTCATGCCAGCCGATCCAAACATGAAGATTCTCGTCGTCGATGACATGTCCACCATGCGCCGCATCGTCAAGAACATCCTGAAGCAGCTGGGTTTCAACAATTTGGAAGAAGCTGAAAACGGTCAGGAGGCGCTGACCAAGCTGAAGGCGGACACCTATGGGTTCGTGGTGTCCGATTGGAACATGCCGGTCATGATGGGCATCGATATGTTGCGCGCCATTCGTGCGGACGAAAAACTGAAGAAAATCCCTGTGCTGATGGTCACAGCCGAAGCGCAGAAAGAGAATCTGATGGAGGCCGTCCAGGCCGGCGTCAGCAACTATGTCGTCAAGCCGTTCACCGCCGAGACGATGCAGGAGAAGATCAACAAGATTTTCAAGTAATCGGCTCTTAACCGGTGAGGGTCACGATGGCACAACCACAGGCGGCAGCAAAAACGCAGAATGTGGTCAATGAGGATGAGCCGGCGGAGAAGGCACCCGACACGAAGCTCTACGAGGAGCTCGGAGAGTTGGCCCGGTTCATCGATACCACGATGAAAACGCTCTCGGAATTCAGCGCCCCGGTCAATGCATCCACGGAGCAGTTGCCGCAAGCGCAGACCCATCTCTTGAATCTCAAAACTCAGACCGAACAGGGGACGCATCGAGTGATGCTGGAAGTGGAGGCCATCCAGGACAACCACGCCCAGATCAGCAAGATGCTGAAGGAGATGACACAGACGTTCCAGCAAGCGAAGGTGTCCCCCGCGTTCATACAACAGATGCAAACCCTGGGGCAGGCCCTCGGACAGGACGACAAGCGGCTGCTGGATATCATGACGGCCCTGTCGTTCCAGGACCTGGTGGCGCAGAGCGTCAATAAACTCGTTACGATTCTGGATGAAGTCGAGCATAAGCTGCTTCAACTCGTGGTGGTCTTCGGTCCCTATCAAAAACAGGCTGCGAAGACCGATCAGGGCAAAGCCAGCGAAATGTTGAAGCAACTCGAAGCGACCAAGAACACGTCGATGGACCAGGATCTCGCGGACGAAATCTTGAAGCAATTCGGTTTTAACTGAGGTGGGTTATGAGCGATGAAATGCAGGAAATACTCAACGACTTCCTGACCGAATCCAATGAAATGCTGGAAGTGTTGGACCAGCGATTCGTCACGCTGGAATCCGATCCCAACAATACGGATCTCCTGAACGAAATCTTTCGTGCGATGCATAGCATGAAAGGATCCGCCGGCTTTCTGGGTTTCAACCATCTGGTGGACGTTGCGCATCGCGGGGAGAATATTCTCAACAAGCTGCGCCAGGCCGAAATGGCCGTCAATCCGGCGATCATCAGCGTCATTCTTGAAACCATCGATGTCATCAAAGCGATCATGGCCGACATTCGCGAATCGGGCACCGACAACCACGTCGCGACGGCAGCCATTGCATCCAAGCTGGACGATATCATTAACGGTACGGTAAGCACCGCGGCCCCAGCCGCCGCACCGAAAGTCGAAGCCGCCGCACCCGTACAGGAGACTCCTGCCCTTCCGCCGCCAACACTGGGCGAGATTCTGGTGAATGAAGGCCTGGCCTCCAAAGATCAGGTTCTTGATGCGCTTAACGCCCAACAGCACCAGCCGGATCCGAAGACACCTCTGGGAGAGATTCTTCTCCAGGCCAAAGCCATTACCGAGCGCGCCCTCGATCAGGCACTTCATAAGCAGGAGAAGCAGCCCAAACCGGCCGAAGAAGACGCCACGATTCGGGTAGAAACCAAACGCCTTGACAGTGTGATGAATCTGGTCGGGGAGTTGGTCTTGGGTCGCAATCGTCTGATCAAGATCGGGACGCAGTTGGAACAAAATCATGAGGCCGATCCCCAAGTGCGCGTCTTGAGCGAAACGCTCGCGCAACTCAATCTGGTGACCACGGACCTGCAGCTCGCCGTCATGAAGACCCGTATGCTGCCGATCAAGAAGGTGTTTGCCAAGTTGCCTCGCATGGTGCGTGACCTCTCGCAGAAGCTGAACAAGCAGGTTCATCTCGAAATGCGCGGCGAGGAAACCGAACTGGATAAGTCCGTCGCCGACGAAATCGGAGACCCGCTCGTGCACTTGGTGCGCAACGCCATCGATCATGGCATTGAAACTCCGGCAGAACGGCAGGCAAAGGGCAAGCAGGCAGGAGGGCAGCTGACCATTGCCGCCAGCCAGGAAGGCAACAGCATCGTCATTCGCATCAATGACGACGGTCGCGGCATTCAGGTCGAGAAGATCAAAGCCAAGGCGCTGGCCAAAGGTTTAATCAGTGAAGCCGAACTCGCGACGATGGAACATCGCGAAGTCTTGAACCTCATTTTTCTTCCGGGATTCAGCACGGCAGAACAGGTGACCGATGTGTCGGGTCGTGGCGTGGGCATGGATGTGGTACGCACCAACATTCGAAAGATCAACGGCAGCGTGGATTTGGAATCCGAGCCCGGCAAAGGCAGCCAGGTCATCATCAAGCTGCCGCTGACCATTGCGATCATTCAGGCGTTGATGGTCGAAGTTGAACGCTCGATTTTCGCCATCCCACTGAGCACCGTGATCGAAGCGGTCCTGATCTCACGTTCGGACATCAAAACGATCAACGGGCGTGAAGTGCTGCATTTGCGAGATCGTGTCCTGCCGCTGATCCGCCTGGCGCAGGAATTTGATATCCCGACAGACAAAGAGCGGGAACGGTTTTATGTGGTCGTCGCCGCGTTGGGCGATCGACGAGTCGGCGTGGTGGTCGACGAACTGCGCTCGCAGGAGGAAGTCGTCATCAAGTCCATCTGGGATTACCTGGAAACGATCAAAGGCGTGTCAGGAGCCACCATTACCGGCGAGGGTAAGGTCGTGTTGATTCTGGACACTTCGGAATTGGTCCAGAACGCCCAGGCCTGGCACAACTCCGGGATGGCCGTCTAACGGTCGTCACCGGCGGGTAAGCAGAGACAGGTGAGGGATAGTCGCCTGCGTAGGCTACCGCGATAGATGAACAGCGACGTGCGAGATCGGAGGAAGTATGTCCACTCTCATCAATGAAATCGATGCTCGAACCAGATTGGCCGGGGCCAATCAGATGGAATTGCTGCTGTTTAAACTCGGTACGAACGAAATCTTCGGGATCAACGTGTTCAAGGTGCGTGAAGTGATGAAATTACCGGAGCTCACCCAGATTCCGGAGGCAGACAGCCGCATCGTGGGGATGGCCAATATTCGTGGAATCATGGTTCCCGTGGTGGGCCTTAAACGCAGCTTGGGATTGGGAACGGAAAACGAGGGTCAACCGGGAGGTCCGGCAGGGACACATCCCTATTTGATCGTGTCCGAGTACAACGGAAGTTTGCAGGGCTTTCTCGTCGCAGGAGTCGATCGAATCATTCGCTTCTCATGGTCAGCCATCAAGACGCCACCGGCGATCGTCAGAGAAAACAACAAAGGCGCGGTCACGGCCGTCACGATGCTTGAGGATGGACGCATGGTTCTGATTCTGGATGTCGAGAAAGTGCTGAACGACATTTGTCCCCGTTCGGACGATGAGGTGTTTGCCGGTATGGTGGCCGCTCCGGCGCTTAAATCAAAGTGCATGTTGTTTGCCGACGATTCATCCGTGGCTCGGATGCAGATTCGTAAAGCGTTGGAACGTCTCGAGATGTCCTACATCATGGCGACCACCGGAGGGGAGGCCTGGGCGAAGCTGCAAGCACTCGCAGATCAGGCGACGGCGGAAGGCAAGGAGCGGGTGGATCAGATTCAATGCATTCTCAGCGACATTGAGATGCCGGAAATGGATGGATTCACATTGACCAAGCACATTCGTGCCGACCCGAGACTGGCCCACTTGCCTGTCATGTTGCACTCTTCGTTGACCGGTGCCTGCAACATGGAAAAGGGCAAGGCAGTCGGGGCGACCGACTATATCACGAAATTCGACGCCAAAATGTTGGGAGAGAAACTCGCCTTCCATATAGACGAGTCCAACCAGCAAGCGAAGGCGGCATAAGCACTGAATTCAGGACCGACCGCTGATCCGAAGACGCACTTAAGCTTTCGGAACAGACGGCCGATGTATCGGCTAAAGGTTATGGCACTTCCACTGTCTCAGGCACAGCGTCCAGCGAATCCGGTCCGCGTTCTGGTCGTGGACGACTCGGCCTTCATGCGAAAAAGTCTGACGACCATGCTCGAAGAGGGCAAACAGATCCACGTAGTGGGTGTGGCGAGAAACGGTGAGGAAGCCGTTCAACAGGTTCAGCAGTTGAAGCCCGATGTCGTCACGATGGATGTGGAAATGCCGGGAATGACGGGACTGCAGGCGTTGCAGCAAATCATGTCGAAGTTCCCCGTGCCGGTCATTATGGTCAGTTCGATCACCGTGGAAGGCGCTCAAGAAACCCTGCAAGCACTGGAATGGGGCGCGGTGGATTTTGTGCCGAAACAACTCGATGGTGTCGTATCCAAGATTGCGGACATTCAACAACAGCTGGTGTCCAAAGTGCTGGCCGCCAGATATGCCGGCGCGAAACTGAAAAAGATTCCGATGACGGGCGTCACGAAGTCGTCTGCCATGCAGGTCAAAGCGTTGAGCAGCCAATCGGTGAGTGTGACTCGCGGCACCAAGCTCATTGCGATCGGATGCTCCACGGGGGGGCCGCAGGCCTTGTTTGAAATCATGCCGATGATCCCGGCGGATTGTCCGGCTGGAATCGTCATCGTCCAGCACATGCCCAAATTCTTTACCAAGCCCTTCGCCGAACGCCTGAATAGCCTATGTCCTTTGGATGTGCGTGAAGCCGTCGAGGGGGATGAAGTGAAACCCGGCCGCGTGCTCGTCGCTCCCGGCGGGATGCAGTTCCGCATCGTCAAAAAAACGATTACGAGTTCAGTCGTCAAGTTGTCGCCTAATGTGGAAAACCATCCTCACGCTCCGTCGGTCGACATCATGTTGAAATCCGTGGCGGCGCTGTATGGCGAACGCACGATCGGGGTGATCTTAACCGGAATGGGCCACGACGGATTGGAAGGAATGAAAGCGATCAAGGCGGCGAAGGGGCGAACGGTGGCGCAAGACGAAGCCTCGAGTATCGTGTACGGCATGCCGAAAGCCGTAGTGGAAGCCGGGTGCGCAGAAAAAGTGGTTTCGCTCTCCAAAGTCATCGGCGAAATCATGAATATGGTGTGACAGGAATCGTCAACTCAATCGTTCACACATGGAGAGGTAGGAGGAGTTATGGGGAGCATGATGAAAAGTATGACGATCGGCCCGAAGTTCATCTTGTCGATTTCCGTGGCGGCGTTCGTCGCCATTGCTATCGGGCTCTTCGTGTTGTATCAGCAGGAAGAAGACAAGATGGACATGATGTTGTCCGGGCGTGCCCAGGTTCTGTCTCAGCAGATCATGATCGGGCGCGCCTATATCGCCACCAACTATGCCGCCAAGATCAAAAAGTCGAAAGCCGGTTCTGAGATTCAGGTGCTCAAAGACCATAGCGGCAACCCGGATGCCATTCCGGTGCCTGCTACTGCGGTTCGAGAAATGGGCGAGGAGGCCAGCCGGACAGGCCTGTATAACGCCAGGCTGGTGAGTCAGAATCCCGTGAACCCGGCCAACTCTCCGAAGGACAATTTTGAGAACGAGGCCATCAGGGCCATCATGGGCGGAGCAGAGAGTTACGCTCGCCGGGATGATGTCAACGGAGTGCCGACCTATCGTCGTGCCATGATAGATAAGGCGACGACCGCTGCCTGCATCAGCTGCCATACCAGCAACCAGGTCGGCGACACGCTCGGCATATTGAGCGTGTCTCTGCCGATGGGGCCGGCGATTGTACTCTCCAATAAGTCTATGTGGCAGACCGGCGGACTGATGGCCGGTATCGTTGTGATCATCATGGTGATCACGTACTTCCTGCTCCGCAACATTGTGCTGCAGCCGTTGGCCAAAATGAGCGACATTTTGCGCGACATTGCGAAGGGCGAGGGCGACCTCACCAAGCGTGTGCCTTGTGAGGGCAACGACGAAATCGCGCACATGGGCAAGTACTTCAACGAGTTTATCGAAAAGTTACAGCACATGATTAAGAAGGTCGCTCACGTGACGGACAAAGTCGCTTCCGCCTCGGTTGAATTGTCAGCGACCGCCGAGGAGATCTCGAAGGGCACCGACACCTTGACGTCGCGCGCGTCTCAAACTGCCGCTGCGGTGGAGGAGATGAATGCGACCGTCGGACAAGTTGCGCAGAACTCCGGCAAAGCAGCCAGTCTGGCGCAAGACACCGTGAAAACCGCTCAAGAGGGTGGAACCGTGGTGTCGAGCACCATCTCCGGTATGCAACAGCTGTCTGAAGCTGTGTCGAATTCCGCAACCATCATCTCTGATTTGGGCAAATCGTCCGACCAGATCGGCGAGATTGTGCGAACGATCGAAGACATCGCCGACCAGACCAATTTGCTGGCCTTGAACGCGGCCATTGAAGCGGCTCGAGCCGGTGAACAGGGTCGGGGATTCGCCGTGGTGGCCGATGAAGTCCGGAAACTTGCGGAACGGACCACCAAAGCGACCAAGGAAATCGGCGACATGATCCGCCAGATCCAGCACGATACACGGGGCGCTGTGGACTCGATGCAGCAGGGTACCCAGAAAGTCACGGCCGGTGTGGATCTGGTCAATAAGACCGGTGACGCCCTGTCGCAGATCGTGCGCATGGTCTCAGAGAGCGCCGATATGATCCGACAGATCGCCGTGGCATCGGAAGAGCAATCTGTGGCGACGCAGCAGATCGCGAGCGACATCGAAAACGTGGCGAAGGTCACTAAAGAGTCGTCGTCCGGCGCACATGAGTCGGCGAAGGCAAGCCAGGACCTGAGCCAGTTGGCGGTCGAATTGCAGGGGATCGTGGGTGGATTCAAGCTCTAAGCAGCAACCACGAGAAGGAGCCCAGCATGAGTGCGACTGAACAACAGGTGCAATCTCACTACCAGGCGACCGCAGAAAATTCTGCGGACCGTCTGGAGGAGAAGAACGGTGACGATCTGCTGCAGTTCGTGATTTGTCTGATCGGGAGCGAAGAGTTCGCGGTGGATGTCCTCAGTGTGCAGGAGATCAACCGGATCGTGGAGGTCACGCGAGTTCCAAAGACGCCCTCCTATGTGGAGGGCGTCATCAATCTGCGTGGCCGCATTATTCCCGTGCTGGACCTCCGGAAACTCTTCGGCCTCAGCGGGGCCCAACAGACCACTCAGACGCGAATCGTGGTGGTCTCGGTGCAGGCACGACTGGTCGGGCTGATCGTGGATTCAGTGGAAGAGGTGTTGCGGGTACCGAGAAGCGCCATTGAGCCGCCGCCTTCGGTCGGCACAATGGCCGGTGCTGAATTCACCCAGGGAGTCGGGCGGATCGATGACCGCCTCCTCATTCTGGTGGATCTGAGCCGGCTGCTCTTGGCCCGGGAAGCAGCGTAAGAAGCTGCCTGACCGTGAGTGGGGTGCGACAGAGGCGTTACGATCATCCAGGGGTGCGTTAGGAACTCTGGGGGTCGGAAGAGGGTGGCAGGGAGGGTCCGCGGCGGCTTCGGGCGTCAAGGACCCTCTCAAGCAACTGCAACGACTCCGTCAACACATCCGAGGCGCAATGCAAAGTGACATGAAATTGTTGCATGGCTTCCGGCCAACGCCCTTCTTGCTGCAGGACCTGAAACTTCCGATGTTGCTCATCGAGAATGGCTTGTTTGGCATCGAGCATCAAGCTATCGGCAGGACCCACAAGAGCACCTCCATGCAAGACAATTGTGACTCGACCGCACGCTATCAGAGTGTTTCCGAACGACGCAAGCCCACCATTCTGGGTACAGCGATGCGCGGCGTCCGGACGCAGTGGTGAGGTAATCGACCAGTGGATATCGCAACAATCTTAGGTGTCGTCATCGCAATCGGGTCCATCCTGGGCGGCCAGGCGCTCGAAGGCGGTCATATCGGATCAGTCCTCCAACTGACGGCATTTATCATCGTCATGGGAGGGACGATCGGAGCCTGTTGCGTCCAAAACCCCCTCTCCGTCGTCCTGAAATCCATCAGCATGGTCTCGCTGGCGCTGACCAATCCTCCTCACGACGTGAAAGGCACCATCACCCAGATCCTCGACCTGGCCAACGTCTCACGCAAGCAGGGGTTACTCGCGTTGGAAGGAAAACTGAAGGACCTGCACGATCCATTTTTTAAAAAGGGCATCCAGTTGATCGTCGATGGAACCGACCCGAAACTGCTCCAGGAAATCCTGGAAATCGAGGTCGAACACCATGAAGAGGAAGGGGTCCATGCGGCCAAGGTCTGGGAAGCCGCCGGCGGATATGCGCCCACCGTCGGGATTCTTGGCGCCGTACTCGGGTTGATCCACGTGATGGAAAACTTGGCCGACCCGTCAAAACTCGGCGGTGGTATCGCCGTTGCCTTCGTTGCAACGGTCTACGGCGTCGGTGCGGCGAACCTGTTCTTCCTGCCGATCGGCAACAAGATGAAGTTCAAACTGAAGGAAGAGGCCGGGTTGCGCACCATGGTCATTATGGGGCTCGTCGGTCTGGCTCAGGGCGAAAACCCCCGGCTCCTGCAGGAAAAACTCGAAAGTTTCCTCCCTCCGCATGAGCGCACCAAAGAAGACAAGAAATAACGTCGCTCGTCGTGCGGAAACGTATCTCGTGGCCTAGAGCTGACACTTCACGTTTCACGTGAGACGATTCACGGGGATTCAATGGCGAAAAAGAAACACGAGGAGCACGAAAACCACGAACGCTGGCTGGTGTCCTATGCGGACTTCATCACGTTGTTGTTCGCCTTTTTCGTTGTGATGTATTCGGTGTCGTCGGTCAACGAGGGCAAATATCGCACGGTGAGCGACTCGATCAAGGCCGCGTTGAATCCGGTGAACAGTATCCCGTCCAGCCGGCTCCCCTTCAGCATCGGCGACACAAAACCGAAAATGATCCCGCCCGAACCAGAGCCTGTCAACGATCCCGTCATCCGCAGAATGCGAGAAATCGTGTCCAGGATCAATCCCCTCCTCAAGGGAGAGATAGCGGACGTTAAAATTGTAGAAACCGGCCACGGGTCCATTATGATTTCCTTACCGGAATCCATTCTCTTTCAAAGCGGGGAAGCGCGGGTGCGTTCGGAAGCATTGCCGTTCCTGAAAGCTCTTTCCGAGGTTCTGCTCGAAATGGGTCGCCACATTCGAATTCTCGGTCATACGGACAATGTGCCAATCAGAACGGCGCAGTTTCCTTCGAACTGGGAACTCTCCGCCGTGCGAGCGGTCATGGTCGTCAGAATTTTCTCGGAGCTCTATGAGGTGCCGATTACGCACCTCTCAGCCACCGGTTTTGCCGACTCAAAGCCGGTCGCAACGAACGATACCCCTGAAGGGCGGACTAAGAACCGGCGGGTAGAAATCATCATTCTTGAGAACCATGCCAACGAAGAAACGCTCGATGCATTGTTGCCCAATGAAGGTGCCTCGGCTCGACTTCCCTGATACACGCGCGCCGGGTGCCAAGGCCGGCCGACGCAGGCGTACTGGCAGTCCGTCGAGGAGGCCGAACGAGAACAGCCCCGCCGGGCGAGAGAATCGGACGCCGGAGCAGGCATTCATGAATAGTCCGGGTTAGATCGATGTGGGTCATGACCGAAGGAAGTAGACCATGGACCTCAAGGCGAGCCTCTGGTATTTCGTTCTCTTCAGCGTGACGGCGGCCTACCTGATCGTCCTGGCAGGCGTTCGATCCGCCAAGTCCCACGATGTGTCTCATCATTCGCATCGCATGATGGTGGGGTGCACGATCACCGGCATCTGGCTGGTGGCCTACGTACTCAAACAACTTCTCTTCGGACGTGAGTCCTTCCGAGGATCCGAGAGTCAGTATTGGTCGCTCTACGTGCCCGTATTCGCGATGCATATGTTGTTCGCCGTCACGACCATCGGGTTAGGCGCGTACAATCTTTATATGGGCCTGCATCGCCTGCGATACGGGAGCGTGGGGGCCATGGTGGCCGGCATGACCACCCACCGCAGGATAGGTACTGCCCTCGTCTGGACGTTCAGCGGGACGATGGTCACGGCCTACCTCGTCTATCTCATGCTGTTCGTATGGTTTAACCCGCATTATTCATGACGGTTCGTCGCGAAAGTGCGGAGTCGCGAAGCGAGACGGGCGCGCGGAGCCGGGAGGGAGGAAGGCATCCTTGAACAGGATGTCGACCAACCGAGCGGCGAGCCCGCCCGCCGACAGGCTGGTCGCAGCTGCGAATCCGCGATTGCAGCAGAAGCGCTCATGAATAATGCGGGTTAAGGGGTAAGGCGTGGAATGTTCGATCATTTTACCGGCGTCTTCATGAGGACACATTAAACTCGGTGCCGCCGAGGCCGTCCGGCCGCTCAACGATATTGCGACGACCATTTTGAACCATGTCACCCGTGCCTGATCGTTCACCTTTGCGCGTAGAGGAGCCATCATGAAAATTACCCAGGAAATTCATAACAAGAAAGCCACTCTGAGACTCGAAGGCAACTTTACCTACACGCAGCGCAAAGCGTTTCAGGAAGTGCTGAAGACCATCTGCACCGATCACGTGGAGGAAGTCGTGATCGACCTGTCACAGGTGGTGTTTCTCGACAGCGCGGCGTTGGGATTGCTGATGATCACTCATCGGCAATTGGGAGCCGATAAACGCAAGCTCTCGCTGGCGTATCCTCAGCCGACGGTTCGTCAGATCATCGAACTGGCGAATTTGCACAAGACGATCCCGATGATCGAGTCCGGGGTGTCGAGCCTGGCGAAGAAAATCGCATAAGGCTTTTTCTCCAGTCATGAGAGGAGCCTACTATGCAGATCACTGAACGCCGTATCGGGCAGTCCATCATTCTCGATTTGACGGGAGAACTGAGCTACGCCAATCGCACTACGTTCAAAGCTGCGGTGGAGCGAAGTAAGCACAGCGGCTGTCGGCACCTGATTTTGAACATGCAAGGTGTTCGTTTTCTGGATAGTTCGGCTCTCGGCACGTTGGCGCTGTTGGCCCAGAGTTTTCCCGCCACGCAAGGCATGGTCAGCCTCCTGAACCCCCAGAGCTATGTCAAAGAAATCATCACCCTGGCAAATCTCCACCAGATCCTGCCGGTCTATACTTCGGAACAGGATGCCCTTGCGGGGAGCCGTCTTCCCGCGGCCGGATAAATCCGCTATCAGGAGCAGCAGACGTGGCTGAGCCAGCGCATCGCATCGAGGATGAACCTCTTGCCGGTAAGGCCGCCAAGCCTACGCCGGTCATCCTTCTCGTCGACGACGATGAGATGACCCGTATCAGTATGGCCGGGCGGCTGAAACGGTTGGGCTACCGTGTCATCGAAGCCGGCGATGGAGTTGCCGGATTGGCAGCTGTCCGCGCACAGCGTCCGGATCTGGTGATCCTCGATTGGATGATGCCGGGTCTGGACGGCCCTAGCGTCTGCGAGGCGATCCGTGCGGATGGGGAGTTACGGTCCAGCCAAGTCGTGCTCATGACCGCGCACGACCAGCCCGGACAAATTGCGGAGGGTCTCTCGCGCGGGGCCGACGATTTTCTCAGCAAGGCGGCGAGCAAGCAGGAAGTCCTGGCACGGGTGCAGGCCAGCCTCCGATCCAGTGCGCTGGTCCGTGAAATCGAACGCACGCGCGACGATCTCGATCGTTCTCATCGGCTGCTGTCCGCAAAGCAAGCCGAACTGGAGAGCGAACTGCAATCGGCTGCGGAATTCGTGCGCGCGCAGCTTCCTCTGCCCGGCATGCCGGCTCCGGGAATCGGCATGCAGTGGGCCTACCAACCGTCTCTCGCTTTGGGCGGCGACTTGTTTCAGGTCGGCGCCTGGGGCTCCGAGACGCTCGGTCTCTATATTCTCGATGCGTCGGGCCACGGTGTGGCCGCGGCCTTGCGCGCCGTCGCATTGATGAGTTTTTTGCGTGAAGAGAATCTCGCGAAAGCCGTCGGAAGTTTCGATCCGGGGGCCATCATCACGGAAGCGAACCGTCGGTTTCCGCTGACCCAGGACGGGGAATATTTCACCCTGTGGGTCGGGCGTCTGCATCTTCCGTCGCAGACCGTATCGTATGCAGCAGCGGGGCACTGCGGCGCATTTCTCCATTCCCTGCAAGGGGCCTCGCAATGGTTATCGTCGGCGAGCCTCCCGCTCGGGTTCGACCCGACCATCACCTTCGACAGTGCGACCGCACAATTGCGGCCTCGGGATCGTCTGTATCTCCTGAGTGATGGGATCTATGAAGCCCCGTCGCCGACCGGGGAGCTGTGGGGCAGGGAACGCTTGCAGGCCACACTGGAAAGCCACCGTAACCACACGTTGGCGCACAGCATCGGAGATACCATGACCACCGCTCGACAATGGCTAGGGGGCGACATTTTCCCCGACGACGTGGCGCTCCTCGGCGTCGAAGTGTTGGACAGCTCAGGTCCGGCAAAGGAGAAGTCGTAATGGATGGTCAACCCGTCATGGACCTGGCGTCCGCCATGGAACGGTTCGACGGCGATCAGGACTTGTTTCTGACCCTGGCCGAGATGTTCCTCGAGCGTTCACCCGCAACACTCACTGCAATCCAGACAGCCCTCGCCGACAAGAATCTTCCGATGCTGGCCAAGGAAGCGCACAAACTGAAAGGATCGGCCATGGAGTTCTGTGCCCGCCCGACCGTGGCCGCCGCGGGGCAGCTTGAAGAATCGGCCCGACGGTCGGCCCTGAACGAGATCGCAGCAATCGGAGAGCGGGTCCATGCCGAAGTTCAGCGATTGACGGCCGCCCTGCAGGTGATCATCGAGAAGGGATTTCCTTCATGACACGTCCCGCCTCATCCAGAACACTGTTGATCGTAGAGCCTTGCGCCGAAACACTGGCCATGGTCATGGAACAGGCGAAAATGCGAGGCCTCTCGACTCTGACAGCGCCGGATCCGCAGGTAGCCTTGGCCATGATGGACATGGCGTCTCCGGATGTCCTCCTGACCGATCTCTTTCTTCCCCAGCCGGACGGATTCAGGCTCATCCGCGAAGCGCTCAAACGCAGCGCACGGACGGCCGTCATCGCGACCACCGAAGCGGGAAATGAACAGGCCCTTCTGGAAGCCGTTCGAGCCGGTGCAGGAGATTGTCTGTACAAACCGGCCCTGGCAGAAGACCTGGGCATGGCCCTGGATCGGGCACTTCAAAGAATCCCCCGGACCATCGACGATGTCCCGGGCATCGAGCAGTTGGAGTATCGCCTGGTCATCGGCAGCGATCCCGGCGACGTGGAATCCTGCGTGACCTGGCTGATTGAGAGTACGGCTATGGGGCTTGCTGAAACCCAACGGCTGCACCTTCGCACGACCTTGATCGAGTTGATCGTCAATGCAGTGGAACATGGCAGCCTTGAAATCTTTTATCATGAAAAACATGAGGCGTTGAGTACCGACCGGTTTGAGGCCTTGATCGAAGAACGCCGCCGCAACCCCCGGTTTGCCACGCGTCGCGTCATCGTCCGGGCGCTGTATGACAAGTTGCACCGTCGCATGCGGTATGCGATCACGGATGAAGGAAACGGCTTCACCTGGAACCGCTTCCTGACGCGATCGGATCAACCCTGCGACAGTCGCGACACAAACGGGCGCGGTGTGTTTCTTGCCAAAGCCTTCTTCCCCGATCTGACCTACAATGAGCGTGGCACTGAAGTCACGTTTTCGGTGGCGCTGCCGTAGCCCGGACTACTCATGACGGTTCGTCGCGAAATCGTCGAGCCACGTCGCGGGACCGAGGGGCGAGCCCGTCGGCCGAAGGCTCGTCGCAGCAGCGGATCGGCGATTGCAGCAAATGCGCTTGTGATTCCTGCGGGCTAGGCATGCATGTGCCAAGCTTCTATAATAGCCGTCGCATGGCGATACCATTAAACAGTTGAGAGGCGAGGAGCTATGGTGATACGAAGCTATACGGCAATCGTCGAAAAAGAAGGAGCAGGATATGTCGCACTCTGCCCGGAACTCGATGTGGGCAGCCAGGGCGAGACGGTTGAATCGGCAACAGCGAACCTCAAAGAGGCCGTCGAACTGTTTCTAGAATGCGCCGATTCGGGCGAGGTCGAGCGCCGGCTTCACACGCAGGTGTTCGTAACCAGATTCGAAGCGGCCCATGGGTAGACTCCGGGTGCTCTCCGGGCGAGAAGTCTGCAGCATCTTGGAGCAACACGGATTTCGGGCGGTTCGACAGCGGGGCAGTCATATCGCCATGCAGCGGCAGACCGACCTCGGCACGGTGACGGTGCCCGTCCCCAACCATCCGGAACTGAAAATCGGGACGCTTCTGTCGATTATCCGGCAGAGCCGCATCACGCGCAGCGCCTTCGAAGAGTAAAATCACAAATCCTGGCAATGCACTCTCTCCCAGCAGGCCGCGACGTAAGCCTGCCTCGATGAAGGCCGCTTGACGGAAATACATGCGCGGTCTATTCTCTCCCTCCAGTCGCGTTCTACCCCCTATTAGAGGCACAGCATGACAGCATTCTCACGCGTCGCGTTTTCTGTCCTGGTCGTATGCGTACTGGCTGGGTGCAGTACCAGCGAATGGGTGCATCCGAATCGCCCGAAAGACCAATTCACCTTGGATTACAACAAGTGTCAAGCCGACACCATGCGTGATCCCAAGCTGCAACAGGGTATTCAGTTGCTCATCATTCAGGCCACCGAACGCTGCGTCCAGAAACAGGGATGGCGCTTGGTCGAAAAAGAGTAGGCGAGCGCGTCTAAATCGTTTCTAGGCAGACCAGGCCTCATCTCGAATAACTCGCGACCCATGCCATTTTACAGGGCTCAGCGTTCAGCCTAACCCACATTATTCATGAGCGCTTCTACTGCAACCGCCGATCCGCTGCTGCGACGAGCCTTCGGCCGGCGGGCTCGCCCATCGGACCCTTCACGTACTGCACGAGTACGCGTCGGGGCCTCCGGGCTCCGCGCGCCGGTCTCGCGACGCGCCTCAGCGATTTCGTGACGAACCGTCATGAATAATGCGGGCTAATATCTGTTTGAACCGCAGATCGGCACCGCGGGATCAACTCACTCGCACTCGTGGCCAGCACCGTTTTTGTTGACGGGCGAGTCAGGCTCCGCTATGTACATGAGGAGGCGCCCTTCGCCATGGCAGCCCTGTTGGTTTCACCACGTGCTGCTCGGATCAGTCGGGGCCGTGCATCGGAATCGGGCCGTCTTTCAGCTCACCGTCTCTTGAGCATTGAACCTTATCGCCTTGTCTTGCCGCGAGGACGCACTCGAACATGGCACAAACCCAGACAGGATTAGACGTATGAAACGTATCGATCTCATTGCCGGCGCCAGGCCGAATTTCATGAAAATCGCGCCGATCATCGACGCCTTGAATGCCGCTCGCTCGAAGGGCAGCGAGTTGCGGTTCCGCCTTATCCATACGGGACAACACTACGACCGCGCCATGTCGGGAAGCTTTTTCGAAGAGCTCGGCATACCGGATCCGGACATTAATCTGGAGGTGGGGTCGGGGACGCAGGCCGAGCAGACCGCGGGCATTATGGTGAATTACGAGCGGGTGCTGACGAAAGAGAAGAGCGACCTCTGCCTCGTCGTGGGGGACGTGACCTCGACCATGGCCTGTTCGATCGTGGCCCGCAAGATGGGCATTCCCGTGGCCCATGTGGAAGGCGGCATCCGCTCGAACGATTGGACCATGCCGGAAGAGATCAACCGAGTCGTGACGGATTCCATTACCAATTGGTTCTTCACCACCAGCGACACCGCCAACGAAAATCTGCGCCGGGCCGGTGTGACGGATGACCGGATCTTCTTCGTCGGCAACACCATGATCGACACGTTATTGAAGCAGCTCCCGCGTTTGCGTCCGCCGGCCTGTTGGAGCGCGCTCGCGCTGGAACCGAACCGGTATTGTGTCGTGACCCTGCACCGTCCTGCGAATGTGGACGGCGAGCAGCAATTGCTAGGACTGCTGAAGGCCATTGCGGACGGCACCCAGGGGCTGCCGGTAGTCTTTCCGGTGCACCCGCGGACCGCCAAGAACCTGCGCGAAGCCGGCAAGACGCTGCCCTCCATGCACTATGTCGATCCGCTGGGCTACCTCGAATTCAACTATCTCGTCAAACACGCCCGCGGAGTGATCACCGATTCTGGCGGCATCACCGAAGAAACGACCGTGCTCGGAGTGCCCTGCCTGACCTTGCGCGATAACACCGAACGGCCGGAAACCGTCACGATCGGCACCAACGAGTTGATCGGAACCGATCCGAGGAAACTGCCACCCGCGCTGGCACGCTTGATGGCGGGACAGTGGAAGAAGGGCGCGATTCCTCCTCGTTGGGACGGGAAGACGGCCGAGCGCATCGTGGGACATCTGGAAGGGCTGCTAGCCTCTGAATAAAGCGGTCGAAGGGACACGGGCCCGGATTACTCATGAATGCCGTCGCGAGGCGTGCGAGACCGAAGCCCGCCGTGGCTTCTCGCAAGCGAGGCCGACGTAGGCGTACTCGCAGTCCGTCGAGAAGGCCGAACGAGAACAACCCCGCCGGGGGAGAGGATCGGACGCCGGAGCAGATATTCATGAATAGTCCGGGCTAAGACAATGACCTTGTGCTTCTTCTATCGTTACGCTAATGTAATGAATCGCTGTTACTGTAAGGAGGCAGAATGTCCACGTCGACGTTGACGAGCAAAGGCCAAACCACCATACCGATAGAGGTGCGGAAGCAGCTGAATCTCCATCCCGGAGATCGTCTGGAGTTTGTGATCGATGAAGATGGACGTGTCTTGATTTTGCCCGCGAGTATCGATGCATCGGAACTTGCTGGCATGCTCAAGCGGCCCGCTAAGCCGGTCAGTGTCACTGCGATGAATCAAGCGATTCGCAAGCGCGGAGCACGGCGATGATCGGAATCGATACCAATGTCCTCATCAGACATTTGGTGCAGGACGATCCCGGACAGTCGCGCGCTGCAACCCACATCATTACGAAGCAATGCACACGTGACGATCCGGGGTTCATCAATCGCATCGTGTTGTGTGAAATGGTCTGGGTTCTGGAAAGCGCGTATGGGTATTCAAAGGAGACCGTTGTGAGCGTGCTGGACAAACTCTTGCGAACGAGTCAGTTTAAGATAGAGGATCCTCAGTCAACGTGGACGGCCTTTCGTATGTATCAAAATGGAAAGGCGGACTTTGCGGATTGTCTGTTGGGAGCCACCAATCGGTTAGCCGGCTGCGATTCGACGGTCACCTTCGATCAAGCCGCAAGCAAGTTGGAAGGATTCCGGGCGCTATAGACCCCCTGCCTGCCCTTGCGCGATAACACCGAACGGCCGGAAACCGTCACGATCGGCACCAACGAACTGATCGGAACCGATCCGAGGAAACTGCCACCCGCGCTGACACGCTTGATGGCCGGACAGTGGAAGAAAGGCGCGATTCCTCCCAAATGGGACGGGCGAACAGCGGCGCGGATCATCGAGCATCTGGAGCACCTACTGGCGGGATAATAAAGAAGCCTCCAATGCCGAAACCTGAGCCTGCAAGAAGAAACAACTCCGCCAGGCCCACGCGCGAGAAGTCATGTGCGATTGCAAGACCTGACCCTATTTGTTGCGATCGGCACCAATGAACTGATCGGAACCGATCCGAGGAAACTGCCACCCGCGCTGGCACGCTTGATGGCGGGACAGTGGAAGAAGGGCGCGATTCCTCCCAAATGGGACGGCAAAGCGGCGGAGCGGATCGTGGCACATCTGGAACATCTCTTGGCGCGACAATAAAGAAGCCTCTAACAGGTTGCGGAAAAACTCGGATTTTGCACCATACATCGCGATCAGCTCACGGCGTGTGTTGGTATCAGAATAGCTGCAGGATGCGCAAAAAGGCCGTCCAGCAAGGCCACAGCGAGCGAAGAGGCGAATCGTACTGGTGCCGTACAGTGAGCCTCTGAGCGAGGCGAGAACGCCGCTGGCGGACTTTTTCCGCATCCTGCTAAGGGCGAAACCTGAGCCTGCAAGACCAAACAACAATCTCCAATAGGATGGAGGACACCATGAAAGAATTGAATCGCATCACCATGGACCCAGCGGTCATGGGGGGAAAACCCTGTATCCGGAGTATGCGAGTAACCGTCGGGACAATCGTGGGTTTAATGGCGGCGGGAAAAGCGATTGAGGAAGTGTTGGCGGCATATCCCTACATCGAACGGGAAGATGTTTTGCAAGCCTTAACCTACGCAGCCTGGCGCTCAGAGGAAAAAGATCTTCCGTTGGTATTAGCCAGAGAGCCGAAGCGGCGCATTGTTCATTCTTGAATCTGGCTCGAGATGTTGCCGGACTGTTCAGATGAAGACCAAGCGGCCCGAGACCGTCACGGTCGCCACCAACGAACTCATCTCTCTCCTTTTTCTCTTCTCGCGCCGGCATTCGTCGAGAATCCCGAAGAGCCCTTGACGTACATACATTGCGTATGTACACTTTTCCCGTGAGATTCGAATGGGACGAGGAAAAACGAACAACGAACCTTGCCAAACATGGCATTGATTTCCTGGACGTCCCGGAGATCTTCACCGGCCCCATGTTGGTAGGACCGGACGTTCGAAACGACTACGGCGAATCCATGAAAATCGGCTTCGGATTCATTCGCGGGCGGCTCATGGCGGTCGTATGTACAGAGCGTGCCGGGACCATCCGTATCATCTCCGCACGAAAGGCAAACACTCTTGAAGAAGCGCGCGACAAAGAAACGGTCGAGGACGAATTGGGCAACAATTGATGCGCTCCGGGACAAGGAAATCGATACATCCGACATCCCGGAACAAGGGAATGCCTTCCTCAAGCGCGCCGTGCTCAGGCTTCCCGAACCGAAGACCGCGGTCACCATCCGCTTGGATCGTCAGGTCTTGGATTGGTTCAAAGCAAAAGGGCCCGGGTATCAGACGCGAATCAACGCGCTGCTGCGGGCCTACATGGAAGCGCATCGATCGTGAACCTGTTCACTGCCCGCCAACGTCCGCCGGCCTTGACACGCTTGATGGCCGGGCAGTGGAAGAAGGGCGCGATTCCGCCCAAATGGGACGGGAAGGCGGCGGAGAAAATTGTGAATTGGCTGGAGAAAGTCCTGGCATGACGGAGCAGGGAAGTCCGATAGCGCGGGAACAACAATGACTCTCGACCCCTTTTCCTCTCCCATTTGTAATCATGAACATTAGGTTGCATCCGCACGCTAGAGGTCGATTGGAGGAACGAGGAGCAACGGAGGAAGATGTCCGGCTCACAGTCGAAAACGGCGAGCGCTTCGCTGCAAAATACGGAAGAGCCGGGTTTCGTCGCAACTTCCCGTTTAACCGTGAGTGGATCGGCAAGCACTATGCGACCAAACAGGTTGAAGCCTATGCGGTAGAAGAACAAGGGTGGCTGGTCATCACTGTCGTGGTCAAATTCTTCTGAACAAGGAGACCGTATGAAGCTCAGCTATGATGTTAAATACAACATTGCGTATCTGCGTTTGCACGAAAAGACGGAGCACGTCATCACCATTAAAGTCAGTGATGAGATGAACATCGACATGGCGCCGGATGGCACCGTCTACGGGATCGAATTGTTGAATGCGAAGGAACAATTGGCGGATGACCATGGCGCCCTGATCGTGGAATCGGAAGGGCAGCGCCGTGAAATTCCCCTGACCGCATAAGCGATCCTTGCGTAGCGCTGCGCGACAACACCGAGCGCCCGGAGACGAGACGGGAATCCGATCAGTCCAACCCGCGCCTGTCTCGCCTGTCTCGCGTTTCACGCGCCGCGGTTTGTGGGCCCTTGCGCGATTGATGGCAGGCCAGTGGAAGAAGGGCGCGATTTCGCCAAAAGGGACGGCAAAGCGGCGGAGCGAATTGTCGCGCATCTGGAGCACCTCCTGGCGCGACAATAGAGAAGCCTCCAAGGCCGAAACCTGAGCCTGCTAGAAGAAGCTTCCCCGCCAGGCCTGCGCCCGAGAAGTACGGTGCGATTGCAAGACCTTGTTTGTTCTGCGTGTTGCTTCGCCTCCTGTTCTCCTCCCCCAGGAAACGTGCCGGTTGATGTGCCGGCAGGCTTGAGACAAAATGGGAAGAGGAGAGAGTAGTTGCATGATTTGCAAAGGCAGTGCATATTATCCGCATGTGGATTGCGAGGAAAGTTCAAGGACTCATCCGGCGCATGGCGAAGCAGTTTCCCGCCGTGCTCATCACCGGGGCGAGACAGACCGGCAAGACGTCGCTGCTGCGGCATCTCTATCCCGGCGCCTCCTACCTGACCCTCGATCTCCCGGCGAACGCGGAGGCCGCGCGCACCGCACCCGACGAGTTGCTCAAGGCCTATCCGCCACCGGTGATCGTCGACGAAATTCAGTACGCTCCGTCGCTCCTGCGTCATCTCAAAGTCCGAATCGACCAGGATCGCTCGCCCGGCCGCTTTCTGTTGACCGGCTCGCAAGTGTTCCCGCTCATGCACGGCGTGTCGGAGAGCTTGGCGGGGCGCTGCGCGGTGCTGAATCTGCACACACTGGCGAGGGCCGAATTGCTCGCGGCGGGTCATGCGATCGAGGAGTCTCGCTACCTGTTTCTCGGCGGATATCCTGAACTGCACCTCGGGACCGACCCCGATCTGTGGTTTCCCGCGTACGTAGCCACCTATCTCGAACGCGACGTGCGCAACGTGCTGCGTGTTGCGGACCTTCCGGAGTTCAATCGATTTCTGCGCGCCTGCGCGCTACGGACGTCACAGATGGTCAATTACTCCGACCTTGCGCGGGATACGGGCATCGCCCCCAATACCGCGCGCAAATGGGCAGGGCTGCTCCAGACATCGGGAGTGGTGGCCATGATCGAACCGTATTTCGGCAATCGCACCAAGCGGCTGATCAAAGCGCCCAAGCTCGCATTCCTCGATACCGGTCTGGCGGCGTTTCTCGCGGGATTCCGTTCGGTGCGTGAGCTGACGGCATCCACGCTCGCCGGGGCCTTCTGGGAGTCGTATGTCTTTGGCCAGATCCTTCGCCAAGCGGCGAGCCGCGCCGATGCCGCGCCGGTCGGCTACTGGCGCACCGCGGGGGGGCCAGAGGTGGATGTGGTGATTGAGCGAGCCGGCGCCCTCATTGCGGTCGAATGCAAATGGAAAGAGCATCCGGGGCCAGCGGACGCCGGCGGGCTCAAGGCCCTGGAGGCCGCCGAACCAGGACGAGTGAAGCAGAAGATGATCGTGTGTCGCACGAAAGCAGCCTACCGGCTACCCGATGGAACCTGGGTCGTGAACCCCTCCGATGCGCTGAAACGGTTGACTTCAACATGACGCCGGCGTTTGATGGCAGGCCAGTGGAAGAAGGGCGCGACCCTGCCACACTGAGACGGCAAGGCCGCGGAGCGGATCGTGGCACATGTAGAAACAGTATTGCCATGACGGCGCAGGGGAGTCCGATGGAGCGGGGAAAGGCCATGACTCTCGCCCCCGTTTCATCGATCTCCGACGGCACGTCCCTTCAGCAAGATCTCGACATGTGGAAAGGCAATGCGTAGAATGACTCGCGGAGGGAGGTTCTGGCTTGAATGAAGGAGGTCATCCTTACCGACCATCGAGATTCATGATGAACAGATTCTTCGATGCTTGGATCAACGCTCTCCAGAAGGAAAAAAAACGGCGTTACGACAGCTTCTGAGGGGACTGGAGCGTCTTGACCGACTCGTCGATAAGAATCGCGAACAACTCGAGGCCGTATGCAGGGCCCGTGGGGTGGATGTCGGTTTGAAGGAGGGCACGATGCCAACGCAGCTGGTCGAATCGAACCCGTCGATCATGATGGGCAAACCGGTTATTGCCGGAACACGCATCACGGTTGAACTGATACTTGAAAAGCTTGCTGCCGGTGAGTCTCCGGAACAGATTATCGCCGCGCACTCGCGTTTGACCCGGGAAGCCGTTTCGGCAGCCTTGGACTTTGCGGCTAAAGCGCTGCGAGCGGACGTGATTTATCCGACTCCTGATCAGGCCGCATGAGATTCGTCGCCGATGAAGGCGTCGATCGAGCAATCGTCGAGCGTCTGCGGCAGGACGGGCACAACGTCACGTACATCGCCGAGATCACCCCCGGAATCAGCGATGACAATGTATTGAAAGCAGCGACCGAGCAAGGCTCGCCATTGATCACGACGGACAAAGATTTCGGTGAATTGATATTTCGCCAACGTCGCCTCGATGCCGGGGTGATTCTGGTGCGGCTGGCCGGCATGACTCAAGCAGCAAAGGCCGAAGCGGTCGCGGCGGCCGTGAAGGTACATGGCGATCAGATGCGCAACGCCTTCAGCGTCATTTCTGCGGGGATGGTCAGAATCCGTCCGCAGGATGCGAAACCGGCTTGAGCGGCGTGTTCTTCATTTAGGAACGAGGGATCTCCGTTTACGGCGTGAATGACCGGCGAACACACCGTGCGTTCGGAGACGCCAATCTGGGCCCCCATTTCCTTGTTCCGCGCGTCGAGCAGGCGCGCGCTGGACGCGCTCGTCGATGCCATCCGGTCCTTCAACCGGCAACTCACAAAGTATGTGCTCGCCTATCAGTCGATCCCCACGAAGCGCAAACGAGTCATGAATTCATGCGGGATCGGACCGGTGTAGTCGACTCGCAGCGTCGTAATCGGATGCTTTGAGCCGTACCGTTTCGAAGCCCATCCGCCCACCGGTTGCACGCTACCCTCACAGAGAGTACTCGCGCCACCTTCAACGGTGAGCAGGAGCGGGTGCTCGAACCCTTCCAAACGATAACCTCCCTCCACGGGAATCGGCCGGCAGCCCAAATGCCAATTGAGTTCCACATGATGGGTGCCGGTGCCCGTCAGCCAGTCCCAAATCATCCAGGAGCCGGGCGGCTCATACGACACCCCGCGTAAATGCGTCACACCCAATCGCGCCTTGTATCCATAATGCCTCGCGATCACGGTGATTTTCCCCTCCGGCGTCTCATCTTTGTAGACCAGGTGCGTCTCGAAGGGCAGTGACCAGGCCAACGGGCCGTCCTGGACCGCCTGGTCCAGCCCATCGATGGTCACCGTATTGTGGGCCCGTGTACTGCGAAAATACATCCGCCACTCTTCATTGCCGGTGCAGGTATAGGTGCCCGGGTCGATCAACACATCACGCGCGCCGACCTGAAGAAACAGAGACAGCGCGTCGGCATGACCGTGCACATACCGGGGGGCCATGCCCAATGCACCATGATCGAAAATCGCCTTGTCCTGCATCCGGCCGCGAATAATCGAATAGCCGGAGAGATGAAAGGTGGTCAGCCCGGGGGAGTGCGGCTTGTTGGGGTGCCCGAAATGCATGTACGGAGAGAGCGCGTGTTCATCCTCACCTTCCCCGATCCGCGGCAGGCTCCCGTCGGTGGGATTGCGGAACTCCGAGAGAAAATCGCGGCTGCGCGCGAACACCTGGCGGATCTTCTCCGGAACGGGCGCCTGCCGATGATCGAGCAGCGCCGACACCATCCCGTAGAGATCCGTACAAAACTGAAGGTACCCGACTCCCTGTTCCTGACTACCGCCGTCATGACTGATATGCCGGGGAGTTTCTTCTTCCAATAGGTAATGCCCGAAGGCGAGCCATCGCTCGGCCATGTCCATTTCAGGCAAGAGACTGCCGGCATAGATCAACGCCACCGCCGCCGCCAACGTGTCATGAGGAGTGGTCAGGCGCAGTGACAGGCGTTTCCGGATCAGCTCCGCATGGCCGAACATGAGGGTCAGCATCGCAGGCCACAGTGGCGCAGAGCTGGGCACCGACGGACGGAGTGCATCCACGGCATGACAGACCGCCAGCAGTCGAAGTGCGCATTCCGTCGGGGAGATGTAGTGGATCCCGGTCAAAAAAGGATTCGCCTCGACCCAGGAGACGAGCTGGGCTTCCACCGCCGCCCCGGCGCTGGTGCGCACGGCCGGGTCAGCCTGTTGCGCCAGCAGGGCCAGGAGCACCAGGTGCTGAAGGCGTGAAGGCTCCCAGGCGATACGAATATCTCCGCAGGGGTTGCGCGCATGAACCGGAATGTCGGCAAAAAACCGGCGCGGCCACAGCGCTCCCGTATCCGGCGCTCGATGCCAACAGGAGCCATCGGGGGCCCAGGCCCAGGAATACCCGAAGATGGTGACGACGCCTTTGAGCAAAGTATCCAACTGTCCGTCATCGGCCGGAAGTTGCCAGGGCAGGGAAGGCAGCAGCGGCGAGGAACTTGTGCAGAATGCGAAGCGCGACACATCCTGCGCGGAAAATTGTCGATGCAGCGAGTGCCGACCGAGTCCCTGCCGCAGGTGGAGCAGCGAAAACAGCGCCCGTTCCCTCGCGTGGCTCCACCATTCCACACGTCCCGGCGCAGCCAGCGCTTTCACCGACGAGACGAGGCGTTGGGGAAGGGCATTGGGATTGAATGAAAGCGTTACGCGCAATGACAAGCCATACAGAATGAGTGGGAAAGAAAATTGTGAACAAGGCTCCGCCCATTCGGCCTTGGTAAGGTGCACCGTCGATGAAGGCACAGTACATTCGTCGAACGCTGAGGTCAATGCCGAAATACCACGTAAAGACCGGCCGTCAGTCCTGACACAGTTCAGTGCTGCAATCCGCCGTGAGTGTGTCACGATAAGACATCGTCTGTATGGATCTGGAGTCAGTGGCGAACGGCACTAACACTACGTAGCGGAATTGTGATAAGGAACAAGGCTCTCAGGTCAGGTGGGTGATTCTGCCCGACCGACGGCACTCCAGGTGTGCTGTTGAGCCAAGAGAGAGGGAGCAACGCGACGCGTGAAAAAAGCACTCATCACCGGTATCAGCGGACAAGACGGGTCGTATCTGGCAGAACTACTGCTGGCCAAAGGTTATGAGGTCCATGGGATTGTCCGTCGCTCCAGCTCCTTAAACACAGCCCGCATCGATGGCATTTATCAAGACCCCCACGTGCCGGAAGCACGCTTGCGGCTCGTCTACGGAGACCTGAATGACGCCAGCTCGCTCAATAAGATTCTGCATACCATCCGCGCCGATGAGGTCTAGAATTTGGGGGCCCAAAGCCATGTGCGCGTGAGCTTCGACGTGCCGGAGTATAACGCTGGAGTGAACTTTGAAGGGGAGGTGGTATGCGAGGTAGTGCGAACCCCTAGAGTCAGCCAGGCGGCTGCCTGGAGGTCAATCGTGCCACACAGCTCATGGCGTTCGAGGCCATGCGGGAATCACCGGCGCCCATATTCACGAGGGTTTGTGAAGGAGCCCGGTTGTGCGTACAACGTGATGCGTAACTTGCGAGGAAGTTTGAAGTGGCACGTTGCCAGTTCCCGTTAGCCAACAGCCAGAAACTCGGAACCCGAAATTCAAAACCGAAGGTAACGAACGGCGCTTCACACGCGACGAGCGACGAACTGTTGCGCGGGAGAGTCTTGTCGCTTGCGCAGAAGGCTTCATGAAGGGGACGGGCCAGGTAGGTTGTATGCCGGCTGATCGAGGTCAGAGAGTGAATCGCATTGATCTCATCGCGGGAGCGAGGCTGGGGGCAGCAGTTGTTGCGGCTGCTGGAGGGCATAGCCGAAGGCACGCGAGATCTGCTCGTGATATTCCCGTCCATGCGCGCCCCGCCAAAAATGTGCGTGAAGCCGGGAAGACGCTGCCATCCATGCACTCTATCGATACGTTCGGTTACCTCGAATTCAAGTATCTCGCCAAGCACGCTCGTGGAGTGATGACCGATTCGGAAGGCATTACCGAACAAACGACCGTGCTCGGAGTCTCCTGCCTGCCCTTGCGTGACAGCACCGAACGGACCGCACGATCGGGACGATCGGACTCATCCGGACCGATCCAAACAAACCGCTTCCCGCACTGGGTCGATTGATGGGGGGACAATGGAAAAACGGCGCGATCCCTCCGAAATGGGGCGGCAAGGCGGCCGAGCGGATCGGCGAGCATCTGGAACGAACACTGGCGAGAAAATGAAAACGCCTCAACACCGAAGTCTGAATGTGCTAAGCGCTCAGCGAGGCGAACGAACGATGATCGAGGGCAAGCCTTCTGTGTCACACATTCAGGCGATATACTTATGTGTAGAAATGCGGGCGTATGCTTGTTCGGAAATGAAGCGACGGGCTTGGCGAAATATGGCGCGTAGAGTGCCGGGATCTAATTCGGCGTGCAGGGGGACCGTCAAGACGTGGCGTGTCTCCGCGATTTCACGCGCCAGCTTAACGTGGCTGCCTCGCTGGGAGACCTGCAGGAAGCCAAAACCAAGGAGGATGGTCAGGACATCGCGTCCGGCAAGTCTACGAAGCTTGGGCATGGACCGGGTCCAACTCCATGGTCAGCAGCAAGGTCGGTTTCTCTCGCAAGCCCAAGGCCGCCAGGTGCTCTCCCTCCAGATGCAACGCAGTGGCTTCTTGAAGATGCGTGACGGTTTCATCCAACGTCCGCCCTTGAGTGACGACGGCAATCTCGACGCATTCAGCCACATAGCCGGCCTCGTCACCGGGGCGAATCACGGCCTTAATGGTTTGCTGCAAGGAGCTCATGAGTCCCTCCTGTGACCGAGTTCGGAGAATAACCTTGTTCATGACATGAGGCAAGCGAATCCTTGCGCAGGGAGCCTGCGCCATCTCGTTGGTACCTGCGTCGACGATCCCGCCTCGCTGTCCTGTTAGCCGGTCCGGAATGGGGCGACACCGTCATGTAAGGAAGAAAAGGACACCAACGGTCTTGGACGAACAAAGGAGGCGTGACGAGTTCCTCTGGTCTATCTGGTGGGTCAGGTCTGTGAGGTTCATTGAGGTGGTCTGAATTAACGAGCCAACGCGACAGATCCTGCGCCGTAAACTGGCGGTCGAGTGAGCCTCGCCTGAATCGCTGTTGCAGATGGAGCAGGGAAAACAGACCGCGTTCCCTCGCGTGGCTCCACCATTCCACACGTCCCGGCGCAGCCAGCGCTTTCACCGACGAGACGAGGCGTTGGGGAAGGGCATTGGGATTGAATGAAAGCGTTACGCGCAATGACAAGCCATACAGAATGAGTGGGAAAGAAAATTGTGAACAAGGCTCCGCCCATTCGGCCTTGGTAAGGTGCACCGTCGATGAAGGCACAGTACATTCGTCGAACGCTGAGGTCAATGCCGAAAAACCACGTACCCATGAATAGAAGGATGCAACCACGAGCAGGAGCAAAGCGAGACAGTTGCGTCAGAATGAGACAGTCGGCGTATGGATTTTCAGTCGGGGCAGGATGGCACTAACACTACGTAACGGAATTGTGATAAGGAACAAGGCTCTCCAAGTCAGCTGGGGTCACTTTACGTGATTCTCGACACCCGCAGGTGCGCTGCTGACAAACAACGAGGGACCAACGCAACGCGTGAAAAAAGCACTCATCACCGGTATCAGCGGACAAGACGGGTCGTATCTGGCAGAACTACTGCTGGCCAAAGGTTATGAGGTCCATGGGATTGTCCGTCGCTCCAGTTCCTTAAACACAGCCCGCATCGATGGCATTTATCAAGACCCCCACGTGCTGGAAGCACGCTTGCGGCTCGTCTACGGAGACCTGAATGACGCCAGTTCCCTGAATCGTATTCTGCGAACGATTCAACCGGATGAAATTTACAACCTGGGCGCCCAGAGCCACGTGCGCGTCAGCTTCGACGTGCCGGAATACACGGCTGAAGTCACGGCACTCGGAGCCGTTCGCCTCCTGGAGGCCATCCGGGAGTCGGGAATCAAACCCAAGTTTTACCAGGCCTCCTCCAGCGAAATGTTCGGCAAGGTGCAGGAAATTCCGCAGCGGGAACACACGCCGTTCTACCCGCGCAGTCCCTATGGCGCCGCCAAAGTGTATGCCCACTGGATCACGGTTAATTACCGTGAGGCCTACGATCTCTTTGCCTGCAGCGGTATTTTATTCAATCATGAATCTCCGCGACGCGGTGAGACCTTCGTCACCCGTAAAATCACGCGGGCCGCGGCTCGAATCAAGTTGGGGGTTCAGAAAGATCTGTATCTCGGCAATCTCGACGCCAAACGCGACTGGGGATTCGCCGGTGACTACGTCCAGGCCATGTGGATGATGCTGCAGGCCGACCGGCCGGACGACTATGTCATCGCGACGGGTGAGACGCATACGGTCAGAGAATTTCTCGACCGTGCGTTCGGCCACCTTGATATGGACTGGCAACAATACGTGAAAATCGACCCCCGTTATTACCGCCCCACGGAAGTCGACCTGTTGATCGGCGATGCGTCCAAAGCCAAGCGGACGCTGGGATGGGAGCCGAAAGTGTCGTTTGAAGAGTTGGTGACCATGATGGTGGAAGCGGATGTGCGAGCGGAACGGCAGACGTTGGAGGGAACGGGCGCAGGGAGAGGATAACGCTTAAGAAGGTCAAGGCTGAGGCTGAGGTAAAAGTACAGAGATCGATATTCAAACCTCAAACCTTAGCTTTAGCCTTTCCTGAGGGATAGGCTGTGTATCGCTCATTCGAGGAGATGCCGGTCTGGAAGAAAGCCATGGACCTGGCTCAACAGATATTTGCGTTGACCGAGGGGCTTCCCAAAAAGGAAGACTACGGATTGACCTCCCAGATCAGGCGATCGGCACTCTCTGTCTCTGGAAATCTAGCCGAAGGTTTTGGCCGCCATCATACGAAGGACAAGATGAATTTTTACTATGCTTCCCGTGGCTCACTGACAGAGACCAAAAGCCATCTCATCTATGCCCAGAGGGTTGGCTACCTGAAAAGGGATGATCACCGTCTCGCCCTGAAACTCATCGACGACATCTGGAAAGAGTTGAATGCATTGATCCGTTCCCTTAGAAATAAGACTTACCCTCAACCTTAGCCTTGACCTAAATCTGGTTTTTGCCTATGCCATCTTTCTTTTCGGACAAAAGAGTTGTCGTCACCGGAGGTGCCGGGTTCCTGGGCTCAGTCGTCGTGGCACAGCTCCGAGAGCAGGGCTGCCGAAATATCTGGGTGCCCAGAAGCCAGGACTATGACCTCGTGCAGATGGAGGCGGTGCGGCGGCTCTATGCCGATGCGGCACCGGATATCGTGTTGCACTTGGCGGCGCGGGTCGGAGGCATCGGCGCCAATCAAGCCAATGCCGGCCGGTTCTTCTACGACAATCTCATGATGGGCACGCAGTTGATGGAAATTGGTCGGCAGCGGGGACTGGAAAAATTCGTGGCACTCGCCACAATTTGTGCCTATCCTAAATACACCCCGGTTCCTTTCCGCGAAGAAGATCTGTGGGCCGGATACCCGGAAGAAACCAATGCGCCTTACGGCCTAGCCAAGAAAATGATGCTGGTCCAGGCTCAGGCCTACCGGCAGCAATATGGATTTAACGCCATTGTGCTTTTTCCAGTGAACCTCTATGGTCCTGGCGACAATTTCGATAGGCAGACCTCGCATGTCATTCCGGCCCTCATCAGGAAGTGTGTGGAGGCGCAAGCCAAGGGCGAGGAGCAGGTCGTGCTGTGGGGAGATGGCTCGCCGTCGCGGGAGTTTCTCTATGTAGACGACGCAGCCCGAGCCATTCTGTTAGCGGCTGAACATTACAATGGTAGTGAGCCGATCAATGTCGGGACCGGAGAGGAGATCACGATCCTGGCGCTGGCCGAACTGATCGCCGAAGAAATCGGGTTCACGGGGGAATTGGTCTGGGATGCCACGAAACCCAACGGGCAACCGCGCCGCTGCCTGGAGGTGAGCAGGGCCAAACAGCTATTTGGATTTGAGGCCAAGGAGGAATTACGCGAAGGCATTAAAAAGACGGTGGCCTGGTACCGTTGCCACCAGACGGTTGTCAGAGAAGTGGTGTTTTGATATACCAGCGCAGCGTTCTTCGCCTTACCGGAAATTCTCCTTTCCTGAACGGCCGGATCGACCTGTAGGACTCTTAATCCGGGTTAGCCGGGGGAAACATGGAGATGGCGTACAGTGAGAGGAGCAGTAGCTCCACAGAGTGAGGGTCTGCAATGATTGGCGCTTTACAAATAGGAACTGTCCCCTGGACGAACGAAGACATGCGGAAATCGCTCAGAGAATTCGTAGAGGTCTATGAACGACGGCCAATACGAGATAATTCTGGAGGCATGCAGGCCCCGCATATGTTCTTAGCATGGTTCGTACTGAAAACCCTCAGTCCTAAAGCGATTATTGAAAGTGGGTTATGGCTTGGACAAGGAACGTGGTTATTCGAACAAGCATGTCCTGCCGCTGATCTCCATTGCATAGACATCGATTTGAGCCGACTTCAATACAGATCGAATCGTGCAACATACTATAATCGCGACTTCTCGACGATTGATTGGAGCAACGTGTCAAAGAACGAAACCGCACTGTTTTTCGATGACCACCAGAATGCGTATCAAAGGGTCATGACCGCAAAATGGTTTGGATTCTCACATCTTCTCTTTGAGGACAACTATCCACCATCCCGGGGCGACTGTTACTCTCTCAAAAAGGTTTTTGCACAGTCGGGTTTCGCACCTACTTCATCAGGACAAACATCGCTCACATCCGCAATAAAAAATCAATTGGCTTCTCTGTTTAAGCCCACATTGCCAGCAGGCGCCCACATCCCGCCCAATAGTGTCGATGCGCAGTATTTAAGACGAAATATTATAACGTATCATGAGTTGCCTCCTGTCTTTAAGGTCGACAAAACTCGATGGGGAGATCCTTGGGATAACCAGAATTACCCCACTCCGACGCCGGTCCTCTCTTCAGTCGAGGAACCTTATCAGCAGGTGTTTGTTGACGAGGCGATGTCTTACACCTGGATGAGCTATGTAAAAATGAAACATGGCTGACTGAGGTGGTACCGCCTTGTGTTATGCGTGAAAGATAAACTTCGAATCTTGCATCTGAATAATCACCATCTTCCTCTCAAAAAGGACTGCTATGAATACACTCGGCAAAATCAGTACAAAAACAAAAACAATTATCCAGGGAGTGGGTTTCGACATTATTCGTCGCGGGTCCCCTGTTCAACGCTTCCATTCAAATCATTATCTGCGCCATAACGCACGAAGGCTCGAACACTTGTCGAGTTTGCGGATCCCCGTGGCCGGGCGGTCCATCCTAGAAGTTGGCGCTGGAATTGGCGATCATTCACATTACTACATTGATAGGGCATGCAGGATAACGATAACAGAAGCTCGAGCGGAGAATCTCCGCTATTTAAAAAAACGCTATTTGAATTGCCATGTTCAGCATCTTGATATGGAATCTCCTTCCCACATCGAAGGCGCTCCATTTGATGTGGTTCATTGTTATGGTCTTCTATACCACTTAAGCAAACCCAAAGAAGCATTAATGTTTCTCAGTCAGAATACTAAGGGAATGTTGCTTCTCGAAACATGTGTTTCATTTGGTGAAAATGAGGCAATAAATCTCATAAAGGAGTCGCAATCTTCTCCGACACAGGCTCACTCCGGAACCGGCTGCAGGCCAACAAGAGCATGGTTATTTAGAGAGCTGCGAGGTCTTTACAAATATGTGTATCTTCCGAAAACACAGCCGTGCCATGAAGAATTTCCAATCGATTGGACTGCTCCCGAGAAGCACAAGGCAAGCTTACAGAGAGCTATATTTGTCGCTTCTAATGAACCGTTGGAGAACGAAAACCTAACACCTTTTTTGATTCTTCAACAGACGCGACATGAATAATCTCTTCGTCATACCTATGGCTCACCGTGGAAGTCTGCGCAAGTACATTCAAGAGCAATGCGGTCATAGTTCTATTCACGTGACGATGGACATCTATGCCCATCTTTTTCCGAGTGGGAACAAGGAAAGGAGGGCCAAGCTTGGCGACATTCAAACGCCGAAAGTCGCACCCCAGACAGACCCTTGAAGGTTCAGGAGTTGGCAACTGAATGATAACCTATTGATTTATGGAGCCGGCGAGTGGAATCGAACCACCGACCTGGGTTTACGAATCTAACAAGGTGAATTTACCAAACGCTCGGTGTCCAGTCGGTTTCCCCGTTTCTTCAACGTTTGTATTCGTTTGAAAGTTTCTGATTAGGATGTCCTACCCTGAAATTCAAAAATTCCTTATCGCCTATCCGTTTGTGAGGACACTCCTGCAGCCTGCGCTTGCTGCCAGGAGATATTGGTTTGCCAGACAAAGACATTACAAAGAAACAGTGCATAGACGTCTGCAAGAAATTCTTGTCGAAGACCCGATCATCCACATCGATCAGTTTCAAGGCAGTTTTGGACTTGATGTTCGATCTGACCTATTTGCCAGACAAATACTTGACGAGAATTATGAGCCGGAGTTGATTCCGTTTTGTCGCCGATTCCTGGCTCCTGGAAGAGACGTGATAGATGTGGGTGCCAATGTAGGATTCTATTCTGTCTTCTTTGCAAGATTGATTCAAGATCGACAGAAGGTACTCTCTGTGGAACCTACGACAAGCGCGCTCAAGAGGCTTTATAGAAACTTGCAGAGAAATGATGTCGAGGACAGGGTAATCGTGTACGAAGGTGTGGCTTCAAACTGTGAAGAAACTATTCAGATCAATGTCATTGAAGGCAAGGAAGAATATTCCACAGTTGGGAAAGTCAAACATCCTTCAGTCACAGGGCTGATTTACACGACTCAAGAGGTGAAGAGTGCCATGCTGGATACGCTTGTGGCGAAATATTCGCTCGATCCAGGGTTCATCAAAATTGATGTAGAGGGAGCGGAAAAGGGGGTAATTGAGGGTTGCAGAAAGACTTTGGAAACCCATAGGCCGGTGATTCTTTCCGAACTATCGGATAGCCTGTTAAAAGCTAATGGCACTTCTGCTCAAGAGGTGATTACGCTCATCCAACAGTATGACTATCTCGTTATCGATCCCTGCTTCCCCACAGCAGTACCGGGTTCTAGAGAGTATGGCGATATTTTATGCGTGCCCAAAGAAGTCGGCTTTGCGCCTAACGCTTAAGAAGGTGTTGTAAGGGAAGACTCATTCCCTTCGGCATAGGACCTTCGTTACACATTGCACTCTCCAGTTGTGAACCATCATGGAAAAGCCCAACGTATTCCGTAACGCAATAATGGCAACCATCCAAGTCACTGTCGCGGGTCTCGTGATGCTGGCCATGTATCGCTTCTTGCTCGGAACTATCGGAGTTGACAAAATCGGGGTTTGGTCCTTGGTGCTCGCCACCACCAGTGTCACGCGAATCAGCGAACTCGGTCTCTCCGGTAGTGTCGTAAAATTTTCCGCCAAGTATCTGGCGCTGCACGAGGAAAAACGGGCTGCGGAGGTGATCGAAACCGCGGCCAGCTCGGTCGCCCTCATATTGGGTCTCGTATTATTACTGTTATATCCGGCACTGACTTTACTCATTGATTACCTCGTGCCGGCCAATATGCTTACCGACGCCCAGCTCGTGCTGCCATACGCCGTCATGTCGTTGTGGCTCATGGTGATTGCGACGGTATTTCTTTCCGGGCTGGATGGCATACAACGCGCCGATTTGCGAGGGCTGATCATCGTGTGCGGTCAAGTACTGTATTTGTCGATGGTCTACGCTCTGGTGCCGAGTGAGGATATGAAGGGCCTCGGCATATCTCACGTGGCCCAAGCTGGTTTTGTGCTGCTTGCAGGATGGGTCGCCATTAGAAGCAAACTGAGCTGGCTGGGCATGCTTCCTTACCGATGGTCATCGTCTGCGTTTCGAGAAATGTTCGGTTACGCGATCAATTTCCAGATCAATGGTATTGCGCAGCTGCTTTTCGAGCCAACGACGAAGGCGCTGCTGAGTAAATTCGGCGGCCTCTCGTCGGTTGCCTATTACGAAATGGCAAACCGCATGATTATGCAGATCCGTTCATTGCTTGTCGCAGCCAATCAAGTCGTCGTTCCTGTCGTTGCCTCCCTGCTGGAGAAAGATCCCTCGCGCGTACCCGCCGCATACCGGAGATGTTATGAGGTGATGTTTTATTTGTCTGTGCCCGCATACTCACTAATACTCCTGGCCATTCCTGCGATATCTGAACTATGGGTCGGCAGATACGAATTTCTGTTCGTCACCTTCTCGTTCATACTTACAGCGTGTTGGTTCTTCAACACTTTGGCCAGCCCTGCGTATTTTTCTTATGCGGGAATAGGTCGGCTGCGCTGGAATACTCTTTCTCATCTGCTCATGGGAGCATGCAATGTGCTGTTCGGCTATATCTTTGCCACGATGTGGGGCGGTATCGGAGTCGTAAGCGGGACCGCTTGTGCCCTGCTGGTAGGAAGCGTTGTTCCCATCGCTGCATTCCACAGTGAGTACAAGCTTGCCCTGACTGATCTTTTCCCGAAAGAATCACGGATGCTGACCTTCACGAGTATCGCTGCGAGTGCCGGAAGCCTGTTTGTTTTTTACAACATGCGCGAGACCGTATCTTGGACCGCTGTATTCTTAATGGGTGCCGGCATCTTCTCCATGGCTGTTGGCCCGCTGATGTGGCAGCACAAGACACGCAGCTTCCTCACCGACGGCATCTGGGCACTCTGCATGAAGGCGCCTGGAAGCAATTGAATTGATGTTCTATTCTTTAGGTCCACGACCATGAACATTCTGATTGTCGAACCTTTCGCGAGCGGCCACCACGGGAAGTATCTTCAGTGGATCACGAGCTCTATCATTGCTCGTGGGCACCACATACAGCTCGGGACATTCAAGGAAAGCCTGGATCATTCTGCAATGCAGGAAGTGCTATCCTCATGCGGCCAGAACCTTTCTGTCGTCAGCGAACCCGCACAGCGATACGCGAGCATTGAGGGGAAAGTATGGAGTATGGCCAGGGAGATGCTGAAGTTTCGACGAATTATGGCGAGCCTCTATGCCGAGGCTGTGCAACGCGAGCGAGTCGACATGGTGCTGTTGCCATACCTGGATTATTGCACGTATGCATTGGCGCTACTCGGGTCCCCCTTTGGCCGAACCGCTTGGAGCGGGATCGTTATGCGGTCCGCTTTTCACTACTCTTCCATGGGTGTCAAGGCTCCACAGACACGCAGCGACCCCTGGAAGGAACGACTCTTTCACCGCCTTTTGAGCAGCCGTCATCTACGGGCGCTGTTTACGATAGACAAGACATTACAGGAATATATCCACGGTTCCGGGCGCCCACACGCCTCGCGGCTTCACTATATTCCCGACGTGACCGAACCGATGCCAGCAATGAACCGTCAGCAGGCAAGACAGCTGTTAGGGATACCAGTGTCCGGGAAGGTCATACTCGTCTATGGTGCGCTCTCTTCTAGAAAAGGTATCGACGTTCTTATGCAGGCGACCGAGAACGATGCCTTTCCATCGGATGTTCATATTGTATTGAGCGGCGAGCAGCCGGCAGAGGTCGAGGACATTTTGCGATCGGCAACCGCTGATCGATTACGCTTGGATTACCGGTTACATGAAATTAAACGATACCTTACTAATGCGGAATCGGCTGCGGTATTTTCGGCTGCGGACTTCGTCTGGGTTGGGTATCGGCGGCACTATTTAATGAGCGGGATACTCGTGCAGGCAGCTTCTGCGGGGTTGCCCGTAATCGCCTGCGAAGAAGGCCTTATTGGATGGTTAACAAGGCGATACAGAGCCGGGATAGTAGTGTCCACCTCCAGCCCGCCTTCGATCGCTCGAGCAGTAAAGGAGCTTTGCGATAATCCGGAACTCGCGCACGAGTACGGCGAGAACGGCCGCATGGCATACGCGTCGCATACGCAAGAGAACGTAGGACGGATCATGCTCGATGCGATTGAGGTATAAGCACATGCAAAAGTACCAAACCTATCTGTTGGGTGCCCTACTAATAATTATCACTGCGATAGACCTACCAATCGCGGAGGGCGCTAACTTGACATTTTTTGTGTCTCCTCTCGTCGGTGCTGACAGCAATCCTGGTACTGAGGAAAAACCATTTGCGAGCCTTGAACGAGCTCGAGATGCTCTTCGCGAATTAAAGAAGAACAATAGAAGCAAATTGCCCGTAGGCGCCACCGTTGTGTTGCGAGAGGGCACCTACCACATGACGCAAACATTTGTCCTAACGCAGGAGGACTCGGGCACCAACGATGCCCCGATCGTCTACCAGGCGTATGGTGGAGAAGAGGTCAGATTATCAGGTGGCTTGGCAATTCCCTTTGAACGCTTTCAACCTGTGACAAGCACAGATGAACTCAGTCAAATTGATGGCGAGGCTCGAGACCATGTCCTACGCGCGAACCTAAAAGACATGGAACTGGCACACTCGATCGAGTCACGTTGGGACAGAAGCCTCCCAGGAAAACCGGAAAGACCGGCGCCCGAAGAATTTATTTTTGATGACGAGGCGATGCAACTTGCTCGTTGGCCCAACAATGGATGGACAAGAATCTCACAGGTGGTTACTCCTGGTCCGGTGTTAAGAGGTGGAGCTTCAACCGGAGAGCCTGCGAGTTTGCGTGTCGACACAGACCGCCCCTCGCGGTGGACTAATACAGATGTCTGGCTAAGAGGGTTTTGGAAATGGGATTATTTCGATGAATCGCTCGCGATCAAGTCCATCGATCCCGCGAATCGATTATTTACTCTTGACGGATCCACTCTGTACGGAATTAAAGCCGGCGCCCGATACTTTGCATTCAATATTCTGAGGGAACTCGATCAGGAAGGGGAGTACTTTGTAGATCGCGAGAGAGCCGTTCTGTTCTTCTGGCCTCCACAGCGACTCTCGAAATGGCGAGCGAGACTCACTCTGCTGTCGGAGCCGGTGCTCTCCTTAAGCGGCGCGTCCTACATCACATTTCGCGGAGTGATCATTGAGGAAGGAAGAGACGATGCTGTTCACGTCCAAGGAGGTCAAGGGAACCACATTGTCAATTGCACCATTCGGAATTTCGGAAAGGACGGCGTCGTCATTACTGGGGGACAGGAGCATGAGGTGTCGAACTCCAGCATCTACAATATCGGGCTGCGTGGCGTCGTCATCTCAGGAGGAGATCGCAAGAAACTGAAACCAGCCGGTCATGCGTTAGTCAGCAATCACATCCATCACTATGGCCGTCGTGGAACGACCTACCCCGGTGTCGATATAGACGGAGTAGGAATTCATGTTGTACGCAATTCGATTCATGATGCGCCCCATACAGGAATTCAGTTCATGGGCAATGATCATGTCATCGAACTAAATGAGATTCACCACGTTTGCGCGGAGACTACAGATGCCGGCGCGATATACACCGGCCGTGATTGGACGGTGCGAGGGAACATCATTCGACACAATTTCATTCACGATCTTTTGGGAATGGACAATAAAGGCGATGTCTCCGCCATCTATCTGGATGATCTCGCGAGCGGGACTTCAATGACAGGTAACGTATTGGCACGCGTGCGTCGAGGAGTGAAGATTGGAGGTGGGCGCGACAACATCGTAGAAAACAATGTGTTTGTGAATTGTGATACCTCTTTTTCTGTGGATGCGCGCGCGGTTACTTGGGGAAGTAAATTCTTGTCGAATGATGGTGTGCTGAGAAAACGTTTGGATAGGCTTCCTTATCAAACCGCTCCATGGAGCACGCGGTACCCGCAGCTAAGTCAGATACTGAATGATGATCCCGGCATACCTAAGCGAAATGTCGTGAGACGCAATGTCATGTACCAGTGCGCGCAGACCAGCATTGATCCCATCGCTCGGTTCTATGGAGCAATTCAGGATAATTGGGAGACCGATTCCGACCCAGGGTTTGACGACATGAGCACCGATAACTTCGGAATGAAGGGAGGCGCTTTGGTTGAAGCCAAGATTCCGGGATGGGATAACATCCCGTTTGGGAAAATCGGCGTTCACAAAGCGATTGACGAATGACCCGCCTCTGGCTCCATGGTTAATCTCGCGATCTATGCCCTCATGCTCGTCGCCTTATTTGTAGGAACCTGGTTCCGGCCGGCGATAGCCTTGGCCACCTTGGTATGCGTTCAGGTTCTGGATGTCTGGGGGCAGTTAGCCAGTCCATGGCTATTCAAGCATACGCAATTTACGAACTTGTTCATGGTTTCCTGCATAGGCCTCGGCATCTATCGTGCATGGTTGTATGGAGTACGTCGCCATCTCATGACTCCGTGGGTGCAGATTTTGCTTACCGGCCTGTTGATGTATGCCGCACTGTCGCTCTGGTGGACTCCGGCATTCAAGGAAGGGATTGTGGAGTGGAGTAAGTACTGGCCCTATATCATCATAAATGTATGGGTGGCGCCGCTACTGCTTCGACGCAACACCGACCTTTATTATGGCTTGAGTGCGATCCTGATTCTTGGCACCGGATTGGCAATTCTCTTTGATGTGTTGGTGCGGTGGGACGCGCGAACGGTGGTGACGTTTTGGGACTCAAGCACAACGATTTGGAATGCCTTGGCCTTCGCTCATATGGCGGGATACGTCACTATGGCTGCTGTCTTGCTGAATCAGGACAAGAGCTGGCGATGGTCAGTAATCAAATATACTGCTATAGCGGCATGTATCGTGCTGGTCCTCAAGTCAGAAACTCGTGCACAATTTTTCCTCATGGTCATTATCCCAATCGTGTTTTTGCCTTTGAGCAAACCAGTGTCCAGCATCAAGACCTATCTTTCTTGGATCATCCTAGCTGCATGCGTGGCAACCACATCCATCTATGCCTACGATGCCTTGGTTCAAGAAAAACGTTGGTCATCACAGAGAGTTCAATCAGATTGGGATATTCGGGTTCGGATGGTATCGGCTCTACTCCATCATTGGTCGAGGGCATCCTCTCAGGACCCGTCGGCGCTCATGTTGGGTCTTGGAAACTCAGCCTCGTTTTCGGCGAACATCGCGGGCTTTCATCCGCACATGGTTACTCTCGAGGTGCTGGGGGAAGAAGGACTTATTGGGGTAGGCTTGCTGGCGCTGTTGTTGTGGGCGTCATGGCGAACGATGCGTGCCGCCTATGGTCTTGTAAAGCACGATCCCATGCAACGAGGCATTATGGCGACCCTCGCAGCGACGTTCCTCTTCGACTTCTTGCTGTCTTTCAAGTCAGGCTCATTGGTAGGGTTCGGCACGCAAATGTTTTTGTTTATTGTTTTAATGGAGAGACAGGTTGCCATTCTTGCAGCCGAAAAACATGAAAGAGCGGGAGATCAGCAGTTGCAAGCAGCAGCACATTATTCCGATTCCGATCTTGTGAAAGTGGTTTAGAAAGCACTCTCGTAAAGCATCCCGCGTACTCCATCCGATAGCAGGGGTTTATGCCAACAGTCGCCATTCTTCAGAGAATCCTGCCGCATTACAGGCTTGCGTTCTTTCGTCGATTGCACCAGCAACTTCAGCTCCATGACATCGGTCTCAAGCTGATGTATGGTCAGGAGAGAAGGGGTGCCGTACCGCGCACCGTGCACCTTGACGAACCGTGGGCCATACGTGTCGAAAACAGCTATTGGTCATTCGGCAGCCAAGAACTTGTTTGGCAGCCGGCGCTGAGGTACTTGCCAGGTGTTGACGCTGTTATCGTTGAACAGGCGAACCGGCTGCTTATCAACCATTATCTTCTTCTTCGTCGAAGACTCAACAAGGGCCCTCGCTTAGCCTATTGGGGCCACGGGCAAAATCTCCAAGCCGAAAATAGTCACAGCGCGGGCGAATGTTTGAAGCGCCGACTTTCGTCCCATGTCGACTGGTGGTTCGCCTATACGACGCTCAGCGCGGACATTGCAGCCAAGACAGGTTTCCCAAAAGAGAGAATCACAACCGTTCAGAACACCATTGATCTGCGTGAATTCTTGGCGGCAAAAGAGATTACGAACGAAGCTGACCGCGTCGCACTGAAAGCTAGCCTAGGGATTAAGAGCAACAACGTGTGTTTGTACTGTGGCGGAATCTACTCGGACAAACGCATGCCCTTCTTGCTTGAAGCATGTTCCAAAATAAAAGTTCGGCTGCCGGATTTCGAAATGATCATCGTGGGGGATGGTCCGGATCGACATTTAATCGAAACAGCGGCAGAGACCAGACCCTGGCTCCATTATATAGGTCCGAAGTACGGTGCGGATCGTGTACCATACTTCTTGATCAGCAAGGCGCTGTTGATGCCTGGATTGGTCGGACTGGCCGTCGTCGATAGTTTCGTCGCCGGCACTCCACTGTTTACAACCGATCTTTCCATGCACGGTCCGGAGATCGCGTATCTTACGAACGGCGTAAACGGCGTCATCGCAACCAATACAACAGACGCGTATGCAGATGCTGTCATCGAGTACTTAAATTGTGAATCAATGCAAGCAAGTTTACAACGGGGCTGTTTGGAGAGCGCGAGCAAGTATTCGTTAGAGAATATGATCAACAATTTTACCTGCGGAGTTCGAGATTGGCTGGCGGATCAATCCGCGACAGCAGATGCCCGGATGAGCAGTTGCGTTAGTTGTATTTCTCAATTGTGACCAGTTTTGGTCGCCGGTCAGTACGGAGCGCAAATGGAGCAGAAATACGACAAGTTTTATAACTCATCGCTTGGCAAAGAAGACTTTAAGGACATACGCCTCGATACTTGGCCTAAAGATCGTGTTCAGGCCATCCTCGCTGTTGGAGGGGTGGGGGAGACCATTCTCGATATCGGCTGCGGCTCCGGCCATCTCCTCTACCAATTCAGACATCGATTTAAGAAATTGGTGGGCCTGGAATACTCGCAGCACCGCCTGGAGCAAGCTGGAGTGAATCTCCAGGATTTTTGCTTCATTCCGATCCATGGAACCGCAGAGAATTTATCAGCGGTTGAGTCAGACTCTGTGGATCGCATCGTTTCTGCGGATACAATCGAGCATATTCCAGACGTCTATGAAGCCATGGGGGAAATGTATAGGGTACTCAAGCCTGGTGGAGTTATGGTCATGAACACACCCAATATTGCTTTCATCAAGAAAAGAGTCTTACTCATGATCGGCCGCTTTCCCTCCACATCGCAAACCAATGAAGGCCTGGGAAGCGACATTTTGTTCGATGGCGGACATCTCCACTATTTCACATTCCGGTCATTGCGCCTGTTGTTGGAACGGTTCGGTTTTAAGATGGTGAGCAAAATGGGTTACGGCCGATTCGGCGCAGTCCACAATTTCTGGCCATCATTACTGAGCGGTGGTGTACAGTGGGTCGCAATCAAGAATCCCTGACGCCAGCGGATGAGATGAAAGTTCTTTTGGCTCATAACTTCTATCGTTCCGGCTCACCCAGTGGTGAAGACGCCGTGTATCGAAGCGAGCGCAATCTGCTGGAGACCACAGCGGATGTGATTAGTTATGAACGTCACAATGATGATATCGACGTCTCAACAATAACCGATAAGCTCAGGCTCGTCGTCGAAACCGGTTGGTCGCGCAAGGTCTATGAGGAACTCAGCACGATCATACGTAAAGCGCAGCCCGATATCGCACATTTCCATAACACCTTTCCGCAGATTTCACCGAGTGCTTATGCGGCATGTCGTGACAACAATGTTCCCGTCGTTCAAACCCTCCACAATTTCCGTTTTATCTGCCCTGGGGGATTGTTGCTCCGTGACGGTCGCCCTTGCGAAGACTGTATTGGGACGAATTTATTTCCCGCTTTGCGATACCGATGTTACAGGAATTCATTGCCGGAAACTGCAGCAGTGGTTTGGATGCTGGCCAAGAATCGTTGGGATAGAACCTACCAGACTTTGGTAAATCGATATATCGCATTGACTGAGTTTGCATCCAGTCGGTTAATAGCGGGCGGATTACCGAGAGAGCGTATTGTGGTGAAGCCTAATTTTGTTGCCGATATTCCAATGCCCGGCGACGGGAAAGGCGGCTATGCAGTGTACGTTGGACGTCTGAGCGTAGAGAAGGGCCTTCGTACCGTGATGTCAGCATGGAAACATTTACCGGAAGTGCCGCTGAAAATACTTGGGGAAGGCCCTTTGCGACAAGAGTTAGAGCAGGCAATAGCCCGTGACAATCTTCCCGTCGACTACCTCGGCTTTTGCGACCGCACTACCATTGTCGATCTGGTGGGCCGCGCAGCATTCCAGATTGTTCCCTCCGAATGGTATGAGGGATTCCCGATGGTGATCGTAGATGCCTTTGCCTGCGGCACACCGGTAGTTTCTTCGCGTATAGGGAGCTTAGATGAAATTGTAGAAGAAGGCATAACGGGAATGAAGTTTGAGCCCCGCAATCCTGTGGACCTTGCAAATAAAGTCCGCGCCCTATGGGCCGACCCGGCCCGACAGATCAGTTTGCGTAGCACAACCCGAGAAATATTCGATACACACTTTTCTGGCGTAAAGAATCACGAAGCTTTGATGAAGATATACGAAGCAGCTATCAATGATCATCTTGGAACCATTAGAGAATAGATGGCACTGCGCGACTTAGGGATTCTTCTCAACGTCCCGATTGACTCCAAATCTCTGCACGTATCTACACAAGATGCGCTCCAAGCAATTGAGCACAAAGCTGACAGAATTGTCTTTGTCTGTGCCAATCCGCACTCCATTGTTGTCGCGCAAAGCGATCCTTCTTTTCTGAAGGCGTTTCACCAGGCCACTCTCGTCGTTCCAGATGGAGTGGGCGTGACTCTCATGGCGAGATTGGCAGGAGTCAGCGTAGGACCACGGATTACAGGAGCAGATTACTTTTTTTCTGTCATGAAAGCCATCAACAGTCGAGGACACGGCCGAGTATTCTTTTTCGGCTCGACAGTACGGGTGCTTGACTTGGTTGCAAAAAGATTCAAGACAGATTTTCCATCACTAACTCTGTGCGGGACCTATTCACCTCCCTTCGGCTTATGGTCGAGAGATGAAAATGCAAAGATGGTGGCAACAATAAATCAAGCCCAACCCGATATTCTCTGGGTCGGCATGACTGCTCCCAAACAAGAGAAATGGGTCGAAGAGAATCGGCATCGACTGGACGTCCCAATAATAGCCTCGGTCGGCGCGGTCTTTGACTTTTATGCAGGAACTTATGAGCGAGCCCCAGACTGGATGTGCCGCACCGGACTTGAGTGGGCCTATCGGTTCATTAGGGAACCTCGACGCATGTGGAAGCGGTATTTTATCAGCTCTCCGAAGTTTATCCTCCTCGTAGTGTGGAGTCACATACTTGGTTTCGATAGCAAGTGACTCGACTGTGTCTTTCTGCGACAGTACCTGTTCGCCTCTCCTGAGTGACCCCATAGTGCCAAATCCATACACCGCCTTATGGCCCTAGTCAGACTCCCTGAGAGATTCTTTTTTCATTAAAATGTCTTGCGCCAGAGTTTCGCTTTCAGTAAGCTGCACTGCAACTAGCAATACGTAGTAATATTCACAGACGCGCTACACAAGCGAGGTGGCTAAACCTTTCGTTTTATTTCCCGCCGATGGTTCTACCTCGCAGTGTGGCATTCCGTTCAAATCCGTTTGTTTCGGCTCTGAGTTTCTAACTGACAGAATGACCGCGTTCGCTCCTATTCGGTCTCGCCATGAGGGGAGCGGAGTTAGTACACGCATACGACGAGTTGTCACGCTCTAATTTCGACAATATGAGACCCCGTTTGCACTAGAAGGACAAATGTTACGAAAGCAGTCCAAAGTAGTAGATGTTCTGCAGTACCTGTGTGATGTCATTGCTCTGATCACAATGTTCTTATGTGCGTATTGGGTACGCGATACCCTCTTGTCATCGTTCCACACCGGACACCTTGTCCCCTTGCGCAGGTATTTGGAGTTAATGGTCCCCATCGTCGGGATGTGGTCTCTTGTACTTTATTATTATGGTTTGTATGAAGCGCATCGTGCCGAAACACTCCGGCTCGAGCTAAAAAAACTTTTAAAGGTCGCAGGGGTAGGAACATTGATCAGCGGAACTCTAGCCTTCACTCTTAAACTAGATTTTACCAGTCGTCTTTTCATCGTCTTGTTTGGAGGCATGGCGCTGATTGGGCTCTCTGCTTCGAGAATTATGGTTAGGGGGATCACGGATCACATCAGGCGACAAGGACTTAGCTATCGCAATATTCTTGTTATTGGAACTGGTAAGCGTGTGAACGAATTGATAAAGATTGTTGAAGATCACAAAGAGTGGGGGCTGCGGCTCGTAGGGCTTATCACTGACAGGACACATAAGCATTCGCGCAAGCTCGACCAATATTCGATTCTTGACAATGCCGCTGCGGTCCGCAATATTTTAGAGAATCATGTTGTCGACGAAGTCATCATCGCTGTTCCTCAGAAACGATTGGATGACTTTCAAGAAACATTTCTTACCTGTGAAGAACTGGGCGTTCCAGTGCGTGTGGCGATGAATTTATTCCCGTGCACGATTGCCAAAATGGGGGTGGATTATCTGGGGGGGATTTCGTTCTTAACTTTTTCCACCACGCCACAGGATGAACTGGTATTAGCATGCAAGCGCGTATTCGACATCGTTGCAGCATTAGTAGGTCTTGTACTCCTATGTCCTCTCTGGGTTCTCATTGCGCTTATGATCAAACTCACCTCATCGGGTCCCGTCTTGTTCGGACAAACTCGTGTTTCTTTGAATGGTAGACAGTTTAGGATGTATAAATTTCGATCGATGGTCGAGGATGCAGAGGTGCGGCAGAAGGAACTCTTGAATTTCAATGAAATGGATGGTCCCGTATTTAAATTAAAGAATGATCCACGCGTGACTTCTATAGGGAGGTTACTACGGAAAACAAGTTTGGATGAATTTCCGCAACTCATCAATGTTCTGAAAGGCGAGATGAGCATCGTGGGTCCGCGGCCTCCATTGCCTGCAGAGGTGGACCAGTATCAACCTTGGCAGCGAAGACGGCTTAGTATGAGACCGGGATTGACTTGTCTGTGGCAGATTAGTGGACGTAATACCATAAGAGACTTTAATCAATGGATGAGACTGGACCTACAGTACATCGATAATTGGTCGTTAGAATTGGATTTGCGAATTTTTGCTAAAACCTTTCTTGTCGTATTGCGTGGTCGAGGCGCTGGCTAGATTTACAAATGGGCTGCCCCACCGGCTTTCAAGTGCCCCGCGAAGCTAAGGAAGGTCTGATTAATTGGAAGAACCAGACAGCGACGAGTTAGATCCCCTGTGTTTTAGACGCCGACTGATCAAAATTGGGAATTAATCAGACCTTCTCTAACTTGGTGCCTCAGAGGCTAATAGAGGGGGCTCCGGAAATTCGGACAGTGTGCTAAGTGGTAGCCTGGCTTCACCGAAGCCACCCGAGGGTGGCGAACCAGAGGAGCGAGGCGATGAAGAGAACGAGACGCAATCACGGGGCGGCCTTCAAGGCCCAGGTGGCCTTGGCGGCGTGCAAGGGCGACAAGACGCTGGCCGAACTCGCCGAGCAATTTGGCGTCCATCCCACCCAGATCACCGAATGGAAGCGACATTTGCTGGCGCGGGCCGCGGATGTGTTTGGCGGGACCAAACCGACAGCGGATACACCGGATCTCAAAACGCTCCATGCCAAGATTGGGCAACTGGCGTTGGAGAATGATTTTTTAGAAGGCGCGCTCACAAAGGCGGGCTTGCTGAGCGCAACGCGATGATTGACCGAACCCATACCCTCCCGGTTCTTCGACAATGCCAGCTGCTGAAGGTCTCGCGGTCCACCGCATACTACCAGCCCACGCCGGTATCCGCTGCAGCGCTGGCCCTGATGCGGCGAATGGACGAACTCCATCTGCGTCACCCGTTTGCCGGTGCGCGCATGCTGCGCGATCTGCTGCGGCAAGAGGGCCAGGTGATTGGGCGACGGCACGTCGCGACGCTGATGCGACGCATGGGGATTGAGGCCCTGTATCGCAAGCCGCATTTCAGCCACCGGCATCCGGCCCATCGGATCTACCCCTATCTCCTACGCGATCTGGCGATCTCACGGCCTAATCACGCCTGGACCGCCGATATCACCTACATCCCGATGGCGCGGGGTTTCGTGTATCTCTTCGCCGTCCTCGACTGGGCGAGTCGTCGGGTACTGGCGTGGCGGCTCTCCAACACGTTGACGACCGATTTCTGCCTCGACGCGGTGCAGGAGGCGATCACCCGGTATGGCCCCCCGACCATCTTCAACACCGATCAAGGATGCCAGTTCACCAGCCAAGAGTTCACGGGACTCCTGACCCACCACGGCATCCAGATCAGCATGGACGGGAAAGGGTGTTGGTGGGACAACGTGTTCGTGGAACGACTCTGGAAGAGCATCAAATACGAGGAGGTCTATCTGCACGCCTATGAGACGGTCAACGCGGCACACCAGGGCTTGGAACGGTACCTCACCTTCTATAATCAGCAGCGCCCACACCGGGCGCTTGACGGCAAGACGCCCGACCAGGTGTACTCTGACAATCTGACGACACGGCTGACGGCCGCGTAGTCAGCAACCCGCCAGGCACCACTTAAGGAATGGCCTAGGCTGTCCAACCAACCGGAGCCACCTCTGTCGGGGCAGAAAGAAGAAGCCAGAGCCTTTCTCTCAAAAGCACTTCGAAGCGCAGAATCGTTTCAAGGGCGTCAAGAAGCGGAACAGTTGCTCGCAGAGACGAGCGGATAGGAGCCGTAACTCATGCATGGTGTTATGCAAGTCTGTCACAGAATCACGCCTGGGCTCATCATCGGACTGCTCATGGTCAGCCAGTTGAGTTGTCAACTGTATGACGCCAAGACAGTCTCACCGGATTTGCCGGCCGCTGATTCGGGATATTTTCTCGGACCTGAAGATGTGCTCCTCATTTCGGTCTGGAAGGATGAACATCTGACGAGGGAAGTGGTCGTTAGGCCTGACGGCATGATTTCTTTTCCCCTGGTCGGAGATGTGCCGGCTGAAGGTCGAACGGTGGAGGAACTGCGGATAGACCTCGCAAAACGATTGATCAAATATATTCCTGCGGTGAACATCACGGTCGCCGTCATCAAGCCGTTGAGTTACAAGGTCTATGTCGTCGGGCGGGTGACGAAGCCCGGCGAATTCCTAGTCGGCCACTATACCGATGTGCTCCAAGCCTTGAGCCTCGCCGGCGGATTGACCCCCTTTGCGGCGGAAAACGACATCAAGGTCGTGCGCCGGGTCATGGGACAACAGCAGACGTTTCCGTTCCGGTACGGTGATGTGCGGAAGGGCATTGATCTGGAACAGAATATCATCTTGCAGCGCGGCGACGTCGTGATGGTGCCATAACTCGTGAAGTTGTCGTCGCTGAATTGGAAAAGGGGGAAGAACGCCCGGCAGTCAGGAAGAAGACTGGCTTACCTTACGGTTGTGTGTCTGATCCTGCACATCACCGTTCCAGGTTTTGCGGCCGAATGGTCACTCGTGCCCTCGATGAGCACCAAGGCGTATTACAATGACAATCTGTTATTGACTCCATTGCCCCATGATCCGACCTATGGTTATTGGATCTCGCCAGGAGTGGAATTCGCCGGCAAGACCGAGCGGCTAGAGGTCAGCGGCAAGGGGGCTCTGGACTTCGTGGATTATTATGGAGGGGAGCCCAACCGATTCACGAATGTATTCTTGCCGTTGACGATGAAGTACCGGACGGAGCGAGACGAATGGGGATTCACCGGGGGGTTTACCAGAGACAACACTTTGATGGGGGAGCTACTCACGACAGGTTTAGTTCTTCGTTTCACCCAGCGAAATCTATGGACGGTGAATCCTACGTGGGCGCATACGATTACGGAAAAATGGGCCTTCCAAAGTACGTTTCAATTTAACGATTCCAGCTACCAGGATGGGGGACGCTTTGGCTTGGTCGATTATCAAGTTTTCGGAGGCTCGGCGGGATTCGTGTATCGGCCGACAGAACGGGATGAAATTCAACTGACAGGCACATACAATAATTTTCATACGGCCAACGCGCCGTTTGGTCTGCGCGCCACCTATCCAGGGGCTATCCTGAGTGCATCCCGTGAGTTCACCGAAACGATGAAAGCGACGGTCTACGGGGGGCCGCGGTTTATTTCAACGACCTCCCAATCGGGAGGAACCAGCCAGACCACGCAGGAAAGTATTTGGGTCTACGGTGCCACTCTGATCAAGGAATTTGAACAGGCCAGGCTTCAGGTCACCGCGGCCCGCGATATTCTCCCAAGCGGTTTTGGCCTTCTCGTGCAAACTGACCGCCTTAGTCTGCTCACATCTTATGACCTAGCCGAAACGGTCACAGCATCCATTGATTTGTCAGGCTATTGGGTCTCCGGCGCTTCTCCTATCGCCAGAGGCGGAACCCTGCCGGAAAATCAGCTGTTTTATTGTACGCCCAAGTTGCAGTGGAAATTTTCAGAATGGTGGAGGTTCGAGGCATCCTATTCGTATCGGCTACGGGATGCACAATCACTTTCTGATCCAGCGACGTCCAACGCTCTCACCTTGATGGTGACCTATTACCCTTCCAAGCTGGCATTTTCGGATTGACTAAGCGTAAGTAAATCGGGAAAAGGATATCCTATGGCAGTGCAACAACGAGTTTCCGAGCAAGAGACCTCCATGAACCTTCATGACTATATGGCAGTCTTTCGCCGTCGACGCTTGATTGTCTTTGCTTCAGCCGGCCTCCTGTTAGGGTTGAGTGTGACAGCGGCAGTTCTCTGGCCTCCGACCTTCAAATCCACGGCAACGATTCTGATCGAAGAACAGGAAGTGCCTGCTGAGTTGGTCCATAGCACGATTACCAGTTACGCTGATCAGCGCATTGAGATGATCAAGCAGCAGGTCATGAGCCGTCCCAGTCTCTGGAAGGTTGTCGAACAGTACAATCTGTATCCTGAGATGAGACGTGAAAGCCCCACAGAAGGGGTCATCAAACGTTTCATCAAGGATATCGAAGTTGAGGTGATCAGCGCCGATGTCATCGACAAACGCACGCAGCATGCGACCAAGGCCACCATTGCCTTCACCGTGTCCTATAATAGTGGATCGCCTGACACCGCCCAACGCGTGGCGAATGAACTGACGAGCCTCTTTTTGGGTGAGAATCTCAAGAGCCGCGAACGTCACGCGCAGGAAACCACCACGTTCCTCAGACAGGAAGCGGAAAGCCTCGCGGCACATATTGAGGAAGTGGAGGCCAAACTGGCCACGTTCAAACAACGCGCAGCCGGTGCCTTGCCCGAGTTAATGCCGCTGAATCTCCAAATGATGAACCAGGCGGATCGTGAGCTGATGGACCTCGATCAGCAGATCCGCAGCCTTGAGGAGCGCAAGTCGTATCTCGATGGAGAATTGGCGACCATCAAGCCGAATACACCCATCCTGTCCGTCACGGGAGAACGTATCCTCGATAGCGTTGAGCGATTACGTGGACTCCGGGCCGAATATGCCGGAGTGGCCGCGAATCTCTCACCGGACCATCCGGACGTGATTAAGATGAAACAGGAAATCTCTGCGCTGGAGAGGGAAACCGGGGCGAATCCGGAGACTGAAGAGGTCGCCAAACAATTGATCGATGCCAGGGCCAGGCAGGCCACACTCGCCGACCGCCTCGGGGAGAACCACCCCGATGTGTTACAGACCCAACGCATGATCGTGGCGCTGGAACGAGAACTCCGTCGGATCGGCACGGGTGTCGGCAACAAGCCGATGCAGCGTCCGGAAAATCCCGCCTACATCAACATTCAGGCACAACTCAATTCGGCGAATTCATCTCTGCAAGCATTGAAAACCAGCCGTACGACCGTCAAGCAACGACTCCAGGATTATGCCAAACGCATCGAGCGGACTCCGGTGCTGGAACCGGACTATCTGACGCTCGCGCGCGACCGCGACACCTCGTCCCAAAAATATCAGGACATTCGCTCGCGACTCCTGGAGGCCAAGGTGTCGGAAGGCCTCGAAGTGCAACGGAAAGGTGAGCGGTTCTCGCTCATCGATCCTCCGGGGCTGCCGGAATCGCCGGAGAAGCCCAACCGGAAGGCCATTGTGCTGTTGGGGTTCATTCTCGCGCTGGCGGGCGGCGCAGGAAGCGCGGCGGTCGCGGAACACCTCGACCGCTCCATTCATACGCCGGAACAATTGGTTCGCTTGACGCAGACGTTCCCGCTGGCAGTCATTCCCTACATGCCGAACAGGGAAGACCTCACGCGCGCGTTGAAGCGCAGAAGAATGATTCGAACCGCAAGCCTGGGAGCGTTGGTTCTGCTCCTGCTCGTGAGTCATCTCTTCTGGACTCCATTAGATGTGCTCTGGTACGCCACGCTGAAACGGTTCGGCGTTGAATGATCGTTGTCAGCGGTCATATGGATAGCGTGATGGGTGCGACGCATCTCGAACGCTGAACGAAAGGGGATTGCCATGGAATGGTTTCAAGCCGCGCTGGATCGATACAAACAGCAACAGCCCCAGAATCGTCCTGTCTCGAAGCTGCACCGGAACGGCTCAGCCCGGACCACGCCGGCTCAAATCGTCTACACCCGGACACGGTCCCTCCACATTCCGGAGGCGGTGTTACGGGAGCGGCGCATCATCGCAGGCTTTGAGGGCGGCCGGTTCGTCGATGCCTTTAAGATCCTTCGCACCCAGGTCACTCATCGAATGCGGGAGAAGGGCTGGAACGTCATCGGTGTGACGAGCCCAGGCCTGGGTGAGGGGAAAACCCTCACGGCCGTCAACCTGGCCATCAGTCTGGCGATGGACGTGACCCAATCGGTCCTGCTGGTGGATGCCAATCTTCAGGATCCCAGGATCCACGAGGTGTTCGATCTCGGTCCCAGCGAGGGCTTGGCCAACTACCTCCTCGACGATACGCCGCTTGAAGATCTGCTGATCCATCCCGGCATCGGCCGGTTTGTCCTGCTTCCGGGAGGACGTGCTGTTCCCCACTCGGCCGAGGCCTTGACCTCTCCCAAGATGATTGCTCTGGTGGAAGAACTGAAACATCGTTACCAGTCGCGGATCATCATGTTCGATCTCCCGCCGCTCCTGAATACTTCCGACGTGCTGGCGTTTTCACCCTATATCGATGCCTTGCTGCTGGTGATCGAGGAAGGGCGTACAAAAGGCGAGGATGTGGAACGGGCGTTGTCCCTGGTGAAACAATCAACCCCGGTGCTGGGGACTGTCTTGAACAAGGCGGGGCGGGCGGGGATCGGTCCGGCTGAGATGAAGAAACTCGTCTGATCGCTCGAACTGTCGATGTACAAAGAATTCTATCGTCTCCACAGCAAACCCTTCTCGCTCTTGCCGGATAGCGAGTGCCTCTATCTCGGCTCAACCCACCGGACGGCCTATAGTTTGCTGGAGTATGGCCTGTTGACCGAAGCGCCGTTCATGGTCCTGACCGGCGATCCCGGAACGGGCAAGACCTCGCTGCTGCAGAAATTGATCGCGGATACCCGTGATGCCTATTCCATCGGCTTCCTCACGAATGCCCGCTACGATGTGGACTACCTGCTGCCCTGGATCCTCCTGGCCTTGGGCCTGAACCATACACAGCTCGACCCGGTCGAGGCCCAACACCTGTTCGCCACGTTTCTCGCCCAGGAGGCGACAAGGCGGCGGCGGGTGGTGCTGATCATGGATGAGGCGCAAAATCTCGGTGTGAAATTGCTGGAGGAGTTACGGCTCCTCTCCAATTTAAATCAGGACAAGACACTGCAACTTCAAATCATCCTGTCCGGGCAACCGGATTTGCAAACGCTCCTGCGTCGGGTGGATATGACGCAGTTCGCGCAGCGCGTGGTGGTGGATTACCATCTGCAACCCTTCACGGAGGAGGACGTCGCCCACTACATTCGCTACCGGGTTCAACTTGCAGGAGGGACGCGGCCGCTCTTCAGCGCCCCGGCCTGTACCCTGACCTACCGGTTGAGCCAAGGCAATCCTCGCTTGATCAATCAGGTGTGTGAAATGGCGTTGACCTACGGGTACGCGAAGCAGGCCCCGCGCATTACCGCGAAGCTGCTGGCCCAGGCGGCGCTCGATCGACGAAAGAATCGAATCCTCCCGCTGGCGGAACTGGACGATCTGGAAGAACTCGCGGCAGGGAAGGATGCGGAGGAGCCCGATGCGCATGAATCCATCTCGCAATCTCTGCCATCACGCGAGTCTCCGCCGCGAATCGAGAGCCAACAACCTGTCGGCGCGGCAGAACCCTACTATCAGCAGGGACTAGCGCTCCGGAAATCGCAGAACTTTATCGCCGCCATCGTCCAATTCGAGCAGGCCGCGCAAGACCCGGCCTACCACCTGCGGTCGTTTGGCCAGATCGGCCTCTGTTACCGCGCGCTCGGTCATATCCCTCAGGCCGTCGCGGCGTTTCGAAGGGCCTGCGCGGATTACAGCGCGCCGCGCCGGCAGAGTCTCAGCGTGCGTTACCTGTTGGGGCGCACCCTTGAACAATCGGGAGAGAAGCCGGAGGCCCTCGAACAATACCGGATGATCTTCCGTACCGACCAGACATTCAAAGATACGGCTGCTCGACTCTCCACCCTGGAGGGCAATCAGCACCGCCAAGCAGGGTCGCCGCACGTCCGGCCCTGGAAAATCGGACAGGCCTGGAAGCAGGTCAGGCAGCTGTTGAAGGGAAGTAGTTAATTGCAGGACAATACCGCCGCGCGTTGCCTCACACCATGAAACAAATTCTTCAGCATAAACGGTCCGGGTTGGTGAAAGTGGAAGAGGTGCCTCCTCCCTGCCTCCGCGGGAGCGGCCTCCTTGTGCTCAACGAGGCATCCCTCATCAGCCCGGGAACCGAGAAGTCGACGATTCAGAGCACGAAGCAATCTCTCGTCGCCAAGGCCATGGAACGGCCCGAGAAGGTCAAGAAGGTCCTCACTGCCATTCAGACCGACGGGCTGGCGCTCACGCTGTCCCGGGTGTTCGACAAGTTGGATTCACCCGCAGCCCTGGGTTACAGCTGCGCCGGCACGGTGGTAGAGGTCTCCCGCGATGCAGATTTCTTTTCGGTCGGTGACCGGGTCGCCTGTGCCGGACAGAATTATGCCTCCCATGCCGAAATGGTCTATGTCCCGAAACATCTCTGCGTCAAAATTCCGGACGGCGTGGATTCCGAAGATGCGTCCTTCGTGACGCTCGGAGCCATCGCCTTACAGGGTGTCCGTCAGGCGGAACCCAGGCTGGGAGACCGGATCGCCGTCATCGGCCTTGGGCTGCTTGGCCAATTGACCGTGCAATTGTTGAAGGCATCCGGTTGCCGCGTGCTCGGATCCGATCTGGATCAGTCCAAACTGCAACTGGCGCAGCAGTCGGGTGCAGATATGGTGGCCCCATCCTCCGATCTCGCCCATGCCGCCGCGACCTTTTCCGACGGCCATGGCGTGGATGCGGTGATCGTCACGGCCAGCACCAAGGACAATGGTCCCATCGAAGTGGCCGGAGAGATTGCCAGGAAAAAGGGCAGGGTGGTGGTGGTCGGCGCTGTAGGAATGAACATTCCGCGCGAGCCCTATTATAAGAAGGAATTGGAACTTCGGCTCTCCATGTCTTACGGGCCAGGTCGTTACGACAACCAGTATGAAGAACAGGGTCGTGACTATCCGTTCGGCTATGTGCGATGGACGGAACAACGTAACATGCAGGCCTTTCTTGAGCTCGTAGCCGAACGCAAAGTCCAACTCAAGCCGTTGATCACCCATCGCTTCCCCATCGAGCAGGCGGAGTCTGCCTATGCCCTGATGATGGAGGGCTCGACACCCTATATCGCGATGGTCATCACCTATCCTTCCGATCGTGCTCATCCTTTGCCGCGAACCATTGTTGTCGGCACGGCCCAGACCGCTCGCCCTGTGACGCTGGGGATCATCGGCGCAGGGAACCACGTGAAGGACATGCTGCTCCCGCCGCTGCAAACCATGAACAATGTCGGTATTCGCGGCATCTGTACCGCTTCGGGTCTCACCGCGAAAACCCTGGCTGCAAAACTCACTGCCGCCTATTGTACGAGCGATAGTCAGTCGATCTTAGACGACGCGGCGATCAACACGGTATTGATCGGCACTCGCCACGATAGCCATGCCGCATTGACGGTGCAGGCATTGCGCGCGGGCAAACATGTGTTCGTGGAAAAGCCTCTCTGCCTGACGGAAGAAGAGCTGCAGGACATCCGCTCAACCTATGAGAAACAGGCGGCCGAGGGGTTGCATCTGATGGTGGGGTTCAACCGCCGATTTTCGCCGCACGCGAAGGAAGCGCGAACATTCTTTTCATCGCGTTCGAATCCGCTCGTCATGCTGTATCGCATCAACGCGGGGCGGATTCCGACGGATCATTGGGTGCAGGATCCGGACGTGGGGGGCGGACGCGTGATCGGGGAGGTTTGTCATTTCGTCGATTATATGCAAGCCCTCTGTGCGGCGCCCCCCACCTCGGTCTTTGCCGGCAGGATCGGGCAACACAGCTCCGGCATCACCGATGACCAGTGCAGCATCTCGTTGACGTTTCGAGACGGGTCCATCGGCACGATCGTCTATACAGCGGAGGGGAACAGCGGTCTCGCGAAAGAGCGTTTCGAAGCGCATGCCGACGGGAAGTCCTTGACTATGGACGACTTCATGGAGACGCAGATGTATGCCGGTTCCCGGAAACAGGTCTTTAAGACGGGCAAGCGGGAGAAGGGGTTCCCCGAGGAGATGGCGCAATTCGTGCGCGCCATCGAGCAAGGCCTTCCCCCAGTGATCCCCTTCGAGGAAATCGAAGTTGTGACTCGCACTTGCCTCCTGGCAGTCAGAAGCCTACAGTCTGGTACTGCATACGATCTTTAGCACCACTTTTCCCAAGTCTCAATCGATCGCCATCAGGCGTCTCTTGCTTGGACATGACCATCTGGTCAAGTCTAATAAAGTATTCTAAAACTGCCATAGAATCTTGTTGACCTCTTCCTAATTGTCCCGTAAGTAGGACTTATGTACGAAACCTTTTATGGCCTAGATGTCAAACCCTTCACGCTAACCCCAAACCCGGACTTTCTGTACCGTGGAGAGACGCACCGAGTGGCAATGGCCTCGTTGGAATACGGTATCCTGCATGAGGCGGGTTTCGTCGTCCTCACGGGTCTCCCTGGGATGGGAAAAACCACGCTCCTGCAGCAACTTCTGGCCGATCATCGGGACCACTTCAACATTGGATTGATCACCAATACACATAGTGGGATGGATACCCTGCTTCCCTGGATTCTGCTTGCCTTCGGCCTGGGCGGTGCACAGCAGGACAAACTGCAGGCGTTCCATGCGTTCGAGCAATTCCTCGCAAAAGAATCCCTCGCCAGACGGCGGGTACTCTTGATCGTCGATGAAGCACAGAATCTCGGCGCGAATCTCTTGGAGGAACTGCGCCTGCTCTCCAACCTCAATCAAGACAAGGCACCCGTCCTCCAGATCATTCTGTCCGGACAGCCGGGCCTACGGCAACTTCTGCAACGCAAAGACCTGACACAGTTCGCCCAGCGCGTGATGGTGGATTACAGTCTCGAACCCTTCAAGGAAGAGGACACCCTGGGTTACATTGCCCATCGTCTGCGGGTTGCGGGTCGCGAGGAACCGATCTTCACGCAGCAGGCCACTCGTCTGATTCATCGGTTGACCGGCGGCATTCCACGCCTGATCAATCAACTGTGCGATACGGCGTTGACCTATGGTTTTGCGGATCAGGCAAGCTTTGTCTCGACGAAAATCGTGGCGCAGGCGGCCAAAGACCGCAGTAAAGGCGGCATTCTCCCGCTCACGGATACAGAGGCCCTGACTGCGATGACGGCCGAACAGGAAACGGCCGAACAGACTCAACTGACCGCGTTCGCCACCAGAACTGCCTCCGCGCCCACCGCCACACACAGTCAGGGTGCTACCCCTGCCTCCTCCCCCTCAGCCGGCTCGCCTGCGCAAGAATCCGCCGAGTGGTACGAACGCGGGCTGGCGCTCAAGAAGATCGGGATGTACAAAGAAGCCCTCCAGCAATTCTCGTTGGCTGCTCAAGATACGTCTCTCACCTTCAAGGCCATGGCTCAGGTGGGCATCTGCCTGAAATCCTCCGGCCAGTCGGAGCAGGCCGTCACGGCGTTTCGCAAGGCGCTGCAAGCCAAAGCCAGCTCATCGGTGGACGTAATTCAAGTGCGGTACTTGCTGGGGCGCACGCTAGAAAATTTGGGCCGCGCTGAAGAAACGCTTGAACAGTACCGTTGGATCAGGCGGGAAGAGCCCGACTTCAAAGACGTCGCGGAACGTATCGAGCGCCTCGATGGTCGCCGGTCCCCATCGCCTCGCAACGCAGAAGGCACCGGAGACGGATCCTCCTGGGTTGCACAGCTACAACGCATTCTCGGCGCCTCCAAGTAAGCCGCCACTTCGCTCAACCTGACTTCTCGATCAATCGGCCCTCAAGTTTCATCCCGCACCGTCCGATGATGGTTCAGGGGAGTGCCTGCATGGGTTTGGAAATCGTTGAAATTGTCGAAGACGACCAGGGGCAGGCCAAGTTGTTGGATCGGATCCTTCGGCAAGCGTCTTTCCGGACTAATGTCGCATTCGACGGTCCGTCCGCCATGCAGGACGTGTGGCGGATCAAGCCCTCCTTGATCATGGCCGACGATAACTTGCCCGGCCTGACAGGACGGGAAATGTGCAAACGTTTGCGCCAGGACCCTTCCACGAAATACATTCCCATCATTCTCATGTCCGGCTATTCGTCTGAAGAACGTCGTGTCGAGGCGCTCGATGGGGGAGCCGATGACTTCATCGCCAAACCGTATGCATCGGCCGAACTCGTGGCGCGCGTCAGGGCGCTGCTGCGCCGATCTCGCCAAGGACAAGAACAGGACGAAGAACACGGTGAGGATCTTGCCTTGACGGATAGTCTGTATGTCGTAGTGTACCGCGGACAGAAGCTGACGCTCTCGGCTCATGAATGGAAGTCACTGCGGCGACTGAGCAGCACGGTCGGCAGCGTGGTCCCTCGCGAAGAACTCAGCACGCTGCTCTGGGGCGACGATGCCCTGATGCATGACGGGGAAATCGACCGGTGCATGGAACAATTGAATACGAAACTGGGCGGGGAGGGGCCGGCGGTGGGACAGATCAACATGGTTCCCGGCGGTTTTCGCTTGAGCGTCCCTCCTTCAGACAAGCCGGACGTCGTCCAGGCTCGATAACGTGCCTTGCTGATCGCCTCCGATCCACACACTACCCGCTGCCAGTGCGTCCAGTAGCCAGCCCAACCCTCCCGATACTCGTCTCGCCCGGCGGCGAGCCCGCTTCCAATCCCGTTCGAGCCGCGTTTGCACGGTGAGGTTCAGCCTCTTTCCCCAGCGCCTGAAATCCGCCATTTCTTCATACCGCCCCAATAAGGCCTGAACCTGTTTGATCCGTTTCAGCACATCCTGTTCGGTCGCCGCTCGCCCCGGCAGCCATTCCGTCTGATAGCGGATCGTCTTCAGCGCGAGGCGGAGAGCATGGAGACGTGTTCGACGCGGCTTCTCCATCGCCTTCTCAATCAAGCGCGAGAGGAGGCGCTCATGCTCGTGCCTCAACACTTCCAGGCGGGGTGTCAGAGAAAAGCCCTGGGGAGCAAGCATCGGCAGCGCCTGTTTCCAGACAGCCTGCTCAATCTTGCGATAGGTCTGTGTGCGATTCAGCTTGTGTTCCCGCTCGGCGATCCAGGCCTCGACGGCCGTGATGTCCGACTCGGGCGCTTCAATCTTCATTAGATATTGCCGGAAGACTTGCAACGCCCGCAGCTTGCTCAAGCGGCTCACGGTCCGGGCCATCACAGCGGCACGGTCACGGTTATCACAGAGCTCCAGCAATGCTTGAAGTCTTCGGCAATGGGTGCGAATCGAGTGGATGGTCTCCGCAGATCCCTCGCCTGCCATCGCGTGGCGTATCAAACGAAGCACCGTGGATTGATAGGCGGCAGCCGCCTGAACGACATCTTGCTCGAGACCGGGTGGTGCTGTATGAATAGGGGAACGAGGCCTTCTCATGGCAGCCTCAAAGTGGACATGAGAGAGGCCGGCTGCGGAGCCGCGGCAAGACTTCGAGTCATGATTGAACTCGCGATCGACATCTGACCACCGACTTTTTTCCTGCCGGAGGGCACCCGATGGACTGCCTCTTTTTTCGACATGGTATCGCGATCGAGCGTCAGGAGTGGAGCGGGCAGGAACAGGACCGTCCACTGACCGACAAAGGCGTAGCGCGAACACGGGAATCCGGCAAGGGACTGCTCAATCTGCGCATCAGGCCGACCCATATCCTTTCAAGCCCCCTGGCTCGTGCGCACGAAACCGCCGCCATTCTTCAATCCTTGATTCGTTCCAAGCCGAAGATCCGTATCTGTGCCGAACTCAATCCAACAGCGCATCCGCGCACCCTGTTTTTGCTGCTGGATGCCTTGCCATCGGACGCCGTCGCGCTGTGTATCGGCCATGAACCTCACTTGAGCTTGGCAGCGGGAATCCTGCTCACGGGAAAACCCTGCAGCGGCCTGTCGCTCAAAAAAGCAGGAGCCTGCCTCATCCACCTCGAAGAGTCCGTGAAGCCGGCGGCAGGACGACTCGAATGGTGGCTGACGGCGGCACAACTGCGTGCTCTCGCATGATCGCCGGCCGTATCACGAGCCAATCGAACATCTCACGAATGCCGTCCGCGCAAGGCGACACGTCATCAGCCGGGTCACGCTCATCGATCCTGCACATGGAAACAAGCAGGGCGTCGCGCATCAGTCCCGCACTTCGTCTTCCTGGCTTGCCGCGACGAACTGCACCGGCCGCTTGAACACCTTCTCGAACAAATCGCTGCGACCGCGCGCCGCCCAGATTTCCAGTTCGGCATCACCCGATACGTCCACCGTGATGGTGACGGTCTTGCCGAGTTTGACCTCGACGTTCCGCACGACCGAAAACTGGCTTCGATCCAATCCGTCGGCAATACGGAGCAGGGCCGACAGCACGTTGATGATGCGTTGGTTCCCTTGCGGTAAGGCGGTGAACTCGCTGTGCTTGCGCGTCGGCACCGAGCGGCGGTGATACCGCGCGACATTCGCCACCAGATCGATTTCCTCGGCGGTGAATCCGGAGAGATCGCTGTTCTTGATCAGGTAGTAGGCATGTTTGTGATGCTGGCGTGAATTGATCAAATATCCGATGTCGTGGAGGATGGCCGCAAACTCCAACCATTCACGCTCCCGCTGCCCGAATCCGTGCAACGACGTGGTTTGATCGAACAGCCGCAAGGCGAGTCCGGCGACATGGAGGGCATGCGTCTCGGAGACATGACAGCGGCGAGCCAGGGCCAGGATGTTCCGCTTCCGGACATCGGGAATATCCCGTTCCGCCTGAATGCCTTCGTGGTGCCGCTGAATAAAGTCGTAGATGATTCCTTCCCGGATCGCCTTGTCACAAATCGTAAGTTCATGCTTCTGCAACAGGTCGAGCAGAATTCTAAACACCATCGTCGCAGGAAGCAGCGTATCCACCCGCTTGGGATCGAGACCCGGCATGGCCAGCCGGGTCTTCAGCGTGGCGTCGGCCAGACGTTTTTCCACGGCGCCGATTTCCTTCGCCGTGATCTTCGTGAGATTCAACTGCTGGAGCGGGCGGCCCGTGCGCTGCAGGTAAATGACTTCGGCCAGATTGCCCGCCATCCCGGAGGTGGCGATGATCTGCTCCACGCGCTTCGTCTTATACGCACCGAGCGCCTGCTTGAGTTGGCCGGTCACGGCCTCTTCCAATGCATGCAGCATCGCCTTGGAGGGTGGCGTCTTGGTTAGGTACAGATCTTTCAGCCGAATGGCTCCCAACTTGAGGCTGCGAGCCTGATAAATCGTCTCCCGGTTCCCGACGATGACCTCCACCGAACCGCCTCCGATATCGATCACGAGGGTCGGCGGCTCAGGGAGAGCGACGCTGTTTTGCACGCCGAGAAAGATCAACCGCGCTTCTTCTGCGCCCGTGATGACCCGGACCGTCAAGCCGGTTTGTTGCGCGACATGATCCAGAAATTCCCCGCCGTTTCGCGCCTCCCGGACCGCGCTGGTCGCCACGCCTTCGATCCGCTCGTAGCCCTTGTTCCTCGCCAGCGTGACCAGGTTCCGGATGACTTCGAGGCCGCGCATCATCGCCTGGTCGGAGAGGCGGCGTGACGTGAACACCCCGTCACCGAGACGGGTCATGTCTTTGAAGCGGTCGAGGATCTTATAGGTGTAGTCCGGCTGCACTTCCGCCAGGACCATATGAATGGAATTGGTGCCGATATCGAGGACGGCCAGTTTGGGCATCTACACGCTCGCAGAGGGGGCTACGTGCCGGATGTTCTTGCCTTCAACCATGTAGACGACCAGTTCCGCAATATTGGTGGCATGGTCGGCGATCCGTTCGAGCGACTTCGCCACAAAGGTGAGCCGGATCGCGCGGGTAATGGTCCGCGTATCTTCCAGCATAAAGGAGAGCAGTTCTCGAAACAACTGCTCGTTCACCTCATCGACAAAGTCGTCGTCGGCGCACACTTTCCGCGCCAGCACCGGATCTGAATTCACGAAGGCATCCAGACAGTCCTTGACCATGCGCATCGTCCAATTGGCCATGCGCGGGATGTCGATATAGGGCTTCAGCTGCGGCTCGCCGTTCAGCTCCAGGGCTCGCTGCGCGATGTTGTCGGCCAGATCGCCCATCCGTTCCAGTTCAGACGAAATCTTCATCCCCGTCGTCACGAATCGCAGATCGCGAGCCGTCGGCTGTTGCAGGGCCAGCAACTGGATGCAGAGCTCGTCGATCTCGACATCCAACGCGTTGACATCGTGGTCCTGCTTGATGACGTCGACCGCCAGATCGGAATCCCGATCCACCAGCGCCTGGAGGGCCAGCTGAATCTGCGATTCGACGAGCCCCCCCATGCGGAGCAATGTCTGCTTGAGATGCGCGAGGTCTTGATCGAAATGTCGTTGCATGGTCGGGCTCCTTCTCTAGCAGGCGTTCGTCGTTCGTGAAGCGTCGTTCGTCTCTCGTCCGCAGAGAAGAGCTTATGGCATAGAGCTTATAGCGTATGGCCAGAAATCGAGAGTTGGCGTCTCTACTCTCAGCCGTACGCCACGAGCCATACGCTCTGACCCCGACGAGATACGTTTCACGATTCACGCTTCACGGATCCGGAAGTGACGAGAGAGCACAGCCGCGTTCGTTTTCAACATCCTGACAGGTTACCCAAACCGGCCGGTGATGTAGTCTTCCGTTCGTTTATCGTGCGGGGTCGTAAAAATCGTCTTGGTATCGCCGAACTCTACCAATTCGCCCATCAGAAAAAAACCGCATTGATCCGACACGCGCGCGGCCTGCTGCATGTTGTGCGTCACGATTACCACGGTGTAGGTATCCTTCAAGGTATAGATGAGTTCTTCGATCTTGCCGGTCGCGATGGGATCCAGGGCCGAACAGGGCTCATCCATCAGGATGACGTCGGGCTGGACCGCCAGCGCGCGCGCAATGCACAACCGCTGTTGTTGTCCGCCGGACAATCCCAGGGCACTTTGCATCAACCGGTCCTTCACCTCATCCCAGAGTCCGGCGCCCTGCAGACTATGCTGCACGAGTTCATCCAGGGACCGTTTATCCTTGGTGCCGTGCAGACGCGGCCCGTATGCAACATTGTCGTAGATCGATTTGGGAAACGGGTTCGATTTCTGAAAGACCATCCCCACACGCTTCCTGAGATCGGTGACGTCGATGGCGGGGTCGTAGATGTCGACACCGTCCAGTTCCACACGCCCCACCGCACGCGCACCTTCCACCAGGTCGTTCATGCGATTCAGACATCGCAGCAACGTGGATTTTCCGCACCCCGACGGGCCGATAAAGGAGGTGACCGAATGGGTCCGCACCGTCAGTGAAACCCGAAACAAGGCCTGTCGTTGGCCATAATAGAAGTCGAGATTACGGACCAGCACTTTTGCATCGACGGAAGTTCCATGCGCCTCATGGGGACGAGCGAGACGCGGTTGGGGAACGGTCGGACGCAGTGACAGTGCCGGCGCCGTCGGCGACAGACTACGAGTCTGGATATCCATGCGCAATCCTTTCTGCGATCACACGGCCGATGCGGTAAATCGTCGCCGTAAACGGTTGCGTAGCCGCACGGCCGCCCAATTCAGCAACACGACCACCAGGATCAGAATCAGCGTGGTCATATACACCATCGGCTTCGCCGCCTCGACGTTCGGGGACTGAAACCCGACGTCGTAAATATGGAATCCCAAGTGCATGAACTTTCGATCGAGATGCAGAAAGGGTAGGTATTCGTCCAGCGGGAGGGCAGGGGCCAATTTCACCACCCCGGTCAGCATCAACGGCGCCACTTCCCCGGCGGCCCTCGCCATGGCCAGGATCAGCCCCGTCAAAATTCCCGGTAACGCGCAGGGGAGGATCACATGCCGGAGCGTTTCGAATTTGGTCGCACCCAGTCCGAGCGACCCTTCGCGAAAATCGCGCGGGACCGCAGACAGGCCTTCCTCCGTGGCGACGATCACGACCGGGACGGTGAGCAGCGCCAGGGTCAACGAAGCCCACAGGATGCCGCCCGTGCCGAAGGTGGGATTCGGGAGCGCCTCGGGAAACAACCATTGATCGATCGTGCCACCCAGCGCATAGACAAAAAAGGCGAGGCCGAACACCCCGAAGACAATGGACGGCACACCGGCCAGATTATTGACCGCGATCCGCACCAACCGGACCAAGGGGCCCTGAGTGGCATATTCCCGCAAATAGACGGCGGCCATCACACCGAACGGCATCACCGCCAGGGTCATCAAAAAGACCATCAGGACCGTGCCGAAGATGGCCGGGAAGATGCCGCCTTCCGTGTTCGCTTCACGGGGTTCGCTCGAAACAAACAGCCACAGATTCTGGACATAGGCCAGGAGCTTCTCAACCCAGTGCATTCCGTTCGGACGACTGACGGCCAACACCTGATCGAGAGAGAGCCGCACCGACCGGCCGGTGGAGAGTGTCAAGAACAAGACCTCCTGCCCGGCCTCCTTGTGTAGCCGCTCCAGCGCCTCCGTCTTGGCGAGATAGTCTCGTTCCAACGCGGTCATCTGATCGAGGAGGCGTTGGTCTTTTTCGGCATCGGCGGGGGCGAGTCGACCGCTCAGCGTCAACGCATGTCTGGCAAGCCTGGCCTTCTCAATCCGATAGTTGATGGATCCGATTTCTTCTCGCTCCAGATGCTCGATCCGCCGACGTAACTGATTGGCCCGCTCCACCAGCGTTTTCACCGTCGTCCATGAACTCCCGCTTGCACTTCCTGTCGCTGCCCCCTCCACGCCGACCATGATCCGACCGAAGGCAGGCCCCCACTCACGCCGCTCGACCACCGTGAGATCCTCGGGACGCGCGCTCGACACCATATCCGAGGCATCGATCCAACGATATTCGGACCCGAACACATCCCGATTGCCGACGCGATACCGAAACCGGCGCTGTCCGGCCGGCGAGTCCGGCGTGACCGAATTGGGAATGACTTCTTCTCCCACCACCTGACCGATCACCGTCTCCTGCGTCCTCAGCGTCGTCTCCTGCAAGGCACCGGGCCAGAATTGTCCCAGGCCGTTGATCATAATCAGTCCCAGCATGCCGGCCACCATCAACAGGCTGAGCGCCACACCGGAGGCCGTCATCCAGACGAACAGTTCCCCGCCGCGCCAGAAGTCCTTCATGAGCGTCGACCGTTCACCCATGGCTGTACTTATCCCGGAGCCGCTGACGAATGAGTTCCGCTAACGAGTTGATGACAAATGTGACGAGGAACAACAGCAAGGCGGCCAGGAACAACACCCGATAGAGACTGCCGCCATGCGGGGCTTCCGGAATTTCCACGGCGATATTGGCCGACAGCGTCCGAAAGCCGTTCGCCCAATTCCAATCCAGAATGGGAGTATTTCCCGTGGCCATCAGGACGATCATGGTTTCCCCGATCGCGCGCCCGAACCCGATCATCACGGCGGAAAAGATTCCTGGGCTGGCGGACAGCAACACCAGATGCAGAACGGTTTGCCAACGAGTCGCTCCCAACGCGAGCGAGCCGGCGATTTGGATCTTCGGCACATTGGAGAGCGCCTCTTCGGCAATGCTGTAGATCACCGGGACGATGGCAAATCCCATCACCATACCGACGATCAGGGCGTTGCGCTGATCGTATTGAATGCCGAGCCGGCTTGAGAGCCAGGCTTTCACGTTCCCGTCGAACCACCAGCTTTCGATGAACGAATTGGCCCAGAGGCACCCGGCGATTCCCAGTCCCAGAATAGGGATCAACAGCAAGGCTTCCTGACCGTGCGGGAGGTGTCGTTTCACGGATAACGGACAGAGGTACCAGGCGAACGAGGCCACGACAACCAGCAGAGGCAACACCAGCGCCATACCGGCCACCGCCGGGAGCATTCGTTCAAGGAGGGGGGCCAGCCAGAGTCCGGCAAGGAAACCGAGCACCACGGTCGGCAAGGCCGCCATGACTTCAATAACAGGTTTAATTTTTGCGCGCAGGTCCTGATGCATGAACTGCGAGGTGCACATCGCCGCCAGAATGGCAATCGGCACCGCGAGAAACAGGGCGTACATCGTCCCTTTGAGAGTTCCGAATGCCAGCGGAAGCAGACCGAGCTTCGGCTCAACATCATCCGACCCTGAGGAGGATTGCCACACATGTGCCGGCTGATCGTACCCCTCGTACCAGACCTTGCCGAACAATGTTTCGAGCGTCACTTCAGGATAGGCATTCTGCACCTGGTACAGAGACAGTTGCCCGGCCCCGTCCAACGCGATCAACCCGTCGCCTTTCGGCGCGAACGCCACGGCGCGGATCGGAAACGCGCTGTTGGCCAGCCGCAACAACGTTTGAGAAGAGGTCGCATGGTGCAGGAACAGATTGCCCTTCGCATCTCCGGTCACAAACCCCTTGACCCGTTGAGACGGAGCAAATGCGGTGACCGGCGCATTGTGAGCGCGGAGGGTATGGATTCGGGTCAGAGTCCAACCGGACGGGGCATTGGCGCGTCGCACAAGTCCCCAGGTCGAAACCGCACCGTCCTCAGACATGACCACCAGGCTACGATCGCCACTCAGGAACCCCAACGTCGTGACGGCTGTCGAAGGTGCAGCGACAGTATAGGCAGCCCTCATCTCCGGCGACTCCGTCTCGGACAAGGCGACATGCACCACCTGTCCGTCCGCGGTTCCCACATACAGATTTTCAAGCAACGCATCCAGGGCGAGGGCCGTCACCGCACCTCTCGGTTGCGGCAGTTCCGTGATGATGGGATGTTGACCCGCCACGTCATCCGCCGCTATGCGCACGACGAGCAGCCGGCCGCCTTTCGACACGAGGGCCAGCAGACTTTCGTGATCATTGGCCCGGTAGGCCAGCCGGACGATGGGGCTCTTCGTCAGTGGAATAGGTTGACCGGCGCGAATATGCGGGCGCTTGCGTCGCTCGCCTCGATCGGTAAATTCCGTCGTGGTGCCGACTTTCAAGAACAGGACTTCGCCGTCGGCTGTGCCCACGGCCATCCGTGGAGCATTGCCGCCACCGGACGCCATCGCCGTGATCCGGCGGGCCTTCACCTGCGCCGGCATGTCCAACGGGATGGGTTGGCCCGATGCCAGGTCGAAGAACTGGATGGCTCCGGATGTAAACACCTGCGCGATCTCACGATGTTCATCGACCGCCACCTGAGCCGGGCCTTCATCCACAAGCAGGGCAGGCACGCTCAGGCGTTGAGTCAACTTCGCGCTCGGCGCGGTGAACAACGGGGTGACTTCGCGAAACAGAAAGAAGAAGATCCCGAGAATGCTGACGATGGTCGCGAGCCCACCGACGGTAATAATGGCTCGGGCGAGCCGATCGAGCAATGTTCGGAGATGCACAGGCCTCGGCATCAGTCGGAATCGCTCCGTGATCATTACCGGATCTGGCTCAGCTGCTTCTCAGCCAAGGTGGCATCGACCGGGAAGTAGCCATCCCTCAGCACGTCGGATTGCCCCTCCCTGCTGTATACGTAGGCAAGAAACTCTTTCACGATGGGGGAGAGTGGTTTTCCCGGAGCCTGATTCACATAGATGTACAAGTATCGCCAGAGCGGATACGTGCCGTTCCTCGTGTTCGCCTGGGTGGGTTCGATGAACGGTTGGCCGGCCTTCGCCGCCAACGGAAGCATTTTCACTCCGGACGTGCTATAGCCGATCCCGCTGTACCCGATGCCGTATCGATCTTCGCTGATCCCTTGCACCACCGAGGCAGAGCCCGGCTGTTCCTTCACTTGATCCTTGAAGTCGCCATTCTTGAGGGCGTGCTCCTTGAAGAATCCGTATGTGCCGGAAGCTGAATTGCGGCCGTAGAGACTGACAGGCGCAGCGGCCCAGTCGCCGGTCAAGCCGAGTTGTCCCCACTTGTTCAGGTCGACGGCATGGCCCTGCCTCCGGGACTTGGAAAACAGCGCATCCGCCTCCGCGACCGTGAGCCCCTTGATCGGATTGTCCTTATTGACGAAAAGCGCCAAGGCATCCACCGCGACAGGGTAGGCAGTCGGCGGGTACCCGAACTTCGTTTCGAATGCATCGATCTCGCTCGACTTCATCGTCCGCGACATGGGACCGAGTTGAGCCGTATTTTCAATGAGCGCAGGCGGTGCCGTGCTGGACCCCTTGCCCTCGACTTGAATTTTCACATTGGGATATTGCTTCCGGAATCCTTCGGCCCACAGCGTGATCAGGTTGTTCAGGGTATCGGAACCGATGCTGTTGATCGTTCCGGAGACGCCACTGACCTTCTGATACGGTCGTAAGGACGTGTCCGCTCCCGCTGCCTGCCTTACGCAGGTCGACGGCATTACAATCAGAGCGTACAGCAGCGAGAACACCAGGATGGTCGTCCTCGGATGCCCGTTTTCCAATTCGTGCCCGGCATTCGACTCATGACGCATGTCAGACTCCTTCTTTTCCTGCAATGCAATGTAGGGAAGAGAGATTTCAGGATGATCGACACCGCATTAAGATCCGGTTAACTCTGATGACGGAAGACACAGCATGCTGCTTCAGATTGTTGCGCTGGATCCGTGCCGGTCCCGACAAGTCGCACGCGCTTCGGACTCATTCGCGGGCACGCAGGGGATGCGAAACTAGGCCGTGATCGGCACCTGAATCGGCGGTTGCCGCATCCCTCGCATGAGAGCGCTCAGATGGGCGGACTGCATCCCACGAGGCCCTTCTGATGAACCCATCGGAGCAGCTTCAATCGGGTGTTGATGCCCAGCTTCTGGAACAGATTGGTCAAATGATGGCGGACGGTGATGGTAGAGATGTGGAGGCGGTCGGCAATGTCTTTGTTGGACAGGCCTTGTCCGACCAACAGGGCGATCTCCTGTTCGCGTTCGCTCACTGGACACATCCTTCCTGCCTGTGTCTACCGACTACTGCCTCGTTACGCATAGGATGAAGCCGAACGGCGATTGAGGCCATCTTGCCTCGTGGCTGCGGATTGTGAGAGCGTCAACCGTTCGGCCTCCAGCCAATCCTGGCGATCGTGTCCATCCTGCCGTCCCCGGCGCTGATACAGCTCATAGGCCAGTTTCTCAATACGTATCCTGATCTCCTCGGCCTCCGCCGCTGCCCTGCCGGCGGCTGATTTGGGTCGCCGGACACGGACCGGCCGTGGTCGATCAGACGTCTTCTCGACCGCCTTGGATGGGCTACCTTTCTGCTTATTGTCTGCGCTTGACTTGATCCGTCGTTGTGCCATCGCTGAATCTCCTGGTTGCATCGAACTGAACCTTCCCCCTTCCGACAGAGACGCATCACGTGGACAATATGCACGACAAGGGGTTGTCGAGATTCTCCCGGAACCGTTCCGCGATACGGATGGTGAGGACGCGGAGTCGCTGGCCGTTCGGGGGCGCCTATGGGCAAGAGCCTCACCCAGGACTCTGTGTTGCAGTCAGGCCGGTCCTCTGGCTGTCCTTACAGGGGATCGGCTCGCGCGGACTCGTTGTCTTGCGCAAGGTCAGAAGACGCGCCTGATCCGGCGCTCACGAGGTGAATCGTCATGAACGGACCCAAGACCGTAAGGGTGAGGTTGGCGCTGCCTTGCTCCGAGGGCAGGGGCGTACGACTATTGCTCCATGAAAACATCTCGCTCTCCTCCATGTTGGGAGGCCAGCATAGGGGCGTGACATTTCATGAGAGTCACCGTTTCTTTAACATTCGGTTAAGCCGGACCATTCCTGGATTATTTTGAGTCAGCCGTATGCGCTGCGGCGAACGTCGCCCGGGCTGTGGCTGTCGAAGTAACCTCTTCACAATGCGGCCTTGAGGAAGACGAAACAGGTCAACTGTAGGGTCCGTTGCGATGGGTTCTACGATCGTCCAAATCATCGAAGACGAGCCGCTCCACGCCGATCTGTTGAACCGCGCCTTGCGCCAGGCTCAATTCGCGACGACGCTTGCCGCGGATGGTGAGAGTGGATGGCGTGACGCGCAGCGACTACTGCCTTCGTTGATTCTGCTCGATCTCATGCTGCCGGGTCTGAGCGGCCATGAGGTCTGTCGCTTGGTGCGACGCACACCGTCCACACGCCATATTCCGATCATCATGCTGACGGCCGTTGGAGCAGAAGCAGACCGTATTGCCGGCCTTGAAATGGGAGCAGACGACTACGTGGTGAAGCCGTTCAGCCCGCGGGAAGTCGTGTCCCGCGTTCAGGCCGTGCTGCGCAGAGTCCATGAGACACGTCGTGAGGATCCTGTTCTGTTTTCCGATACCTCCATCACCATGGAGGGGCCGTACTTCGTCCTGTCCTTGCAGGAACGGCACATCACCGTCTCGAACACAGAACTGAGGCTGCTTCAGTATCTGCTGACCCGGGATGGGGAATTAGTGCGCGGCGATGAATTGTTGAATCTTCCAGGCGAGGAGCTCGGGAGCACGAACAGAGAAGAACTTGAGCACCGCGTGCGCTTTCTTCGACGAAAGCTGGAGAACAGCGGGACGGGATCGATTGAGATATTGCCGGGGTCTCGCTATCGCTTCCTGGCACATCCGAAGCCGACCTGACACATCCAGCCGGAATACCGCCGCATCCGGGAAGCTCGGGCGCTCAACCGCTACAACCCGCGAAAACACCCTTCCTGCCTGCCTATCCTGCCGCGATCACGGGTACCTCCGATACCCGTCAGGCAAGGATCAGCCGACGCAGGCTAAGACCCGCGCCTTCGACGATATCCGTTCGATCTCGTACTCGAAACCTCGTCGAAGCAGGATGATCTCTCCGCGCCGGCTCAGCTCGTCGACGGTCTTAAAAACCTGGTTCCAACTGAGCTCCGGCAGCAGGGTCACGACCTGTTCAAGCGTCAGTGACTTTCGCAGGTATAAAAGATCGAGAATCAGACCTTCGCTGGTGGGGGAAATGGCTGGATGCACCATGGCGCGCCTCCTGGTTGGATTGATTCACTCACCCGAATCGCAGACTCGGGCAACCGTGGATCGAACGAGCAGAGACAGGAATCAGTATGAGGACATCGTGTATCTCTGAAATCAACCTCACTTCAATTCTCCGTTAACTCGCTTGTGGGATCACCTCACCGCTAAATCTCTTCGCGGCCGCAGAAAGATCCTCTCGCGGTTCCGTCGCCCTGCGCCGGGGAACAACGCACCGCCACCACTCGAATCGCCCCGAGCGCCAGGAGAATGGCTCCGAGCGAGAGCAGCTTCCTGTAGTCCGCATCCTTGAACCAGAGAGAAATGATTTCCGTCAGCATGACCACGAGAATCGTATCGACGATGAAGGTGACTTTAACGCGGCCTTCTGAAAAATAGGTCAGCGTGGTCTTGAACACTTCCACCACCGCGAGAAGGATCAGCGTATCGACGATGATCTGGCGCAGCCCGATTTCAACCGGCACATCGAACAACAGCCGGATATCCAGGAAGGTCTTGATCACCCCGCCGGTCAGGGCGATGAGGATCGTCAGAATGAGCAGGCTGAGGACTGCCTTGATTCCTTTCATCCAGAGTTCGGTGAGATCGGTGTCGATGGCACGCCCAATGAAATCCGAAAGGCGATGGACTCGAGGATCTGAATTCATGAACGTCATTCGCAGAAACTCCTTGTTGTGAGGATACGCTTCATACCGGACACGATGCGCTATTAGTCATATTTGATCATGATGGACCACAGGCCAATAAAAAGCCCGACGAGTACGAGCATGGCGAGGTGAAACGCGTCGTTTGAGGACGATGACATCAAGAAGTCGGCAGCGAGCATTAGCAACCCTCCTGGTTAGGAATAAGCATGGTACCCATCGAAGCCCCCACTCTCGATCGACTATATCGAGGCGCTGTTCCGGGAAGATCACTGCTTGGTTACGGCATTGTTACTTCCGGCAAAGCCTGAGGTTCTGAGCTATCGGAACAACATCGAACGCCCAACCTCATGACGGTGTTCGGTTCGCACCCTGTCCGCAGGAGGATCAAGAGTTAACAAGGAGTTAACATCTCGCTAATAGGCCAGCAACTCCCTTCCCGTATCCTGGCGACAATGAAAGACCACATCTGTTTCCTACTCGTGATTAGAACAACTCAGTCTGGGCATTCATCACTTTTCTACGGAGGCGCTATATGACACGACAGCAGCAGACAGGTTCCAGCCATCACCGTGGCGCTCGTTCAGTTTTTACCGCGCTGGCCACCGCCGCCGCGCTGTCCTTATTCGCTGGTTATGCCGGAGCGGAGCATGCGGGTCTTAGCGGTGCTGGAGGGCCGACGGTCGATCCCGCAATTGAACCCTACACCAATCATAATGGGTTACATGGCAAGCTGAGTATTGCCGGATCGGACACCATGAGACCGTTGATCTCGAAGTTGGCGGCGCAATTCTTGAGCCTCCACCCAGGGGCGCAGATCGCGGTGGAAGGCACGGGATCGACTGCGGCTATCCGGGAATTCTTGTTGGGCCTGTCGTACCAACGCCGCGGGGACAAAGTGCAAAGTCGAGGAACGGCGGGATCCAACACGGTGGAGTTGCTCGCGTCGTCTCGGCAACTGACCGAAGATGAACAGAAGGGATTTGAATCCAACTATGGCTATCAGGCGCTCGAAGTGCCGATCGCGATGGATGCCGTCGCCATCTATGTGCACAAAGACAACCCTATTCAACGGTTGACGTTGACGCAAATCGACGGAATCTTCGGAAAAGATCACAAGCGGGGACAGGCCGCGATTAACAATTGGAGCCAGGTCGGATTGTTGGATGCACCACTGGCGCAACAACCTATTCATCCATACGGCCGTGACAAGCGATCCGGTACCAGAGAATTCTTCAAGCATGTCGCCCTTAAGGATGGAGACCTGATCGACACGGTTATGGAACAACCGGGGTCCGCTTCCGAAATCATTGCGATTGCCCAAGATTCTTTGGCGGTAGGATATGCAGGGGCCGGATTCAGCATTTCCGATGTCCGTCAAGTGCCGATCGCCACGCAGCCGGATCAGACGGCATATTTGCCTTCAGTGGATACGGTCACTTCCGGCACCTATCCATTGGGTCGTTCCCTCTATCTCTACGTGAAGAAGAATCCCAAGGAAAAATTGGACCCGTTTGTGGCGGAGTTTCTCTCATTTGTGAACAGCCGGCAGGGACAAGAGACGGTGGCACGGGCAAGTTTCTATCCGTTGACTCGCGCTCAAGTCGCAAAAAACCTGCAGGATTTGGGTCTTCTGAAAGGGGCGATGGTCGGCACACCTGCTAAGAACGAGCTGCAAGTCGCCGAGCAGATGACCCGCTAAAGGCGTTTGCCAAGCCCCTTGCTGGCCACCCATACCGAGGAGCGTCCTTCGAAAGAAAGGACGCTCCTCTTTTTTGCTCAGGTCTGCTAGCATGGACTGCCTCTGTTCGCGAGGAAGACTTTCGTATGAACCTATTATCGCCCCTCGTTGCATGAGGCATTCGGCGGAGGTGAATCGATGAAAAGCGCACTTGTCCGGACTCTGCTCTGTTCCACGGCGATCGTAGTGACCCTTCAGATCGGCTGCAGCAGCCCACCGCCGCCGCGAACGTCCTATCAAGACCCTATTACATCGATCCGCCTCTACGTCGATGAGCGTGCCGACGCCGGACACAGCCATCCTGGCCAGGTCACGGCTGACCAAATGGCTAGAGTTCTGCACGGGATCCGGGTCGTACCTCGGACGGGATTCATCGGCTCGCTGATCACCGGGCAAACGCAGACGAACCCGGCTTTTTCATCCAGTGAAATCCAAATCCTCGCACCCAGATTGAGTCGTGCCCTGTCGGAAGCCACCCCCCAAGAGCTGGTCACATTTTACCGTCGTTTCTCCGACGCGAGCGTCGGCCTGGCGATCACCTCCGGCGGCATGTTTGTCCAAGACAGTCATCTGTTTGTGGTGCTGGCCAACAACCGGACACTACCGACCGACGGCATGAATCAAAACATGGTCACCGATTTCGATCCGATCGATAGTCCCCTCGTTCCCATTTCCCGGACAAGCTTTCGTGTGGAATTCGTCCCTTCGACAGCTCTAGTCCCTGAAGATCAACGTCCGTCCTGGCCCTACATCGACGAAGGACGAATCTTGGCGATCGATCTGCAGCAACTCGACCGCGACAAGAAGTCTGCGCCACCGGCTGCTAAACCCTAGCCCGGACTATTCATGAATGCCTGCTCCGTCGTCCGATCCTCTCGCCCGGCGTGGCTGTTCTCGTTCGGTCTCCTCGACGGACTTGCAAGTAGGCCTACGTCGACCTCGCTTGCGAGAAGCCCCGGCGGACTTCGGTCTCAAACACCTCGTGACGGCATTCATGAATAATCCGGACTAGGGATAGGCTTTTTTAGTCAGCAGTTCGGAAGGACGGGATTCGTCACTCACTGGCCTTTGAACGAGCAACGGGCAGTCGACTGACGAGCTCTCTTGTTGAGCACCCCGCTGTGACGTCTGGTTTACCCGTTAGCAGGATGCGGAAAAAGTCCGCCAGCGGCGTTCTCGCGGCGTTCAGAGGCTCACCGTACGGCGCGAGTACGATTCACCTCTTCGCGTGCTGCGGCCTTGCTGGACGGCCTTTTTGCGCATCCTGCAGGTTAGTGCCATACCGACACGGCGCATGAGTGGCTCGTAGGGTATTGCGCAACAATCGAGTTTTTCCGCAGCCCGTTAGACGTTCACGCCTCAATCACCGGAACAGAGCCGCCATGGCACCCCCTAACCCGCATTATTCATGAGCACTTCTGCTGCAATCGCCGATTCACTGCTGCGACGGGCCTTCGGCCGGCGGGCTCGCCCCTCGGCCCCTCAACGTACTGCACGAGTACGCTTCGGGGCCTCCCGGCTCCGCGCGCCGGTCTCGCAACGTGACTCGGCGATTTCACGACGAACCGTCATGAATAATGCGGGCTAAGCGCGCCGAGGCGTGGCTTACACTGGAAGAATCAGCGCCTCTTCCGTGCGACGTGTTCGCGACGGATGGCGAAGGGCCACAGCAAGTACTACCGTTGGATCACAGAGAGCGGGAAAGAAGGCAACGATAGGGGGGATATCTGTTCCGAAGCGTGCGACGAGCCTCGGGATTAGAAGGCATCAGGAAGTCCGGAGTGTATTCTCCGGACTCCCTTTATCTAACAGCACGACTCGGTTAGTTCCAGAACCATTGCGCCTGGAATCGTAATTGGGAGTCGTCGAAGTCAGACTGTGCCCGATTGGCAACCAAGGTGCTGTTCAGACCATCCTTAAACACCCAGTCTGCCGTAAGACGGAAGTGGGTGTCGGGTTCCCACACCAAACCGAGGTTCCAAGTCCTGGATTGTCCATCCGGTGCTCCGTTCAATGACTTGAACCCGCCATAGTACTCACCGTAGCGAACATAGGGGGTTAACATGCCGACATCGGAATAGCGCCAAGTGTAATACCCTTGGACATATCCCCCGACAAGGCTGCTTTCTTCTATAAAATTCGTCTGGGAGTTTCGTTTGGGACCGCGACCGACGGTAAATTCCGCCAAGAGTCCCCAAGGTTGCGGTGGGGTCCACACGTAGGCGGTGACACGTTGATCTTTGATATCGCAGCCACCTTCCGAGGTCAGCGGACTGATACATCTGGCCGCACTCGAGACATTCGGCTGGCTCGCTCCCTGCACGGCAAACACTCCGTGGAAGCCGAGAACGCCGGCTTCGAGCAGTCGTCCGTTTCGGAACTGGAACGGATAGGCGAGCTTGGCTCCGATATGTTTATCGTGGTTTAACTCCAATCGATTTCTGGTTTGACCATTGTAGACCATGACGCCGAAGACACCGTAGTCGCCCGGTCCATTATGGTAGGCCGCGAGCTGTGCAAACCGCTCCTGCGCGATTTTCGGGCTCCAGTAATAGGCCACACCCAGATCTCGTTCTCCCGGTGCACCGCTTTGCACCGATTCGTGCCGATCCATTTCCTGACGGTTGGTGCTCGATCGGTAGGTATCGAAGGAGTTGGGGACACGATGGAGCCCCCATCGAATCCGGTGCTCCTTGTCCTTAGTGATATAGAAGTCTGAGTAGGCGTCGATGATTTCTCTGTTCGATAGTTCCTGTTGTCCGCCCTCCAAAGCGAACTGGGTGAAAAACGCCACGCGTTCAGACACCTGACCTTGGAAGACCAGGCGAAGCCGTCGGGCATAGAATTCGTTCCCCTGTTGATCGCCGAAGCTATCGTTCAAGGGCAAATCAAACCGTCTATTCGTCGCGCCCATGTTGTATCTGAACTGCATATAACCGGTGACGCGAATGCGCTCGTACCAACGGGGATTACCCGCCATCTGCAATTCTGCCGACTGCTCAAAAATACGGCGTTCTTCTTCGGCCTTGAGGCGTATCCAGTCTTCCTGAGTAATCACACCCTTCTCGAGTAAGAGACTTTCGAGTGAGGTACTCTGGATCGAAAGGCGTTGCCCTGAGGTTTCCCGATCGACGTTGTTCGCAGTGGGTATGACTTGGGGCGCAACCTCCATGGAGGAGATCGCGTCACTCGATTGAACAGACCCCTGAGCGAACAACCGCGGCACAGGCTCCTTCGAACCGGCCGACACCTGCAGCGGCAGCAGCGCCAGAGCCCCGCCGATGCAGAGCGTCACCGCAGACCATTTCAGAACATAGAATCCACCGTACGTCATTCATCCCTCCTCATAGTGTGATGCTGTTACCCGTTCGGGCCATGACCTGTGCCCACAGTACAAATGATGAAGCCAAACGATTTCACGCCAGGAGTATCCCTCGGCTTCGTGACGTACCTGTCACCGACGTATTAAGACTCTGTAAACACAATGTGCGAATGTTCAGCGGCGAGAAAATTTACACACATGTAACAGGCTGATTACTCCGCAACAATCGCTTGCCCGTATGGTGCGACATCAGTGCATGGAGGGTTCATGAACACAGCCGGCATAAAGAAGCCTCTCCTTCTCGTAAGCGGCGACCATGTTTCGTCAGGCTCTCTAGCCAAACTGCTCGAGACCAACGGCTACGATATTCGCGTGGCGGCAACACTGACGTCCGCACTGAGCGAAATCCGGCGGCACTCCCCGGTGCTGATTCTTGTGGATCGACGAACCCTCGCCGAAGAAGCCGGACGCCGGGACCAGTTCCCTCTTGCCATCCCGATCATCGTCCTGCAGCCATTCGACAAGTCCTGCGGCGAGGATGAATGCCTCACCGAGCTGGACGCCGGATACGACCTTGTGTTCTGTTCCCCCCACTACCGTGAACTCCTCGCGCATATCCGGGCGATACTTCGTCGACACAACCTGCCATCGGCAGCTCCATCTGTTCTCCGCGTCGAAGGCCTCGCGATGGATACGGCCCGCCATGAAGTGACGGTCGGGGGGGTGCACGTCGAACTCACACCGAAAGAATTTCGCATCCTCCATCAATTTCTCCTCTCACCGGGAGTCGTGCTGTCGAGGCAAGATCTGCTCAATCGCGTCTGGGGGGAGGACTATGCCCTTGAAGAACATGCGTTGGATGTCCACATCCATTCGTTGCGCCAGAAAATCGAAGCAGACCCTTCCAGACCGATTTTCATCGTGACAATTCGCGGAGTCGGATACAAACTTCAGAGTCCCTGACCGTTTTCTTCCGGCTCTCTCTTTCCCGTACACCACTTATGTTGCCGCGGGCCGCTGCCAAGTTCACTCCGATGAGAGAGTGAACGGGTACAGGCAACATGTCCCCGAATGGGCAGAGGGGTGGCGAGTGCGTCGCCGGGGCAGGGGAGAAATCAGGCTATGTATGAGGAAATGGGAAGGGTCGGCCTGCTCAGACCTGACAGACCGTCGATGGACAGGCAGCGATGCGGTGGCGAGTTAAAACTCGTCCACCGACACCGGCTGCAACAGATCCCGTACCGAAAGAACCCCGACGATCGCGCCGCTCTTCAAGACACCCAGATGGCGGGTGTGGTGATGTTGCATGAGATCGGCCGCTTCCGTGATCGAACGCCGCTCATCCAAGCTGATGACGGGGCTGCTCATGATGGATTCCACGGGAACAAAATGCACCGGCCTGTTTTCACCCACGACTTTTCGCACGATATCGGACTCGGTCACGATGCCGACCACACGGTCGTTCTGCTCGATAAACACGCTGCCGACATGGCGCTCGTTCATCACTCTGGCTGCGTCCGCCGCCGAAGTGCCGGCCGGCACCGTCACCAGCTTCTTCGTCATGAGCTCACTGACTGTCACCATACTGTATCCTCCTTGTTGAATGTGTCTCATCGGCGGCTGTCTCTCACCTTGCCGATGCTCTAACAGGGAGCATAATCCTGCTACGTTCCAGGACGGTTAGGCGACCGTAAATTCTCTGTTACGAATGGGCTCGAAGTGGACTGCGAGGAGGACAGGCGCGGCACAGGCGAGGATCGCCCGTGCCGTACCCTGAGAGAAATGCCGGGGAACGACTACTCTTTCACTACGAAGTGGACACTGCGGTTCTTCTGCCAGCAGACCGGATTGTGCTGAAGACACAACGGCCGGTCTTTTCCGTAACTGGTCGTATCGACCTGGAGCTGACTCATGCCCAACGATTCGAGGTACCGTTTCACGGAGAGGGCTCGCCGTTCACCCAACACCAGATTGTATTCGGAAGTCCCGACTTCGTCGCAACGGCCTTCCAGCAACACTTTGGTCACCCGGTTGTCTTTCAACCGCTTGGCATTGGCTTCGACCGCCGTGAGCGCATCGTCCCGCAGGACGTATTGGTCAAAATCAAACAGCACATCGGGGAACGGAATGTTCTGCTCCCCGGTCGCATTTCGCGCGGCCATCTCCACCGATCGTAACGGCACCGGAGCCGGTTCCGGCGGGGCGGGGATTTCCTGTACCGGAGCCGCAGCCACACGCTCCTCCGCGCGGGGCTTCGGTGGAGTCGCCGTCACTCCGCCACTGGTTCCCGATTTGCTCGCGCAGCCGTCAAGAAACAGGGGGCCGGCGACGGCAAGCAATCCGAGCAGGACAAACGGGCGCAAACGTATCATGAAAACCTCCGGCGCTAGGTGAGTTCGTGGAGTGGACGAGGCACAGAATAATCAAATCGAACGAACAGGGCAAGTTACTTCTTCTCGGCACAGCGATCGTAGACGCGTCGCGAATCCGACAACGGCTCCCACCGTAGGATCTGCAGCGCGTCGTCCACGTAAGCCGGCGTGCGCATTCCGTTGAGCACGGAAGTCACCCCCGTTGTGCTGGCGAGAATCCACAGCGCCTTCTGCGACAAGGTGGCCTTCCGTCTCGGTTCGGGCAACAGTGGATCGATGGTTCGATGCAGCTCTTCCGCGCGCAGGCGGCTCCGCTCGCTGGCTTCCCGATGCAACGTGCGCAGGAGCGCGAGGAGTTCCGGGACGTACCGGTCACGCCAGGTTTCCCACTGCTCAGCAATGGTACCCGTAAACGCTTCGGAGAGCACGCGAAGCACCTGATTGACGTGGGGTGCAATCATCTGCGTTTCGATTTGCTCCCAATGTTCCAAGCCCTGCACCTGCGTGCGGATGCGGTTCAGTTCGTCGGCCCATCGAAAAAAGTCTGCGGGAAGCATGCCTTGGCCGCTGTGAGCCACTGCCGGCGCAAGATCCTTTCGATACGCTTCTTCCAGGAGGGCCACCTTCTGTCGTTGCGGCTCGAAGTCCGCCTCCGGCGCCGGCGCCGGCACATCGGCCAACCGCACCACGCCGCCGCGCTGGGCCGGCATCGCATTCAGCGGGCGATTCACGAGCACCGCGACACCTTCCCTCATGGCTTCAGCCAGCAAGGTGCTGCCGTTGTCCGGACCCGTATTCTTTATCAACGTCGCGCCGGACTCGTGCACATTCATCGGGCACTGCAAGACCGTGAAATGATGAGCGGCCGCTCCGACATTCTTCGCCGCCGCCTTCGCGGCTGCAATCATGCGAGACAGAGAAGTGGCGCCGGACTCGTCCGGAGATGCCGTGGACGTATTGGACGAGACGCCGTACCCGCGCAGCCGGCCTGCTTCGACCTGCCTTTCGCAATACTCGAATGCCAGTTGCAACCGCGCATAAAATTCATCGCGCAGCGTGGACAGTTCCCGTTGCTCACCGGCGCCGAGCCGGGTCGCGTGGGACAGGAAATACTCCGGGTTGTGGAGCAAACAGACATCCAACGTCGCCAATCCCAGTCGATCCAGCGACAGCGTCAATTGATCCGCTAGAAACTCTGGATGGATACAGTGCCAGATGTCGTCGCCGTACTTCACCATGTCCGGATAGGGCTTCCCGGCTTTTTCCCGCGTTTTGGCCTGGGCCAGATTCTGGCCTTGCACATAGCCGATCTTCGACACCACGATGATGTCCTCGCGGGCCACTTCACCGGCACGGATCAATTGCTGCAGGACCGCGCCCACCACTTGCTCGCTCTCACCGTCCATATAATTCGTCGAGGTGTCGATCAGATTACAGCCCGAGCGAATCGCCTTGAGCAAGGCTTCCCGATGCTCCGCTTCCCGTTGCCCGACCCGGTAGGTGCCGAATCCCAGGCGGCTCACCGTGAGTCCCATCGCCCCGAACGGCCCGAACCCATGGGCCAGGGAGCCTGGCCCGGTGGCATCGTGGATCTTCCGGGCGGCGTAACCGGCCGTGCCCTGAACGGTCGCGCTCCCTGGATACAAATTTCCGCTCAAGACCTTCTGCTCGGGCGCAGCCAATGACGGTGCAGCTTTGTGCGACGGATCGAGTAGGCCAGGGAGATCTGCGGGATCAATGATCGGTTGTCGGCAAGCAAAATTCCGACAGACATAGAGCGCCGCCTTACCGCCGACCAGGGTCTTCCCTTGCAACAGCGGATGGGTCGGTTCGGACTGCTGCGATGTCCGATAGGCGATAACACGATTCGGAATATAGGTCCGGCTGACTGCCGCGCGTAACGCGACGGTGTTGGGATCGCCGGATACCCCGATGACGGCCATTTCAACCGGGCCGCTGGTCAACAAATCGACGACGATCAAACTCTTCGCGAACGCGCGCGGGTAGCGGGCGACCTGGCGACCGTAGGCACGGATTGCCGCAGCAGCCGCCTGCCGGAAATCATCCCGCCCGAAGTGGTAGGACAATCTGGCCAGCGCCGAGGCCGCCACAGCATTCCCGCTCGGCGTGGCTCCGTCCGGACCTTCACGGCTGCGCATGATCAGGGCTTCATGGCCGGTGGCCGTGGTGAAGAACCCGCCGTGCTGATTGTCGGAGAAATCCGCCAGGATGCGCTCCGCGAGCCGCACCGCCGCAGACAGGTACCGCTCGTTGCCGCCTGCTTCATAGGTGTCGATCAAGCCTTCGGCAAAGTAGGCATAGTCTTCCAGGTAGGCATCCAGGTGAGCCGTGCCGGCGCGATAGGTCCGCAACAGTCGTCCGTCAGTCTTGGAGAGCGTCGTCAGGAGAAACTCACAGGCGCGCTCGGCAGCCGCCCGGTACCGCGGCATGTCGAACACCCGCCCGGCTTCTGCCATGGCACTGATCATCATCCCGTTCCAGGCGGTGATGACCTTGTCATCGAGCCCGGGCGGAACCCGTTTCGCGCGCGCCTCATAGAGCAACGGCTTGACTCGATCGATGGTCGCCTGCAAGTCCTCAACGGTCAGCCCTAGCTCGTTCGCCACCGACGCGACGGGCTTGGCCGTATGCAGCACGTTCTTGTGCTCCCAGTTGCCGGCCGTTGTGACATCGTAATAGGCACAGATCCGACGCACGTCCTCTTCGTTCGAGAGCACCGCGCGAATCTCATCCGGCGTCCAGACGAAGAATTTGCCTTCCACCCCTTCAGAGTCGGCATCGGTCGCGGAATAAAACCCGCCCTCGGGGGACGTCATTTCCTTCAGAATATAGTCGAGGGTCTCACAGGCCACGCGGCGGTAGTTTTGATCGCCGGTCACCTGAAACGCTTCAACATAGACGCGCGCCAGCAAGGCGTTGTCGTAGAGCATCTTCTCGAAATGGGGCACCAGCCACCGTTCGTCCGTCGAATAGCGCGCGAAACCGCCGCCGATCTGGTCGTAGATCCCGCCGGCCGCCATGGCATCCAGCGTGGTGCGGACCATCGTGAGCGTGTGGGGATCCTTTGTGCGGTGATAACAATGGAGCAACAGCGAGAGGCCGGTGGCAGGTGGAAACTTCGGGGCGCCGCCGAATCCTCCCAGCTTGGCATCGAAGTCCTCCGCAAACTGGGTCACGGCCATGTCGAGTTCGGCTTCGCCGACCGTGGTCGGGGAAGGGGCGTGACTGCCGTCCTGCAGGCGCGCGGTGAGCGTGGCCGCTTGCGCGACGACGCCGGCGTGGTCCTTCTCCCAGTACTCGGCAATTTTCTTCAGCAGGGTGGGGAAGCCCGGACGGCCCCATCGATCCTCCGGCGGAAAATAGGTTCCGGCAAAAAACGGTTTCTGATCGGGGGTGAGAAACACGGTCATCGGCCAGCCGCCCTGATTCCGGTTCAGCGCCAGCGTGGCCTGCATGTAGATCTCATCAAGATCGGGCCGCTCTTCGCGATCGACTTTGATGCAGACGAAATGTTGATTCATCAGCCGGGCGATCGCCTCGTTCTCAAACGATTCCCGCTCCATGACGTGACACCAATGGCAGGAGGAATACCCGATGGAGAGCAGAATCGGTCGATTCAGCTTCGCCGCCTGGCCCAAGGCCTCCGGCCCCCAGGGATACCAATCCACCGGGTTATAGGCATGTTGCAGGAGATAGGGACTGGTCTGCTGTATGAGGCGATTCGGCTTGCGGCCGGCGGTGGTGCTGGTCATGCGCGAACCGTATCACGCACCGATTGAATGGGTCAATGAAGCGGAGGGGAGAATGAGTGGCAGCCGCGCGAGGCAAAAAAATTGGCCCGCGCCGGCATCCGGAGTCGCGAGCCAATTTAGACTACGAAAGAACGTCGGAAGCGGGGATCAGTGTCCGCCCTTCTTTTCGTCCTTCTTCTTCTCTTCGCCGAACACGGTCTGGGACAGGTGTCCACCCTTCTTCTCGTCCTTCTTCTTCTCTTCACCGAAGAGGGTCTGGGAGAAGTGGCCGCCCTTCTTCTCGTCCTTCTTCTTGTCGTCGCCGGCGAAAGACGGGGCGGTGAATGCAACGAGAATGGCTGCCGCTACGAATGCAAATAGAGCACGCTTCATGGAAACCCCTCCTTGAAAGGTTGAGAATATAAGTGCCCACCACAAGGGCGGGCCGAGGGTAGCCAACCTGTCAAAAAAAGTCAACGAAACTCTTCACCATCTTGTTTTTCCTACGCAGAAAGCCCAGCAGGCCCCGGGACGCTCCCTGGCGAACAGCTCCACAATCTTTTCCGGTTGGATTCGAATCAAAGCTGAATTCTCAACATGATATGAGCTGAACATCAACTCATCATTGCGTCTTCATCCTCTCCAGCGGCAGCCATCGTCCTCGTGTCACCGTTCCTGCGACTCTCACATCTCCACTACGTGCATCGGAAGATCCCTGGAGACAGCTCCTGCTCGGTGAGACGCGGCAGCCCTGCACAGCCAACGGGCCATCGGGTCCGCACCCGCGTGTCATCCACTGTGATACACTCTTGAACAAGGCCACTCACCTCCGGGTCGCAGCCTATGACTACCGATGATATCGGGCCCTATTCCAACTACCGCCTGACCGTCCGCCTCGCACTCCTCAACAAACCGGGTATCTTCGCAAAAGTCGCCGGACTGCTGGCCGAAGAGGGGGCCAACCTCGGGGCCGTGGACATCGTGTCGGCGAATGCCGAACGCATGATCAGGGACATTACCTTCGACGTCCAGAATGAGGCGCACGGAGAACATGTCCTCGAACGCCTCGAAGCCCTGCCGGAAGTGAATGTGCTCTCGGCGTCCGACCGCATTTTCCTCCTCCATCTAGGCGGAAAAATCAGAGTCCAGAGCAAAGTCTCGGTCAATACGCGCAACGTCCTCTCGATGATTTACACCCCCGGCGTGGGACGTGTCTGCCAGGCCATCGCAAAAGACCCATCGAAAGCCTATGCCTTCACGATCAAGAGCAATAGCGTGGCCGTTGTCACCGACGGATCTGCGGTCCTGGGATTGGGCAATCTCGGCCCGGCCGCAGCGCTGCCGGTCATGGAAGGCAAGGTCATGCTCTTCAAGGAGTTGGCCGGGATCGATGCCTGGCCGATTTGTGTTTCCACACAGGATCCCGATGAAATCATCCGCATCGTTCGCGGCATCGCCCCCGGTTTCGGCGGCATCAACCTCGAAGACATCAGCGCCCCGCGTTGCTTTGAAATTGAACGGGCGCTCAAGACGTCCCTCGACATTCCCGTCATGCACGACGATCAGCACGGTACGGCCGTCGTCCTCCTGGCCGCTCTGACCAATGCGTTGAAGGTGGTCGGAAAACGAATGGAGGATGTCCGGATCGTGGTGAACGGCCTGGGCGCAGCCGGAACCGCCTGTTGCCGTATTCTGCTCGCCGCCGGGGCGTCCCATCTCATTGGATGCGACAAAGAAGGCATTGTGTTGATGGGTGATGCGGAAGAACTGCGAGCCTGCCGCACCGATCTTCACGCCTGCATCCGTCGGGATCGGCCGCGCGGGACGCTCCACGATGCCTTGAAGGGCGCCGACGTGTTCATCGGGCTCTCCGTGGGCAATGTGCTGAACCGGGAGGATCTCGAACGGATGAATCAGGACCGGATCGTCTTCGCGATGGCCAACCCCGATCCGGAGATCGAGCCGAAGGTGGGCGATGAGGCCTCACGGATCTTCGCCACCGGCCGGTCGGACTTTCCCAACCAGATCAACAACGCCCTGTCGTTTCCCGGAATTTTCCGCGGGGCGCTCGACGTGCAAGCCAGCGAGATCAACGAAGCCATGAAGCTGGCGGCGGCCGAGGCCATTGCCGGTTGTGTGCCGGCCGAAGCCCTGTCGGAGGACTACATCGTCCCCAGCGTGTTCGATCGCGACGTGGTGCCGCGCGTCGCGAAGGCGGTGGCCGCCGCTGCGCGCGCAACCGACGTGGCCCGCCGCCGTATCCGGATCGACGACGACCTCCGCTGACCGCACACCCGTCATCTCCCTGCCGTTTCTTTTCTTGCTTGGCGTAGTCCTCTCACCCCATGTACAGTACGCACATATTCCGATGAGACCAGTTCGTCCGCGCGTCATCCCCAGTCGGGATTCGCCGCGACCGCCCTGAGAAATCAACGTGACACCAACCACTATCGAAATGATCGGGACCGCTCTGTTTGCCGTCGCGATCCTGCATACCTTCTCCACCGCATTGTTTGAGCACCTGGCCCACACAAGGCCGGCGCATGCCGGGCTATGGCATTTGCTGGGGGAAGTCGAAGTCGTCTTCGGCTTCTGGGCGCTCGTCCTCATCGCCGTCATGTTCGTCACCGACGGGCCGGCTGCCGCGACCCACTACCTCGACTCACGCAACTTCACGGAACCGCTGTTCGTCTTCGCCATCATGGTCATCGCGGGCACGCGCCCGATCCTGCATGCCGCCACGAGCGGAGTGCGGCTGCTCAGCATGGCCCTCCCGCTGCCGCACAATCTGAGTGCCTATTTCACCATGCTGACGCTGGTCCCGTTGCTGGGGTCATTCATCACCGAACCTGCAGCCATGACCCTGGCCGCCCTGATGCTGCGCGACCGGTTTTTTCGGAACGGCCTTTCGAAACCCTTGAGGTATGCCACCCTGGGAGTGTTGTTCGTGAATGTGTCGATCGGCGGGACGCTCACACCCTTTGCCGCGCCTCCGGTCTTAATGGTGGCCGGCACCTGGAACTGGGACTTCCCGTTCATGATGGGACACTTCGGATGGAAAGCCGCTATCGTGGTTGTCGTCAACGCGCTGGCTTCGGCGCTGCTGTTCCGTAGGGAGCTCTGTCGAATCTCTGCAGAGGGCCGCGAAACAGCGCATGGCAGGGTGCCCTTCACGATGGTCGTGCTGCACCTGGTGTTTCTTGGCATCGTGGTGCTCTTCGCCCATCACCCGGTGATGTTCCTGGGAGTCTTTCTGTTCTTTCTGGGTGTCGCCCAGGCGTACGAACGACATCAGGACCGCTTGATCCTGCGTGAGGGCTTACTGGTGGGATTCTTTCTGGCAGGCCTGGTCGTGATGGGCGGGCAGCAGCAGTGGTGGTTGCAACCGGTCCTGTTGAGCATGAGCAACGATGCGGTCTTCTTCGGGGCAACCATCCTGACGGCCTTCACCGACAATGCGGCGTTGACCTATCTCGGGTCGCTCGTGGAAGGCTTGTCGGATGGATTTAAATACGCGCTGGTGGCCGGCGCAGTCACGGGCGGCGGCCTGACCATCATCGCCAATGCGCCGAACCCGGCCGGCGTGGCCATGCTTCGCGGCCACTTCGAGGATGAGTCCATCAATCCGTTGGGACTCTTCCTGGGTGCGTTGCCACCCACGATCCTCGCTGCGCTCGGCTTCTGGTGCCTGTAGACCGCTCATCCCTTCACCAGACCCCGATGCTCCGCTCTTATCGAAGCGCAAACGGTTGTGCTAAGATGCCCGCGACCAGGCCGGAACCCTGGAGGTTCGCGCCCGACGAGGACTTGTGGCCTTTTCAACTAATCGCCTGTTTAAATATCAACGGGGCATGCGACGGCGCATCGGCATGTTGCGCGCCAAGAACATCGATAGCATGGAGTTTGCCGTCGATTTCATGATGCAGGAACGGGTCGACAGTTACTTCCGCATCGAACCGGGCCTCGAGGAAGTTGAATGCTCGCTGCAGCAGATCGAAGACGAATTGGACCTGGTGAAGGATGTCTCGGGCGCCGTTCGACTGGAGTCCAGATTGGAGTTCGTCGAAGACCGCTGGGATGAACTCGACAGCGAAGTGCGGGAACGCCCGCGGCGTCGCCGCCGCAAAATCAACCTGGCCGACTTTCTCAAGGCGGCGGGAGGGGAGGGAAGTCCCACCGGCGCGACCAATGAAGTCACCAATGCGTACGATGCCTATCAGATTCTGGGTCTCGAGTTCGGCACTCCGCTCGCCGATGTGACCACCTCCTTCCGTCAACGCGCCAAAGAACTCCACCCCGATGCACGCAACGGCGACCGCAGTTCAGAACCAGAGCTCCGGCGCATCCTCGAAGCCTATCAATTCCTCAAAGAGTACTTGAGCCTGAGCAACACCGAACCGCCGATTTCGCGCGGAGCGGAATATCGTCCCACAGAGTAACCCATGGCCACACTGGAACCGGAACAAACGTTCATTACTTCCGACGAGTCGCTCGATGCCCTCTGTGATCGCCTCATCGATAGCTCCGTCATCGCCATCGACACCGAGTTTATGGGGGAGGAGCATTTCATTCCCCGCCTGGAGTTGATCCAGGTCGCGGCGGAAGGGGTGGCGGCGGTCATCGACTTTCCCGCCGTGCAAGAGACCGCGCCCATGGCCCGATTCTGGGAGATCGTCTGCGATGCCCGCATTGAAAAGGTGCTCCATGCGGGACGGCAGGACCTGGAACTGTTTGCGCACCATGCCGGACGTTTGCCGAAACCGTTTTTCGATACGCAAATCGCCGCCGCCATGGTCGGGTACGGCGCGCAGACCGCCTATGCCAACCTGGTCCAGCGTGTGCAGGGCGTGAAACTCGACAAGGCCCATACGTTTACGAATTGGAGCCAGCGGCCGCTGAGCCGGGAGCAGCTGGTCTATGCCCTGGACGACGTGACCTTTCTGCTGCCGGTGCACCGGCATCTCCGGCAGAAATTGTCCGTGATGGGTCGCTCGGAGTGGGTGGATGAGGAATTCGCCCGCTTGGAGGTCTCTCTCGGCGCACAGGCGCGGGACCCGCAGGAGCGGTATCAACGCATCCGTGGATGGGATAGCCTCAAACCACGCGCGGCCGGCGTCCTTCGTGACCTTGCAGCCTGGCGTGAAGGGGAGGCCCGGCGTCGCAATGTCCCGCGAGGACGAGTGATGCGTGATGAGGTGCTGGTGCAGCTGGCCCGTCAAACCCCGCGCACACTGGATCAATTGCGCGGCATGCGGGGGATGTATTCGTCGGAAGTCGAACGCAACGGACAGGCGCTTCTCACCACCATGCAGCAGGCGTTGGCACGACCGGAATCCGAATGGCCCGAGGTCCCGCGCGATCGCAAACCCGACCCGGAATCCACCGGGGTGCTGGAGCTGCTCCAGGCCGTGCTGAAGTCCCGTGCCTCCGTGGAGAACATTGCCCCGACGTTGATCGCCACCACCGGTGACTTGCAGGCCCTGGTCGAACGCGCCTCGCCGGTGGAGGAGATGGACATTCCCGTCTTGCGGGGGTGGCGACGGCAGCTGGTCGGAGAAACACTCCTCAGCGTCTTATCCGGCGATCTGAAGGTGTGGATCGACCCGCAGCTCGGCAAACTCCGCTTCGGCCATCTCGATCACGCGTAACCTCCGCCGTCTAGCGCGCATTCTTCATGAGCACTTCTGCTGCAATCGCGGATTCGCTGCTGCGACACGCCTTCGGCTGGCAGGCTCGCCGCTCGGTCCCTCGACGTACTGTTCAAGTACGCCTCGGTCCCTCGCAGCTCCGCATGCCCGTCTCGCAACGCGACTGCGCGATTTCCCGACGAACTGTCATGAATAATGCGCGCTAGCGCGTCGCGCCTCGCGTGGCTTGAGCCCGGCTCTGAGTCCGACGCTCTTTCCACAACCCCAGCAACAACGTCAGCAGGGCCAGGCCGATTTCGTCGGCCAGCGGAATCACGTCCGGCACAATGATGTCCGCCAGGGTGAGGAGGGCGAACAACACAAAGAGAGACGGAAAGCGAAGGTTGAGCCGCTGCAGAATGCGCCCGAGCAACGACACGCGATCGACGGAACTGAATGCGAACATAGGTCCGGTCCTCCGTCATGCCAGCCCGGCCCCTCCGCAACAGCGTCTGCAGAAGGGCCAGGCTCCCACTTTCCTAACGCTCACAGCATCTGAGTGATCGTGTCCGCGGGGCGCGCCAGCATGGCCTTGTCGCCCTTCTCGACGAGCGGACGCTGGATCAAATCCGGATGCAGGACCATCAGGTCGAGCACTTGGTCCTCGCTCAGCGCCGGATCGGACAGCTTCAGCGACTTGTAGAGATCTTCCTTCGTCCGTAAGACTTCACGCGCCGTCAGTCCGGCTTTCTTCAGCAGGGCCTTGAGCCGGCTCTTCGTGAAGGGTTGCTCATAATAATTGATCGCCTTGAACGGTTGCCCGCTTTCGCGCACAATCCGGACGGCCTCGCGACACGTTGAACAGGTAGGTTTCTGATAAATTGTGATCTCCGCCATGCCTTCAGCCTCTCTCCTTCTTATGAGGTTCCCTTGACGCAAATTTTTGACCTGTGTTACATGGACACACGAGACTTCACCCTAGAGCGATACTGTTGACCTATGCCAATTTTCGGAACCGACACCAGCGACCAGGCCGGCAAATTTTCCTGTACGTCAGCGGCGCAACGCACCTTGAAAGATCTGCGCACCAAACGCAAGGGGCAACCCGTGTTTGTCGTCGGACACCGTTTGGAACGGAAAGGCAAGGAAGCCACCTTTGAAGTCTTTAATGACCGCCTGGCCATCATTCGCTTCGATGACGACGCGAAATTAGGTTACGACCCGCTTGAACTGCTGCTGCCGACCGAGATCGACGAGCAGGGGGTGGCGTATTTCGAAATCCGCACCTGCCGGCAATGCGAGCAATTCTTTCCGCTCACGGCCGACGAATGCGACGCCGACGAAGAACCGACCGTCTGTCCCGACTGCACGGCGTGAGCAATGTTCAGTTTTCAATGTTCAATGGACCGGTTCGAGTTCACTTGGATTGCTCATTGAACATTGTTCCTTGAAAATTTGCCTCCGCTAATCTGCCAACGGCGCAATTTCCACCGCCTTCTTAATCAAACAGTCCCCGGCATATCCCTGCAGCGCCATCGGTAGCATACTGGCATCGAGAACCCGTGCCGTGCTGACCTTGAATCCGTCTCCTATCTTCATCCCTTCGAGCTTGAGCGCATGACAGATTTCCAGGGTGCGCCAGACCGGATTCCCGAGGATCGATTCTCCCGGCAGGAGTTTCACGTCGGAGACGGCACCGTCGAGCAGCACCTTGGCCGACACGCGCGACCTGTCTTTCGGCACATCGCTGACGACGGCAAACACGACCGTGTCGTCATCGGCCCAGGTCGGAACGGACAGACTCAGTGTCACCAATGTCACGATTCCCCACATCCGCAAGCGGAACCAACTCATACCTCACCTCGTCGTTGCGTACGGAGACTGATTGGAAGGGAGCCGGCGATCAGCGGACGGGGCTTCTGCGGGCGCGACCGGGATAGAGCCGGCGCCGGGCCCGCCATGACTCAAGGTACTGCGCCCGATGCGTGGTTCAACGGACAAGGCCGCCGGTCGCTCATCGCGCCCGAGCATGAACAAGGCCACACCCAACACCAGAAGCCCGAGCAGCACAAGGATCCGTGTCACACCGGTCACTCAATGCCTCATAAAGAGTCACACGTCGTTCGAATCAGTATGCCAAGCGAGCCGCACCAATTCAAGGTGAGAGCTGAGTCGGCACCGTGGATCATGGTAAGCTCAGCCAGGCACATGTATGGACAGTGGCCGTCGAAGCAGCGGCACGCGGGAGCGAAGCTCCAGGCACCCGATGCATACGTGGTGGGTCATCATTCGTGTTGTTGAAGAGAGGAGAGAGAGCCTATGCCGCACGATTTCATGCCGGGGCTTGCCGGTGTTCCTGCCGCAAAATCGGCGATCAGCGATGTCGATGGAACGCGAGGCGTGCTTGAATATCGCGGCATCCGCGTTGAGGAACTCTGCCAGCACTCGTCGTTTCTCGAAACGAGTTATCTGCTGTTGTTCGGTCGATTGCCGACTGCGCCTGAGCTCACACAATGGGTGGATGACGTCACGCACCACCGACGCATCAAATTTCGCATCGTCGATCTGTTGAAGGTGATGCCCGAGCATGGGCATCCCATGGATGCGTTGCAGGCCGCGGTCGCGGCACTCGGCATGTTCTACCCGGGCCGCAATGTGAAGGACGTGGCCAACAACTATTGGTCGGCAGTGCGACTGATCGCCAAACTTCCCACCATCGTGGCGGCCTGGGCGCGGCTGAGACGCGGGGACGAGTACATCCCGCCGCGAGACGATTTGCCGTTTTCCGATAACTTTCTCTATATGCTGACCGAAACCGTTCCGCATCCGCTGTGGAGCGAAGTCTTCGACGACTGCCTGATTCTGCACGCCGAACACACCATGAACGCCTCGACCTTTGCCGGCATGGTGACGGCTTCCACCCTGGCCGACCCGTATACCGTCGTGGCCTCCTCGATCGGCGCGCTGAAGGGCCCGTTGCACGGCGGCGCGAACGAAGAGGTCGTGATGATGCTGAGGGAAATCGGCACCCCGGCTCAAGCCCGCGCGGCGGTGGAAGCCAGGCTGGAGGGGAAACACAAACTCATGGGGTTCGGGCACCGGGTCTACAAGGTGAAGGATCCGCGCGCGACCGTGCTGCAGGACCTCTGCATGCGTCTCTTCAATGTCTGCGGAACGTCTCCGCTGTATGAAGTGGCGGTGGCGGTGGAGCAACTCGCGGGTGAACGATTGACGGAGAAGGGGATATACCCGAACGTCGACTTTTACTCAGGCATCATCTACGACAAGATGGGCATCGAGGGGGATCTGTTTACACCGTTGTTCGCCATGGCACGAGTGAGCGGATGGCTGGCGCATTGGCTGGAGCAACTGCGGGAGAACAAACTCTATCGGCCCGACCAGATCTATTCCGGCGAACATGACCGGCACTATGTGCCGATCGACAAGCGGTAGTCGAGGAACGGCTACTCAGTGCGACCGATGAACCACCACAAGACAATCGATGTCACAAACATGATGCCGCCAAGCAGCGCATACGACATGTATTCCAGCATGGTCATCGCCTCCCTGTGTGAAGAAGGCTACTAAATAATGCCGGGGGTCTCAATGTCAAGACCCCGTCACCGACTTTAACTCTTCCGGCCCAGGGCTTGACTTCGGCTTCGTGGAGCTTACCTCTTTTCTAGTACGTAGGATGTCCCGAGTGAACAGCGTCAACACATCCATACAAGGAGGTTCCACCATGGCGATTGTACGATGGGATCCGTTCAGGGAATTGGAGGAGATGTCCGACCGGTTGAACCGGATGATTGCGCGACCGTCTACCGGCACGCCTGCCGGACAAGGAAAGGAAGTCATGACCGTTGCCGACTGGACTCCGACGGTCGACATCAGCGAAACCGAGAGCGAGTACGCCATTAAGGCCGAGCTTCCGGAGGTGAAGAAGGAAGATGTAAAGGTCACGGTCGAGGATGCGGTCCTCACCATTCAAGGTGAACGAAAACAGGAAAAGGAAGACAAGGGCAAGAAGTACCATCGTATCGAACGGTCGTACGGTCGATTTGTCCGGAGCTTCACACTTCCCGATTCGGTCGATGAGAGCAAGGTGCGTGCAGAATATGCGGATGGTGTCCTCCACCTGCATCTCCCGAAATCGGAAAAGGCGAAACCGAAACAGGTCGACGTCAAGATCTCCTAACGAGATCGGGTGCCATAAGAAGGAAGGCCCGCCCCCACGGGCCTTTTCTTTTCCGCAATCTCACCTGCCATCGCATCACCATTTCACCATTCGCCCCGACCGTTTCGTTCCAGGAACGCGTGAGCGCCATGTCCACCCCTGGACGCAACCATGCTTGTGCTTCCGCACGGGGACCGTTTAAGATGCGCGGCTCCAGCACGTCAACCGCCAGCTATTCGAGGAGACCCGACGATGAAGAAAGCTTTGCGCACAACCGGCACCGCCGCATCCATGACCACCTCCACGCGCATGGAGCGCGACACGATGGGAGAACTGCCGGTTCCCTCCAATGCCTATTACGGGGTCCAGACGGCCCGCGCGATCGAGAACTTCCCGATCAGTTCGCTTCGTATTCCCCGTGCGATGATCCGGGCCATGGGACTCGTCAAACGTGCCGCCGCCTCCGTGAACCATTCGTTGAAACTGCTCGACAAGAAGCCGGCCGACGCCATCGTTCGTGCCGCCACCGAAGTGGTGGAGGGGCGCCTGGATGCGGAATTCCCGGTCGACATCTTCCAAACCGGCTCCGGCACCTCGACCAACATGAATACCAACGAAGTCATTTCGAACCGGGCCACGGAACTGCTCGGCGGCGCCAGGGGCAGCAAACTGGTGCACCCGAACGACCATGTGAACCTGGGCCAATCCAGCAACGACGTCGTTCCGACCGCCATCCACATTGCGGCCTCGGAAACGATTCAACGCCAACTGATTCCCGCACTCACGCAACTCCACAAGGCGCTCAACGGCAAAGCTCGCGAGTTCGACAAGATCGTCAAGATCGGCCGCACCCACCTGCAGGATGCGACGCCGGTCCGGTTGGGCCAGGAATTCAGCGGCTACGCCCGACAAATTGAACTGGGCATCGCACGGATGAAGCGAGCGCAGGCGGCGCTCAGCGAAGTGGCTCTGGGAGGGACCGCCGTCGGCACCGGACTCAATTGCCATCCAAAATTCGCCGGCAAGGTCATGGCCATCATTTCGAAGGAAACCGGATGCGCTTTTAAGGAAGCCGTCAATCACTTCGAAGGACAGTCCGCCCAGGACTCGTTGGTCGAGGCAAGCGGTGAATTGCGCACCCTGGCCGTCAGCCTCATGAAGATCGCCAACGACATTCGCTGGCTCGGGTCAGGTCCTCGCTGCGGACTCGGCGAGATCAATCTTCCGGAAACCCAGCCGGGCTCATCCATCATGCCGGGCAAAGTCAATCCGGTCATTGCGGAATCCGTCACCATGGTCTGCGCCCAGGTGATCGGCAATGACGTCACGATCACCGTCGGCGGCCAGGCGGCCAATTTCGAATTAATCGTCATGCTGCCGGTGATGGCCTACAACCTGCTGCAATCCATCGAGCTGCTGGCGACGGCCTCGACGAACTTTGCAGTGAAATGCATTGATGGTATCAAGGCCAACGAGGAACGCTGCAAGAGTCTCATCGAAGAAAGTCTCGCCATGTGCACGGCGCTCGCGCCGGTGATCGGCTACGAGGCGGCCGCAAAACTCGCCAAGGATGCCTATAAGTCAGGCAAGACCGTCCGGGAAGTGGCTCGCGAACAGAACGTGTTGCCGGAAAAACGCCTCACGCAGCTCCTCGATCCATGGCGTATGACGCAAGCCGGCGGACCGGTCGGCAGTGCAGGGGGGTAATCGGCATCAGACCGGCTCACGGGGCGCGACAAGTGACCGCGCCGGAGTTCAACGGGACGGGGCGGCGATTTTGACAGCCCGAGGAACCCTGTGTTAACGTGCGCAAAATTTTTAAACCTTCGACCGTTCGACGGTCTACGTCATTCACGATTCACGTTCGATATAGATTGAAGGGTAGATAATGAGTGCAACCGGTTCGGAGACAAGCGGGCATGTCGTCATCGTCGTGGGCGCAGGCCCGGCAGGAATGGCCCTGGCGAAGAAGATGGCGGATGCAGGCCACGAGGTCATCATTCTCAATCGCGACATCAAGTTCGGCGGGTTGGCGGAATATGGGATTTTCCCCAACAAGCTCAAACTGCGCGGCGGTTTGAAGAAACAATATTGGGACATGCTCGAGCAGCCCAACGTCCACTACTTCGGCAACGTCTCAGTCGGGCAGGGCAAAGACCTCACGGTTGAAGATTTGCGCGGATTGGGTGCCAGCGCCATCGCCTTCTCCATCGGGGCTCAGGGAACGAAATCCATCGGTGTGGAAGGGGATTCCGCCAAGGGCGTGTTCCATGCCAAGGACGTGGTGTACCATTTCAATCGCCTGCCGGGCTTCGGCGACCGTCCGTTCGACATGGGAAAACATGTCGCCATCATCGGTGTCGGCGACGTCATGGTCGACATCGCCCACTGGTTGATTAAGTATAAGAAGGTGGAGCGTATCACCGCCATCGCCCGCCGGGGGCCGGTTGAGCGCAAATATAATCCGAAAGAAATCCGGGCCGTCTGCGCCAACATAGATCAGGAAGGCATTGCCAAAGAGTTTGCCCGCATCAAGGACCGGCTGGCTGCGGTAGGGCAGAATGCCGACGACGTGCTGGCGAGTATGACCGCTGAATTCACGAAGTGTGAACCGACGGGTAGCCCCTCCAAGATGGACTTTCGCTTTCTGGCCTCCCCGAAGCGCGTGCTGGTCGACGCCAATAATCGCGTCCGCGCGCTTGAGATGGAAGAAAATAAGCTGGAGCCGAAAGGGGAGGACACTGCCGCCGTCGGACTCAAACAATTGTACGAGTTCCCGGCGGATAGCGTGGTGTTCGCCGTGGGCGACCGGGTTGATGAAACGGTGGGGCTCCCTTATAAGAACGGCGTCTATGTGACCAACCCGAACAAGACCGGAAACGATCCGGACGATGCCCTCTTCCAAGCCTATGACGAGAAATCAGGACAGATCGTCGAGGGTGTCTTTTTCGCCGGCTGGGCTCGCAAAGCCAGCGAAGGTCTGGTGGGGATCGCCAAACGGGACGGGGACTGGTGCGCGGAAGTGATCACCCGCTACCTGACGACTCAAGCGACGCGCTCACGAGGAACGATGGATGGAGTGATCGCGAAACTTCACGCCACCCTCAAGGAACGAAAAAGCCGGCCGGTGGACCTCGAAGGACTCAAGGTCCTGGATGCGGTGGAAAAAGCTCATGCCGCCTCTCCCGACGCGATCGGAGAGTTTAAGTTTGCATCGAACGCCGACATGCTGGCCCACATCGGTCGCGGGCGCGGCTAGCCGCCCCCACCTCGACGTTCCTTACCCGTCGCCCCATTTCAGTTTCTCCCGCAGCACCTCATAATAACTGCTCTCCGGGAAACGGATCAGTCTGGTCATGTGCTCGGAGGCCTGGCTCTCAACCGTGTCGCCCTGGGTCAATGCCACCCCGACCTGACCGTCGAGCGTCGCCATCGCCCCATCATCCTTACTGGTCAGGACGACTTCGATTTCTGCGCTGGCAGGTACAATCAACGGCCGATGCGTCAGCGTGTGCGGACAGATGGGCGTCAGAATCAATGACGGCACCGCGGGATTGATAATCGGTCCGCCGGCTGAAAGCGAGTACGCAGTCGATCCGGTCGGGGTGCTGATGATCAGACCGTCCCCGCGCAGGTTCGTCACAAACTGCCCCTGAATCGCGATCTTGAGTTCAATCATCCGGGCGAGTGTGCCCTTACTGATAACGACATCGTTTAAGACCACGCCGCGGGCGACCGTTTCGCCGTGCCGATGGACATGCGTCTTCAGCATCAGTCGCTCGTCGAGCACGAAATCGTTTACGAACATCCGCTCAAGCGACGGATATAAATTGTCCAAGACGACTTCGGTCAAGAATCCCAGACCGCCCATATTCACACCGAGAATCGGAATGCCGCGCTCGCCGGCCAATCGCGCCGCATTGAGCATCGTGCCGTCGCCTCCCAACACGAGCAGAACATCGGCCTTGCTGGCGAGATGCGTTTTTTGAAACCCGCCTTGCTCGCCAAGCAGCGTCGTCGCGGTCGTATCCAGGAGGACGTCGATGTTCCGGGAACGAAGCCACGAGACCACGGCTTGCACCGTGTTTTTCACTTCCGGAAATTTTGGTTTCGTCAGGATGCCGATGCTCTTACTTTTCATACATGAGACCGCGTCGCGAGGAGATGAGAAGCCGGTTGAACGGTGCGGGATTGTATCGGGATGATTCTTTTACTGTCAAACGAGCACGCGGCGAGAAGGAGATTTCCTCCGCCGCGCGCGCCGCTGTTTCAGCAGTCGCAGCGCGGCGCCCGCGTTTCTCTCAATACCTTGACACCCCATATTGCGCTAGTTAGAATCACATCATCAGTATTTTCGAGCCTTTGACCTGCATTGACTCACTCAGCTAAGGCTTCTCTTACAGACCCCATCACCATAAGGAGGCGGGATGTTCGAACGGTTCACGGACAAGGGTCGCAAGATCATCATCCTGGCACGTGAAGAAGCCGAGCGCCATCAGAACGATTACCTGGGCACCGAGCACCTGGTGTTGGCCATCCTTCGCGAGACGGATGGGATTGCGCTGATGATCCTCAAGAAAATGGGGCTCTCCACCGAGCAGATTCGACTCGAAATCGAGCGGAATCTCCCGGGCGGGGGCACAACGATGACCTTCGGGGAAATTCCTTTCAGCCCGCGGGTCAAGAAAGTCATCGAGTACGGGGTTGAAGAAGCCCGGCTGCTCGGGCATAACCACATCGGCAGCGAACATCTGTTGCTCGGTCTCCTTCGGGAGGAAGAAGGCATCGGCGGGAAGATTCTCCGGAGTCTCGGCGCTAACCTCCTGACCGCCCGGCAACTCACCGTCACCTTCCTGCGTAAGTCTGCGCCGCGCGAGCGGGACCGCAAGAGCAATACGCCGGCACTCGACGAATTCGGACGCGACCTGACCCAGCTGGCCCAGGAGGGGCAGTTGGATCCCGTCATCGGTCGCGCGGACGAAATCGAGCGTGTCCTGCAGATTCTCAGCCGACGGTCGAAAAACAATCCTGTACTTATCGGCGAATCGGGGGTAGGGAAAACAGCCATTGTCGAGGGACTCGCACAGCGCATCATCGCGTCGGAAGTCCCGGACAATCTGCTGTCCCGTCGCGTCATCGCGCTCGACCTGGGCTCACTGGTGGCCGGCACGAAATATCGCGGTCAATTTGAAGAGCGCCTCAAGGTCGTGATGAAGGAGATTGTGCAGGCTGGGAATATCATTATCTTCATCGACGAGTTGCACACGTTGGTTGGGGCGGGGGCGGCGGAAGGATCCATCGATGCCTCCAACATGCTCAAGCCGGCGTTGTCCCGCGGCGAGATTCAATGCATCGGCGCCACGACACTCGACGAATATCGCAAACACATCGAGAAGGACGGCGCGCTCAAACGTCGCTTCCAACCCATCCACGTACAACCGCCCAGCACGGATGAAACGGTGCGGATCATCCAGGGTTTGCGGGACCGGTACGAGGAACACCATGGGGTGGAAATTACGGAAGACGCCATCGTAGAAGCGGTCAAGTTGGCGGATCGCTATATTACCGACCGGTTCCTGCCGGACAAGGCGATCGATCTGATCGACGAAACCGGCTCGCGGGCGAAGTTGCAAACCTATGCCCTGCCGTCGGAACTGAAAGCGCTGGAGCAGGAACTCAAGAAGATTTCTCGCGATAAAGAGCTGGCGATCTCGATGCAAAATTTCGAGGAAGCCGTTCGCCATCGCGAAGAAGAGGAGCGCCTGCGAAAGCTCCTCGATGAATCCAAGCGGGAGTGGAAGAAGAATCAGGAGAAACACAAGCCGACCATCGGCAAGGAAGAAGTCGCCTATGTCGTGTCGAAGATGACCGGCATTCCGCTCTTCAAGTTGGAAGAAGAAGAATCCAATAAACTGCTCCGCATGGAAGAATTCCTCCACAAGCGGGTCATCGGACAGAACGAGGCTATTTCGGCGGTGGCGCGTGCCATTCGTCGATCCAGAGCGGGTCTCAAGGAAGCGAAGAAACCCATCGGGTCCTTCATTTTCCTCGGCCCGACCGGTGTCGGAAAGACGGAATTGGCCAGGACGCTGGCGGAGTTCCTCTTCAACAGCGAAGATGCGCTCATCCGGATCGATATGTCCGAGTATCAGGAAAAGTTCACGAGCTCACGCCTCTTCGGAGCCCCTCCGGGATACGTCGGCTACGAGGAAGGCGGACAGCTCACTGAAAAGGTTCGACGTCGTCCCTATTCGGTCGTGCTGTTCGACGAAATCGAGAAAGCGCATCCGGACGTGTTTAACGTCCTGCTGCAGGTGCTCGACGACGGTGTCCTCACGGACAGCCTGGGCCGAAAAGTCGATTTCAAGAACACGGTCGTGATCATGACCTCGAACATCGGCACGAAGATGATCCAAAAAGGCGTGTCGCTCGGATTCCAGAATGATGAAAAGGGCGGACAGGCCTTGCGCCGAAAAGAAGACGTGATGGGAGAACTCAAGCGTTCGTTCAGCCCGGAGTTTTTAAACCGGGTCGACGAAATCGTGATCTTCCATTCCCTGGAGAAGGAGCACTTGATCTACATCCTGGATATCCTGCTGCACGAGCTGAATCTCCGCCTGATCGACAAGAGCGTCAGCATCGAGGTGGACGACGAGGTGAAGCAGTGGCTCATCAAGGAAGGATACGAGCCGCTCTACGGTGCGCGGCCGATGCGCCGGATCATCCAGCGGGCGATCGGCGATCCCCTATCTGAAGAACTCATCAAGGGTCGCTTCAAGGAAAACAGGAAGATCAAAGTCGTGCTGCGCGACGGCGCGCCGGCCTTCATCGAACAAGAAGCGATGGCAGGCGTCTAGCGCGAGCGAAGACCGTTACGAGAGGATCGACTCGTCGTTGAGATCCTAGAGACCACCCGGCAACCCCCGCGGTCCGCAACCGGATCCGGGGGTTGTCGCATTTTACGGCAGGATCAGTTGTTGCCCAGATCTCCTTACAAGCAGCACCAGTCCCAGTGCGCGCCCACTGCGCCTAACCTCGCCCCTTGGGATCGAGCACACATGCATGACCAGGTTCACATGTCGTCACCCTGTCGGCAGTTTTCCCTATGAAGCCTCCGGCATCCACGACGATTCTCGGCATCGAAACATCCTGCGACGAGACTGCCGCAGCGGTGCTCGACGGTGAAGGGCATGTCCTGGCCAACGTGATTTCTTCGCAGCAAACCGTCCATGAACGGTTCGGCGGGGTGGTGCCGGAATTGGCCTCGCGTGCTCATATTCAAAATGTGGATCACGTCACGCGTCAGGCTCTGGACGCAGCAGGTCTCACCTGGCAGGATCTCGGCGCCATCGCCGTCACCCAGGGACCCGGCCTGGCCGGCGCCCTGCTGGTGGGTATCAGTTATGCCAAGTCCTTAGCCTACGCGCTTGGCATTCCACTGGTCGGCGTGAGTCACCTCGAAGGCCACATCGCCTCAGCCTGGATCGACCGCCCGTCCTTTCCGAGAACCTGCGTGGTGTTGATCGCCTCAGGCGGGCACACGCATCTCTTCCACGCAAAGGAACATGGCGGCTTCCAGCTGATGGGACGAACGATCGACGATGCTGCAGGCGAAGCATTCGACAAGGGCGCACAAATGCTCGGGCTCGGATACCCGGGTGGACCGCTCATCGACGCCGCGGCCAGAAAAGGCAGTCCGGTGGCCGTGCGATTCCCTCGATCGCGCGTGAGAACCGGACAACTGGATTTCAGTTTCAGCGGTCTCAAGACGGCCTTGCTCTATCAGCTCCAGCGCATGGACCAGCAAGCCATCGCCCAACAACAGGCCGACCTGGCCGCCGGGTACCAGGAAGCGATCGTGGACGTGTTGGTCCGTCAGACATTCGCGGCCGTGCGACAGGCAGGCGTCTCAGCCCTCGCCGTCGTCGGAGGCGTCTCGGCCAACTCCCGGCTGCGAGCACGATTGACGGAGCGCGCAGCCGGGGAGGGGATTGAATTGGGACTCCCGGCCCTCTCATACTGCACAGACAATGCGGCCATGATTGCGGCGGCAGGGCAGCGGGCTCTGGAGCAGGGCAGGCTGGCATCCTTCGAATGCGAAGCGATGCCGAATTATGCGTTGCCGGCATCGTCGGACGGCGGAACGGTGCGTCGCAGATCCTAACGTTCGAGTACCACAAGGAGCATCACCATCCCCACGATTCACGGACACGTCACCGGTCTGAAAGCCAGTCACCTCGCGGCATTGGAGCGATTGTATCGACGCCGTGTGCCGTCCTCAGCCGTCCTTACGACCGAACTGGCGCGCACGACCACCCAGTTGACACGTGAGATTCGCCGTCCCATCGGTCTCCTGATCACTCGCCGCGGTGTCATCGAACAGGTGCTCGTGGGAGCCGGCTGCGCACCCACCTTCGAGTCTCTGGCGAAGTTCAGAGTCGGATCACATTCCCTCCGCGGTCTCCGGCTGATTCGCACCCATCTCCACGATGACCCGTTGAGCCAGGACGATGTGACCCATCTGGCGCTCCTGCGATTGGACCTGATCGGGGTCCTGGGCGTAGACGAAAAAGGCGAGCCCAGCCTGCTGCATCTGGCGCATCTGCTCCCACCTAATCAACAGGGAGAAGTCTGCCGCATCCTGAAACCGGTCCTGTTCCACGATCTGGACCTTCAACTGGACACGTTCCTCCATGCGCTCGAAAACGATTTGCAGCGATCGGATACCAAGCACGACGTCGCCGCCGGCACCGAATCCGCCATCCTGGTCAGCGCGGCTCCCAGAAGTCACGCCGAGCAGGAAGAGCATTTGGAAGAGCTGAAGGAACTGGCCGAATCCGCTGAGGTCCGCGTGCTGGATCGCATCGCCCAGCGCACCCACGAAGGGTTCGAGCGATACTTGCTCGGAAAAGGCAAACTGAAGGAGGTTGTGATGCGCGCGCTCCAGAAGGGAGCCGACCTCGTGATCTTCGACCAGGATCTCGCCCCGGCGCAAGCCCGCGCTATTTCCGAGGTGACGGATCTCAAAGTGATCGATCGCACGCAGCTCATTCTGGATATTTTCGCCCGGCGCGCCCATACCCGTGAAGGCAAAGTTCAAGTGGAGCTGGCTCAGCTTCGGTATCTTCTGCCGCGACTGTCCGGGCATGGCACCTCGTTGTCGCGCCTTGGAGGCGGAATCGGTTCACGCGGCCCCGGTGAAACCAAGCTGGAAACCGATCGCCGCCGCATCCGCGATCGCATCGCGCACCTGGAGCGGGAAATCGACGACGTGGCCCGCCATCAAGATCAGCGCCGATCCCGACGTGTGCGCCAGGGGCTTCCGATCCTCTCCATCGTCGGCTACACCAATGCAGGCAAATCGACGCTGCTCAACACCCTGACCCACAGTCAGATCCCGGCCCAGGATCGTCTCTTTGAAACCCTCGACACGACGAGCCGCCGCCTTCGTTTTCCTCATGACCGCGAAGTCATCGTGACCGATACGGTGGGGTTCATTCGGGACCTCCCCAAAGATCTGGTGGGAGCCTTCCGCACCACGCTGGACGAATTGCGGGATGCCGACCTACTCCTGCACGTGGTCGATGCCTCAGCCCCCAACGTCGATCAACAGATCACCGCTGTCGAGACCGTCTTGCAATCGCTCAACCTCGATACCATTCCACGCGTCATGGTCCTGAACAAGTGTGACCGCCTCTCGGCACATGAGGCCGGCGTCCTCTGCCAGCGGTATCGCGCGATCGGAATCTCGGCGCCGAACCGTGAGACGCTGCGCCCGTTGATCGCCCACCTTGAATCCCTCTTGCCCACCAGTCCGACACCCCCGGGACTCGAGGAAGATCCTGACCAGCCGCCTCAGGACCTGGCGCTTGCATCTCACTCCTGACCTCTGCACAATTGGCCGCCACCACACCGCATCATGAAAGTTGCCACAACAGATCAACCGGCCGGCGTGACGGCCAAACGCCGCCTCGCACGGATGTTGACCGCATTACGCGCGACCTCACCGGCGATGAAAGTCGAGCTGGACCATCGCACGCCCTGGGAGTTACTGGTCGCCACGATCCTGTCGGCACAATGCACCGATCAGCGGGTGAATCAGGTCACCCCGAATCTGTTCCGCCGCTATCAGCAGCCTCGCGATTACGCTTCGGCCGATCCCGCGGAATTGGAAGCTCTCATCCGGCCGACTGGGTTCTTCAAAACGAAAGCCAAGAACCTCATCCACTGTGCGAAGGCCGTGAACGAGCGGTTCCACGGGGAGGTTCCCGAAACAATGGAGACACTCACCACTCTACCGGGAGTCGGGCGAAAGACCGCGAATGTCCTTCTGGGCAACGCATTCGAGAAGCCGGCCATCGTGGTCGACACACATGTGAAACGAGTGGCCGGGCGGCTCGACCTGACCCGCCATACGGATCCCGAAAAGATTGAAATGGACCTGCAACGCTTACTGCCGGCAGACCAGTGGACGGAAGGATCCCAACGGCTCCTTCTGCATGGCCGATACATCTGCCTCGCGCGCACACCGAAATGTCGGCACTGTCCGATCTATACCGATTGCCGTTGGGAAGGGAAAACCGCACGATGATTCGAAGCATGACGGGATATGGGAAAAAGGACGGCACGTCACAGAAGGCCGGCGTCACCGTGGAGATCCGGTCGGTCAATCACCGCTTTCTCGAAGTGGCGGTCAGACTGCCCCGATCGTTGGCGCAACTGGAGGACCAGGTTCGAAAAACCGTCCAGCAACGCTGCCTCCGCGGACGAGTCGACGTGTCGGTCTCGGTTCATTCCGCCGGCGGCAGCCTGAAGACGGTCCAGATCGATCAGGCATTGGCCAAGCAGTATCATACGGCCCTCAAGAAGCTGCAGAAAACACTGGGGCTGCGCGGGGCGGTGGATGTGTCCACGCTCGCAGGATTCCGTGACATCTTGTCTATTTCCGATGAGCCGGTCGATGCCGGGCAACTGACGAAAACCGTGCTGCGGGTGCTGGGTGGCGCGCTGACAGACCTGGAGAAGATGCGCCGACGAGAAGGGGAGGCACTCGCCAAAGACCTGGCTCTCCACCTGGATGCGATCCGTGAGGCCAAGTCCACCGTGGCGGAAAAGACCCCGGTACTGGCCAAGCATGCATTTGAGCGCATGAAAGGCCGGATTGAGTCCCTGTTGCAGGCCGAATTGCCGGATCCGGCCCGGCTCCAACAGGAATTGGCGGTGTTTGCCGACCGTTCGGACATCTCAGAAGAATTGGTCAGACTTGAGTCACATATGCTACAGTTCGATCAGCAGCTCCACAGTAAGGAGTCGGTGGGGAAGACCTTAGAGTTCCTGCTCCAGGAAATGGGGCGGGAAGTGAACACCATCGGCTCAAAGGCCAACGACGCCGACATCGCCGCGTTGGTGGTCCGAATGAAAGCCGAACTGGAAAAATTGCGCGAACAAGTTCAGAATGTCGAATAGTGTCGGCCTGGTGCCGATGTCGAACCACCTATGAATACCGCGCCCGTTTCATCCAACGATAAACCTCCCCAAGTACGGCGGGGCATTTTGTTTATCATTTCGGCTCCGTCGGGGAGCGGGAAGACGACATTGTGCAAACAGATCACGGCCAATGTCCCTGGATTGTGGCATTCGATCTCGTACACCACGCGCAAACCGCGCCCGGGCGAGGTGGATGGGCAGGATTACCATTTTCTCGATGAGCCGGCCTTCCGCCAGATGATCGATCGGAATGAATTCATCGAATGGGCGCATGTCTACGGCAATTTGTACGGCACACCGCGCAAGATGCTGACCGAGAAAATGGAACAGGGCATCGACGTGCTGCTCGAAATCGATGTGCAGGGCGCGCGTTCAGTGAAAAAAAAGTTTGAAGACGGCGTGTATATCTTCATTCTGCCGCCGTCGTTCGACACGCTGCGGACAAGGCTTCAAAACCGGGCTGGGGACTCGCCGGACGAAATTCAACGCCGCCTGCAGAAAGCCAAAGAAGAGGTCTGGAGCTACCGGGAGTACTACTACATCGTCCGGAACGACGACCTGAAGCAATCCTTGAAAGAGCTCGAAAGCATTTTCCTGGCGGAACGGATCAAAACCAAACGCCTGAACATGACGTGGTTGGAAGAAAAATTCATTCTCGACAAAGAGGGCAAGCAGGGGAATTCCTCCTCCGCCCCCGCATCAAAGGAGCACTTGCATCATGGGTGAAATGTTAAGTTTGTTACCGGAATACGCCACCGGGGAGTTCGATTCACGACACCGGCTGGTGATTATCGCCGCGCAGCGGGCGAAACAACTCGTGCAGGGCGCGCGCATGTCCGGCCCGTCAAAATTCACCAAAGAAACGAGCATCGCGCTCGACGAAGTCCTTCGGCACAAGGTCAAATTCCTGATCGGACAGGAAGCCCGCGATGCGATCAAGGAATCCAAACGGGTCAAGGAAGGCGAGACGGAACGCCTGGCCATGATGACCGGAGAGGACGCCAAGGAAATCAAGAAAGAGCTGAGCGTCTACGTCGACGATACCGTCAAGCCCGCCCCTGCTCCGGAGGGCGAGGAGTAGTCCCGCTTCGTGCAGACCACCGGCCCCTCACTCACCGGTGTCCGCCTTGTGCTCGCCGTCACGGGGAGTATTGCCGCCTATAAGGCAGTCGGGCTCTTGCGTATGCTCCGTCGCGAAGGCGCGACGGTGAACGTCGTCATGACGGCAGGAGCCTGCCGGTTCGTGACTCCGCTGACCTTCGAGGTGTTGTCCGGTTCCGACGTGGCAACCGACCTCTTCGAAGCCCACCAGGAAATGCCGCACCTCTCCTTGCCGGAGCAGGCGCAGGCTATCCTGATTGCCCCGGCCACCGCCAATTGTCTGGCCAAAGCCGCGCTCGGGCTTGCCGACGATCTCCTCTCGACCATGCTTCTCACCACACAATGTCCCGTGATTTTCGCGCCGGCCATGGACGGGGACATGTGGCACCATCAGACCGTCGTAGAACACGTGGCCACGCTGCGTGCCCGCGGCGCAGTCATCGTCGAACCGGAAGAAGGCCCCCTCGCCTCAGGTCGATCGGGGCAGGGCCGGTTGGCCGATGAAGCACGAATCCTGTCGGCCCTCCAGGTCGCGCTCCACCCGCGTCGGGATTGGTCCGGTCGCCGTCTGCTCGTTTCCGCCGGGCCTACGCAGGAAGCCATCGACCCTGTGCGGTTCATTTCCAACCGGTCCTCCGGAAAGATGGGATATGCGCTCGCCGAAGCCGCGCAGGCACGCGGCGCGGAGGTCCTGCTGGTCTCAGGCCCCACCGCCCTGACCCCGCCGGCCGGCGTGGAGTTTTGTCCGGTGACGACGGCAGAGGAGATGCGCAAGGCTGTCATCAGCCGGTTTTCCTGGAGCGATACCGTCATCATGGCGGCCGCCGTTGCGGACTTTCGCCCTACACAACCCGCTGCACAGAAACTCAAAAAGCGACGGAGTCCCGTCACCAGCCTGGAGTTGTCGCCGACCGACGATATTCTCATGGAATTGGGCGAGCGCCGGACGACACAGGTGCTCGTGGGGTTTGCGGCGGAAACTGAGGATCTGCTTGCCCATGCGCGGGAAAAGCTGCAAGCTAAGGGCGTCGACCTGCTGGTCGCCAATGACGTGACGGCAGCAGGATCGGGCTTCGGGTCGGACCAGAATCGCGTGTTCATCCTGGATCGTGACGGCCGCACGGAGGAACTCCCCCTGTTACCCAAGCGTGAGGTCGCAGACCGCATTTTGGACCGAGTCCTGACCTTACCGACCGGCCAAAGGTCGACGAAGCCGGCCGCAGGAACAGGGACACATCGCAAGGAGTAGGGCGTGGCTTCTTCATCGCGTATCGATCCATCGACCGCCGCCGAAATCGACCGCCTGGCCATCGCCGTCGCCAAAGACCCGCGCTCGAAAGAATTCCTCCCCCTCGCGGACGAATACATCAAGGTCGGCATGTGGCAGGAAGCGGCGGGCGTACTCGAAGACGGCCTCAAGGCCTATCCCGGCTTTGTCACCGCCATGGCGGCATTGGGTCGGGTCTACGATCAATTGGGCCAGCCGGTGAAAGCGAAGGCTATTCTTGAAGACGTCGTCAGACAGCGCCCGGACAATCTTCGCGCGCATCGTATTCTCGCCAAGCTCTATCACGCCGAAGGGAACGCCGACTTAGCGTTGCTGTCCTGCACAGCCATCCTGAACGCCAACCCGTTCGATGAAGAGGCGGCCTCAGTCAAACGCAGCATCACCGGAGCACCTGACAATGCTCCGGCCGCCAAACGCGAGAAGAAACGAATCGTCACGGAGCCTAGACCCGACACAGCAAAAGCTGCGGCTCCCGTCACGCCCGCTCCCGAGCCATCCGTATCCACGTCATCGATGGCATCTGAACCGGTCACTGAAACACTGGGCCGGCCGACCCCGGATCTGCCTGTCGTGAAACATACGGCCGCGATCGCGCGACTGGAAGCCTGGCTGCGAACCATTCAAGCCCAACGCGTTCACTGACTGCATCCCCCCCAACTGACCCAGCGCTCGTCCCGTCCCCCGGAACAACGTTTGACCCACTCCTGACAGCCTGTTAGAATGCCGCCGCTGCTGGCATCTCTATCCATTGCAGCCTACTGATCACGGGGGCGCGCGACAGACACATGCTGCGGCTGCTAGTGCTTCATGGTCCCAATCTCAATCTCCTGGGGACGCGAGAGCCATCCGTCTACGGACAGGCCTCCTTGCCCGACATCGACAAGTCGATTGTCCGTCGCGCAGGCGAGCGGGGAATTGCGGTGCAGACCAAACAGACGAATGTAGAAGGGGAACTGGTCACCTGGATTCAGAATGCCAGGGGCCATTTCGACGGCATCATCATCAATCCGGCCGCGTATACCCACACCAGCATCGCCATTCGCGATGCGATCGCCGCCGTCGCCCTGCCGACGGTCGAGGTGCATCTGTCGAACATCCATCAGCGGGAGGAGTTTCGCCATCACTCCTTCATCGCCGGTGTCGCCCTGGGACAGATCTCCGGATTCGGTCCCACCGGCTATCTGCTGGCGCTGGACGCGTTGGCCGCGCACCTCGAGGCCGGCAGCAAGGCATCACGCCCTCGGACGGCCCCGAAGAATAAACCCACGGTTTCGCGCCGTTGAACTTGTTGTACCAAGGAGAGTTGTTGTGATTTCGACAGCAGAGTTTCGGAACGGCAGCCCGTTAATGGTAGAAGGTCAACCCTTTTATATTGTGGAATTTCAACACGTCAAACCCGGCAAGGGCGGGGCATTCGTCCGGACGAAGCTGAAGAGTTATCTCTCAGGCAACGTCCTCGACAGGACCTTTCGTTCCGGAGAAAAATTCGACACACCCCAGATCGAAGAATGCGACATGCAATTCCTGTATGCCACGAACGAGTCCTACACGTTCATGGATACGGAGACGTATGAGCAGTCGACCTATGAGAAGAGCCAGTTGGGAAGCAACGCCGATCTGCTCAAAGAAAACATGATCGCCAAGATCCTGATCTACGAGCACCGGCCGATTACGGTCCTGCTGCCGAACTTTGTCGAACTCAAAGTGGTCGACGGTGAACCGGGCGTGCGCGGGGATACGGCCTCGGGCGGCAATAAGCCGGTGATCGTCGAGACCGGCGCCACGATCAAGGTGCCGCTCTACCTGGAAATCGGGGAAACGATTCGCATCGATACGAGAACCCGTGAATTTGTGGAGCGCGTGCGTTGAGCTCATCAGGTAAAAAGACAGGAAAAGGCCGGGGGGCCGGGAAGCCGATCGTCCTACCGAGCGCCTTTGCGCCTCGATCGACGGCCGCTGAGACACTGCTCTCTCCGGACCAGGCCGCACAGATTCAACAGTTGGCCGACCTGCTGAAGCGCAACCATCTGACCGAGGTGGAAATCGAGCGGAGCGGAGTCCGTATCCGCATCCGGCATGAGCCGGTTATCCGGACCACGACGGCCCAGACGGTGGAGACCGTCACAAACCAGTCGACCTCTACCGGAACGACGCCGGCGGCGCAGACCCGTCCACCCGAAGAAACGGATGGCCAGGTCACGATTACGTCTCCTATCGTCGGCACCTTCTACCGCTCGCCCTCACCGGATGCAGACCCGTATGTGGAAGAGGGGGATTACGTAAAGAAGGGCCAGGTGCTTTGTATCGTCGAAGCCATGAAGCTGATGAACGAAATCGAGTCCGAGGCCGACGGGCAAATCACCAAAATATTGGCGGAGAGCACCAAGCCCGTCGAGTATGGACAACCTCTCTTCTTGATAGACCCCAACGCCACGCCCTAGCCGAAACGATCATCAGGGTTCGTGGCGAGACGACCGGGGATCCGTTCCTCGTGAATGGGTTTCCGACGGCAGACGGCACATGCCGGATCCTGCGACAGAACCGGATCAGGTCTCACCCGTGGCAGAGCAAACCGTTAGAACCAGGCGGACACAGAGAGTGACCCGCGCCGGAGTATCTTGTGTTTAAGAAAGTGTTGGTTGCCAATCGTGGAGAAATCGCCCTGCGGGTGATCCGCGCCTGCAAAGAGCTCGGCGTCAAAACCGTGGCGATCCACTCCGAAGCCGATGCCGCGAGCCTGCACGTGCGGGCTGCGGACGAACATGTCTGCGTCGGCCCGCCGGAAGCCGCCCTCAGTTACCGCAATATCCCCAACGTGCTGAGCGCGGCCGAAGTCACCGGGGCCGATGCCATTCACCCCGGCTATGGATTCCTCTCAGAGAATGCGCACTTCGCGGAAGTCTGCGAATCGATCGGCGTCAAATTCATCGGCCCGACCTCCGAAAACATCGCCCTGATGGGCGACAAATCGAAGGCACGGGAAGTCGTCGCCAAGAAGGGCCTCCCGGTCACGCCCGGCAGCCCCGGCGAACTCCGGAGCGAACAGGATGCCCAAGAGGCCGCGAAGACCATCGGCTTCCCCGTGATCATCAAGGCCTCGGCCGGAGGCGGCGGACGCGGCATGCGCGTGGTGAACAAACCGGAGGAACTGGCGCGAGCGTTTCAGGCGGCGCAAGCCGAAGCGAAGTCCACCTTCGGCCACGACGGCGTCTATCTCGAACGCTATTTCCTCGAACCGCGACACATCGAAGTGCAGATCGTGGCCGACAATCGGGGCCATGTGGTCCACCTCGGCGAGCGTGATTGTTCCATCCAACGACGTCACCAAAAGCTGGTGGAAGAAACCCCGTCGCCTGCCATCGATGAACGGCTGCGGCGTGAAATCGGCCGGGTAGCCGTGGAGGCCGTGAAAGCCATTCGTTATTGTAACGTCGGCACAGTGGAGTTTCTCCTCGACAAGGATCGCAACTTCTTTTTCATGGAAGTGAACACCCGCATCCAGGTCGAACACCCCATCACGGAAATGGTGACCGGGATCGACCTCGTGAAAGAACAGATCCGGATTGCCTCGGGCATGCCCCTCTCGTTCAAGCAGCCGGACATCAAGTTGAACGGTCACAGCTTCGAGTGCCGGATCAATGCCGAAGACCCGGAAAAGTTCACGCCCTGTCCAGGCCAGATCACCAAATATTCCGCCCCCGGAGGATTCGGCGTGCGCGTCGATTCCGCGATGGAACCGAACGCCGTGGTCGTCCCATACTACGACAGCCTGATCGCCAAATTGATTACGCACGGACGTGATCGCCAGGAGGCGATGGCCCGCATGCGCCGCGCACTCGATGAATTTGTCATCGAAGGCATCAAGACGACGATCCCTCTCCATCGGAAAATATTCAACGATCCCGATTTCCAGAAGGGGCATGTCTCCACGACATTCCTCGACCGTTTTCTTGCCGGCCAGTCCTCGTAACAGGTTGCTGACAAACAGATCTCAGCCCAGTGTTTTGCGAACCGGCTGAGGTCATGTATCCATAGGAATCACCCGCAGGCCGTTCAAAATGGCCATCCAGCAAGGCCGCAGCAAGCGACGTGGCGAAATCCGTACCCCAATCGTACGGTGAGCCATGGAGCGACGCGAGAACGCCGCTGGTGGACTTTTTCAACGGCCTGCTAATTGACCAGGAGCCAGCCACGTCTCAGGTCCCTCCACAACTGCCCCTGAAAGGGCTGTACCTCGTGCTCGACCCCACGGTCAGGCCCGATCGCCCGCTGCCCGATCTCCTGCGCGAAGCAGCCGCGTACGGTGTCCGCCTCTTTCAATACCGGGATAAGCAGGCCACGATGAAAGAGGCCTATGCGAAGGCGCTCGCATTGCGTCAGGCCGCAACCGACGTCGGCGCCCTCTTGATCGTCAACGATCGCTGTGATTTAGCGATGGCCGTGAACGCGGATGGAGTGCACCTGGGCCAGGACGACCTTCCCATCTTTTACGCCCGACAACTCATGGGACCGGGAAAAGTCATCGGACTCTCGACGCACAACACAGCTCAGGTGCGTGAGGCCGCCGCTGCGCAGCCCGATTACGTGGGATTCGGACCGATTTTTAGCACCTCCACGAAAGCCGATCACGACCCGGTGGTCGGTCTGGAAGGATTACGCGCGGCGCGCGCGTTGACCACGCTGCCGATGTTTGCGATCGGCGGCATTACGGCTGAGTCGGTGGGTGAGATTATGGCGGCCGGGGCGGATGGTGTGGCAGTGATCTCTGCGATTCTCAAGGCTCCGGACCTCGGCGCGGCTATCCGGACCTTCCAACAGCATTTGCCCACACCAGATCCGCAAGCTCCCTGATCGGGCTACTCTGCGCCAGCGTCTCACCGGCGCCAGACCAATCAGAGCCAAGGTGCGGCCGGTAGGGCAGCGGTCCCAACACCGGAACACCGGCTCGCTCCCGTAACAGCGCGACCGTAGACGCACACTGCTCCTGCTGCGCGGTCGTCGTGGACGGGACAGTCTCATTCAACAGGACAGCCACCACGGTCAGCCGACGTTGCCGAAGGCCCTCCAGCGTCAGCAGCGCATGATTGATCCCGCCGAGCCCGGCCCGCCCCACAAGTGCGACGGGCAGCCCGATCCGGCCGATCAAGTCACGCATATCCCAATCCTTCCCAATCGGCACGAGCAGGCCGCCGGCGCCTTCAACCACAACACAAGAGTACCGGGCCGCAAGCCGTTCGTACCGTCTCATGATCTCCTGCATCTCGATCACGCGGCCTTGCGCGGATGCAGCGGCGAGGGGAGCGAGCGGCGCGGGGAACCGGTAGGGAGACACCTCTTCGATCCCATCGTCTACTCCCGCCGCAGCCATGAGTCGCCCCGCGTCGCTCTCACTCAGTTGCTCGAGAAACACCCCGGTTTCGACCGGCTTCATCACCCCGACAGAGCGGCCCGTCTGGACCAGACTCCGGACCAACGCAGAGGACACGACCGTCTTTCCAACGCCCGTATCCGTGCCGGTCACAAACACCCCTTTGGTTGCTGCCATTCTCTTCCCACCTCACACGCTGTGAAAATAGATTCGCCCTCCGAATTCGACGAACGGCGATCGGTACCCACGAGTGAGTCCCCGACAGGATGCTCAAAACGGCTACCAGCAAGGCCGCAGGGAGTGCGTCGACTGAGGCGTACCTTTACGGTACGTCGCAAGGAGACGTACGACCGAGAACGAAGCTGGCGGCTGTTTTCAGCATCCTGCTACAGAATGCGGCTATCCAGGTTCCACACTTGCCCCGACATATCGGAGAGCTGCGCGAGTTGGCAAATCGTCCTGCTCACATCAGCCAGGTTCGAGACACGTCCCAGCACATGGTCGTCGAGCCGTTCACCGGTTGGAAATGAGTCACCGGCCATGCCCGTTTGCTGCCAGCCGGGACAGACCAGATTCACGCGAATATTGTGCGGTCCCCATTCCCGCGCCGCGGTCTTCACCAGCCCGATCAGCCCCGCCTTCGACGCTGCATAGGCAGCTTGGCCGTTCGTTCCCTGCAATCCGGCAAAGGACCCGATCACGACGACGGATCCACCGCCCTGCGTCATCATATCGTTCACCGCAGCGGTCATGCAGCGATAGGTGCCCGTCAGATTTGTGTCGATGATCTGTTGCCATGCTTCTTCCGGACAAGTCACCACCAGATGCTTCGACGCCATGCCGGCATTGCAGAGCAGGGTATCGACTCGGCCGCGCTGCGACCGTATCGCGTCCAGCATCGTCTGGACCTCATGGCTCGACCGTACATCCGCCTGGTAGAGGGCACCCTGACCACCGGCCTGCGAGAGCAGCGCGAGCGTCTCTTCAGCTGCCGGCCGCTGACGAAAGTAATGCACCCCCACCCAATACCCGGCATGGGCGAAGGCCAGACAGAGCGCACGACCGATTCCACCGGACCCACCGGTTACCAGAACCGTCCGGCGTTCACGAACGTCTTGAGCTGCGGGAGGTAATGCGGGCATCACGGCGAGCGATTATGCGAGGAGGCACAGGAGAAGGCAAGGCGGGACCTGCCGGCTTGCTGCGGCGAATCGGGTATGGTACCGTGATTTTTTTGACTGGAGGGCAGCCGTGATCGTTCAGAATTTGGTGCGCTCGACCGTGGTCGCAGTGGGCATGTGCGGGTTCGTGGGCATCCTGTTGGGTCATGGCCAAGCTCAGGCCACGGAGGTAGGACAGACCATCGCCCAGTCTGCCGACTATTTCCCCGACACCGTCGGCACGCGCTGGCAGTACCGCGGACAGATCTCGGAAGGCCCTCTCCAGACGATCGAGAACAAATACTTCTTCAACGTGTCGTCGGTGACCGGAACCCGCACCCTGAAGGGCGGCGTGGTCGTCAACGTGTTTCATGACACCAACCCAGGCAACCATGGCGCATCCGACAGCTTTTACCGCCGCGATGCGGCCGGCGTGGTGTACTACGGGTCCGAGCCGGGCACGCCGTTGGAGAAGCAGCTCGTGCCGTATCAGATCATCCGGTTCCCGATGAAAGTGGCTCAATCCTTTCAACAGTTCAATCGCACGGACATCGATTTCGGAAGCGATATCGATGGGGACGGCACCAACGAACATGTGGACGTCGAAGGAGTCTCGACGGTGCTCGGTCAGGAATCGATCACGGTGCCCGCCGGCACGTATCCCGACGCCGTGCGCGTGGAAGCGCGGATGACCCTCAAGATTCATCTCTCCTCCGCCGATCGGACGGCGGTCGGCACCGATGTGATGACGGCCTGGTTCGCGAAGGGCGTGGGGCTGGTCAAATATATCGAACGGCAGGAATTGGCCGCGCTCAAGGAGGATCGGGGCAACATCACCGATATCACGGAAGAACTGGAAGAGGTCAGCGTAAAATCCGCGCCGGCCCTACAGGGTCGGAGCGAATCCGCGCCGGAGCGTCTGCTCGCTGACGACACGCGCGACCATGAATTGTTTCAGGTACTCTTCGCCCCCGGCCTTCGCCCCTATACCCGATAGCCGGTGGCCGCCGAACGGTTGCCGACCGACCAGGGCGCCGGTAATCGAACGGTTGATGTAGAGGTTGCCGACATCGAACGCCTGACGCGCCAGCTCGATATGCCGGGGACTACGTGAGTACAGTCCTCCGGTCAACGCGTAGGCGGTGTCGTTGGCAATCTGCAACGCCTGTTCGAACGAGGACGCTCGCATCACGGCCAACACGGGGCCGAAAATTTCTTCCTGCGCCAACCGCTGAGTCGGCTCGATCCCTGCGATGACCACCGGTCCCACGGCATAACCGGGTCCTTCCATCGACCGATCGACCACGACCCGGCCTTCTCGTCGCCCGATCTCCAGATATTCCCGAATCCGTTTCTGGGCCCGCCCGTCGATCACCGGACCGATCTGGGTAGCCGGATCCTCAGCCGCGCCAATGCGCAGACTCATAACCGCATCGGCCAGCCGTTGGATGAACGCATCGTGAATCGAATCCAAGAGGATCACACGTGAACAGGCGGAACATTTCTGACCTGCGTAGCCGGTAAACGACTGCACCACCCCTGTCACGGCTTCGTCGAGATCGGCCGTGTCATCGACGATGATCGCATTTTTTCCACCCATCTCAGCAATGACTCGCTTCACGAACCGCTGTCCCGGTTGTTGAACCGCAGCGGCCTGCACCATGCCCAATCCCACATCCTTGGAGCCGGTAAACGCAATCGTGGCGACGGACGCCTGGGTCACTAACTCGCGCCCGACGTCGGGACCACCCGGCACATATTGGAGGACGCCCGCCGGCACACCGGCCTGTCGCATAATCCCGGCAAGCCGGTAGCCGATGATCGACGCGCGTTCGGACGGTTTGAACAAGACCGAATTGCCGGAAACCAGAGCCGCCGCGACCATCCCGGCAGGAATGGCGAGCGGAAAATTCCACGGCGCGATGACAACCGTGACTCCGCGCGGACTCCAGAACAACTCGTTCAACTCACCGGGGTACCGGCCCAAGCGGGGGGGCGGCTCAAGCTGCTCCATTGCTCCGGCGTAGTACTCCAGAAAATCGATCGCCTCGGCCACATCGGCATCGGCCTCGCGCCAGGGCTTTCCTTCCTCGAATACTTCCCAAGCGGCCAATTCCCAACGCTGCTCGCGCATCAACCAAGCAGCCTTCCGCATTACAGCAACACGATCCGAAAGCGTCCGATCTTTCCATTCATCTGCATGCGACACGGCGACCTTCACGAGACCAGCTACGTCGGCTGGTTGATAACTCTTCACCACGCCGGCCAATTGATCCGGTTGGCTGGGATTGAATGAGCGTAGATCCGCTCCTGTCGGGAGATGTTCATTCACCTTCGAGACATCAAGCCGTTGCCCCAATTGTTTGCGCACGTGATCGATGGCCTCGGCCATGGCGACCCGAACCTGCTCCCGTGAAAAATCCGCCACCGGCTCGTTCACAAACTGAGCGGCCTCGACGCTGGAAGAAGCGCCGGGCTCAGTCGTCATCGGGGAAGGAGGCGAGGGTAGTGTTGCATCGGGCGGAGACAGCAACAGGGACAGAGGCTGCGACTCCACGTATTCCTTCCGCAGGAACGATTCGTTCGACGTATTCTCCAACAACCGCCGCACCAGATAGGCCATGCCGGGAAGGAGTTCTCCGACCGGGGCATAGAGCCGGAGCCGCCGGCCACGATCACTCATCGCATGCTGAAACGGCTCGGCCATGCCGTAGATCATCTGATATTCCCAGGCATTCGGCGGCAGCTTCAGCGCCTCGGCCACCGCTTCGACCACGGCCAGGCTACGGAGGTTGTGCGTGCCGAACGCCGGCCGGATCACATCGCTCCGCTCCAACAGCAATCGAATGAGCCTTTCGTAGTTCACATCCGTCTGTGCCTTCTGCTCGAACAGCGGCATCGGCCATCCGCGTTGACGATAACGAATCGCGTCGGAGTCCCAATAGGCGCCCTTCACCAGCCTGATCGTGATCGGCGCCTGCCGCGCGCTGCTCCAAGCCAAGAGCCGTTGCACGTCGTCGTATGTATCGGTGCGATAGGCCTGCAGCGCGATCCCCGCATGGGGAAAGGTCCGGTAGGGTTCTTCCATGAAGAAGCGCATGAAGATGGAGAGAATGAGTTCCTTCGTCTCCGCCTGTTCCATATCGAAAATGACCGAGGCGGAGAGGGTGCCTGCGAGATTCAAGAGCGGCCGCAGGCGGGCCGCAACGGCACGGTAGCTGGATTCGGGATCGATGGGATCGAGCTGTGAATAGAGGGCCGAAATCTTGATCGACAATTGCACGCGAGCCAGGGGGCCAAGATGATCCCGTTCGAGTAAAAGGGCAGGGGACCAACCGGGACAAGCTTCGCCGAGAGTCCGCAATGCCGCCAGACAGCGGGCCCGATAGCCATCCGCTTCGCGCTCGCTGACGCTGGCTTCGCCCAGCAGGTCCACCGAAAAGGCCCGGCCATCCTCCCATAATTTGCGGAGCGTCGGAACGGCCTGCTCGATGGACGCCCCGGCGATGAAACTGGTCGCCATCTGCTCCACCTGATGCCGGATGGCTTTTCCACTGAGCGATGCGCCGAACTTCGTGGAGGCAAGCGCCTTGAGTCCCCATTGGGCACCGAAGAGGTGTGCACTCATCTCGCCGAAGTATTCCTCGGCCAGCCGCACGACCTGCGCATCGTCGTGCAACGAGGGCAGGACATCGATGAATCGGAACAACTGGGCTTTGAAGGCGGGATCTTTCATCGCCAGGTTGATGGCCGCCTGCGACCACCAACGCGAGTCGAACAGGCCGGGCGCCTGTCCGCCGGAACGCCGGGCCAAATCTTCACCAATCGCGCGGATACGGGGTTCGAGCAGGGCAGGGTCGAGGGGCATCGGTTCCTCCTGAACCAGAATGAGAGGCTCTCTGCAGTATACACCGCGTTAGCTCCATGTGAGACGGTGATCGCGCCAGCAGGCACCGACACTTCAGCTCAGGCGGCAAAAATAACGCTGGGGACCGCTTCCGGAAGATCGGGGGCCAAAACCCCTCCGGCTTTTGAGCGAATATGCTGAGCTATCCGAGTCGATGTACTGTTTAAGAATGTAGCGGGTGAATGGATGTTATCGGGTCATAGACTACATGGCTTCGAGCAAGGATTCGGAAGTAAACAATGCCGTTGTTACTGAAATTTTCGAGTAGATCGAGCCGGGCGAATTGCAATGAGGAGAAGAAATTAGAACACATCTCCAGCCTACCTCGCGGATTCTCTACGAGAAATGGATGGTCTGAAAATGGTTGTTTGGGCAAAACAGTGGGTTGTTGACATGATTTAGAAGTTAGTTTACTTTAAACTCATGATTAAGCTCAATGTGCACGAGGCGAAGACCCATCTTTCCAAATATCTGGCGAAACTCAAGGCAGGAGAGCGGATTGTCCTGTGCAAACGCAATCAGCCCATTGCCGAGATCACAGCCCTTCCGGACCTTCCAACCCGCGCTCGCCCCATTGGTCTGGCGAAAGGCCGCTTCTCCGTCCCCCGTAGATTTTTCGAGCCGCTCCCAAGTGCACTGGTTGAGGCATTTGAAGGTCATCACGAGTGAAGTGCCTGCTCGATAGCTGCACCTTCCTGTGGGTTATTTCGGGAGCGAAGGAACTATCGCCGCTTGCAAAGGAACTTTTTATCGACCCGGCCAATGAGATGCTGCTCAGCGTCGTCTCGGTGTGGGAACTCTCGGTCAAACATGGATTAGGAAAGTTACCGCTGCCCAGTCCGATAGACCGCTTTCTCATGGAACAACGAGAGCGACATGGGATTGCGATTCTTCCGCTTCAGGAGCGCGCCGTGCTGCACCTGCATAAGCTCCCCCCTTTGCACCGGGATCCATTCGATCGTATGCTTATTTGCCAGGCCATCGAACATGACTGCCTTCTACTCACCCCCGATCCTTTAATCACCCAATATCCGGTTCGCGCCCGCTGGTAAGGGTGAGCGCGCCGTGGATCAGGTCGAACATGCTCACATGCAGGCAAGCCGTAAGCCGATTGACTGAAAAGGTCCGGCCATCCTCCCACAATTTACGGAGTGTCGGAACAGCCTGCTCGATGGACGCACCGGCGATGAAACTGCCGGCCATTTGTTCCACCTGATGCCGGATGGCTTTTCCACTGAGCGTCGCGCCAAGCGCCCGAAGCCCCCACTGTGCGCCGAACAAATGCGCGCCCATCTCGCCGAAATATTCCTCGGCCAACCGGACCACCTGCGAATCGTCCTGCAATGCCGGCAACACATCGATGAATCGGAACAACTGGGCTTTGAAGGCGGGATCTTTCATCGCCAGGTTGAGGCTGCCTGGGACCACCAGTGCGAATCGAACAGGCCGGGATCCTATCCGCCTGAACGCCGGGCCAAGTCTTCACCAATTGCGTGGATACGGGGTTCGAGCAGGGCGGGGTCAAGAGGCATCGGTTCCTCCTGAAGCAGGATGAGAGGCTCTCTGCAGTATACACCGCAGCGCCCGAGTTGAATATTTGAGGACGATTGCCCGCGCTTCACATACAGCTGCCGTAAGCAAACGAGAAGTCCTCAGGCGTTCCGGAAGCGCGAGGCGTTAACCGAGAATGGCAATGGTATCCTCGCGATCATGACGCAACGGCTGAAGCATGTGCAGCAGGATCACATGTGATCGCACAGCCGCCTCTGAGAGTGCAGACAATGGTAGGAGCGGCTGTAGAGAGCGAACGCAGACCAGGCTGTATCGGCGCGAGGAGCCTTGCAAATTTCCTGTGTCTTGTTAGAATCCACCCGTTGCCGCACGACCCTCTACACATCGCCGCGAGACGGCATGCGGCATGTCTTACTGTCACAAATTCCCGATTGATCTATCCTCTCTCACCTCACATCCTTCATTCGAACAGGAGAGGCCAAGAGCCATGCACTCCACCATCTCAACGCCATGCGTCCTATGAATATTGAAACAAGCCACGATCTCATCGAGAGGATTCTCACAAAATGGACAGGGCGGATTGGGGAAGACTACCCGGGATACAAGGGACATGTGTATCGCATGTTCAATTTCTGCTTGGCTTTGCGTCCATGCACTGAAGAGGACAGGACGAAGTTAGCCATTGCGGCCTGCTTCCACGATATCGGTCTTTGGTCGGACCAGACGGTCGACTACATCTCGCCTTCAATTGCGCACGCAGCCCAATACCTGTCCGACACAGGGCGCGAGGCGTGGGTGGAAGAAATTGCCCTCATGATCGACATGCACCATAAGGTGCGCGCCTATACAGATGGCCGCTACCCTCTCGTTGAGCTGTTCAGAAAAGGCGACCTGGTTGATTTCTCGCTCGGCCTGTTCAGGTTTGGCATTCCCCGGGACTATATCAGGGACGTGAAGGCCCACATCCCGAACCATGGCTTTCACACATTTCTCATAAAAACAGGCAGCTCATGGTTTCTCAAGCATCCCTTCAGCCCGGCTCCCTTCATGCGTTGGTAACGCAGACGGAGTTGCTCTAGCCCGGACTATTCATGAATGCCGTCGCGAGACGTTCGAGACGGAAGCCCGCCGAGGCTGCTCGCACGTAAGGCCGACGCAGGCGTACTGGCAGTCCGTCGAGGAGGCCGAACGAGAACAGCCTCGCCGGGCGAGAGGATCGGACGCCGGAGCAGGGATTCATGCATAGTCCGGGCTAGGAGATCCTCACGAAAACCTCGTTTTCTCGTTCTCGTTGCAACATAAGGTCGGCCCCATAACAGGCATCCCGCATAGCTGAACTACGGAAGAGGCACGGGCCAGTCCGGAAAAGACAGGCTTTGCACGAGTACAGATATCCGCGCGGCTTTCATGAGTCCCCAACGCTTCTCCCCTTGAAAATCCGCCTGCAGCTCCGGTAGCATGCGCCGTTTGCCTTGACCTACACCATTCGCATGACGGTGCACTGTGGCGAAGAGTTGCGCACAGGTTCCGAAGGAGTACGATGGCCGACTCGACCACACAATCCGTCTGCTGGGGCACCGTGGCCCTGTTCACTGCACTCACGCTGCTGACGTTCGTCGGCGTCCCGCTCTTCGGTTACTACTATGATTACACCCTGCTCGATTGGGTGCTGCTTGCCGTCCTCTATATTGTGACCGGCATGGGGATTACGGTCGGCTATCACCGCATGATCACCCATCGCAGCTTCGAGAGTCATCCCTGGGTGAAAGCCTGCCTCCTGGTGATGGGGGGCTGGGCCGTGCAGAACTCCGCCCTCATGTGGTGCGCCGATCACATCCGCCACCATGCGCACACGGACGAAGAGGCCGATCCCTACAACGCGTCGAAAGGATTCTGGCACAGTCACGTCGGCTGGTTGTTTTTCGATACCTCGTATCGTGAGGACCGGTTCGCCGCGAAATTACGTACCGACCCGATGATCATGTGGCAACACCGGTACTATTGGGTCATCGTCGCATCGGGGTTATTGCTCCCGTTTGTACTCGGGTATCTGAACGGTGGCTTCACCAGCGGGCTCGGTTGTTTCCTGCTCGCCGGCGTGCTGCGAACCGTGCTAGTTTTGAACTCTACGTTTACGATCAACTCCCTCTGCCATATGGTCGGCACCCAACCGCACGGCACACAGGATAGCAGCCGCGACAGTTGGTTGATCTCCTTCATCAGTTTCGGCGAGGGCTACCACAACTATCACCACACCTATTCGCACGACTATCGGAACGGATCAAAGTGGTACAACTTCGACCCGTCGAAATGGTTAATCTATTCATTGTCGTTGTTCGGCCTGACCTATAACTTGCACCGGGAACGCACGTAGCAGGCGTGAAACGCGAGACGTGAAAGGTGAAACGGCTCGCCTATCGTTCAGACAGACTCGATTCTCGATGAGCAATGTTCGATTGAACATTGCTCATCGAACATTCCGGCGAGTGTTCCACCGTTCCATCGAGTCCTCTTCTACCTAACTCCGCACTGCGTCTACTGGCCCATTTCTTTTCCTCGGGGCGATAGCTTAATATGCGATGAAGCCCGCGAATTCCATCCGGACCCGCGAGGTGCAGGAGGCAGATCTATGGCAGAGCAACAAGGTGGCGCACCGCATCAAGACGAGGCGGCCGCCAAGCCCAATATCATTCCCGGCGTGAAACACGTCGTCGCCATCAGCAGCGGCAAGGGCGGCGTCGGGAAATCCACCGTGTCGGTCAATCTGGCAGTGGCACTCGCCCTCACCGGGGCCAAGGTCGGATTGCTGGATGCCGATATCTACGGCCCCAACATCCCGATGATGATGGGCGTCGAAAAAACACCCGAACAGAAGGACGGTAAGATCGCCCCGGCGGAAAGCCACGGCGTCAAACTGATCTCCATGGGATTTTTTGTGCCGGAGGATACCGCCGTCGTGTGGCGTGGTCCGATGGTCCACACCGCCATTCAACAACTCTTCCGGGATGTCCTCTGGGGCGACTTGGATTATCTGCTGATCGACCTGCCGCCGGGAACCGGTGACGCGCAACTGACGCTGACCCAGCTGGTGTCCCTGTCGGGCGCCGTCACGGTCACAACCCCGCAGGAAGTAGCGCTGCACGATGTGCGCAAAGGCATGATGATGTTCCAGAAGGTCAACGTGCCTCTGCTCGGCATCGTCGAGAACATGAGCTTTTTCCTCTGCGGTCATTGCGGCGAACGCACGGAGATCTTTTCTTATGGCGGCGGAGAACGGGCCGCGGAGAAACTGGGCATTCCCTTCCTCGGACGGGTGCCCATCGATCCGGCCATTCGCGCCGGCGGCGATACCGGGAACCCGATCGTGGTTGCCAAACCGGATTCACCGCAAGCTCAGGCTTTTCGCGAGATCGCCGCGAAACTTGCGGCAGCATTACAAACGGGCGAGGCAGGGGCGGCGAAGAGCCGCATCGCCAGTCTGCTGGACAAAATCAAACGACCGGCTACCGGAAATTAGCCGGCCGCCGGATCAAGGAAGATGGACGTACTCAGGGAGGATGTATGGGCGAGCTGATTAGAATCGCAGGAACCGCCGACGTGAAGCCGGGAGCCGGCATGGTGGCGGAAGTCAACGGCAAGGCGATCGCGGTGTTCAACGTGGATGGCGCCTTTTATGCCATCGACAATACCTGCGTCCACCGGGGCGGCCCGCTGGGCGAAGGGGATGTGGAAGGGGACGTGGTGTCCTGCCCCTGGCACAACTGGCAGTTCAACGTGAAAACCGGCACCTGCGTCAACAACCCCGCGGCGAAAGTGACTGCGTACGAAGTCACAGTCGAAGGCACCGACATTAAAGTCCGGCTGTGACACAGAGCCGGCCCGCGCCGGTCACCAGGTCACGGCAGCGAATGAATGTTCCCGGCACCACAGTGAATGGAGGCTCCGATGGCAGACAATACGCTGACCCCGAAACACATTGAGATCGCCGAAACTTTCGTGCGGCTCTACGTCTTTCTGACCCAGTACATCGACCGCTGCGAAGATGAAGCCGCGCGCAAGGAATATCCGGAAGCAGAACTCCAAAAGCACCTCGGCGAAACCCGCGCCAAGATGATGGAAATCCTGAAGGTGAACCCTGTCGTCAAGGGCAAGGTGGAAAAAGAATGTGAACGGGTCCTCGCGCTGGGCAGCAAGTGTCTGATGGGCGGAACCGAAAAGGTAGCCGCGCTGGATGTGCTGGGAGCAGAGCGGGTCATTCTCAAAAACAAGACCATCGCCTTGAGCGATCTGTTAGCCGTGTATCGCGCGCTCTAATCGTTCGATGTCCACCCCGGCTGGAGAGAAACACCAACTCGCCGGTTTCGATGCCAGGGAACGAGGGTTCAATCGTCCCGTGGAATTCGTGCGGACAGTCGCGGGGTACCAGGCGACATTGCGGTATGAAACGACGCACCTCGTCACCCCGGAGGCACCGAGCGCAGGCGAGGCCCTGCTGCAATTGATTACCACCCTCCAGCAACAGGGGTACACTCAACTGCGCAGCCAGCAGAGTTATCGCGACGGCATCTACCTCGGCTCGCAGGAGCTGTGGGTGGAATATCCGGACCGGCAGGCAGCCCCGGAAGTCGGACTCCTGGGCCTGCTGAAGAAGTGGCTCGGCCGCTCATCAGGTTGAGGGCCGCCACAAACCCCACACCGCCCCCGGCGACATTGACTCTCCTCCGCCTCACGCCTATAGTCCATTCCAGGTCCACCACCTGATCGTTCGACCGTCAGCCTTCACTAGCCAGGATTATTCATGAATGCCGTCGCGAGGCGTTCGAGACGGAAGCCTGCCGAGGCTTCTCGCACGTGAGGCCGACGTAGGCGTACTCGTAGTCCGTCGAGGAGGCCGAACGAGAACAGCCTCGCCGGGCGAGAGGATCGGACGCCGGAGCAGGTATTCATGAATAGTCCTGGCTAGACAGGATCCGGCACCGGAGAATTGACGATGCGCTGGGTTCACGTCCTGCTCCTCACCCTCATCGCACTGCTCCTGCCTGGCATGGCAACCGCCAAGGTCTATCGTTGCCAAGGCGCCAACGGCAGCACGGTCCTGACCGACCAACCGAAGGGCAAGCCGGGCTGCGTCGCCATCGACACCGCCACACCCCCACTCCCGGGAGGATTCACTCCGCCGGTCGAGCCGACCCCACCGGCACAGATAGAACTGCCGGCGAACCCGATTCTACCGTCTATTTCAGCCGCTCCGATGATTCCTCGCCAACCCGGTCCCGGCGATCCGTCGTTATCGCCGACCGGTGTGAAGGAGGCGCCCGAGAAGACCGCACCCGAAGCGCAACGTTGCTCACCCCGCGTCAACCCGCTGAATCCCTTCGCCGGAATGAATTGCTCGCCGGCATCCGGCGAACCTCCGACAGAGAACAAGAACCAGTAGCCCCTCGCCGCACGCTTCGCCACAGGCTCGATTGACTCTCCCGATGCCCCTTCATATAATGCCGAAATGAACCGTTTAAGCTGATCTCACAAGCACTTATGTCTGCCTTCTCCGCTGGTTTTTTATCCCGTCGCGCACAGGATCTTCGAGCCGGTCTCCGGCACGCGTTTGCCGTGCGTTCTGAACCAGCAGCCTTCACCATCGAGGACCTGACCCTGCTCGAACGAGTCGCCGACGCCGTCGTCTCGCGCGGCATGGCCGCACCGGCCACGTTGTTTCTCGAGTCGATGGGCCCCATGAACTTTCTCGGCAGCCAGGCGCTGCACTTTCTGGCTCCCGTCGTAGAATGCGTGCTGACCGGCACGGAGATCGCGCAGATCGCGCGCCTGCTGGAACGGCGCGATTCCATTCACCGCCTGACCGCCCTCATCGAAGCCAAGGCCGCGGCTCCCAAAGGAGCGCCCGCTCGATGACGGAACAGCCTCACTCGCCGGCGGCACCAGCAGTGACTCATCCCTTGAACGTCATCGTCGCAACCGATTGCGGCAGCACCACCACCAAAGCCATTCTGATCGAAAAGGTCGGGGAGGAATATCGCCAGACCTACCGTGGTGAAGCGCCGACGACCGTCGAAGCCCCGTTCGAAGACGTGACCCGCGGCGTGTTAAACGCCATTGCCGAAATCGAGGAACTCTCCGGGCGCACGATTCTGGACGGCGAGCGCATCATCACGCCCAACCAGGCGACGCAGGGCGATCCCAAGCGAGGCGTGGATATTTACGTCTCAACCAGCAGCGCCGGCGGCGGATTGCAGATGATGGTCACCGGCGTGGTGCAGAACATGACCGGTGAGAGCGCTCAACGCGCCGCCCTGGGCGCCGGCGCCATCGTCATCGACGTCTTGGCCTCGAACGATGGGCGGCTGCCCTACGAAAAGATCGAGCGGATTCGAAGCATGCGCCCGGACATGATCCTGATGTCCGGCGGCACCGACGGCGGCGCCGTGACCCATGTGGTGGAAATGGCCGAGTACATTGCCGCCGCCGATCCGCGACCGCGCTTCGGCAGCACCTACCGGCTGCCGCTCGTGTATGCAGGCAACACAGACGCCCGGCCGCAAATCAAGACCATTTTAGGCGAGAAGACCGCCTTGGATTTCGCCGACAATATCCGTCCGGTCCTCGAGCGCGAAAACCTTGCGCCGGCCCGCAACAAAATCCACGACCTGTTTCTCGAACACGTCATGCAGCAGGCTCCCGGCTATAAGAAACTCATCGACATGGCCGGCGCGCCCATCATGCCGACCCCGGCGGCGGTTGGCGTCATCATGGAGACCATCGCCAAACGCGACGGCATCAACCTGATCGGCGTCGATATCGGCGGCGCCACCACCGACGTCTTCTCGGTGTTCAACGGGCTCTTCAACCGTACGGTCAGCGCCAATCTCGGGATGTCCTACAGCATTTCGAATGTGCTGGCAGAAGCGGGGCTCGACAACATCATGCGCTGGGTGCCGTTTACCATCGATGAACAGACCCTGCGCAACCGCATCAAAAACAAGATGGTGCGGCCCACGACGATCCCTCAATCGCTCGATGAACTGCAGATCGAACATGCCATCGCGCGCGAGGCCCTGCGGCTGGCGCTGATCCACCACAAGTCACTCGCCACGGGGCTCAAGGGCATCCAGCAGGAACGCACCATTTCCGATGTGTTCGAGCAACGGACGTCCGGCAAGACCCTGATCGATCTGTTGAAACTGGACTTGATCGTCGGCAGCGGCGGCATCCTGTCGCATGCGCCGCGCCGCATCCAATCCATGCTGATGATGGTGGATGCCTATGAACCGCTCGGTGTCACGACGCTGTCGGTCGATAGCATTTTCATGATGCCGCATCTCGGCGTGCTCTCCACTGTGAACGAGCAGGCCGCCACCGATGTCTTTGTCCGTGATTGCATGGTCTATCTCGGCACCTGTATCGCCCCGATCGGTCAGGGAAAAGACGGTGAGCGCTGCGCCGGTTATGAAGTGGCGTTGCCGGATGGACGGATCGAAAAGGGTCAGCTGGGGTTCGGCGATCTCAAATTGTTTCCCCTCACGCGCGAACAGCAGGCCACGGTCACGATGCAGCCGGCCAAACAGATCGATCTCGGGAACGGGCCGGGACAGTCGTTCACAAAAACGGTGACGGGTGGTGTGGTGGGCCTTATGCTCGACGGCCGTGGTCGCCCGTTGCAATTGCCGAGTGAGCAGGCAGCCCGCGTCGCCATGCTGAGCAGATGGTACCAGGCTGTCGGCTTGTACCCGACGGGGAGCTGAGAGCTGAATGCCGGGAGCGGATGGCGTATGGTGAAGAGCGGGGAGCATATGGCACATGGCAAGGAGAAGAGAGGCCGTGCAACCGCATCCTCCATTCAAAGTGTACACAAAACACAATCTCCAATTCGCTCTTGGCTTCGGGCTCGTTGCCATCGGCTATACGCCATTAGCTATTAGCTCCGAACACTGACCTATGGCGCATTCATATACACCAGGCCTGACCGTCACCGAACGGACCACCGTTCGCCGCAGGCGTATTCTGCCGCTGCCCGGAACCGTCCTGGCCAAAGTAGGGGACAGCGTGCGTGCCGATACGGCTGTGGCTCGCGCCGAGTTGCCGGGCAAGGTCGTCCCGCTCAACCTGGCGAACCAGCTGGGCATCGCGCCGGATGAGATCAACGACTATCTGGTGAAGAAGGAAAAAGACTCCGTCCAGAAAGACGACGTGCTGGCGGAAAACAAACCCTTCATCAAATGGTTTAAGACGGAAATCCGCTCGCCGATCACCGGCAAAGTGGAATCTGTCTCCACCATCACCGGGCAGATCCTGTTACGCGAACCGCCGCGCATCCTCGAATTGCGGGGCTATATCGACGGCTCGATCGTCGAAGTGCATCCCGACCAGGGTGTGACGGTCGAAACCACCTGCAGTCTGGTCCAGGGCATCTTCGGCATCGGCGGGGAGACCAGCGGCGAATTGGTCATGGGTGTGACGGCACCGGATCAGCCACTGACACCTGAGCTGTTGACGCCGGCGATGAAGGGCAAGATCGTCGTGGGAGGCGCATTTCTCTCTGCCGCCACCATGACTCGCGCGAAGGAACTCGGCGTCATCGGTCTCGTCGCCGGCGGGATTCACGACAAAGATCTGCGCGCGCTGCTGGGCTACGATCTGGGCGTGGCGATCACCGGTACCGAGCAGGTGGGCTTCACGTTGATCCTGACGGAAGGCTTCGGCACGATCCCGATGGCGCCCAAGACGTTCGCGTTGCTGTCCTCCCGAGCAGGGCAGAAGGCCTCGATCTCAGGGGCGACGCAAATTCGAGCCGGTGTGATTCGTCCGGAAATCATCATCCCTCAGGCGACACCCGCTGCCGGCGCAAAGGCTCCACGGATTGAGCGCGAAGGGATTCAACTCGGCGATCCCGTGCGGGTGATCCGCGATCCGTTGTTCGGCAAGATCGGAGCGGTGTCCGGATTGCCACCGGAGCTCAGAGCGATCCCGACGGAGAGTGAAGTCCGCGTGCTCGAAGTCCGGTTTCCCGACGGCACAACCACCGTGGTGCCCCGCGCCAACATCGAAGTGATCGAGGGAGCATGACCCGCATGCCGCACCGCTTCCGCATTCTGTCCCTCGCCGTCGCGATGCTCGCATGCCTGCCGTCGCTCCTCCTGGCACAAACTCTCCCGCAACAGCTGCGGGTCATCGACACCCCCAGCGATGGGGGAGGCAGCCTCACGGTCCTCTGGGCTCCTTCGGCAAGCGACAGCGCCACATGGAAGTATCAAATCCTGCTGCATGAGGGCAGCGTGCCTTCAGACCCAGCCGCATGGAAAGTCGTTGCGGAATTTCCGGCCAACACCCGCTATGTCCGCGAGGGCAAGACCGCCTGGTGGACGAGATCCGGCGACCCCGGCGACCATCTCTTCCTGCTCAAGAACGGGAAAGGCATCGAGCTCAAGGCGACCCAGTCCTATGCCGTCACCGTCGCCGCAGTGAACGGCCAGGAACGATTCATTGCGTTACCGATCGTCGCCTCGCCTGAACCGAACTGGATGAACTGGAACCAAGTCAACAACCTAGTACTGGCCTTGATGTTCGGCGGCATCGTGTTTTACGCCATCAACCTGGCCAAGCGGAAAGAGATCTTCTTACGGCGCATTCCCGGGCTGGATGCCGTCGATGAAGCCATCGGGCGCGCCACGGAATTGGGCAAGCCGATCCTCTACATGACCGGGGCGCACGACATGAACGACCCTTCGACCATCGCCGCCGCCGTCATCCTGGGACGCGTGGCCAAGAAGGCCGCCGCCTATGAAACCGAACTGCTGGTGCCGCACCGCGAGCCGATCACCATGGCCGTCTGCCAGGAAATTACCAAACAAGCCTATATGGAAGCCGGCAAGCCGGACCTCTTCAAGGAGGACGCGAACTTTTTCATTACGAGCGACCAGTTCAGTTACACCGCGGCGGTGGACGGCATCATGCTGCGCCGGAAGCCGGCGGCCAACTTTTTCATGGGCTCATACTTTGCCGAATCGCTGCTGCTGACGGAAACCGGCGCCAGCACCGGAGCCATTCAAATCGCCGGGACCGATTCGGATCACCAACTGCCATTCTTCGTGACCACCTGCGACTACACCCTGATCGGCGAAGAACTCTACGCCGCCAGCGCCTACCTGTCGAAAGAGCCGATCCAGATCGGCACCCTGCGCGGGCAGGACCTGGGCAAGGCGTTCGTGCTGGGCGTGATCGGAGTCGGAACGTTGCTGGCCACGATCGCTGTCATCACCGGCAACAACTGGGCGCAGCCGCTCCTCGACCTCTTCAAGGATCTCAAATGATGTTCCTTCGCCGACAGTTGCCGCTGCTCATTACGATGGTCACCGGCCTCGTCATGGCCGCGCAGTACTATGTGCCGCATCCGGCCTCGGAACAACTGCTGACCACCGTGACCAAATGGCTGCAGATCATCGGCGGCTTCGCGCTCGTGTTGGGTATTACCAGCCTCTTTCACGTGCATGCGTCCAAAATCAGACGGAAGGAAGCCGGATGGGCCTACAGCCTCGTCCTCTACGTCGGGATGCTGGGCACCATCATCGCGGGGCTCTGGAACGGCGGGAAAGAAAGTATCGACGGGGCGCTGACTTCGTTTGGATGGGTCTACTCCTACACGCTGGTGCCGCTGCAGGGCACCATGTTCGCGATCCTGGCCTTCTTCATCGCCTCCGCGGCCTACCGGTCGTTCCGGGCGCGCAGCCGTGAAGCGGCGGTGTTGCTGGTGGCCGCCGTCATCGTGATGATGGGGCGGGTGCCGCTGGGCGAATATATGTTGCCGATCAGCGGGGACCTCTCCAGCTGGATTCTGAATGTCTTGAACGCGTCTGTGCGACGCGCCATTTTGATCGGCGTCAGCCTGGGCGCGGTAGCCCTCTCGTTCAAGATCATCTTCGGCGTCGAACGCTCGTATCTGGGCGGAGGCAAAGAATGAGTGAAACGTCAAACGTGAAAAGTAAAACGTTCAACGCCTCGGATCGAAAGTAGACGCATGATCACCACTTTCCGTGTTCCCTTTCACGTTTCACCTTTTACGTTTCACGTCCGGGAGCAAGCGTGACCTTCGCGGAACGCATGTTGCGGATCGACCGGCGGATCATCTTTCTGGTGATCGGTCTCTGCACGCTCCTGCCATTGCTCTTTCCCGTCGGACTACCCATCAAGATTTCGTCGGAAGTGCGCGGCGTGTACGACTACATCGAAGCCTTGCCGGAAGGGTCTGTCTTCCTGCTGTCACTGGATTTCGATCCCGCATCCAAGCCTGAGCTCTATCCGCAGGCCATTGCCATTCTGCGCCATGCCTTCAAGAAAAATCTGCGCGTGATCGGCATGACCCTCTGGGTGTCAGGGACCGGATTGGCCGATCAAATCCTGTCGCTCACGGCCAAGGAGGCGGGCAAAGAAAACGGGAAGGACTATGTCTTCCTGGGATGGAGTCCCGGCGGCAGCGCCGTCATCTTGAACATGGGGCAGGACCTCTATAATGCCTTCCCGGCCGACTATGGCGGCAAGGCGACCAAGGGCCTGCCGGTGCTGGCCGGCGTGCAAAACCTGCGCGACGTGACCTATGCCGTGAGTTTGGGCGCAGGCAATCCCGGCGTCGAAGCCTGGTACGTCTTCGGCAAGGACAAATACAAGTTCGAACTGGGCGGCGGCTGCACCGGCGTCATCGCGCCAGGCCTCTATCCATTGCTCAGAAGCGGCCAGATCAACGGCTTGATCGGCGGTCTGCGTGGAGCGGCGGAATACGAAACCTTGATCGGGCAGAAGGGGAAGGCGGTCGCCGGCATGGATGCGCAATCGGCCACACACCTGGCCATCATCGTGCTCGTCGCCATCTGTAACATCTTTTACTTCTCGTTGCGGCGGCAGCAGCGCCGGCACGACGGGTTAGGATCGTAGCCGCATGGATCTTTCGTTCGACGTCATACTCGGCGCCTGGATCGCCACGGGGTTGACCCTCTTCATCCTCTCGTTCCTGTACGAAGACAATCCGCTGTTCAAGCTGGCGGAGCACCTGTATGTCGGCGTGTCGCTCGGCTATACGATCGTCAAAACCTACGACACGGTGGTCATGACCCTCATCCTGCGCCCGATCCTCGACAAGGGCGAATGGTCCCTGCTGATCCCCGTCGCCATCGGCATGCTCATGCTGACCCGGTATGTGCCCAAAGCCGCCTGGCTCTCGCGCTATGCCTTTGCCTTTATCGTGGGGATCGGCGCCGGTCTCGCCATCCCCCGCACCATTTCGTCGTTTATCCTGAAACAGATCGAGGACACGGTTCGCCCGCTCCTGGCTGTGGCCCCGGGCGGCGGCATCACGTTCGACTACTCGCTCCTGAATCCCGCAAGCCATTTGAACGCCATCATCATTCTGATCGGAGTGGTGTCCGTCCTGTTCTATTTCTTCTTCTCGGTAGAACATTCAGGACCAGGCAAGGCAGTCGCGCGCGCCGGCATCCTCTTCCTGATGATCTCCTTCGGCGCAGCCTTCGGCTACACCGTCATGGCCCGCATGTCGCTCCTGATCGGCCGCCTGACGGACCTGATCGAATTCTCCGACGCCTCCTACGGCCGCCCCACACTCTGGCTCTTCCTGCTCACCGTCGCCACCCTCATCGTACTCAGCCGCCGTGGAAGCAGCCATCCACCACAGCAGTAGAGTAATCCTCAGAGCGTTGCCCCTTCCCGTTTGCCGTTTCACCTTTCACGTTTTACCTTTCACGACGGGCCTTGCCCACCTTGCGTCCGGAAAGTTCGCTCCGCTACAATGCCGCTCATTATGGAATCAACGCCGACCATCGCCGCCAAAGATCCCGCGCAATACCCGCTGTTGCGCAACCTACAATTCTCGCCCATCAAGGAAGGGGAGGAGCAGTACATCGTCCTCTGGGACCCGACCGGGTTGAGCAAGGAACGACTGGTCCTGCCGTTGAATTATTTCTTCATCGTGCAGCATCTCGACGGGGAGCACAGCGTGCAGGACATCGGCGCGATCTACCTGAAGCGCTTCGGCGAGTTCCTGATGCCGAATAAGGTCGAGCAGCTACTGGCCGATCTGGACACCAAACTCTTCCTGGAAGGAACTCGCACCGAGCAGGCCAAGCAACAGGCGTTGACCGCCTATCGCCAAGCGCCCGCCCGATTGCCGCAGTTTGCCGGCCGCAGTTACGAAGCCGACGCCGCCAAACTGCGCGCCCAGATCAACGGGTTCTTCATTTCGAAGGAAGGACCGGAGGTCAAGGCATCCGAACATGCGGGCAAGCTCATCAAGGGGCTCGTCGCACCGACCTACGAACCGAAACACGCCGGACCGATCTATGCCTGGGCCTATAAGGAATTGCAGGAAGCCCAGCAACCGGACCTGTATGTGCTCATCGGCACCGCCTACTCGGGACTCGAACAACCGGTGGCGATGACGGACAAGGATTTCGAGACACCATTGGGGCTCGTAAAGGTCGAACGCACGGTCACCGATCGCCTACGCGAGCAGATTCCTTCAGCCTTTACCGACGAATTGGCACATCACAATGAACATGCACTGGAATTTCAACTGCCGTTCCTGCAAGAGAGTCTCGGCAAGGACCGGCCGTTTACGATTGTTCCGATCCTCACATCGTTTTCGGCGGACAGCCTGCGCGATCCGCAAATACGGGAGCAGGTCGAGACGTTTCTTCAGGCCTTGAAGGACGCCCTCGTGGCCACCGGCAAGAACTACTGTGTGGTCGTGGGCGCGGAACTGGCCCACATCGGCATGCGATACGGCGACTCGGCGCCGCCGACGGATTTCTCCTTCCACCGCTGCATGCAGACCGATCTCGAAATGCTCAAACACGTCGAGAACCGCGACCCGGAAGAGTTCGCGAAGTTTATTCAGAAAGAAAACGATCAGCGCCGCATTTCCGGCTTCTCGCCGATCTATTCGCTGCTGCGTGTGATTCAAGCGGAAACGGGGCAGGTGTTGCGCTACGATCGCGGGATCACGGATCAGTATAATTCGACGGTCACGTATGCCAGCATGGCCTTCTTCTAGAGCAGGCTGCTGAAACAGGCCCCCAGCTTCGTTCTCTCCTCGAAACCATCCTCAACGTGGCCAGAGGCTACGCCTCCGGTGCTTTCATCGGCTGCGGCCTAGGTGGACAGTCGTTTTGACCGTTCTGCCGAAAGGTTCTTATCGGAACTCGCGCAGGAAACAGGCTACTTCACGTAGACCACTCCGGGTAGATCCTTCAGATCTGCATCACCCGTAATGACCTCCGCATTCTGATCTTGGGCCGTCGCATAGACGATCGCATCAGCCATCGCCAACCCATGCCGAAGGCTGATATCCGCAGCTAAATAGGCGATAGATTCCGTGAGTGGCACTACCCGGGTTGCATGAAGTCGTCCGGAGAAGAGTATGGCGGTCTCCTCGCCGCGCTCTCGTTTAATCTTCTTATATACTTCATACAGCACAATCGTCGGCGTGATGATGTCGTAACGGGCAGCGAGATATGCAGCGTAGCGATCAGCCTGCGGTCCACCGGTAAAGAATTCGATCCATCCGCTGGAATCCAACACAATCTTCACAACCGATCCTTCTTCTCTCTAAGCCCTGCCTTCGACATTCCCTTGAGCACGCCCTTTAGCGACTTGAGCGGTACTTCCGGCACCAAGGTAATCACTCCGCCCTTTTCCAGAACCTGCAAGCGCTGGGAAGGACTCAAGTGAAGCTTTTCCCGCACATCCTTAGGAATCACGATCTGAAACTTTGGCGAAATGGTGGTCACGGACATTGTAATACCCCCTTACTGATCAATGATCGATCATCGTATCGTCATACACCGCACCCGTCAAGCGCGAAGGCCATGCCTGCGGACTGGCTTTCCAGCCCCACGAGATACGCTTTACGTGTGACGTTTCACGATACACTCGACTACAGGCTGGTCAGAAAGGCTGTCCAGCAAGGCCGCAGCGAATGAAGCGCCTCAACGTACCCTCTGCGGTACGTTGAGGCGCTGAATGACGCGAGAACGCCGCTGGCGGCCTTTATCAACAGCCTGTCAGTACGCCGGCATGCCGCCGGCGGGATCGGTATATCTGGTGGGCGTGGTGAAACGGTCCCAGGTGGTGACGACGCCCTCTTCGAAGTACACACGAAACGCGCTCGTGATACAGGCATCCCGGCCGATGGGCGGGTAGAGCCAGACCGTGACCACCCGGCCTTCGTCCCCCACGTCTTTTTTACACACCGGTGACCCGAGCGCGAGATAGACCTGATCCTGATTCATGCCGCGTAGGATTTTTCCGCGATCGATGGCCCAGCGCACGCCTTCAGGGTAAGACGGGTAGTGATCGGTCATCAGACGGTGACGTTCCGTGTCGCACCCCGATAAGCTTATGGCAAGCAGGAGAAGACTATGGAGAAGGACCCGTTTAAGCGACGCCAACGAAGCGCTCCTTAGGAGAGGCCTCATAGCATCTGCTCCGGCAATTGCCGGCAGAACAGCTCAACCGTTTTTTGAAACAAAAAGAGCGCCGTGTCTTGTGGAGAGGCCGCAATAGCGGCGGCGGCAGCTTGTTCAATGTCGGAACGGGAAATCTGAAAACGACGGACAACGTAGAGAGCGTCGTCCAAATCAAGCTCAATACCGCGACGGAGTTTCGCGATCACGAAATCTACCGGTGCCAAAAGACGGATGCGAAGATTCGGATGAGAGAGTAGGTCTGTGGCACGGTCTCGATATCCAGGCGGCATTGCCACGATAGACCATCCCGAAATGTCCTGCGTAAGATCCGCCGGCACACCTTCAGCAGTCAGAAACGCGACAAGCGGATGGAGCGGACCAGTGAGTTCGCCGTCCACATCGTTCGTGTAGCGTTCACGAAACCCATAACATTGCAACGCAAGGGCGCCGACGAGGAGCAAGTCGATCGGTTGACCGGTGGTCTTGACGAACTGCTCCAGGAGGAGAATGAGACGTTCAGCGGTGATGGTAGGCAAATTGTAGCGCCTCGGCAAACGTCCGATAGTCCCGAAAATCGATCGGGCCCGAATCATCGGGAAGCGGCGTGCGATTAAACAAAAACGTGACCAGTCGACGATAGTGTGTGTACCAGCGGCAGGCATTCAGATACACTGCCTCAAATTCAGGGTCGTCCCGCCATTGTGACCAATCTGGTTGGTCATTCACGAGGATTTCGAGCCAAAGAATCCGGCGCCCACGAGGGGTGCAGAGAGCCTCTGCGACGGAATCTGTATTCAGGTAGGCGGGGAGTAACTTAAAGGAAGGTGCTGGTGCCTGCAGGGGAACATCCATGTCGGGAAGTCTAGCACATTACCATCTGCAGAAGAACTTCCCCAACGCTCTGTCGGCGAAGCGTCCTGGAGTGATGGAGCGGCGAGTGGCTTTTCCGCGCTGCCTGTTTCTTCACTGCCACCATGTGTGCTTAGGATAACGATTCCAGCAGTTCAACGTCTTTCTTGAGGAGTTGATTCACGAGTTCTGCAACAGGCTTTCCGTTTCTCTTTGCAATCCGCTCGAGCCCTCTTCGCGTCGCACTATCGACATAAATGGGCAAGTGCAAATCAGCGTGTTTTCGGAAAAATTTTCCCCGAACCGCTTGAGAAAAATCGTACTCGCATTTCATATTATGCCCTCCGATAGTGCTTCACTTCGTTCTTCGTCGCTTTCCGAGCAGATATCAGCCTAATTGTCGCGTACTCATTGCTTGTTTCGTGAAACGTGTGGCACGCGACAAGAACTCCCCCAACACTATCCATACCAATTGTAATCCACCGCTCCTCCTGATCACTATGCTGCTCGTCACACTCAGAGAGAGCATCCGGATCTAGGAAAATTGTAGCGGCACGTTCGAATGGAATACTGTGTTTGCGAATATTGCTGCGGGCTTTGGTTCGATCCCACTCGAAACGATACTGAAATCTCTTAGCCACGGGCAATTATTTCACATCGATGACTTGGAGCCAAGGAAAGAGTGAGGGAGCCTCTGAGGTTAGAGGTGAAATCTCGAGGCGGAATCATTGTATTTCCGGACTAACGAATCGAAGGAGTAGTGCCAAGCCTATTCCTTCACCGTCACTTTCATGCGAATCGCTTCGAGCGGGTTGTCGCGCTCATCGCGCGGCAGTTTCGCGATCATGTCGATGATTTCGATGCCCCGGATAATTTCGCCGAAGATCGAATAGCGACGATCCAATCCGCCGTTATCCTGGATCGAGATGAAAAACTGCGACCCGTTGTCGTTGAAGTCGCGGGTGCTGTTGCCGTCGCGCGGCATTTTCGCCATAGAGATGGCGCCGCGCTTGTGCGGACGGTCGTTCGGCTCGGGATTCAGAAAGTAGCCTGGTCCGCCGGTGCCGTGCGACATCCGGTCGGGCGTCTTGCTCAGCGGATCGCCGCCCTGAATGATAAAGCCCGGCACCACGCGATGAAACGTGGTGTCGTCGTAGAAGCCCATCTTCGCCAGGTTGATGAAATTTTCGACATGACGTGGCGCATCGTCCGGGTAGAACTTAATCCTGATCTCCCCGAACTTGGTGATGATCGTGGCACGCGGATCTTTTTTCTGAAATTGCATAATCATGGGAGCAAATCTAACAGGGCGGGGATTCCAACGGCAAGAGGGCGGAGCCGGCATGCACCGGACGGCACGTCACGAACGACGCCCTCCGTTCCGACAGGCATGATTTCCCGCGGTGAACGGCGTATTCTGTGCCGAGACCATCGGGCCGTCGATGGCCGGGCTCAGGAGTGTCGCGCCCAATGGGAACAAGGGCGGAAAACCGCCTGCACCCGCAGGCCGCTTAACGAAGCCGTCCAGCGAGGCCGCAGCATGCGACCAGGGACGCCACACTCGTTCGCAGGCTATCAGAACGGCTGTCCGCCAAGGTCGCAGGTAGCACGGCAACGGAGGCGTACCCTTGCGGTAGTGGCAGGGAAACGTGCGACCGGGAACGGCGGCTACAGTCTCTATCAACAGGATACAGGGAGGGGTCTATGCCTGACACCATGGTTCTGAATGTCGATCTGGCGGATGTGTGGGAACAACGTGGGCGGAAGAAGCTCATCAGGACCATTGCCTGGGGCGACGAAGTCACGGTCCTAAACGTAGCCGCGACACACCTGGAGGTCGGCGTGACCGTCTTTCGTGAGAAACCGGACGGCAGCATCCTGCCCGAATCCATCACCGGCTACATCGAACCGACTAAATCGTCCCGCATAAAAATCGCCAATCTGGCCAGGCCCCTCGCAGACAATCAGGTCCTGAAGGTCAATTTCGTCGATGTCCAGCAGGGCGACGGCACAGTGATCGAATCGCCGGACGGCAAGATCATTCTCGTCGATGGGGGGGACAACCAGATGTTCGCGCGGTACCTGGCCGGACGATTTCGAGGAACCACGGCAGAGCACCCACAACCCATCGACTGCATCATCGTCACCCACGGGGATGCAGACCATTTCGCCGGCCTTCCCGAGATTCTCGAGTCCGAAACGAACAAGGTGACGCGCAAACGCCTCTTCATGCAGCCGAAGCGGGTCTATCACAACGGCATCGTGAAACGCCCGAGCAAGATGAACAACAAAGCCGTTCCCGACACGAAACTGCTGGGCCCGACCAAAACGGTGAACGGACAACTCTATCTCACGGAGCTGGAAGACAATCTGCTCGATGTGGCGGATACCGAAATGAACGAGCCGTTTCGAGCATGGAAAAAAACCTTGGCCACGTACAACAGCCGGAGCGACGTGAGCTTCCGACGTCTCCAGTTCGGGGACAACCAGGCCTTTGAGTTTTTCAACCGAGGCGACCTGCGCATCGAGACCTTGGGCCCGATCACCACCACCGTGGGCGGACAACCGGCGCTGAAGTTTCTCGGGGAGCCCCCGAAAGGCCCGAGGATCGGACAGGACTCGCTCAGCACCGAAGAATCCACGTCCAAAAGCCATTCCGCCTCCCACACCATCAACGGCCATTCGATCGTGTTGCGTCTGAGTTACGGCGGGTTCAGCTTTCTGTTTTCAGGCGATCTCAACGATGAAGCCAGCCGAATTCTGGCGCGGGAACACAATCGCGGCAACCTGAACTTGAGATCGGAAGTCTTCAAGGTGCCCCACCATGGGTCGGCCGATTTCTCCGGCGCGTTCATTCAAGCCGTGTCGCCGATCGTGAGCGTAGTGTCGAGCGGGGACGAAAGCTCACGAAAAGAATACATCCATCCGCGAGCCACGCTCATGGGAGCCTTGGGCAAATGGTCGCGAGTGCCCGAGCCGCTCATCTTCGTCACCGAGTTGGTCGCGTTCTTTGAGGAGGAAGGCCCATCCCGCCTACAGGACGAGAAGAAGGCCAAGAAACGGGGGCCGTTTTACGGCTTCAGCCGCACCGCCTACGGTCTGGTGAAAACACGCACCGACGGCACACGCCTGTTCGTCTATACGGACAGCGGCAATATCGAGATGAAAGAGGCCTACGCCTATGCGCTTGATTCATCCGGGGTGCCGCAACCTGCCGAGGTCAGACGCGCCTGACCGGCAGGAGTGGCTCAAGGTCCTCCGACGAGCCGCTTTTCTTCCCGCTTCGAGATACGCTTCACGAACGACGAGAGACGGTTTGTTTTCTCCTGTGACCCCGGATGTCACAGTCACCGGTTACACTAACCGGTGAACGACAAAAGGGGAGGGCGACCATGCGATCTTCAAGGCTTCCGGCGATATTGCTACTTCTGGTGTCGGCGTCGGTTTCGACAACCTGGGCCGAGCCGGGGTTCGATGAGAAGTACCAGCGGGACTTCAACATCTTCAATCCCATCAACCAGTATCAACCAGCCAACCCGCTGAATCCCGCCAATGCCTACAGTCCGGACAATCCGTTTAACCCCGTGAATCAGTACGATCCGAACAACCCCGCCAATCCCATCAACCAATTCAATCCGAACAATCCGTTCAACCCCATCAATCGGTACCGCCCGGAGAATCCGTTGAACCCGATCAATGAATTCAACCCGAACGTGCCGTTTGCGCCGGTGGGTGGGGGAGGCGGGCAGGGGAGAAAATGAGCAGGGAAGCCGGTGTCGGGAACTGCCGTCGCCTTCGCCTTGTCCTTGCCTGCGCAACAGGGTATTCTTCGGCGGCAAATTTCAGAGCCCGATAAACGGAGAGAATACATGCAGTGGATTGCCCCATCGGAAAAGGACACTGCGACGGACGCACTGGAAAGGCGTTTGTGGGATGCTGCCGACCAGTTGCGAGCCAATAGCGGCCTCAATGCCGCGCAATATTCCACGCCGGTCCTGGGTCTGATCTTCCTCCGCTTTGCCGATGTCCGCTTTGGGAAAATTAGGGCTGGCTTGGAGAAGATGGCCTCGTCGTCACGGCGCGGCTCTCGCGTGGACGAACCGGCTGCCTACCATGCCGAAGGGGTGCTCTATCTCACGCCTAACGCCCGGTTCGAGAAACTCCTGCATTTGCCGGAGGGAAGCAATGCCGGCAAGGTGATCAATGAAGCAATGCGTGACATTGAAAAGCATAATCCCCAGCTCGCCGGGGTATTGCCCAAGAGCTATGAGATCTTCAACAGTACGCTCTTGAAAGAACTCCTTAAGCGCGTCTCCGAGATCCCCGCCACCATAGATTACGATGCCTTCGGCCGCATCTACGAATACTTCCTCGGCGAATTCGCGAGAACGGAAGGACAAAAAGGCGGGGAGTTCTACACGCCGTCCGGCATCGTGCGCCTGCTGGTCGAAGTCTTGGAGCCCTACCACGGTCGCATCCTCGATCCGGCCTGCGGCTCCGGTGGCATGTTTGTCCAGAGCGCCCGCTTCGTGGCCGAGCATAAGAAGAATCCGTCCTCCGAACTCGCCATTCATGGACAGGAGAAAGTCGCGGCCACCGTCGCCCTCTGCCGCATGAACCTGGCGATGCATGGCCTCGAAGGGGATATCAAAGAAGCCATTACCTACTACGACGATCTGCACAAGAGCACCGGACGATTCGACTTTGTCCTCGCCAATCCGCCGTTCAATGTGAACGCGGTCGATAAAGAACGGCTGGAAGCCGAGGTGGGGAAAGGCCGCCGCTATCCCTTCGGCCTGCCGCGCACGGATAACGCCAACTATCTCTGGATTCAGCTTTTCTATTCGACGCTGAGCGCAAATGGGCGAGCTGGATTCGTCATGGCCAATTCCGCCTCTGATGCCCGCTCTTCCGAACAGGAGATTCGCAAACAGCTCATCGAAGCCCGCGCGGTGGATGTCATGGTCGCCGTCGGGCCGAATATGTTTTACACGGTAACTTTGCCATGTACCCTATGGTTCTTCGACAAAGCCAAGGCAAAGTTACCGTGTAAAACACCCTCACCCGGTTCTGCGAACCACCCTCTCCCAAAGGCAGAGGGTCGAGGAGGCTTCAAGTTTCAAGGCTTGGTGGATCAAGCAAGGGAGCTACGCAAGAAACAGACACCCGCCGAAGACGTGCTGTGGCAGTTGTTGCGTGACCGACAGCTTGCTGACCTCAAATTTCGCCGACAACACCAGATCGGCGACTACATCGTCGATTTCTTCTGTCCCGAATACACCCTGGTTGTAGAGCTTGATGGTGCGGTTCATGAAACATCTGATAGGAAGAAAAAAGACACGAAGCGCGATACGTATCTTCGTTCTCTTGGGCACACAGTACTCCGTTTTACCAATGCACGGGTCTTCAATGACACCGAAGGCGTGCTCAGAGAAATTGTTTCCTCGCGCCCCTCTCCCTCTGGGAGAGGGGAGGGTGAGGGTGAACAACGCGGTGCGCGTTATAGCGACACCGTGTTGTTCATAGATGCCCGCCATATCTACCGGCAGGTGGATCGGGCGCACCGCGACTGGACCGAAGGCCAGATCGGATTCTTGGCCAACGTTGTGCGTCTCTATCGAGGGGAGGAACCGGACTTTACCCTCGGCGGGCCAGAGGCAGAGGCGAAACTCAAGGAAGTCTTCGGCAAGAAGCTGAGGTTCGCCGATGTGCCGGGTTTGTGCAAGGCCGCCACGATCAAAGAGATCGAAGCACAGGGCTGGAGCCTGAATCCTGGCCGCTATGTCGGTGTAGCTCCCGGTGAGGATGTCAGCGACGAGGATTTCAAGGAGCAACTCGAAACACTGAACGAGGAACTCGAAGTCTTGAACGCCCAGGCCCGTGATCTTGAGCAAACCATCGCTCGCAATGTTGCACGAATCCTTGAGGTGTAATGAAGGCTGCATGGAAGGAATACCGATTCGGTGAATGCGCCACCCTCCTTTCCGGAGGCACGCCGAGCAAGAGCCGTAACGACTACTGGGAAGGGGATTTGCCCTGGGTGTCGTGTAAGGATATGAAGGTGGACCGGATTTATGACGCGGAAGACCACCTGAGTCCTTTGGGCGCAGAAAACGGGACTCGTGTAGTTCCTGAGAGCACAATACTATTTGTCGTTCGAGGCATGATTCTCGCCAAGAACTTTCCTGTTGCGATCACCAAGCGACCTGTCGCTTTCAATCAAGATCTCAAGGCAGTTACTTGTGCGGACTTTGTCGAAACGGAGTTTCTCTATTATTGGCTCAAGGCGAATAGCTATGAGATTCTCGGACGGGCCGACGAAGCCGGTCACGGCACGAAGCGAATTCAGACCGATCGCCTTCTATCTCTGCCGATTCGGATTCCCTCTCCTCTTGTCCAACGCCGAATCGCGGGCATCCTATCGGCTTATGACGACCTGATCGAGAACAATCAGCGTCGCATCAAAATTCTCGAAGAGATGGCCCGATCCCTCTACCGCGAGTGGTTCGTCCACTTCCGCTTCCCCGGCCACGACAAAGTCAAAATGGTTCC
>CAKKRE010000003.1 GCA_919902505.1 Nitrospiraceae bacterium
TCGGTGAAGCCAGGCTCCCACTTAGCACACTGTCCGAATTTCCGGAGCCCCCTCTGGTGGCCAGTCGTCGGATCAAGGATAACTGTGGATGAAAAATTTACCGTTAAAAATCATGGGACTGACCTCGCTTAAAGATCACATTCTCGCTTTCCTGTATATTTGGCAAATTCATCTGTTAACAGGTTAAACTTTTCGCGGATTCAAGTAGCCAGTGCATAAGTTCCCCGACGGCGTGAGGGAGTAACCTCTTGGCACACCAAGAGGTTACGAATGAGGACGTATCGTCGGATCGCATACGAAGATCGCTGTCAGATGTACGCCTTGCAGAAGGCGGGCAAGACCCAGGCCGAGATCGGCCAAGCGCTTGGGTTTAGCCAAGGGACGGTCAGCCGGGAATTGGCTCGGAACACCGGACGACGGGGCTACCGCTTTCAGCAAGCGCAGCGCTCGGCACAGGCCCGCCAGCAGCAGATCCGGCACCAGCCGCGCAAACTGACGAGCCAGGTCCGTCGCGCCATCGCCCGTAAATTGCGGGCGGAACGGTGGAGTCCGGAGCAAATCAGCTTTTGGTTGCGGGCCACACGCGGGATCGACCTCAGCCATGAATGGATCTACCAGATGATCTGGGCGAACAAGCGCACGGGCGGCGATCTCTGGCAATTCTTGCGGCGACGAGGCAAACACTACAACCGGCGTGGGGCGCAGCACGCGGGCCGTGGCGTGATCCCGCATCGGGTCGACATCGCGGAACGGCCTGCGATCGTGGACCGCAAGACACGGCTCGGAGACTGGGAGGGCGACACCATCGTGGGCGCCCGTCATCAAGGCGGGCTGCTGACGCATGTCGAGCGCAAAAGCCTGCTCACGACCATCTCGAAACTGTCCCGGCCAACAGCCCACGCCACGCACCGCGCCACGGTGCATCGCCTGAACCCGTTGCGTGACCACGTTCACACCATTACCTATGACAACGGCAAAGAGTTCGCCGGACACCGGAAAACCGCGCAGTGCCTGCACGCCCGCGTCTTCTTTGCCACGCCCTATCATGCGTGGGAACGCGGGGTGAACGAGAACACGAATGGTCTGATCCGAGACTTCTTCCCCAAAGGCACAGACTGCACTACAATCCATCCGGCGACGGTGGCGAAGGTGGAGCGCCTGCTCAATCGAAGACCCCGCAAATCGCTCGGCTTTCAAACGCCCAATGAGGTCTTTCGCGCGCTGGCTAAACGGGGTTGAATGTTATGCACTGGGAAGTTGAATCTGCGTTTTGATCAGCCAGGCCCATAATTGATAACCGCTGGCTATTCCAATCGGTACACCAATCGCCAGAGCTGGGAGGGGATAGCCTTCATTCACCTGGGGCTTTTCTGTCCAAGCTTGGTAAACGGAGGGGCCACCGCCATTTATGTACGCAAAGCCAGATATAGTTACTGCTACAGCGATTGAAAGAGTGATAGGCAGGAGCAACATTAATAAGTAAGCGGCTCTTCTATGACGATTTAGTGTGACCATATCAACACTTGACCGACTACCAGAATTCAACTCCATGAGTCTTATATTTAGCATGCTCCCTGACGAGGGTCCGAAGACTGGCACCCCTGGTGGGAAGAATGCATACCACCAATTTTCTCCTCCTCCTGCATCATTATCACTGCCGCGGTCGATCGGCTGGATTACGTCACGAGTGGTAGCAAAGTGGTAGCAACTTCGATGTTGGCAACAAAAATGGCCCCTGTCCATTTCGAACAAGAGCCATACATTCAAGCACTTAGAATGGAGCCGGCGAGTGGAATCGAACCACCGACCTGCGGTTTACGAAACCGCTGCTCTGCCAACTGAGCTACGCCGGCCTTCCCAACACAACACGTCCTACGCGAATCAGAAGGGCGATCTTACTCAGGACGTGAAACACCTGTCAATGCAGAGATGCAATCTTTGTAGACATCGCCACAAAAGAAATCGGACATCTGCAACCTCCCGAGGCCTCTCTCAAAGAGCCTCAGTAACCGCACACACTTGCTGCAGAGGCCCTCACTCACCGCGTTTTCGTCACGGAAATTCCCCGAAGAGATGCCCCCTCACCGGCCGCAGGTAGACAAAGAGTCTGTTGCGGACTACCCGCCTGCGTCTGGGTCACGACACTGACTTGTCCATGCACATAGGTGCACAGCTCTCCGGTCAGCACGGTTCCGCTCTTGTCGAGATCGGCCGCTCCGCGCAACCCCTTCAGCAGGAAATATGTGAACAACCCATGTTGTCCCGGCTGATAGGCTTGCGCCTCCTGTAGACCGGAGTTTCCGATCATCAGCATGACCCGGTCTGGCTCCCCGCTTGAACCCTGTTGGGCCCATCGCGGAGGGACCACCCGGCCCGGGTCTGAACCGGACGACGGCTCCAGGGAGAGATCCAGCATCAACACGGCTTGCTTCACGGAGGCCTTGGTCAGAGCCCGCTGAAGCCGGGCGAGAGAAAACATCCGGGATGCACCGGCTCGCGTCCCATCGTAAGGCAACAACGAGACGACCCCGGTCTCTTGATCCACCACAGCCCGTCCGGACACATAAATATACGCCGTCGCCTGCGGACCGCCCTGCTTCGGCAACCACTGCTCAAACACTTCGATCAAGTCATCCTTGAGCGCTTTCGCATCGGACAACACCTTCACCTTGTGCGGGGGAACGCCTAGAACGGTCTTGAAGTACCCACTCATGACGTCAGCATCGTGCGCGGCAAACTTCACCGTCGGCACGGCCGGATCCCGGAACGCGCCGATACCGATCGCGATCCCGACACTGTTCGACTGCGCCGATTTTCCATTCCTGCTCGGGAGTTGGTCCACATCGACCGACAATACCTCTACAGCGGCACCGGCATCAGGACGTATCGCGACAAAAAACTTCTTTGCTGATGGGAGCAGGACGTTGGATGACGCTCGCAGGGTACACATCAACTCAGCCTGCTCGGCGTCTGCGACCGCCCCCACCTTGCCGTCAACGGCCACGCGGCGGACTTCACCCGGCTGCAGCGTCCCCAACGAGACCGGCGACTTGAGGCCTCCTATGATCGCGGCATGACCGCTCAGTTCAACCTCGACTCCCTCCGCAACTACAGCGCCCTCGTTCTTGACTTCAAACTCCACACTGAACGGCTCACGCTGTTCCAACACATGATTCTGGTTATCGTCTCGGATGATGGTCCGGAACGAGAGTTGAGTCAGCCCGGATCGGATAGCAGAATCCGGGGCTGCGGCCTGCGGCGTAGAGCCGGCAACGGATTGCCATGGAGCTACCGGAACCACCGGTGTGGCCGCCAATGGAGCCGCTGCCGGTGTCGCAGGCGGCACGGGAGCAGACTGCATGGGTCCCCTGTCGCCGCTCTTTCTGAACTGGGCCTGCTCGCGAATTTTGGTGGCGGTGCCAAGCTGTTGCGCCATACCTTCCACAAGCTTGGCGGCCGCCTCTTCCGCCACTTTGTCAAGGCCGCTGATCGTACAGGTATCGGCCCGCGTCTCGACTTCTCCGGTCGCAGCGCTCTGCAATTTCTTGCTCACGAGGACCGCGCCCTGGTGATCGGTATAGGAAAACTCCATCCCCAACGTCACCGTCGCAGGATAGGATTTATTGGCCTTACGAGGAATGAACAGATCCACCTGGCGGAGTCCTAACGCGGTATCCACCACGCCATCCACGGCACCAGTCGATGGGCCTGGTTCAAGGTGTACGCGTTCGAATACCTGCCCCATGCGCTTTTTCAATTGCGTCTCTAACCCGTCACGAATGGGCAGGGTGAGAGCCTGGCCACAGGCATCGCGATAGTCCACCGATGCCGCAGCGATACTCTGATCCATTCGAAGCTGAACGGCGAGCGGGAGGTTGTAATCGGTGGGCAGATTGCTGCGCTGACCGAAGAATTGGCATCCGCTCGACACCCATACCACAAACAGCAAAAAGGCGAGAGGACACCTCGACAGCTGCCGCGCACTTGTTCCTATCCCTGGGCACATAGATTGCTGCACAATAGTTTCGTTATACCCAATCTCACAAAGACATAACAACCGACGCGATGCCGCGTTGACAGTCCTCCTGTGCTCGGTTATGGTCCAGCGCGTGAACGCTGCGAGTCCTTCAACTCACCGCTCAACACCCGCATGGTCCTGGAGCGCGGTGGCCGACCTGATCCGACTGCGGAATCAATCCGGCACCTGGCTCTTACTGTTGCCCAGCCTGTGGTCGTTAGTCCTGGCAAATCAGGGCCGTCCACCGATGTGGCTGTTGGGCGTCTTTACGTTGGGCGCCTTCGTGATGCGTAGTCTCGGCGTGGTCTTTAACGACCTGGCCGACCGCGATTTCGACAAACACGTCGCACGCACACGCACTCGACCGCTTGCCGCAGGCCGCCTTGCGCCCAGACAAGCGCTGCTCGTCGCACTTGGCCTGGCAGTGATCGCGGCCGCTCTGGTGATCACACTCAATCCCTTCACGATGCTACTGAGTCCTATCGCCCTCTTTCTGGCAGCGATCTACCCATTCAGTAAGCGATGGATTCAGATTCCGCAAGGGGTGCTTGGCATTGCCTTCGGTTGGGGAGCCGTGATGGCGTGGGCGGCCTCGCGCGGCTCGATCGAAGCGCCGGCGTGGTGGCTCTTTGCCGCGACGACCTGCTGGGCTATCGCGTACGATACGATCTATGCACTGCAGGACCGCGAGGATGATCGCCGCATCGGCGTGAAGTCGTCCGCGCTTCTCTTCGGCGAGGCTGTCCCGGTAGCCGTCGGACTTTTCCTTGTGGGGATGGTACTGTGCCTGGTAGTGGCCGGACAGTTGTCCGGCCTCAGGATGGGATATTATCTAATATTGGCCCTGCCGACCGGAGTCTTCCTCTGGCAGATACGACGATTACAAGCGCCCGTCACTCCGCAAATCGCGTTCGCCATGTTCAAACAGCATGTCTATTCAGGCGTGGCGATCCTCGTCGGTATCTGGATCGGCACCTTTCATCAGACTCCCTAGCCGGCTATTCGCCCACCTTCCCGAGTGGCTGGTCTGGCTTCGGAGCGCGAAGGGTCTTCAGATAGAGAGCCACAGCCTTCGCATCCGCATCGTTCAATCCCAAGCTGGGCATGCGCGTATCAGGCTTCATGGCTTGCGGGTTGCGCAGCCATCGGTAGACCCAGGTTGGATTCAAACGGTATCCGGCACGATCCAGCGCAGGCCCGACCTTTCCACCCTCGTCGCCGATCTTATGGCATCCATTGCACCCATACTTGGTCACATAAATCTGCTTGCCGACTTCCACGAGTTTCGCAGCCGCATCAGGCTTCATGTTCAGATCGGGGCGGGCAATATTGACGCCCTTCCCTGGCCGGGTGGTGAAATTCGTCACGGCTGCCGTCGCTTGATCCAGTTCTTTTTTGGCTTGGCCCATCACCTGCATTTCTTTGGCGTAGGCGTTGTCGTCGACTTCCACGCCCTTTTTGTCCGCCTCGTCGCTGGCTTTCTTCTCCGCTTCCTGAGCCACCCGTTCCGCTTCCTTAAATTTCTGGTCGACAGCTTGCTGCGCTTCTTGGAGCTCTTTCTTGCGACCTTCCACATTGAAGTCTAATTTCTTGCCGTGCAAGGAACGCACATATCCGACGATGCCCCAGATTTCTTCCTCTGACAGCGTGTACTTGAAGGTCGGCATGGTCGGGACGGCAAATTCATCATCACCGATCTTTTCCCCGCCTGGTCCCGTGTCCTTCATATCGCGGGAAATGGTGTTAAAGATTTCCTCATCCTTAAAGGTGCCCATTTCGTCTTTATTGGACAGGTCTTTGGGCTTCGGGTCCGTCATGGACGACCAATTGAACCCTTCGTTCTGTCTTCCATTTTCACCGTGGCAATGCATGCAATAGTGAGCATAGAGCTTCTTGCCCTTCGCGGATTGTTCGTTCTGAAATATCGAACAACCCCCGGCTCCAATGAGGCCCGAGAGTCCCACCACCACTGCGACCGCTCCAAATACGCGTATTCTTCGCCACGCCCTCATGCTCACGACCCTTTCTTTAAACGTCTCACGAGGACCAACTCAAAGCCCAGCGCTAAGGCCACCGCGAGTAATGCATACATGTATGGCGAATAGTCCGGCGGGGCATCGGCCCGGAAATACCACCAGGATGAAATGGCCTTTTCAGACCCCTTTTCCTTCGGCAGGCCGGTCTCCATCTTCTTGCCGTCCCAGACGGCGAAGGCGATGCTCGCGAACGTCCCGGGCTTGAATTGGGTATCGTCGGCCACATGCTCCGTGCTTAACGGACGCGAGAAGACCACTTTCCAAACGCCACCCTGGTAAACACCTTTGGCTTTGACATCCTGGTGGGCATGAGGCTTCAGAGTTCCGAACCCTTTTGCACCCAGGTCTGCGCCCTTGCCGTCCTTGTTCTTCCAATACCAGATATTGACCGGGCCGCCCTCCACCTGAGCCATGGGCTGGCCGTGGGCGAAATGGGCCTTGGTATCGCCGACCATGAACTCCAAGGCTGCTGCATCATCCGGGTCTTCAGACGGATCCGAATACTCCAGAAGAATCGCCACAGTGGTACCGTCATGAAGTCCGCGAACCTTGACGCTCTTGGCCGTGACGTCGGTAATACGAACCGGCCAATGCACCTGAGGAGACATTGGGAATTCCGATACCGCCGCCGTGGCCCAGGCCGCTGCCGTCGGATCATCTGCCGGAAGGGTTCCTTTCACGAGCGCGGCGCGCACCGACACGCTCTGCTGGCTATAGGCCGGCTGCACCTCGGCGGCCACGCACAGCCCCACAAGGCCGACGGCCCCAACCCACCAACTCGTTCCTGGTCTCCTCACTCGTGCCATACGCTCCCCTTAATTGCTCAGCGGTCCCTGATCGGAGAAATTACTCGGACTCATCCCACGTTCTTGGCTTCTGTCCCGCCCCATCGTACTCGCCCATAATGACTTTCCAGATATCCTCGTCGGACATCTCGAGTTCCCAACGCGGCATGGCCGTTTTCCATGGCATCCCTTCGACAGGAAGGCCTACGCCTCCCTTCTTGATCCGCCAGAAGAGATAGCTTTCCTGCAGCATGGCGATCGTCGTCGGATCCTTAAAGTTAGCCGGCGGCGGCGTGAATCCCGCCGCAGCGAAACCCTTTCCATCGAAGTTACCGTGGCATGGCGAGCAACGCGAGGCGTAGAGCCCCTTGCCATAATTGATATTGTCCAGCGTCTTCGGAACGGGATTGGAAAGACCGGTATACTCGCCTGGAGGAGCAGGGTGAATCGTGCGATTTTCACCCGGAGGTGCATCACTGGAGGCCGTGCTCCCGTAAGTCTGCCATCCGACGAGCAAGGGGAACAGCGCTAACACAAGGTATCGCGCACTGCTGAGAGCGCCTCCGCTTTCTCCGGTCAGAAACCGGAAGATCGGACCGAAGAAGGCATCCTTCGACGCACCGCTCAACGTGGCAAAAATCACGATACCCGCAGTAGTCAGCATCAAGTACAGGAAGATCAAGCTCGATGGCAACGGCGCGGAATGCGGTAGATTTGGGACGATAAACTTCAAAAAGAGATAAATGAAGACCGTAAGAATAATCGGCCTGACGAGTACGCCTCCCATATCTTCCTCCTCTACTTCACCGACAACTATCGAGCCTGTACCACCGCCAGCGCCCCGGCATCAGCCGCTTTGACCGGCGCCGGGGCCGCACGCGGCAGATCCAATTCAGACGGGTTCACGCTGATGGGCTCACCGCTCATTTGTTGCAGGAACGCAATGACCGATAGAATTTCATTCTTGGACAAGCCGATGGGGTTCTTGTTGATATGCGGCATCCGGGCCGGATACTCCTTCGGAATGCCTTCATGGCGGTAGTCCAAATAGATATAGGCTTGGGGTTCCGTCAAGCTCTCGAACATGAAGTCACGGGACAGCTTGGCGCCGATGCCCTTCAAGTCCGGGCAACGAGCCGATTCGCTCGGGCCGATCGAATGGCAGAGCGCGCACTGACCCTTGCTGAAAAATATTTTTTGACCGATCGAAGCCATGTCCGTCGGTGTTTTGATATCGGCGATGTTGATACTTTCCTCTGCCGGCGGCAAAGAGGCCATCTGCGGGACGGCGAGTGCGACCAAGGAGAACAGGCCGAGTACGATCGCCACGAAACCGAGGACGCGAATAAATTGGCCCTTGATGAACAGGAGGATCACCGTGCCAAGGCCAATGACACACAGACCGATTAGCTGCAGTTTGACAACTTCGCTCATAAACCCTCAACAAAGGATAAAGGTCACTGCCCACCCGTGGCGGGCCAGAGAAAGATCATCTTCCCGTTCAGATCGGACGATGCCCCACCGATGCATCACGGGCAGTCTCATCCAAGGCCGGGGAACCACCTGCCATGGCCGGAATTCCGCCAGGTTCAGCGTGGCCTTTTGCACCCGCAGCCGCCGCTTTCGCCTTATCCCCCATGGTGGCGACCCAGAAAATGAAGGCCACCAACATACAGAACAGGAACGTATTCAAGGCCATGAGGGCCGCCGCATAACCGAGAGCCGGGGAGAAGGCATACTGAGACGAATCGCGCATAACCCCATAGACATGCCAGTGTACGCGTGAAGAGGACCGCGCATACCCCATCAACGTCATAAGCAGAATAACCATGACCGCATTTAACACGAGGGCATAACCGGCGCGAGGCGGCATTTTCCCCCAGACCATTTCGGTCGTGGTCTTGGCGCTCTTCAGAAGCAGCGCGGTGAGAGGCGTAATCGTCAACATCACGAAGATGACAATGCCCACTTGCGACGTGGAGAAATAGTTAATGCGAATAATGGCCGGAACAAAGTATCCCCAGACGCCAAGCACAATGACGGCTATGCCGGCGAGGGCGAGCACGGCGCCCATAACGGCTTTGGCAACCTTGGCCCATCCGGCCGTATCCTGCTTTCCCGCTCGCCAGTACATAATGAAGCTCATAAAGGTCACGAGCACCATCAGGTTGGAGACAGTCATCTTGGCCGACATGACGCCGAACACACCGAGCAACGGATGGTGGGTGCCTCCCATCTGCTGGGCCTCTGCCAAGCTGGCGACGAGCGAATGGGGCGTCATCCAGACAGCCAGGCACAGCAGAAGAATGATCAACATCGCCATGATCGGCTTGCGATATTGCGTTTCCGACCCCGGGATTCGATGGGTGATCCCGAGCCAGAAGTAGTAGTTCGAGCCCAGGAAGAGCACACCGATCAACATCGCCTGCAGAATGAACAACCAGGAGAGGAATCCGCCCATGAGCGTGATACCCATCTGCTGGTTGTACTGATAAATTTCCCGCATCAGCCAGTACCCGGCGAACGGAAGAGGCAAGAGACCGAACACGCCGATAAAGTTCCCGACGTATCCCATCCAATCGTAGTGATACCGCTCTTCCTGGCTTTTGGCCGACAGATACCGGATGCCGGCGTAGGCGCCGCAAATATAGCCACCGAGCACCACGTTGGCGATCAAGCGGTGAATGTTGACCGGCCACCAGGTCGGATTCCACGTCGCCGCCCACGCCCGCGCGAAATCGCTGCCCTCCGAGATCACCACCGGACTGGACTGGAACGTCGCCCACGAGTTGGGCACGATCATGATGAAGAACGCGAAGACATTGAGGAGGAATCCCAGGAAAATGTGAAACTTCTTCCCGCTGCCCTCGGCCATGGCGTCCCACCCGTACCAGTACAGGTACAATGTGGCCGTTTCCACAAGGAAGAGACCGCAGTAGACGAGAAAAGACGGGAAAAAGATATCCGTGAGATAGGCCATCAACTTCGGATAGAAGCCGATGAGTAGGAACAACAGGATACCGCCAAATAGGGCCGTCGTGGCGTATGAAGACGTCAAGAGCTTGGTAAACTCTTTGGCCAGTTTGTCGTAGCGCTTATCGCCAGATTTCCAGCCGACGATTTCGCACAACCAGGCAAAGATCGGCACGCCAAGCACGAAGCCGGCGAGCAGCAAATGGAGCTGGGCGATAATCCAGACAAGGTTTCGACTGCCGATATACGGAATATCTCGATACGCGGTCGGTGCCTGCGGGGCAGCTTCCTGAGCGAGGGCCACATCCGGCAGACCCACCCATGCCAGCAGTGCCGCGCATCCGGCCAACAGGGCCACACGGCCTGCGATTTGGCGCCCGTGATTGGTGACGATCTGACCCTGGTTCATCATTGTTCTCACCTCGTCATTCGCCATGATGTCATTTTCCGCTTCCCGCCGGTTTCCCAGCTGCTGATTGCGAAGGCTTGCCGTCACTCTTGGGAGAGCCCTCCTTGACACCGGCTTTGTCCTTGCCGCCCTTCTGCTTCTCTTTTTCGTCTTCTGCCGCCCGCTGTTCGATCGCGGCAATCTTCAACTCTGCGTCCTTGAATGCCTTCTCTCCTTTTGAGAGCGACTTCTGAGCATCGAAGGATGGAGCGACCGCCTCCGTTGGAGGCTTACAACATTCATGCGGGTGCGGAGTCGAGACCGGAAGCACTGCCCAGAATAGAAGACTCAATACCGCGCCGGCGGCCGTGAATGCAGTCAACATCAAACTTTGATCGGCGGGCACGCGGATCATATCCCAACGCGATATCAGATCTTGATAGGTATCGCCCGCCGGTTTGGCAGCGGCAGCACGACCTTCAACCAGCTTCCCAAGAATCGAAAGGCCAACGAAGGTCAGCGCCACGAGAACGACCAAGGATGCACTTCCCCAAGCCGTGAATTCGAGACCGATTCGCTCAGCGACCGGCATAGCCTTGAGCATATCCATATCCAAAATGGATTTCGTAATTGAACGGGCGAGATCGGTCGCGCCGCCCTGTACCACCCACAAGAATGGCAGGTAAATGGCGCCGGCCACGGCAAACCGAACCCAGAGGCCTACGCCCAGGGAAGCGGGTGGCTCAAGTCGCAAGCGTTCCAAAAATACGGTACGGGCGACCAGCCCCAGCGACCAGATGTCGATGGGAATGGAGAGCAGGAACAGGAGCGGGAGCCCCGTCCCTTCTCCGAAATGGAACCCCACACCCAGGGAGATAACGAAGAATGCAAAGACGCTGACCGGAGTCATGAGCAGCATCAGGAAAGTAATGCCGAGTTTCGTCTCCAGATGGATCGTTCCCATCGCCATAAACAACATGGCAAACGCCATCTTGATCGGCAGGGCGGTCCAGCAGGCCGGCCAGAGAATACTAAGCCCCAATTTAAATGACGACATCGTCTCTCGACCAGTCATGTGCCCAAGACCCTCCGCCTATTCGAGAAATTCGCGATTGATGATTGCCGCCACGGTGAAAATCAAAATGCTCGCCATGACCACAATCCATCCGATCAAAGCAATCGGTCGCTTAAAGATATTCCGCTCAGGACTGCGATCGATGAAGGGCAACGCTGCCAACAACGCCATGAACGCGCCCGGCAACGCAATAGCGCCAAGAAACTGGCCGAATTCTCCGGCGAAAATCTTCAAGCGCAACAACTGAAACAGGAAGAGGAAGTACCATTCTGGCTCCGGGTGATAATCACCCGGATCCGGAGTCGCCTCTTCGAGGAGCACCACAGGCTCCCAAAAGGCCAAACTACAGATGCACAGAAACACCAGGACCATGCCGACGATGTCTTTCCAAATTTGGCGCGGGAAGAAATAGTCGGTCTTGGCCTTGATCTCCTCAACCGTGCCACGGAACGGTCCGGCCGGACCGGCCTTGCGGAATAAGAACACGTGCAACCCGGCCAGGCCCATCAGAGCCGCCGGCAGCACCATCACGTGAATCACAAAGAACCGACTCAGCGTCATTTGCCCTGGCGTCGCCCCACCCTTGAGGAATCGGGCCATAAAGTCGCCGAGCAGCGGTGTCTTGTCCATGATCTCGACCCCGACGGTCGTGGCCCAATAGGCGCGCTGATCCCAGGGAAGCAAATAGCCGGTAAAGCCGAAGCCCATGACGATCCCGAACAGGGCCAGCCCGACCAACCAGATGAGTTCGCGGGGCTTCTTATAGGCACCCCATAAAAAGACTTGGGACATATGCGCGAAGACGCACACGACCATCGCCGTCGAACCCCAGAAATGGTAGCCCAACAAAAACCAGCCATAATCGACCGAATGGATGATGTACTGAGTGCTCGCATAGGCATGGTCGGCCGTCGGCACGTAATAGAACATCAACAGAATGCCAGTGACCGCCTGCATGATGAAAATAAAGAGCAGGACGGAGCCAAAGACATAGGCCCATCGCGACCCGCCGGGGACGGGCTCGTTGAGCATTTTGGCTTGCAAAGTCTTCAGCCCGACGCGCTCGTCGACAAAGGCGAAGACTTTTTCAATGGCTGAGGGCTGAGTATTTGTCGGCTGCGTAGTCGTATCCATTTAGACAATCCGAACCTGGGCCTTCGTGCCCGCCTTAAATTCCATATCGATAATGGTGATCTCGCCTGCGGCGGTGACCTTAATCGGCAGCGGATCCAGCGCGCGCGGAGCCGGCCCATCGAGGACCTTTCCTGCTGCGTCATAGATGCTCAAGTGACAGGGACACAGAAAGACCTGGCCAAGGGTCTTGTGCGTCCGCCACTTGAACCCGCAACCAAGGTGGGGACATTTGCCGGAAAACGCGATGTACGGCACATCCTTCTTATTGGTCCAGAGAGCCTTTCCGGTCGCGTCCCGAAACTCCATATCCTTGCCTTGATAGATGCTTTCCAAAACCTTGGGAGTGGCCTTCAGAACCCACACGTTCTTGTCGATTTCCTGCTCCGGCATGTAGGCTTCTTTAATTTTGCGCTTGTATTTGAACTGGACGCCGACGTCATCCTGCTTAATTTTTCCGGAGTTGCCGATCTTCAGCCACTGGTTGTCGAAGGGGGAATACATCGGCTTCATAAGGTAGCGCAAAACAGGAAATGCGAGCGGCAGGCCGATCAGGAACCCGATGGCATGGGTAAAGTTGGCGAAGAAGGTCCGCCGCTTCACGCTGCGCTCGAGCTCTGGGAAAGGAACGAGCACTTCGCCCGGCGTCACATGGATGCGATCCTCCAGGTGAGCAATTTCCACCTCATGCGTGGTCACATACTCGTCACGCTTAAACGCCGGTAGCGTCGCATACTCTGCCGAGGTGCCACGAAGCGTCACGACCTCTTCGGCGACTCCTTGCACCTGCCCCATTGGGACCTGGCGCTCGACCGAATCCGCCGCACCGGCGCCGACCACGATATGGCTAATTTCGTGGGAGAGCGGGTCCATAATGACCCGGCGCACTTCCCCGACTTCACTGTCCGAACAACGAACTTTTGATTTCAGTTTCGGCTGCATGATGCTCACTTCATCTTGATCGGCTTCGGTGTATTGACCGAAGCATTCTTATAGCCAGCCAACCAGCCTGCCAACGCCTGCACATCGCTTGGTTCCATCAGGTCCTTGTACTTATCGGGCATCTTCCCTTTTTCGAACTCCTTCTCGAAGCCTTCGGCCTTATAACTCTTGGGGTCGAGAATCTTTTTCGCAATTTCTTCGGCTGTCAGCAGGTTTCCGATGTTATCCAATTCTGGACCGCGTTTTTTGCCACCTTCGCCGTTCAACTTGTGGCAGTTGTAACATTCCTGGAGTTGCCATTGCTCCTCGCCCAACTTGGCGATATCTCCGCTGGCTGCGGCGGTCGTGGCGGAAGGAGCGGCGGCGCCGCCGGCCTTTTGATCAGCAGGAGCCTGCGCAGCACCCAGCGCCTGCAATCGGGCTGTGAGCTCCTTGGCCTTCTCATCCAGCGCCTTGGCGCGCTGCAACAAGACCTCAACCTTGCCGGCTTCGTATTGCTCTCGTTTTGGCTTCAGAATCTTGTCGATCTTGCCTTTTTCGTCCTCCGGATCGAACTGCGGCCATACAGCGCCACCTGCAATATAGGCGACCGATAGAATGGCGTAAAACACGACGAGGGCTCCCGCAGCTTTTACCCCGCCGATCGGCTTGAGCGGAGGGAGGTCGAGAATAATAAAGACGACGGCGCCGAGCATGGCATAGCCAAAAAACAGCACCTGGAACACAAACGGAAATCCCAGTGCGTTGGTGGCTCCGAATAGAATCCCGCCGATCACGATTCCAACTAGCGACTTCTTAATCACGTTTCCCATGAGTACCCTCGTTTATCGCCCTTCGAGTATTGTAAGCGCTTACTTAGCACCGGCCGGCACAGGGCTCCCCTCGTGCGCATGGCCCTTCGAATCCGAGGGACGCAATGTCACGATGATGGCAAAGCTGACCACGGCAAAAAAGGTCACGGTAATGCCTGTAATCCACCAGGCCGAGTAAGACAGCGTTGGCGTGAAGGACTCGGCGGTAAAATCAGGCAACAGGTTGTAGGCGTGAAAATACTTCCGCAGCAGCGATCGTACGGCACCCATCAGCCCCATGGTCCAAATGGCGCTGAAGGCCAGGAAGACCAAAACGAACTGTGATGCGAAATCGATCTTCCCCCACACAATGGTCCCCTGCGAAACCGCACGGTTGTAAATGACATAGTTCACCACCGTCACGAAGATCAAGGTGAACGCGGCGGAGTTTTTCGCCGGCATCAGTGCAAGGAAGTTCCAGTCGGATGGCAATTCCAACTCCGCCACCAGCTTGGCCCCAGTGGGCACAAAACCATGCGGCGTCATCCAGATCGCATTCCCCACGACCACCATTAAGAAGCCGACCTTGATGACCGTGCTGGACGATACTGTCAGAGGTATAAATCGCCCAAGAATAACGGGCGCCAACAGGAGCGGCAGGAGGAACGCCAGCGATGTCGCATCAGGCACAGGATAGTCGGTCAGGACCTTGGTCATGACGATCGGCAACAACACCATCACGATCGGCGCGATCACGGTCATACGGACCCGCTCCACCCCCTCGATCCGCTTCATGCTCAACCAGATATAGTAATTGCTGGCCAAGAAAATCAGGCCCACCATGGCGCCCTGCATTTCGAAGAACATCGAGAGCTGGTCGGCCATCATGTACGGACAAATTGAGGCGTCGTAGTCGCAGAGCTCATAGGACAGCAAATAGCCCATAAACGGCAAGAACAAGAGCGCGCCGACACCGATCATGTTGCCGACAAACCCCATCCAATCGTAGTAGGCCCGCTCTTCTTCCTTCTTCGAGCCCATGAACATGTAGGCAGCAATCAGGCCGGCGATGAATCCGCCGAACGTCACGTTACCGACAAGCCTATGGAGATTAAGCGGCATCCAGCTATAGTTGAACACCTTATCCCACAGGGAAGCGGTCGCCAGGAATTCCGCCGGCGAGACGCCCTCGGCCCTCACAGGGGTATTCATGAAGGAGGTCGGACCGTCAATCACGAACAGCGTGATCGAACCGATGAGATTCAATAACACGCCCAACGCGATATGGCGCGCTTTCTTCTCACCCTTCCACGCATCCCATGTATAAAAATACATGTAGAGGATGATGGTCTCGCCGATAAACAACAGCGGATATACCACCGCAAAAATCAGGAAGAAGTGATTGATGAGCCAGGTCGTAAACTGCGGATACGTCGCCAACAACACAAAGATGAAGAGACCGCCCGTCAGTGCAGTCATGCTGTAGAGAATGACCGTGACCTTGGTCACCTCTTTCGCTAACCGGTCATAGCGCGGATCCTGCTTGCGGTACCCCAACCATTCAGAGATGACGACGAAAATCGGGGCACCCAGAATGAATCCCGCGAAGAGAATGTGGAGCTGAGCGACGATCCATACCGCCGTGCGATTCCCGGTATAGGGGAACTCCACGGGGGGCGCACTGGGAGCCTGGGCATAGGCCACACCTCCCAATACCACCACAATTGCAAACATGGCCAACAAACAACGTTGCCAGATTTTCATGATATCTCGCCGCTCCTCCTCAGTCGGAAATCAGAACTCTGTTACTTGCCGGACTTGCCCGCTGGCGCGGCAGGAGCCGCAGCGGGAGCTGCCGCCGGTACCGCAGCAGGCGCTGCTCCACCGCTCACTTCAGCAGCAGGCACCCACTCCTTCTTGGTGGCATCCCAGCCCTTACCTGCCAAACCGAACGTCCGCTCAAACGCCATAATCTTCCAACGATCTTCTTCGGACAACTTGCTCTTCCATGGCTTCATCTTGGTGTTGGGAACACCCTCTGAAATGCGCCAGAACCAGACCGAATCCGAATACAACTTCATGCGATCGCCATTGCGGAAATCCCGGGCGCCCGCCTTGACCGGCTTGCCGTCCTTACCATGGCAACTGGCGCAATTGACGTCGGGGTTCTTGCCGCCGATGTACAACTCACGACCTTCCTCGACAATTTTCGGATCCGTCCACCAACCGGCAGGCATATGCTTGTCGGCATACTCCGCGGGAGCGGGTGGCGGCGGAACTACGGGGCCTTCGCCCTCGCCACCACCACACCCGACGACACCAAAACCAAACCCAATAATGCCGACCACAAGAGCCAATCGTTTCATGCCTGCCTGTTTCATAAAAAAGTTCCCGCTCCTTTCTTCATGCCGGCACCCTTGCAAGCACCGACACCCATTACCATCGACAGAAAAAAAAGACGCTTCCCCGCGGCGCAGCAAGCAGCCACAGCAAAAGCGTCAAGACTCACAATACAACGAGGTCACGTCTGGACTTCCCCGCCTACTTCTTGCTATTCGATCCGGCGAGGAACAATGCCCCACGGACCGTGCCCTATTTCTGCCGCTTCCCCTGTCCCTTCTTTCGCCATTGCTCTTCTCGCATCCGCTTGCGGGAGATCTTTAGCCCAATCCATCCCACAATAGCAACAGCCGCGACCCCCAGCCCATACAACAACCACTGCGGAGGACCGAGATCGCGCTCACACCCGCTACCGAAATCAACCCGAAACTTGCGTTCCGTCTCCAGATCGTTCGGGTCGAACTGGATTTTATAATTCTTTTGCTCCCCGCCGGCTTCAACTAACAGCGGGTCGCCCACATTATCATTATGAAGATGCAGGGTGACTTTGTAGTACCCGTCACCATCGGTCGTCACAGTCTGGCCGACCGTGATCCGCGTATCTTTTACCAGCACCTCAACATTGGCGCCAGGCCGACCGTCTTTGCCACACACAAAACCTTCGACGGTAAATCGATGGTCGGCTGCGTGGCTCGCGAACAAGACCGACGGCACAAACAACGTCGAGATCAGGCCCCAAACGACCATGACGCGCCAGGCGGTTTTCCTACTAATTACTCTCCGCCATCGCATACGTATGACCCGTGTCGGACTGGTTTTCGGCCTCACAAACATCCCGCCCACAGCCATGCTACGAGAGGCCTCATCGACACGGACACGACCCAAATTTGAGGCCGATTCTTCTAGCATAGCCCCCCCCTCTTTGTCAACAAATGGATGGAGTCAAACGGAGGGAGCAACGATGAAATGCGCGATGAACATTGGGAACGCGTGAAGGGTAATTGAAGCCGCTGGCGCGGAACGAGCCGGTACAAGAAAACGAACGACGGTCACTCGCGCGCCGGCAAGCTGACGGCTCACAGATGGCCGCGGGATTCGGCTTCCGCAGCGGCGCGATCGATATCCTTCCGTCGTTCCGATTCCTTTTTTGTGATCCAGGCCTCCCAGGACTTGCCGGTGGCCGTGTCCTCACCGGTGAAGGCGATCGCGGCCACCTCAGAAAACGGAATCGTCAGCGTTCCGCTGCTGGTCGCCGGAAAGATTTCAATGGTGGGTTGCTCACCCGTCGCGATGCGATTAAAGAGGTATCCCGTCACATGCCCCCCCGACTTCAATTCCACGGTGATATCTCCCCGGTAATCAAATGCCAGCTCGATCGCCTCTGCCAGTTCCGTGAGGGAGGCCGGCCGAAAGACCCGGCCTTCAAGACGGCCGGTCTCCGGCGCATGGTACTTCGCGTCGGTCATAGGTATCTCTTATCGTCTAGAGGGTGATGCGTGACGCGTTCGGCCGGCTCAGCGACCGAACCGCTTCACCGCTGCAGGAATCACGATATTCTTCGCCCCGGTTAGCGCGCATTCGGCAACAGGGTGATCTTCACGGTCTTGGCAAAGCCGGAGAACGACCCGAACGTATCCTCCACCGCCGAAGCCTCATATCCGCAATGCACCATGCAATCCGCGCACTTTTCGTTGCGCCCGGTGCCATAGGAATCCCAATCCGTCTGTTCCATCAACTCCCGGAAGCTCGACACATAGCCCTCCTGTAGCAAATAACAGGGGCGCTGCCAGCCAAAGACGTTGTACGTGGGGTTCCCCCAGGGCGTGCATTGATACTCGCGCTTGCCCATGAGGAACTCCAGGAACAGCGGCGACTGGTTGAACTGCCAGCCGCGCTTCCGATTGCCCAAAATCTTGGAGAACAATTCCGTGGTGCGACTGCGCTTGAGAAAATGCTGTTGATCCGGGGCTTTCTGATAGCTATACCCGGGCGAGATCATCATGCCTTCGACGCCCAGCCCCATCATTTCATCGAAAAACTTCCGGACCCGTTCGGGATTCGCATCGTCGAACAACGTCGTGTTGGTCGTGACGCGATGGCCCCGTTTGAGCGCCGCCTTGATGGCTTTGACTGCCACATCGTAGACGCCGTCCCGGCAGACTGCCAGGTCGTGCTCGTCCCGCAGGCCGTCCATGTGCACGCTGAACGTCAGAAATTTCGACGGGGGATATTCGTCCAGTTTCCGTTCCATCAAAATGGCATTCGTGCAGAGATACACATATTTCTGACGCTCCACAAGCCCGCGCACGATCTCGGGCATCTCGGGATGAATCAACGGTTCACCGCCGGGAATGCTGATAATGGGCGCCGCGCATTCGTCGGCCGCAGCCCAACATTGCGCCGGGGTCAACCGCTTATCCAGGACATGATCCGGATATTGAATCTTGCCGCACCCCGCACAGGCGAGATTGCAGCGAAACAGGGGCTCCAGCATGAGCACGAGCGGATACCGTTTGACCCCCCGGAGTTTCTGGGTCAACACGTACTTGGTCACTGTATACATCTGGGAGACTGGAACAGCCATCCCTCTCTCCTATTCTGGTGAATGTGAATGTAACGGTCGACTGAGACTGCCGGCCTTCTAGCAGACAAACCGCGCGGATTCTACCATTGCGATTGAAAAATCGTCAATTTCGGCGGGATCAACCTGGCAGACCGGCATTTCTTCTGGCGCGCGCCTCCAGCCCGTAGGCCAGGATGATCGCAAGACACGCCCCCAACAGACCGGCCACGGCCGTATTGAAGACCACCCGCGGCTTGATCTGCTTGTCGGCGGGGACAGGCGGGTCCAGAACCTGAACCGTGGGCGTATCACGAGCTTCGGTAATTTTCGCCTGCTCATATTGCGAGGTGAGCAACGCATAGAGCGTCTCCTGCACCTTCAACTCACGGAACAATCGCCCGTATTGCAGGGCCAGATCCGGCACCGCCACCATGGCCGGATGGAGGCGGTCTCCCGGCGAGGCACCCTTTGCGCCTTTCCCGAACTCCAGCAAGGCCAGCTGCTTCTTCAACTCCTCGATACTGGAACGGACCCGTGAGAGATCGGGATTGTCCGGGGACAGGTAGGCACTCATCACCTGAAGTTGCACCTCGTAGCCGGTGATCTGACCCTGTATCATGGCCGCAGCCTCGATCATGGCCTTGGACTGCGCCTCGACGGCCACTGCTTTATTATTTCGCTGAAAGTCCCGCAACGCCTCTTCGGTTTTCACCAGTCCCGTTTGCGTCTCCGTAAGGCGCCGCTCGATGAACGCGCGGTTATAGCTGGCCTTGCTGACATTCAACGTGCGGTTCAGGCGATCCAAACTACTCACAAAGTAGGCTGCGATATCGGCAGCCCGCTGAGGATCCGCATCTTCCACGGTCACCTTGATGACTTTTTCCTTCGACACAGTCACCCGAACTCGCTCTGCCAGTTCGACGCGGGTATCGTGCATCGTCCGCTCGTGGTACACCGCCATCAGGCCGAACTTGGCAATCGCCTCGTCAGCCATCACTCGCGACTTGAGGATTGCCACAAATACGTCAGTAGGCGTCGTCGGCATGCTGGGCAGCCCCACCCCGAGATTCTGCGCCATACCGCCGGCACCGGTGGTCGCCAACAGCGCCGCCAGACTCCCGCCTTCTTTCGAATCCAGCTGCGGCAGCAGGGTCGCGGTCGATTCATACGCTTTGGGAAGGAGGAGGGCACTGACGGCGAAGGCGCTCAGCAGCGAGGCCACTATAATCGTCGCCACCAGCCCCCGGCGCCGAGAGACCACCGACAAGAGGTCCTGCGGCACCATCCCGTCGCGGCTCGGCAGATTCGCCCCGTGACCGCGCGAAGGAGTCATGACCACCTGAGGAGTATCCAACAACCGACTCATGATGTGCTCACATCCCGATTATCGACCGACAACGGCGATACCGGCGGCCGTGAGGGCCACGCTGCCGATAATGCTGGCCACGGTTTGCCACAAGGCCAGCTGCGGTGTCCGGGCCTCGATCTTTTGAGGCACCACGATCGTATCTCCGGAGCGCAATTCCTTCACAACCAGGTAGGCGGAATCGGTGGTTCCGTTGGCCCGCATGACATACATCTCTTTTTTATTGGCATCTTCGCTCAGTCCGCCGGCTTGACGCAGGTAGTCCTCCAATCCCAGGCTCGGTCGATAGACCACTGTACTGGGATTCTTCACCGACCCGATGATACTGACCGTTTGCGACGGCGTGGGCATCAGAATCCGATCCCGCGCTTCCAGGATGATATCGTCTTCAGTCCCTTCGAGTTGCTCGATGGAGTCCATCCGAATCACCACACGCCCCAATTCCAGGCGGGAGGTGATGGCCTCCAATTGCTGGAGACGCAATGACAACACCTGTTGCTCAGCCAATCCTCCGCCTGTGGATAACACCGCGGCCGTGCTCAGTCCGGAGGCGCCTGCTGCTCCTCCCGCCGCCTGCGCCGTCAACCGTTGACGTTCTGACGCCACAAATCGCTCAAGTTCGGCCTGTTGCCGGAGCTTGACGGATTCCCGGGACAATACCAGCCCGGCAGGAAACGCGTTCTGCGTGACCCCGCCGGCACGCTTCAAGACCGAGCTTAATCGCTCACCCATTTCGATCGTGAAATAGCCCGGTCTCTTCACCTCCCCCTCAACCAGCACCAGATTGGGCGGGCGATGTTGACTGGCAACAACCACCTGGTCCAACCGCTGGAGCACGTGATTGTCAGCCTCGCTTCCTTCGAGCAGCGCCCGGGGGCTGAATTGAATGACCTTGGTTTGATAGGTAACCGGGTCGGTCCTCACGATTTCGGCACGATCGGCATAGGCATCCATCGTGAGCTGATCGTGGATCAACAGGTCCTTCACCTTCATGCCGGGGCGATATTCATAAGGTCCCGGGCTTTTCACGGCCCCGACAAGACTCACCACATTGGTAATTTGCGTCGGGAGAATGCCGATGCGCACATAATCTCCGTCGAGCAGGACCGGATCGCCCCCTGCCACGCCGGGCCGACTTTTTTCATGCCCCTGGGACGCCAGCGCGCCGACCAGATCCACATCCACCATAATCCGGCCACGTTCAGGATCAAGCCGGAACAGATGGCACCGCTGTCGGTCGGACAGCGGCGTGAGGCCTCCGGCAAGAGTCAGGAGTTCCGTCAATCGCACCCCCGGCTTCACTTCGTAGATCGCCGGGCGCTTGATCGATCCGCTGACCGCCACCACCGGACCGAGCGGCGGAACCAGCACGACGTCTCCCGACTGCAAGCGCTGATCGAAACGCCGGTCTCCCCGCAGCAGAAAATCATACAGGTCCAGTTCCGCGACGGTCTTCCCCTCGCGCATCACCTTGACCTGGCGCAACGACCCCGAACGGGCTGGGCCGCAGGCGGCATACAGCGCATTCGACGTGGTGGCCAACGCACTGATTTCGTAGGCGCCCGGGCGGACAACTTCGCCGACGACATACACTTTGATCGTCCGGATCCGTGCCATCGACACGTGCAATTCGAATCGCTTCAGGAGATTGCTCAGTCTAGACCGCACGGTCTGCTCGACCTGCGAAAATGTCTGGCCGCCGACAGGAATCGCTCCCACCTGCGGGATCACGATCATCCCGTCACGTTCGACCGGCACGATGAAGCTTCGATTGAAGCTGGGGTCGGGGACATTCCAAATGTGTACGGCAAGCGAGTCTTGCGGCCCGACGATGAAATCCGGCCCGACCGGGATATCCTGGATCGGCGAGAAGGTATTGGCCTGCGCTTCAAAAAAGTCGTAACCGAACTGTCGCACGCGGCTCTTCACGCCGTGCAACACAGAAAACTCGGCAAAGGCTTCTTCCACATTGAAATCCTGCTGACGAAGCAATTCAGCCGTGAAGGCTTTCTTTTCAGGCACCGGACGCACCCCGCCCGGTTGGCCTCCCGGCTGATTCCCCGGCTGGCCCTGAGCTTGAGCGGCAGGCTGTTGAAGACTGGATACGGCGCCCTGCCCGAACGGCAACTGCGAGACGCCTTTTTTTTCACGCTCGGCCTGCACCTGAAACTCGATACTCGATTTTTCCTTCTCGGCCTGCAGCTTTTCCTGCCGGCGATCACGCTCTTCCTGTTCCTGCTTCATCCGCTGCTCGATGGAACTCGGCAACAGGCTGCTCGGTTCGACCGGCCAGTAGTCATTCAAATTGGGAACTGTTCCCTTCGAGGTGAGATCGGAGGAGAGAGGAATCGGACAGGGCGTCTGAGTCGGCACGATCGGCTGCAGCGCGGTGGGATTGGTGACGATAGCCTGGCCGAAACCGCCCCCGGCCCCTGGAGCGCTGAAGCCGCCGGGCGTGAACAGGCTACCGGGAGTACCAGGCGCCGCCTGCTGCATCATTCCCGGTGGCGCGACCTGCGGCGGAAGATTTTGGGCCAGCAGCGACGGCGGCAGAATAAAGGACAGCACTACCATCCAGATCAAGGCGTGGGAGAGGGCAACCTGGCGCGCAGGGGGATGGGGACGGTGATGGGGGATCATACTGACGACCATGGCTTCTCAATCCCTCCTGCGCGAGGCGAAGACCTGACATACTGTCGACACCCCTGGAAGACGATCCAGCAATCATCCGTCCAGGCGACCGCCGAACAGCCAAACCGGTAGCCTAAAACTGCATGGCTAGAGAAGTCCAGAACAAATGGTTCTGAGCTTCGACACCGGCGGCGAACGTTTCGACAAACGGCGCGATCTGAGAGACCTGCCCGGGATTTTTGAGACGCTGAAACGTATAGCCTATCGTGAACTGAGTCCGGCTCGACCACCACCAGGTGAGATCCACGGCCGCCTCCCGTTTCTTCTCATGGACCGGTTGCCCGCGGTCCCGCTCCTGCAGGTTAAAGTTCGCGCCCAATTGCAGGGTATCGGTCAGATATCGCGTTGTGCGTACAAAAAAGTCGGTCCCGTCGGTTCCCATATGGTGGCCCAGCGGAAACCCGCGGTACCGCATCCCGCTGGTATAGGGCGAGTTGTTGTACCAGACCTGGCGTAGCTCGGGATGACGGCGCCGGCCGTAATCGGTGTCGGCATATTCGATACGCACATCCAGCGTATCGCCCTCGAACACCTGCGGGATATAGATCCCGGCCAGAAAGGCGGTGCGGCTCGGAACGGGGAGTTGCGACCATTTGTCCTCCGTTCCAGCCTCGCCGTAGAGCTGAAGCCCGGCCGGAAAGGGAATCAGATAGGGAATCGACGGAATCCGGAGCCGGAAATCGGCCATCGCCTGCTCGTTCACATCCCGATTGCCGGTTTGATTAGGCTCCGAGACATAGGCATCGAACACCACTCCGGGGAATGACTGGTCACGCCCGCGGCCGCCGAACTGCGTCAGACGAGTGAGCCCGAACTCCAGCCAGGAAGCCGGCAGGTAACTGAGCCGCACCCCGAACAGTTTCGCGCGCGGAAAATCCCGATTCTCCTCGAAACGACCCAGAAACGCATTGACCTTCCAGTCCCCGAGCCCGCTGAGAAATCCCGGCAATTGAAACGGCCGTTCCGTTCCGAGCTTGATCATTTCCATCGGGAACGCGTGATCGGTCAGCAGCAACGACCCGTGATAGCCGGGCCCCCACCATTGCGTGCCCCGCCCGACCTCCAGCGCGATGTTCGCGTAACTCAATTTGAGACTGAATTCGCGCATGTAGAAATTATCGGCATTATTGGTGGCGCCGATGCCCAGCAGATGGCGATTGCTGATGAACTTCGGTTGCACCATCAGCGCGGCCCAGTCGCTCAACTCCGCCCATGCGCGCACATCGGTTTGATTCTGCACGCCGTTCACCGAGTATTCCCCGCCACGGTTCTCGCGGAACCGGACGGTCTGGCCGCCGCCGATGGACGACCCATCGATCTCCGATGTGACACGGGCGCCGAACCGCAGGGTGCCGGTTTTGTCTTCGGGGCGCGCACGGACCGTTCCCAGACGAATGAGCTCCGGACGGAACTCCGCGAGCAATCGTTCCAGAAGCGGCTCGGCAATCGCCTCACGGCCGTCCGGCTCGACCGCATCCGCGCGGACCCGCTCGATGGCGCGAGTCACATACTGAGCCGCCTGCATCCGGCTGAACGGCTTGGCGCCGATCAAAGCGCGGTCGATCACACCCAGCGCAATCAAGCGCTCAATGGCGTCATAACTCCAGTGGTGCAGCGGCACATTGCTGGAGGCCAGGGCAATCCCGTTCAGCAAGAGCCACAGGGCCAGGCCGAGACTGAGCGCGAATGAAAGGCGACGGATTTTCACAAGGCAGGCCGGACAGGAGCAGAAAGAGAGCGTTTGAGAATGAGCCGTGTGGCCGGAATCTCCGACAGAGAACGGTGACGACGCATCACTTTTGCCTGTGCGGAGCGATCGGCGCAAGACCGGCGACCGTTTCTATGCCGGCGGGAGACTGCGCGGGGTCTTCGGCCAGGAGACCATCGGTCTCGCCTCCCCGCTCCCGGATCAACGATGTGCCGACCGGGCAGTAGGTGGGAAGGATGGCGCAGAGGAGGGCCAGCACCTTCGACACATTACCCTCCGCAGCAGACTCCTCCAGTCTGGCCACAAGCCCGGACAACTGAGCGAAATTGCGCGCAGGGTCCGGCCGGATACAGAGGACTTTCTGAACCGCAGTCGACTCCACCGTTTCGTGACCGGCGACCAGTTCCTCCGTCAGTTTCTCGCCCGGCCTGCAACCGAGATAGGTCAAGGCAATGTCTTTGTCGGGGACCAGTCCGGACAAACGAATCAGATTGCGCGCCATCTCCACCACGCTGATCTGCTCGCCCATCTCCAACACGAAGAGTTCCCCTCCCCTGGCCAACCGTGCGGCCTGGAGCACCAGATGCACGGCCTCGGTCATCAGCATGAAATAGCGCTTCATGTTGGGGTCCGTAATTGTCACCGGCCCGCCCGCTTTGATCTGCGCCAGAAAGAGCGGGACCACGCTGCCATTGCTGCCCAATACATTCCCGAATCGCACGGTGGCAAACACCGTCCGGGACGTTCGGGCCAACCGCTGCATAAGCAGTTCCGCAACTCCCTTGCTCGCCCCCATCACGCTGACCGGATTCACCGCCTTGTCCGTCGAGATCAGGATGAACCGGTCGACTTCATGCCGATGGGCGGCTTCTGCGACCACCCTGGTCCCGCCAACATTGTTCAAGACGGCTTCGCAGGGATTTCCCTCCATCAGCGGCACATGCTTATGCGCGGCGGCATGAAACACCAGCGTCGGGCGATACTCGGCAAACAACCGGTTCATCTGACCGACCTCGGTGACGTCGCCGATCACCGGAGCCACGAACGTCTTACCGGCCGCCACTAATTCGTTCACAACGGCAAAAAGCCCGTTCTCATAACGGTCCAGCAACACTAACGATGCCGGAGCCAGCCCGGCGACCTGCCGGCATAATTCCGCGCCGATCGACCCTCCGGCTCCGGTCACCAACACCCGCTCCCCCTGCACCAACGCACGCAGCGGTTCAGGATCCAGATCGACCGGAACCCGGTCAAGCAAGTCTTCGATGGACAGATTGCGGATCTGGCTGACCTCGACCCGGCACTGCAACAGATCCCGCAAGTTCGGCAGGGTTTGAATGGGGAGATGGAACGGTTCCAGCGCCTTCACCACCGCCCGAATCGTGGCGGGCGCGGCGCTCGGCATGGCCACAAGCACCACGTCGGGAGCCTGTCGGGCGATGATGTGAGACAGGCAATCCCGGTCTCCCAGGACTCTCACCCCATGAATGCGGTGCCCGACTTTCGCCGGATTGTCGTCAACGAACCCGATCGGACGATAGCCGTAGGAAGGATTGTTGCGCATTTCCCGCACGATCATCGCTCCGGCATCCCCGGCGCCGATAATCAGCACCCGCTTTCGGTCGGCCCCAAGCCAACGCGCTTCCCGAATCAGCCGGGGAAGCACCCGCAACCCGGCCAGCAGGCACCACAGCAGTAAGGCGTCGATGACAAAAATGGAGGATGGATAGGCTCGCGTGCCCAGCCCGAATCGCACCAACCCGGCAAAGGCCAACGAGCTGACGGCGATACTCAGCGCAAGATTACGGAGGTCCCAAAGACCGGTGTACCGCCAGATGCCGTCATAGAGCCGGAAGGGGTAGAAGGTGAGCGCCCGGATCGTTAATAGCAAAGGGAGCATCGCGGCAAACAGATCCCATTCCTGCGCAGGAATGTTTCCATCGAAGCGAAGCAGAAACGCCACCCAGTTCGAAAGCGCAGCCAGTCCTAAGTGACCCGTAAACAGCAGCAGGCGCCGCTGAACCACGGAAAAGACTGTGGGGAACAGGATCGGCATGACTCAGTCCGAACAATAGGATCTTCTGAGGACCATTGCCTCAAGTCATACTCACGAACATACCCCGTCTACAACAGCCGAATCCAGCCCTAGGATAAGTCCCAGGTCGTGCGGCGGCGGGAGGAATCGAACATGCGGGAGAAAACGGCGAGTCCGGTGCGAAATGGCTAGGCTGGTCGAGCGACCATGAATAGGACCTTGTAGCCGTCAACCGGACGATCGGAGGGAACGGGTTGAGGTGCGGTATATGCGGCCATCCCCTCCTGCACAGTGCTCGGGAAGGGAACGAGATGACCCAGAAACAGGCGTTTGAGCAGTTGCTTCCCGTCCATCGTGGATGGGATCAGGTGCCATTTGACCGCGACGCGCTTGAGCCAGGACAGGCAGAGAGCCCTAGCCGACGCCTTCGCAGTCGAGAATGCACCGAAACTCTCGGACTGAAACCCGGCCTCCTGAAGCAGGACGGACAATTGGTGCGCCGAGTAATACCGGCGACTGTGGGGGCTGGGATTAAAATCCAGCCACTCCGGGTTTACGGTGCAGAGAAGGAGGACCCCCTGAGGGGTCAACACCCGACGGCACTCCTGCAAGAAGGAGGGGAAGCGTTCGATGTAATACATCGCTTCATAACACACGACCACATCTCGGGTTGCGGTGCCCAGCGGCAACGCGTCGGCAGACAAACGCAACAAGGGTAGCGTACGGGGCGAGAGGCGCCGGGCACTGTCGATCAACTCCGCCGTGACATCTCCGCCGATCGCGTGCCCAGCCTGTTGAGCAAGATATCTTAGGCCAATACCTTCCCCACAGGCCACCTCCAACAGCCGTTTCCCCCGACTGAATTCCGACGCAAAGCGATAGCGCGCATAGAGCATGGACAACGCCTCTTGCGTCACCCGGTCCCCGGCTTTTTCGGTCACAGCGCTGTAGTCGAGCACACTCACGGCTGCGTTGAGAAGAACGATTGGAGGCAGGCAACAGTCGTGGCAACATGGTCGTCCGTGGTCTCTGCGCTCATCGGCAGAGACAAAACCTCCCGGCAGAGTGCCGTGGTTTTCGGTACAGCCGGAGTAGCGAGCCCTAATCCTGAGTGCTCCCACATTGGTTTCGGCCAATGGACCAGGGTTTCGACGCCCTGCTCCTTCAGGTAGGCCCGCAGCCGGTCGCGGACATCCGTACGTACCACGTAATTCTGATAGATGTCGTGGTGGCGAGTCTGATCGAAATGAGGCAGGCGTAATTGTCTGATCCCGGAAAGTCCCTGGCGATACAAATCCGCCATGCGCCGGCGGTGAATGATCCATTCAGGCAGATGGCGCAATTTCACATCCAACACGGCGGCCTGCACGTTGTCCAGGAGGGCGGTCTGCCCATGGTAGTGGTACTCGCCCGTTTCACGATCCTCGCCGTTATACCGCAAGAGCGTGGCCATGCGCGCAAGGCCGGGATCGTTCGTCGTGATCGCCCCGCCATCGCCGAATCCCCCGAGCACCTTGAAGGGATAGAAACTAAAACAGCCTGCACGCCCCTGACTCCCGGCGCGTTTGCCGTCATAGGTTGCTCCGAGGGCCTGGGCTGCATCCTCAATCACAGCCAGTCCGCGCTTGTCGGCGATCGCCAGAATCCTGTCCATCTCGCACACCCGGCCATTGAGATGAACCGGCAACAGGGCTTTGGTTTTCGGCGTGATCGCGCGTTCGATCAGACCCGCATCCATGTTGTGATCAGCCCCCACGTCGATCAGCACCGGATGCGCCCCGCAATGAACAATGGCGGACACGGTCGCCACAAACGTATGGGCCACGGTGATCACCTCATGGCCCGGCCCGACGCCCGCGCCAAGAAGGGCGAAGAACAACGCATGGTAGCCGCTGTTGACGCCAACGGCATATTTCACGCCCACGAATTCGGCCAGGTGCCGCTCGAAATCCTTGAGCTGGTGCCGGTTGACCAGATCGCCGTTCGCCAGGCACCCCGTGATCGCGGCGTCGATCTCCGGCTTGAGTTTCGCATAGTGACTGCGCGGATCGATGAAGGGAACCTGATACGCCATAAGAAGTGACCGACTACCTACAGGAGGACTTTCTCTACACTCGCGACGATATCCTTGGCGCCAACATAATAGGCTTGCTCGAGCACGGCAGAGGTGGGGGCGGGCACATCCGGCAAGCAGACACGGACAATCGGAGCCTTCAACGCATGGAAGATGTCGCCGGCGACCGCAGCGGCGATGTCGGCCGCGATCCCGCCGCTCATCCATGCCGCGTCGGCGATGACCAACCGACCGGTTTTCCCCACGGAAGAATACACCAGATCACGATCCCAGGGTTTAATCGTCCGCAAATCGATCAACTCCACGTCGATGCCCCGTTGTGCCAGCGTCTCCGCGGCCTTGACCGCTTCAGCCGCCATATACGACGTCGCGACGACGGTTACCTTTTTGCCGCTGCGGCGGATCACCCCCGACCCGATCGGCACCTCATAGAGACCTTCCGGCACGTCCCCCTCTGAGTCATACAACCAGCGATCGTCGAGGTAGAGCACCGGATTCCCGTCTCGGACGGCCGCAACCAGCAACCCCTTCGCGTCATAGGGGGTAGCAGGCATGACGACTTTCAATCCAGGAACATGCGCGAACAGCGCCTGCAACGCTTGTGAATGCTGTGCGCCCTGCTCGCCCCCTCGGTTGATGACCGAGCGTATGACGACCGGCACACTCACCTGCCCGCCGAACAGATACGACCAGTTGGCCGCCTGATTCACGATCGGGTCGACCGCCAACAGCATGAAATCCATCCGGGCATGAAACACAATCGGACGCATACCGACAATCGCCGCCCCGATCGCCGCGCCGGTCGTCGCGTTTTCGGAAACGGGACAGTCGAACACCCGTTCGCGTCCGAACTCCTTGTCCAAGTCGAGCAGACTCTTGCCCGCATACCAGGGGTTCCAGACTCCCTGTCCGCAGACAAATACCCGCGGATCATGCCGCAAGAGTTCGGCATGGGCTTCTCGTATCGCCTGCGCATAGGTGAACTGCCGCATAGGGTACCTAGGTTCTCCGTGGCGCATAGACATGCCTGAACAGATCGCTGTCGTCGGGCAGAGGTGATTCACGGGCAAATGTCACGGCCGCCTCGATTTCGCCCCGGACGGCGGGCTCCAGTGCATCCAGGTCTTCTACCGACAGGCCCTCTTCAATCAAACGCCGTCTTAACCGCAGGATAGGATCCTTGGGCATCCATTCATCCAACTCGCTGCGGCGGCGCTCCCCGACTTCAAGATCCCAGGCCGGACCGACATGACCGCGCCACCGGTATGTCCGGCACTCCAGCAGACAAGGCCCTGCACCGGCCCTCGCCTGCGCCACGGCCTGCGTCGCGCCATCGCGCACCGCCAACGCATCATTCCCATCCAGACGTATACCAGGCATGCCCGCGGCATCGGCGGCCTGGACGATGTTGTCCTTCAGACGACGAGCCGACAGCGGCATATGCGTGGAATAAAAGTTATTCTCACACACAAATAGCACGGGAAGGCGATAGAGCGCAGCCAGATTCAGGGACTCGTGAAAATGCCCCTCCTCCGTGGCACCGTCGCCGAAAAAGGCCACGGCCACGTGCGGCTCGTGACGAAGCTTGGACGCCAGCCCGGCGCCCACCGCCAGAGGAATGGTCGCCCCGACCAGCGGGACCGTCCCGTACAACCCCTGCGCGGGAGCGACGAGATGCATGGATCCCCCTCGCCCCTTCGAGCAGCCGGTCACTCGGCCGAACACTTCCGCCATCATCTCCGGCAAGTCTCCACCCTTCGCCAGATAGTGGCCATGCGAGCGATGCCCCCCCCACACCGTATCCTGCCGGCTCAATGCCGCGCAGACACCGGCGGCGATCGCCTCCTGCCCGATGGACAGGTGACACGGAGTCTTGATCTCTCCCGCGGAGACTAATTCCCCAATCCGTTCCTCAACGAGACGAATCAGCAGCATTATCCGCAACAGGGATCGACCGGCCGCTGCGGCGCCACCGACCTGCATGATTGCATCCACGCGACTACCCCTTCTCCGGCACGAAAGTGACCCCGTGTGACCGTTTCCCGCCAACCAGCGCAACCAGCGTATGCATAAGAATTTGCAGATCCGTCCGAAAGCTGCGCCGACGCACGTACTCCAATTGCAGGTGAATCTTCACCGGGCGGATCGTTTCCAGATAAGTCTTTTCAGGATCGGGGCTTCCCTCCAGCAAGGCCCCTTCATCGATATTCCACAAGCTTGCCCAGTCCGTCAACCCAGGCCGCACCGCCAGAATGGCGCACTCCTCTTCAGTGTAGAGATCAACATACTGTTGCACCTCCGGTCGAGGGCCCACCAGGCTCATGTCTCCGACGCATACATTGAACAACTGCGGCAACTCATCCAGCTTATACCGTCGTAACCAACGCCCGATCGTGGTCACGCGTGGATCGTCGGCCGGCGTCGAAGGACCACCGAGCGCATCGGCCCGTTCCAGCATCGTCCGGAATTTATACATGCGAAACGGTCTCCCCCCCAGCCCCACGCGAGAACCACGATACAACACCGCGCCGCCGTCACCGAGCTTGACGAGCATGGCCAGCACCAGCAGCAGCGGGCTCAGCAACAGCAGGGCACAGGAGGCGACCACGAGATCGAAGAGGCGCTTCATGACAGACACATCTCCATTCGCCGCATGAACATCAGTGCTCGACCGCAGATGCACCTCCGGCGCCTGCGAGTCCCAGCTTTCTCCAGAACCGGGGCAGGCTGATCAACCGCACGAGCCCCCACAGAGACCCCAGCCCATACCCCAGATGCAGCGCCGCAAAGACGACCGGCATCAGGATAAGGGTGGAGAAGGACTTGTTTGTCCAAGCCACATGAACAGAAGCCGCCACATTCACCATGCCATACGCCGCAAAGATCGCGCCACTCACCCAGAACCACGGTTGCACGACGAGACCCGCTGTTGCCGTCACCAGCAGTGTCGTTACAAAGAGCAACGGAATGAGATGACGAAGGGAGACCGGCATACCGTCACTATAGGCAAAGGGCAACATGGCCCACAAGCCATTGTTCCAGTTCTGTCGCCAGAACGCGGACAGGGTGGAACGGGCAAAATATTCACTCGCCACGTCAGGCACCAGCAACATACGCCCGCCCGTTTTCCGCAAACGGAGACTGAAATCCATGTCCTGCCCTCGGATCAGGTCCACGTTAAATGGACCTTGGCGATCGATCGATGCGGGCGCGAGAGGCACAACTCCGTTCGCCCGGGAACCCTCCGGTGCCGGAACACGCGCGAAAACCTCTCTTCGATAACAGCCGCAAAACACCGTATCGACCCACGTCGCAGCGGACACGTGAATGCGGAAATATGAGTTCCCCACTCCGAACGGATGGCTCAACGCGGCAGCAATCGCCTGACCGACCGGAGAATCCACCGCGGGAACGGTCCGCATCAGACCGCAGGCCACATCGGCATCATGCTCGTACAGCGCCTCGACGCACCGCCGGATGTAGCCCCGCTCCAGGCGCGCATGCGCATCCACCCGGAGCACCACGTCCCCTTGTGCCTCGCGTACACCGAGATTGAGGGCCTTTGGCGTGGTCCTGCCGGGGTTATCGATCACCCGGACACAGGCATGGCGTTGCGCATACGCCTCCAGCACGGCACGAGTTCCATCCTCACTCCTGCCGTCGACGACCAGTACGCCGAAGCGATCGTCAGGATATCCGTTGCTCAAGATCGACGTCAGACAGCGCTCGATAAAGTCCGCCTCATTCCGGCATGGAACGAGAACCGTCACAAACGGCACTCTGTATCCCGGCTCCATCTCCATCTACTCCGTAGGCGCCGGAGCGGCAGCCGTCGACAGCGGGGCGAACAGGCGGGCAAGGAGACCGCTTCTAAACGAGGCAATGGTCACGACGAGCATCGGCACCAACAGCCCTTCGATCACCAGGCCTTTATACCCTTCAAGGCCCGCTCGAATCAGGGGAGGAATATAGGCGACAAACCCCCATGGCGCCATGACCGCAAAGGCATACCGCCATCGCCCCCCTCGAGCCCGCGCGGCTTCCGCGCATAGATAGGCATTAAAACAACGGCCCCAGATCCATCCCCATAACACCGCGCCGAGTAGCAGTCCCGGCAGGCCGAAATTCAGGTACCAGCCGGTCGCATGGTGAATGCTGAAGCCCTGCTCGCCCACTCCTTCAACAATGCCGACGCTCGATGCATAGTGGGAGTAAATATCCCCAGGCCTTTCCGGCCAGAGAATACGGGGCACGACCGAAAACAACAGCGACGTCAAACTTGAACCATAGGTCAACGGCGAATGGAAATACAACGCACCGTAGAGAGACAGGTGCGCGCCGAACGCTTCGTTGCTCGCGTGAATTTCAGGCACCCACTGGACCGCATCCCACCAGGCGCCCCCTTCCCAAAGGTCCATGAGAGGAAAGGCCCGCAAAAAATCCACGAGTCCGATGCCCATGAACATCATCCCGGCTCCGGCGCCCACGAGTCCCCACTTCACCCTTCGCGTATTTGCGAGATAGAAAAATCCGCCGAGGATCAGTGCCGAGAAGAGCTCGTTCTTGTTCCCGAGCGCGGTCACATAGAGGAACATGCCGCCCAGCAGCACACTATACCCGCCCCCGATGAGCCACGTGGCGTTGCCGGTGAGCCAGCGCCCCTGACGCCCAGTGAACCAGACCGCAATTCCGATGGCGAGAGAAAACAGCGCCACTCGGTTGAGCACTTGATGCAGGGTAAACAAAGGCACCATTTCCCCCAGCCCGCCGCGCGTCACCGAATAGCCTGACTTCCCCAACAGCACGGCAGTCGCCAACTGATCCTTGACGATGAGAAAGCTTGCTCCGGCCGCGAGTGCGGCGATGACGAGGAGAGCCGTATGCGAAACCCACAAGGCCGGCGCAGAGTGGTCGGCCTGCGGACCGTCCGTCCTCACCACAGCAAGGAGCGTCAACTCAATCACCAGGACAAACAGGGCATACAGCAGCAGGGTGCACAGGTACTCCCCGTTCAACTCCACCGGAAAGACCTTGCGGTACAGATAGTGATGTTGCTGCTGACTGTCCGCGCCTAGCCCGTCGGCGACGATAGACCAGCCGCCGTGGAGCGACCAAAAATACAGAAACGCGATCCCCAGAGGAAACGACAGGCTACCCGTTCTGGCGTAGAGCAAGGCGGCTAGCCCCGCGATCCCTGCCGTTGAGGCGGCGAGCACAAGATAAAATTCCATGCGGCGCGTCCTCTAAGCAGATGACATCAGGTTTCGTGCGCGGAGGCCTTCCTGACTCGACGATGCACGGCATGGCTTCATGCCCCGGCGCTTCGTGACCAGGCACCGGTCGATCACCAGATAGTCGAGGCCGGAGCGCAGGAGCACCTCCACCGCATCGCAGGCTCCGCCGACGATGGGGGATCCATGAAGGTTAAACGAGGTATTGAGCACCACCCATCGACCCGTCACCCGTCCGAATGCCTCGATGAGCGCGTGGAAGGACGGATTCAGATCCTTCCACACCATCTGCACCCGCGCCGTCTGATCCGCCGAATGTACGGCCGCGATGAAGTCTGCGCGGCGCCCGGTGGTCTCGAAGGCGTGCATCATGTATGGACTGACACGCGGCCTCGGCAGTACCGACGGAACATGGACATACCGTTCAGCCTGCTCTCCCAGCACCGCCGGCGCAAAGGGCATCCAAAAGTCCCGCTGCTTGATCATATGGTTGATGACGTTCACCACGGCCGGATTGCCGGGATCCGCAAGGATGGAGCGATTCCCGAGCGCTCTCGCGCCGAACTCCATCCGTCCGGAACAGCGAGCCACAATGTGGCCCTGAGCCAGCAGTTCGGCCGTGCGCGCTTCCGGATCATCCAGTTCCTGAAACTCCACGGCCTCACCGTACCTAGCTCGCGCTTCCGCCAGGTCCGCACCGGCCTCCGGCCCCACATAGATGTCATCGAAGTGAATATCGTCCAGTGCTCCACCCTGGCGTACATGACATTGCCATACGGCGCCGAACGGCAGCGTTTCGTCGCCACAGGAGGGAAACACATCAAAATACTCGAGCGCGGACAGTTCGGCGACCCGGTGATTGGCCTTCACATTCATAAACACTCCGCCCGCCGCCAGCACCTTGCGCACCCCGGTCCGTTCCATGGCTGCAGCCACCCATCGGCACATCAGATCCTCGGTAAAGAGTTGCACCCCCGCGGCCACCAGGTCGAAACGCACGGTTCGAAGATCATCCATCAGCCTGGGGAGAATGGCGTTCGTCCGTTCGGATGTCTTTCGACGGAAACACAAAGGATTCTCGGGATCGAGGTCCAAGTAACGGGCAAACGAGTTCGCCACCTCACGCCCCTGCTCCACACCGGCATACGGAGCCAGGCCCATCACCTTGTACTCGTGCTCATGAGGGCGCATGCCGAGCAAGTATGTCACCGACGCATAGATGTTCCCCAGGGAATGGCCAATGGGTGTTGAGGCCAGCAAGCGTAACTGTCCCTGCTGAGCCAGGTACACCTGCGCGCAGCTGTCATCGCCGCCGCCGTCCAAGGTCAACACCAGATGCGGCTCCTCCCAGTTCTTGCAGAGCGCGTAATAGGCCGACGCGGCATGGTTCGAATGGTGATGAAACCGGCTGACCGGAATGCCATCGAGGCCACACTGTGCCAACTGTCGCTCAATCACAGGATGACTCATTGCCGTCCGCCGCGAGACTTGCCACCCCCGTCCCAGTTCTTCGATCGAAGCCGGTACAAGGCCCGCGCATCTGGAAGCGGCGCCGGACCAGTCACCCGCGAGAACGAGGTCTTTCCAGGAGCGTGAGTTCCGGGCGTAACACCGGAGCAGGTCTTCACGAGTTTCCTTCACAGGGCTGTTGAGATTGCTGAGACACACATGATCGAGGCGTCGCGCATCCAAGCCATACGCTTTCACGCAAGCCATGACCGCCTGGAGGGGAAACCCGATCGCCCCCTTCTCTCGAGTCACCCGTTCTTCCTGGACCCCAAAGACCACTCGTCCGTCCTGGCACAACACAACGGAGGCGTCGATGCCTTCATTGATACCCAGAATCAGCATGCCACCCTCTTCGGCCCCAGCACCTCACGATAGAGATCGACCGTTTTCCTGACAATGTGATCCTGCGCAACGAGGGCGGTCCACGCTCGACCGTTGGAGCGCACGGGACGGGCAAGCATGTCGGCCAATCCCTTTCCCAGGGCCTGCGGCTTCCGTTCGACGATTCTGGACGGGACTACTCCGGCCAGGCGTTCCCGGACATCTCCGACATCGACCGACACAACCGGCAGATTACAGGCCAACGCCTCCTGGACGATCGTCGGAGACCCCTCCCAATCGCTGGTGAGAAGCAGGCAATCGACGCCGTTCAACATGGTTGCGACTGTCGAATGCGGCACACGCCCATCTAATGTCACGAACCGGATCGGGCCACATTCCTTCACTGCCTCGTTCACCGCCGCCTGCGCAAGATCCAACCGTTTCACCGCCGGTGAAAGCCCCGCATTGAACAGCACGACGCGATCCTGCTCCGGCCACCCGAGTTCCTGTCGAGCGTCAGACCGGGATCGGGGAACAAAGAGATTCGTGTCCACCCCGGACGGCAGGACAACCGCGCGGTCTCCAGCCCACCATAACCGGCGCGCCAGCCCTTCGCTGACACAGATGATCCGGGCCGCCTTGCGAGCGGCATACTGAGACAACCAGCGGCGCAGCGCGGACCGGATCCACGGATCGCTCGGAGCGGGATTGAGATCGCTCCCGCGAAAGGTGATTACCAAAGGCACCGTCGCGATCAGGCTCGCGAAAAACGCCGTCATGGTCCCATACTGCGCATGCACGAGATCCGGGCGAAAGGAATCCATCAGGCCACGCAGCCTTGCGGACTCCCGGCGCAAACTGCGCAAATCCGTCCTGGACGCCAGACAGAACGTCTCCGCAACCACACCCACCTCCCGCATCGCCTCGACTTGTTTCTTCGCAAAAATCATCGCCGAACCCTCGGCTTCGCCCGGAAACAGGTAGAGCACGCGAATGGGGCGGCCTTGCAGGGGTGCCGGGTCCCTCTGCCGATCCTCGTACGACACGGCCATTCCGACCATATCTGACATGCACCCTCGAATCACGGTCCAACCGAACGAAAGGTCTCCCGATACACCTTCGACTGTTGCACCGCCCGCGCAAAGACCTCATGCCCGGTGGCATTCCAATGGTTGTCGTCGGGAAACTCGAACCTGAGCTGCCGTTGCCTGTAGTCCGCGATGAAGGCCGGCTGCATATCGATGACCTCGAAACCCTGCTGCCTGGCACGATCCATCAGATGCATTCGCATCACGGCCGCATAGGCATCCCCAACGGACGCCAGCCGAGCGGTATCGTAGAGTTCAGGCCGGATCCCATCAACGGCCAGCGCGATGCGACCGGGCGGCAGTCCCGACATGTTCGGCAGACGCTGGAGAAACGCCTCGATCGCCCGGTCGGAATCGGCGACCCTGACCGGCGTGGCCGCCGCCGCGGTATTTCCGACGAACCGCGGCCGGCTGATGGCCGACTGTCCCGGCCGATAGGCCCATCGCTTCCACACCTCCCGAATTTCAAGATTCACATACAAATACATCCCGAGTGAAGACCCGGCCCAAAAATCACGCCACCAGGGCACCGGCCGGTCGATGCGCATCAGCTCGAGCCGCCCGTCCGGCGACTCCACGAAGTAATGCAACCCCGGCTCGCTCTTATATTGACGCAGACTTTCATCGAAATCGTTGCCGATGATCACCACCGTCAACCCGTCGGGATGGAATGTGTCCCTGACATATTGCGCGTAGGCCAGATACTGGCTCAGGGAGGACCCCGACGTCCCGAATCCATACACACGTCCGGCAGAGCCGACGGTACCGGCGAGCCTGGCCACCCCCGTCTGAAGAAACGGAACCATGACGGCCTCCACAAAACTATCTCCGATGACGGCCAATAGCGGCGTCTTGGCCGACGGGTCGTACTCCTGATCGTTCACAAACCCATAATTGTTGGTTCTCACTCGATTGACGATCGAAAAGTTCCAACCCCGCGAATACACCGACTCCCGACGGGGGGTAAAACGAAACACGGGATTCTGCTCATCCACGGAGAGGCCCCGAAGTCCCTCGTTGACCGGAAGCCACCGGCAGATGACTTCCAGCAACAGTGCCACCACGACCAGGGACACGAGCGTGGATGCGAGCGCCAACACCACCGGCCGCCTGCCCCGTCGCGGCGATTGCACGTTTGTCATCGACGCTCTCCGCCCATGGATGAATATCGATAAGTCATGAACGTGGCAGCAGGGTCGCAAAAATGCGAAGCCTCGCCACTCCTTCCGTTAGCGAGGGCGATTTGACGGCTCGCCGGACACACAGCGCCCGACCGGCCCGGAGGAGCATTCACGAAGCCGCGGCAACATTCGACGGTAGAAGGCCGTGGCCAGCAGCAGGCCGGCCAACGCATACTGGAGGCTGATCGCCACGGCGATGCCCAGCAGCCCGCCCGCCAAAAAGCCGAAGGCCTTCAAGGCGAGGCCCCCGAGACTGGCCACGGCCTCGACCCTGGCGGGAATGCCTGTTTCGCCTTCGGCATAAAACGCATTGACCAGCAGATGATTCACTCCCCCGCACAACAGCCCTCCGGCGCAGGCGAAGAATGTCATCCGGAGAGTCGCCATCTCCTGACTTGTAATTCCTCCCTGGCCCGGCTGTCCCCCGGACCATAATCCGATACTCTGCCCGAAAATTGCCACTGTCGACAGACCGACGAAGGCGAGCGCGCTGAGTCCTGCCACTCCAACCAGCCTTGCTCGACACACCGCCACAAATTCCTCCCAAGCGCGAGCCTGCGCCAGTTTCGCCAGGGTCGGCACGACCGGCGTGACAAATCCCTGATTGAAGATACGAACGACCGCAGCCAGTACCCGCCAGGTCAGCTCAAGCATCACCAGGCTGCCTGCACCCAAGAAGGAAGTCAGAAAACGATCCGCGACGAATCCGGTCCGGACAAAGGCCGCGCTCAACACAAGCGGTCGCATACGCACACCCACCTCGCGTAGGCACGTGACCGCACCCGGAAACGAACCAGGCACCCATGCTCCTAGTGCCTTCAACAACAGGAGCGCCGGCCCGCTGAGCACAAAGACCTGGACCCAGGCCGCAAGCCTCACCCCACCACTCGACAGCGCCATGACTAGGACCCACCATCCAAGCAGCGAACAGAGGAGGAGCGCGCCGGCCGTCCAGATGAACCGGTCCCTGGCCTGGTAGAACGCGGACAACAGCGTGAAACAGGCCACCCCGATGAGCGCGGTCAGTTGGATTCGTGTCAGCTCGACGGTGAGTTGCCTGGTCGCATCCGAAAATCCAGGAACCATCACACCCACCAGGGACGGCGCCGCGGAGTACAACACCAGCGTCACAAGGGCGGCCAGCGCCCCGACTCCTAGGAACAACGGCCAGGCCAGCCGCCGTCGCTCAACTCCCGTGAGAGCGGACAGCAGCGGCACGAGCACAAACGACAGCGGGTCCATCACCACAACCGACAACAGCTGGAGCAATGTCGTCCCCGCGTATAACGCGTCGGTATCGGGTCCGGCCCCCAAGTGGGCGACGGTATACCACTGGATGCCGAACGAGGACAGGAGCTGTGCGGCGGTCAGGAGGGACAGCCCCATTCCCAGCCCCAAAACGTTACGCCCCATATGGCGACTCCCTCTTCAGCAGTCCATCAACGCATATAAATCCGCGATCGGCGGTTCGTGGCTCATATCACGCCATCGCCGGAATCAAGTCAAGGTGCCGTATCCAAGGTGTTCCGCGTTGACGGATCGTATCCGGCCCACTTATGATCCGCTCCCATTGTGCTGCAGGTAAGCCCCCTCACATGGCGTGCACTCACGCTGGTCGTCATTTGCACGGCCCTGCCCATGTTCCACACCCGCACGGCCTCAGCGGACAGTGCGGCATCGTCGGCGTCCACTGCGCATGATCTGGATTTGCGCCTCGAAACAACGACGTATCTGCTCAACCTTGAAAAACAAGGGCTCGAAGACAACACCTTCACCAACGGACTCGGGCGCGACACCACGCTCATCGGCAACCTACTGAATGTGTATGTGCGGAAACGCCTGCTGTCCTCCGTAGACGTGGACCTTGGAGTATTCGCCAACATGCCGTACGGTCATGACAGGGAAATCTCACAGGTCCGGCCGATCATCCGCCTCCAATACAAACCAACGGAGGAAGTGTCCGCCCTATTCGGCACCCTGGCTGGCCCGCACCGGGACTTTCATGATGCGGTCTTCGACAATGCCAACAGGTTCGTACGGCCCCTCGAACAGGGCGCACAAGTCCTGGTGGACTCCCGGTATTATCGCCAGGACTTGTTCATCAATTGGGAGCAGGCGTTTCGCGGCTCCGCCACCAACCGGTACGATATCGGGTATGCCGGGCAGTTGCGCGCCGGCCCCTTCCGTTTCAACGCACAAGCCCATTGGGTCCGCAACGGCCAAGCGCTCCTAAAACTGGACCGGTCGTTCGACACCGCGGAGAACCTGGTCACCGCCGCAGGGCCTGAGCTGGTGCTCGAACCATCCACCTATTTCCCCGCCCTGGCCTGGTGGAATCAGCTTGGCATTCGCGCCACCTATCTGACCTCATTGAATGAGTCGCCGGGCAGCCAGCCGGCAATCCGCGGCCGTGGCTACGAGTTGAGCGTCTGGCTGGATGTCGCCGGGTGGCGGCCGTCGGTGTCGTTCTGGCGCGGACGACAATTTCTCAGCCAGCAGGGCGACCCGGAATATGCGGCGAGCAATTTTCCTGAGTTCGGCCTGTCGAAAATCATCCCGCTCGGCCGGTCCGCTTCAATCGAGTTCGGCGTGCAGGCGCGCCGCGTCCGCGCCTTCTTTACTGAAGACGGCATCACGTACCAGAACCGCGATACCTTCAAGTGGGTGAACCAGCAATATCTCGTCTTCAATTGGAATTGGGACACCACCGACGGACAATTCGTGCGCGATCTCTTTGCCTCCAGTGAGCCCCTCGCCATTGAGTCGAAGCCGGCGAATACGCCGACCCGATTTACGGCCAAACTCGACACCCTGACCTATGTGTATAACATCGGCTATTCCGGCCTCCGGCAAATCGGAGGGCGACCGGTCGCGAACAGTACCCTCGCCGGTCAATACCTTGCGCCTGTGCTCAGATACAGCCCCTCGTCCAGGTTGAATCTGGATATCGGTGTCTTTGCAGGGTTGCCCGTCGGGGATACGCAGCGATTCCACACGGTGCAGCCGATCCTGTCGGCGGAGTATGAACTCTGGCCGGCGGTGTCGCTGATCGCCGGCACAATCAAGCGTAATCACCCCTTCGTGGATGCGCTGTTCAACGACGCCTCCCTGTTTTCACGCCCTCTGGAACAAGGATTCCAACTCCTGGTGAACCGGGAACATTACCAGCAGGATCTGTTCATCAACTGGAACCAGATCGAGACGTTTCAAAAGGCGGAGCGATTCGACGTGGGCTACGCAGGGCGCGCGAGCGCCGGGTTCTTTTCCTTGAACGGCCAAGTCTACTGGACACACAGCGGGGGGGCCCAGTATTCGGAATCCCGCACGTTTTTCGGCGCCGGCCTGCCGAGGGACCGGCCGGCTTCGAACAATTTCCTGACGGCCGTCGGGCCGCAATTTACGTTCCAGCCCAGTCGCTACTCGTCGGCCCTATCGTGGTTTCGTGAAATCGATGTGATGGCGCTGTACCTCACCAGCCAAAACGAACCGACCCAGAGCGGAGCACCGATCGTTCGCGGCCGGGGCTACCAACTGACGGCCGGTGTGGATCTGGACGGCTGGCGGCCGTATGTCACGATCTGGCGAGGCGAGCATTTCGTGAATGAACAGGGCGACCCGGCCTACTACGCGGGAAACTTCACGGAGTTCGGGCTCTTGCGCGATGTTCTGCTGCCGGCCGGCTTCTCCTTGCGGGTCGGCGGGTTCGGGCGCGTGATCGAGAATCGCGTGACCCATACCGAGTATGCGTTACTCAACTGGTCCTGGGATCAATCGCCCTGGCGCGAGTTCTGCTTGCGACCGACGCTACTGCATCGAAGCGAGTCGTCCTGCAGCCGGCCTTGAGACACACTTCTCTCTTGCCACCCCGCATCAAGCCCGTTAGAGTAGCACCAGCGAAATATACTGGTGTTCGTTCAGTTGGAGGGGCTATGTTCCGCAGATGGATCGGTACCGTGCTGGGAATTGTTGTCATGTGCGCACCGGCGCTCGTCCATGCCGAAAACTATGCCGCCTTCGCGGTAGGACCGAATGTGGCGACCTTGGACACCACGGACGCCGGGAAACTCGACCTTAACACCAACCTGGCCTTTGGCGGAAAATTCGGCCACTACTTCGATGACCGCGGGTTCAACTGGTTCGGGCTTGAGGTCGACGTCTACCGATCACAATCGAACGTCAAAGCCCAGACCCCCCCGCGGCAGGGAACCAATCTGCTTCTCTCGGGACCGATTCCTGGGAGCGATTTCCTGGTTCACTCCCTTGCGTTTAATGCCCTGGTTCGCGTCACCGGCTATCAATACAAAGTTGAGCCCTATGCCGGGCTTGGCCTCGGCCTCAATCTGGGAAATATTTCAGACGGGAACTTTCGACCGGAAGCGTCGTTTGCTCCGAGTTTCAACGTGTTGGCAGGCATCAAGTATTATCTCACCGCAAAAGTCGCCCCGTTCATCGAATACAAATATAATTTCGCGCACTTCTCCTTCGATCGAACCAACGTCACCGCTGACTACCGCGCCAATCTCTTCATGTTCGGCGTCGCCTACCATTTCGACCGATAGACGGGCCCGGCTCTGGAATCCAGCCTCATAGACAGGGTAGTCTTGACTGCGGCGACACCGGCCCGCTCGCAAGGCGCCGAGGAACTCCCTCGCCGCCAGAGGACCATCACCTGTCATGCGCACGACCCGACATTGTCATCTCACCATCGATCTGGAAGATTATAAACATGCCACCATGCTGGACATGGGGTTGCCGCCGCGTACCGATCCCGATCAAGCCTGGCGTGGGCTGACTAGGATCTTCTCCGCCCTGCGGACGACCGCCGGCGAACCGCACGTCACCCTCTTTACCACCGGACAGGTTGCGCGGGACCAACCGGATCTCGTCGGCGAAATGGCCCGGCGCGGGCATGAGATCGGTTGCCACGGCGACCAGCATGAAGACCTGTTCACGCTCGACCGCGAGGGGTTCCTGCGCAGCCTTCGACGGGCCAAGGCTTCGCTCGAAGAGGCCGCGGGCCAAGCCGTGCTCGGCTTCAGGGCCCCCAACTTTTCCCTCGACGACCGGTCTCCATGGGCCTATGACACACTGAACGAAACGGGATTCCTCTACGACTCCAGCCTGGTGACGGAAGGGCCGCGAACGGCCGCGGAACAGTACGATTGCCTGCCACTCGGGGACCGCCGCCTGTTCGAATTTCCGCTCTACCGGCGGCGAATCGGTCCTCGCCACGGCATTCGTGTCATCGGCGGGACCTATTTTCGCCTGCTCCCCCTCCCCGTGATCCTGCGGTTGATGGACGAGGCGATAGACAACGGATTCATCCCGGTAGTGTACCTGCACGCCGCCGATGCCGACGATCGACCCAGCCCCGTCCGTTGGCACGAGATGCAGGGACTCCCCACGCTGACCCGAAGCCGATGGACAATCCATCAGACACAATGGACCTTGGGCACCAAGGGAGTGGCCGAGAAACTCCGCGCCGTCCTCGAACGGTTTCCCAACCTGGGCCCCATGCGCAAGGCCCTGCCCCCGTCCGTGACGGCGTAGACATGTACATCCTCGGCTTGGCCACAATGGGTGAAAGCGCCGCCGCCCTACTCAAGGACGGCCTGTTGATCGCCGCGGTGGAGGAAGAACGGTTCACGCGCGTCAAACACGAGGGCTGTTTTCCGATCCGCGCCATCGCCTTCTGCCTCGCCCAAGCCGGTATCACCCTGGCCGAGATCGACCATGTGGCGGTCTATTGGCAACCGTTCCGCATCGGCGTCCGCGCCAAGGCCCTGCTGACGACGGCCTTCACCCATCCAACCACCTTCGCCGGCAAGGTAGGCCGGATACTCGAAGAACTGTCGCCCGCCGGCGGCGGACAGTCGTCGGCCAGCCAAGGCAGTTGGGCGGAACTCTTCCTGGTGCGTCGGCTCCTCACGCGGCACTTCGGCCCCTCGGCCGCCATGATCCATTATCTCGATCACCATCGCTGCCACATGGCCAGCGCCTTCTTCGCTTCCCCCTTCGACGAGGCCACCATCATGGTGTTCGACGGCGCAGGCGAAGAGGCCGCCACCACCCTGGCGGTCGGCTCAGGCACGGCGTTGAGGGTGCTGAAGTCGATTCCCTGGCCTCATTCACTCGGTCATTTCTATTCGGCCATGACTGGCTTTCTGGGTTTCACCATGCTGGATGGCGAGTACAAAATGATGGGCCTTGCCCCATACGGCAAGCCGGAACACCTCCCCTTTATCCGCCGCAACCTACTCGTGACGGACAGGCCCGGCTCCTATCGCCTGAACCATGCGGCGCTCGATTACCACGCCGCACTTCGAGGTCGGTTTTCGCCCGCGCTCACGGAGACCTTCGGGCAGCCAAGAGAGTGCGACGAATCTCCCTTCACGGAACGCCACCACCAGCTCGCGGCGAGCGCCCAAGCAGCCTTCGAAGATGTCGTCTTCGATTTGGCATCTTGGGCCTTCGAGCAGGGAGGCCGACGCACCAACCTCTCGCTGGCCGGAGGCTGCGGGCTGAACTGCTCCGCAAACGGTCGATTGCTGCGCGAGGGTCCATTCACGCAGCTGTACGTCCCGCCGGCTCCGCATGACGCAGGTTGCGCAGTCGGCGCGGCGCTGCTCCTCTATCACGAGACGTTAGGACAACCGCGACGGTTCACCATGACCCATGCCGCCTATGGACCGGCCTATGGGGATCAGGATATCGACCGGGCGCTGCGCGCAGCCGGTATTCACACGCAGCCGATCGCCGACGAAGGAACGCTGCTCCGCAAGACGGTGGAGATCCTGACAGGCGGCGGCGTGGTGGGCTGGTTTCAGGGCGCGATGGAATTCGGCCCGCGCGCGCTGGGCTCCCGGTCGTTCCTGGCCGATCCGCGCAAGGATCAGATTCGGGACGCCCTCAATGTGAAGATCAAGAAGCGGGAACTCTTTCGACCGTTTGCTCCCTCAGTGAAGGAAGAAGCGGCGGCGGACTATTTCGAGGTAACCCAGCCCAGTCCGTTCATGAACCTCGCCGTGCCGGTCAGGCAAGACAAGCGCGCCATCATTCCCGCCGTCACCCACATCGACGGGTCGGCCCGGGTGCAGACCGTAAATCGGGCAAGCAATGCGCGTTACTGGAATCTCCTCGACCGCTTCGAAAAAGAAACCGGCATTCCGGTGCTCTTGAATACATCCTTCAATATCCAGGAACCGATTGTCTGTACCCCCGAACAGGCCCTGGCGACATTTGCACGAAGCGGCGTGGACGCCCTGGTGATCGGGAACTATTTTATCGATCGTGCCATGCTCCCTGCATGAATCCGATCTCCCTGCGACCGATCCACACAGTTGCCCTCCGGCTCGCTCAACCACACAAGCCCGGCAACACTGGAAGGGACGAAACCCATGGATGCCCTGCACACTTTGCTTTCTCTGAAGGGAACGCGTAGGGTAAGAGCGTACATCTCATTCTCACATGCCCTCTCATTTGCCTGCGGCCTGCCACCGCCGACAACGCTCGAAAGGCGGCTCCCCGTGCTGACGTGTCCACACAAAATCCCGGGCGACTCAGGTGCCGCAACTGTCCTGTTGTCATCCCCTCGAATTCAGCCTCCGTTGCATCGAGTCTTTCCTTAGAAACCACCGGGCAATCTGGGCCAGGCATCCACGAGAAGCGGGACTCAGCGCGCAAGCCCTTCACATCGAAACTTGGACTTGCCGGGCAAGCAGCGCAAGGTAGAACGCGCAGGGGCCCGCCGGCGATTACCCGACAGAACCACTGACACGTACACAAGCGTTCGATCCGGTTACTACCTGGAGGTGTTGTATGAATGGAAGAACAGTTGCGCACAGTTCACTCTGGGTACTGCTCATCAGCGGCTTTTTGGGCTGTGCCGGCGCGGGGCCATTTGTCACGCTGCCGAGCAGCGCTTTTTTTGAGACCGACGTAAAGGAGCGGGAGGCATTGCAGGTGGTGGGCCGCACCCAGGAAGCGCGGCGGGCGAATTGCCAACAGAACGCCAGCTGTGAGGAGGTGACGTACCTCAGGGGCTTGGTCGCGTTATTCGAGAACCGCGAGGATGCGATCCACGCCTTCCAAGAATTGCGCACCACCGTGCCAAACGGTCGCTATGCCGCCTCCAGCACTCGCTGGCTCACCCTGCTGCAGGGCGGTCAGCCGGCATCCGTCAGGCACGAGCCGCTGTTCATGCAACTGAGACAGGAGATTCTCCATGGCCTGCTGGATCCGGACACCCTTGCCGCAAGCAGGAAATTGAAAGAGCAGGAACGGCGGATCGCGGAAGTGCGACCTTAATCCTTCTGTGTCAGATCATACCAGGCAGCGGGGGAACAGGAGAATTCCAGCGGCACATGCAGAAGGGACGTACATTTCTTCGAAGGACTGACTGGCTCTGTTTGGAGGCGCCGGGCGGGTTCGAACCGCCGCATCGCAGTTTTGCAGACTGCTCCCTTAGCCACTTGGGTACGGCGCCACGGATCGGATTATAGAAGGGGGAGCTTCAGGAACTCAACCGGCAAGAGCAGCGAAACGCAGGAATATTCTGAACATGGTCCGCCCGAACAAAATCTGTTGTTTAGCGTTTCGTCGGCAGCACGGGAATATCGCGGACGATAGTCGAATGTTCATCCGGGGCATGACCGATCAGCTCCCACCCAGGCTCCGCCTGCCCATCGGAAGCACCAGTCGTTTCGTGAGACACACCGGCCGCTTCGGCTTCTTTTTCTTTGGCCAATAGTTCGACTTCGTGAATCAGCGTGTCCATGAGTTCTTCAATGGGCACCTTTCGCATCAGCTTGCCCTTTTTGAAGAGAATGCCTTTGCCTTCTCCACCGGCAATGCCGATATCCGCTTCTTTACCTTCCCCGATGCCGTTCACGACACAGCCAAGCACGGAGACGTTCAGCGGCGTCTTAATATGGCCAAGCTTCTTTTCCAGCTCATTCGCCATGCGCACCACATCGATCTCAACCCGGCCGCAGGTCGGGCAGGCAATGACATTGATGCCGCGATGGCGCAACTCCAGCGACTTGAGAATCTCGAACCCGACTTTGACTTCCTCCACCGGATCAGCCGCCAATGAGACTCGGAGGGTGTCACCGATACCTTGCGACAAGAGCCAGCCGAGGCCGATCGCGGACTTCACCGCGCCCGTCATGGCCGTACCGGCTTCTGTGATTCCGATATGCAGGGGATAATTGGACTGGGTGGAGAACAAATAGTAGGCGTCGATGGCATGGTGCACGTCGGAGGCCTTGAGCGACACCTTCATATTGGTGAAGCCCTCGTCTTCCAACGCATGGACGGCATTCAATGCCGACTCAGACAGGGCTTCGGGAGAAGGCCAACCATACTTGTCCAATAGCGGGCGTTCCAGCGAGCCGCCATTGACCCCCACACGCAAGGGAATGCCCCGCTCATTGACAGCCTTGATGACTTCCTGCACCTTCCACCAAGCGCCGATGTTGCCGGGATTGATGCGGACACAATCGACGACTTCGGCCGCCTTAAGGGCGAGGCGATGGTCGAAGTGAATGTCGGCGATCAGCGGAACCGTCATCGCGGCTTTGATCTGAGGAAGGGCAGCTGCCGCCGCCTCATCAGGAACGGCGACCCGGATGATTTCACATCCGGCCTCCTCCAGCTGACGGATTTGAGCCACCGTGGCGTTCACATCGCGCGTATCTGTCGAACACATCGACTGGACTGAAATCGGCGCATCTCCGCCGATCTTGACCGATCCCGCCTGAATCTGCCGCGTCTTTTTTCTCGTGATATGCATCAGCTTCTCAGCGTATGTCCTGTTTCGGTGCGCCCCGACGTCAACTAGCTGCCCTGCTCATCGCCGTGCGGCAAACTCCCCACCAGCGACGCCAACCGGGCGGCATCATCCGTGGCTACACTGGCCCCGAACAACGCCTTCACGTTGCTATAAATTCCGTCGGCCGTCAGGCCATACCGTTCGCGCAGCAAGTCTTGCGGACCCTGCTCGATGTACCAATCGGGAAGGCCGATCATCTTCGTTCTGAGATTCGTGATACCTTCTTCGGACAGGGCTTCCAAAACGGCGGAACCGAATCCACCCATCTTGCAGCCTTCTTCGACGGTCACCAGGCAGCGCACGTTCTTCGCCGTCTTGATGATCAGCTCCGTGTCCAGGGGCTTCACGAAACGGGCGTTGACCACCGCGGCGGAGATCCCCTCCTGCGCCAACCGTTCGGCCGCCTTCATGGCGGGCCAGACGGTGACTCCGATCGCCACAATCGCCACATCCGTGCCTTCCCGCAACAACTCGCCCTTGCCGATCGGCAACGCCGTCGGTTCGGGATCCATCGGCACCCCGAGACTCACGCCGCGCGCGTACCGCACCGAGGCGGGCCCATCATGCGTCACACAGGTCTTCATCATGTGCTGCAGCTCGTTTTCGTCCTTCGGTGCCGCCACCACCATGTTCGGGACATGGCGCAAAAAGGCAAAATCGAATGCGCCGTGGTGTGTCGTGCCATCCTCGGCCACCAGGCCGCCCCGGTCGATGCAGAAGGTCACCGGTAAATTCTGGGTGGCCACATCGTGCACCACCTGATCATAGGCCCGCTGCAAGAATGTGGAATAGAGCGCGACCACCGGCTTCATGCCCTGCGTCGCCATACCGGCGGCAAAGGTGACGGCATGTTGCTCGGCGATACCCACGTCATAAATCCGATCCGGGAACACCTTCTCAAACGCATTGAGACCCGTGCCTTCGCACATGGCGGCGGTAATGGCCACGATCCGCTTGTCCTGATGAGCGACTTTGATCAGCGCATCGATCGCCATACTCGTATAGCTGGGGCGCGATGCTTTCTTGGCAGGCACACCCGTTTCACGCACGAAGGGCGGACAGGCATGGAACCAGACCGGATTATCCATCGCCGCCTGATAGCCCAAGCCCTTCTTCGTGATCACATGCAGCAGGACCGGGCCCTTCATTTTCAGCACGTTCTCCAAGGTCGGCAGCAGGTGCTCGAAATTATGCCCATCGATCGGTCCGGCGTACTGGAAGCCCAACTCCTCAAACAACAGACCCGGAAGAATCGCCCCCTTGGCCAATTCCTCAGCCCGTCGGGCGATTTTCTGCACCTCAAGGCCGATGTGGGGAATCTTCCGCAGGAGTTGGCCGGTTTCTTCCCGCATACGCGCGTAGAATTCGCCGGTGAAGGTCCGGTTCAGGTAGGCCGAAATCGCCCCGACGTTCTTCGAGATGGACATCTGGTTGTCGTTCAGGACGACGATGAAATCCTTGTTGGTGCCGCCGGCATGGTGCAACCCTTCGAGGGTCATCCCGGCCGTCATGGCGCCGTCACCGACCACGCAGACGACTTTGTGTTTTTCGTTCCGCTGCTCGCGCGCCTCCACCATGCCGAATGCGGCGGAGACTCCGGTGCCGGCATGCCCGGCATTGAAGGTATCGTAGACACTCTCTTCACGCTTACAGAACCCGCTCAACCCGCCGTACTGCCGGAGCGTATGGAACTGCTCCCGGCGTCCGGTCAGCAGTTTGTGGGTATAGGCCTGATTGCTGGTATCCCACACAATCTTGTCTTTCGGCGTATCCAGGAGATATTGCAGCGCGACCGTCAGCTCCACCACACCCAGATTGGAGGCCAGGTGCCCGCCGACATTCGAAACCACCGTCAGGATCTGCTCACGGATCTCCTGGCACAGTTCCGGAAACTGCTCAGGGGAGAGGCGTTTCAAATCAACGGGACTGTGGATATTTTTCAGCAGAGACATTGCACAATCTCCTTGTCAAATGATGACAATTGGGCGCAGGCATTCATTCAGTGGGAACAAGTCGTATAGAGAAGGTCGCGACGAAGCAGCGAAGAAGTTTCGTACAATCGGCTCATCCTCACATATGACACTGCCTGTGTCAAGATTTCGCCTTCCCCCGCACCAAAAACTTCGCACTCGGACTATGACCGGAACCGGTAGGTGAGGACGGTGGAGAGGGTAAAATCCGCCGCACTCCCGGTGATGAAATCCAGATTCTCCACTCCATACAGCTGCCAGAGCAGACCGGGAAGGATTCGATAACTCACCCCCAGCACCGACTCCGTCACGCCCTTATCCAGCACTTGCGTTCCCGTCCCATGAAACGGCGGAGAATAATAATCGAACTGTGCCGTGATCGAAAAGTTTTCCGTCCAGAGATATTCCACGGCGGCCAACCCGCTCACCACCGGCTGGAGCCCCAACCCGGCTATCCGTCCCGTGGGAAATACCCCGTTAAGATTCGCGTACAGGATCCAGTTACCCGCGAACTTCTTATCCAGCGCCAAGCCGATGCCGGCATCAGGATGCCCGCTGCCGAACATTTCGCCGGTGTCTCCGGTCGGAGCCTTGACCCCGACCCGGACTGACAGGGCTGGAAGGCTCGAGGTTTCTTTGAGAATCTGGTACTTGCCGTAAAACGAGATGTCTCCCAATCCAGTCGCGCCTTCGGATCCCTGAAACAGCGTGCGGGCACCGTTCGCAATATTAAACGCGTACCCGGTCTCTCGCTGAGCCTTGCGCGGCGGCGCCACGCCGGTCGTGCCTCGTTCCACCCCGATGATCGCCCCCTCCATGAAACCACGGTACCGATGATAGCCGGGAATCTCCGCGCCCAGCTCTAGGCGATCCGTGAGGCCATACCGAAGAAAGAGTCCGGTTCGCACCGTTTCGAACTTCATCGAGACGTCAGCTTGCTCCTCCTGGTCCCTGGCAATACTGGCCGTATTCGCCACCTCCAGGCGCACATCGAAATCACCCTTGCGAAGCACTGTCGCCCGCTCGCCCGGCATGGCCAGGACCAGTTGATCCAGCGCTTGAAAGTTTCTGACTGGAAACGGACCGAAGCCTTCCGCTCCGGCAGCACGCGGAAGGACGCTCAGGAGCGCAAAGAGGCAAAAACAATGAATGGTGTACCGCAAGAGCAACCCCGGCCGTTCACTCACCGGCACTTAGTAAGGAAAGTCTAACCCCGCGAAGACCGCTCCACCCTCGCGACTGTACCCGTAATCTACCCGGCCGACGACATTGGGACGAACGATGGCGCGAAACCCCAGCCCCGGCGTCATCCGGTAATCTTGAAAGCTGACGTCTTTGAACGAGTTGAAGACCTGCCCCGTGTCGAGAAACGGCGCCACCTCGAAATCCGCAGTCACCCCGGCCAGTTTCGTCCTCAAGATGTGAATTCGCTCTTCGATGCTGAAGGCAATCAGATGTTTGTCGATGTACCGGTCCAACCCGAACCCGCGCAGATTGTTCTGCCCCCCGAGCGAGGACTGTTCGAAAAACGGTACCTGGGACCCGATGGTCGCCTGCAAGTCGGCACGGACGACCAGAATGGCGCGCTTGGACTCGCTGGGGAACAATTTCTTGACTTCGAGTTCGTATCGCGAATAGACCGGGTGGTCGCCGTTTTTCACATTTTGATTCAGTTCGGCATAGGCGGTGATGGCCACGCCGTCGGTCGGGGAGACCAAGCTGTCACGGGTATCGTAATAAAACGAGGCGCGGTGGCCCACGATGATGGACTCGCCTTGAATACCGTCAACCGTGGGGAATTGTTCGACCGAAAAGGGCAGATCGATCGCTCCTCGCTGGAGCTGCACCTGCCGGACCCGCTGCCCGACAGAAATCTGCGTCACTTCATTCGCGTAGAGACCGAGCCGCCAGTAGGCGCGCGCTTCCCTGGCCGTATAGTTGGACTCGGCGGCCTGGGTCGTCGCCTGGCCGAGGCCGAAAAACCGTGAGGTCGCGTTCTTAAAAAAGGTGCCGCCGAAATTGAGCGAATATTGCCCGTTTCCGAATGCCGGATCGACATAATCGAACAACACCTTGCGTTCGATCCGTTCGGTCAACGAGGCGATGAATCGCATCTGTCGTCCACCCGGATCGTACTTGAACAGATTGAAGACCCCGCGTGTCCCCACGATGGAGTTCTGAATGAGCATGGGCGCCATCAGATACTTCAGCTCTCCGTCCGGATCCGCAATCAGGATCGGCGCGATCAAGCCGGCGTCGTTGCCGTCGTTCCGGCTGGTCGAGACGGAGGGAACCGGGAAAATCTGTGTGTCGGCCCCTGCCGGAGCCGGAAGGCTCAGGAGCAGAAGGCCGGCCAGCGCCAGACAGCTTCGAATCGACGACAAATAATGACACTGCATGGCGCTCGCCGGAATCGCTCGCTTCCTACCGGACCTACGGAGCTTTGATCTTGTCGGATTTCTTGCGGAGTTGATCGACGAGTTCGGGATACGAGGAGGTGTGGAGGATCTTTGTGAATTGCCCGCGGTAATTGTTCACCAGACTGACGCCATCGACCACGACATCGTACACATGCCAATCGTTGCTCTTGTTCAGCAACCGGTAATCCATGGGGATTTCAGTTTTCCCGGAGAGCACCTTGGTGCGGACTTCCGCATAGTCTTTCTCGGTCCGCTCATTCAGATACTGCACACCATCGCCGGAATAGGTCTCCACACGATCAGCGTACGTATTGGTCAAGAGCGTCCGGAACAGATCGACGAACTCCTGCTTATCCTTGTCGGACAACTGATTCCACTGTGCGCCCAACGACCGCCGGGACATTTCGGGATAGTCGAACCGCTGGGCCACCACTTTTTCCAAGCGCTGCCGCCGGTCGTCCTGCCGAGCGGGCGTTTTGAGATCTTTATCGTTCAAAATCTTGAGTACTTCATCGATGGTACCCTTGATCGAATCAGTCGCCGGCCCCGCGATGGCGGACGAAAGCCCGCCCACCACGATCTGCAGAGCCAGCAAGGCCCCGATCATCATCCAACGGCTTGTATGCATTCCAACACCTCTCCTTTGAGTGGCGATTCCTTCACACCACCGGCCTGACTTATTCATGTCCATTTCCTGACACCTGACCCGATCAGGCTAGTTGACCTTCCCGTGTACATACTGGCTGACCAATTCTTCCAGATCAAGTCCGGACTCGGTGTCACGAATCTTGTCACCGGGCTTTAACGGATCACCCCCGCCCCCCACCGACAGGGCGAGATACTTATCGCCAATAATCCCGCGGGTCTTGATCGAGGCGATCGTATCGGAATACAACTTCACGCCGTCTTGAATCGCCAGCGCCACCAGGGCACGGTCGCTGCTCAAGCCGATATGCCGGACACGTCCGACCTCGACACCGGCGATTTCGACCGACGCCCCCGGTTTGAGTCCCGACGCAGACGTAAACTCCGCCTCGACCGGGTAATTGTGCCCGCCGATAACTTCCAATTTCCCCAACTTGATGGACAGGTAGCCGAGACAGGCGATCCCGACGAGCACAAAGATTCCCACCATCAATTCCAGCTTTGCGCGTTCCATAACGTCTCCTATCAGAGGGATGCGGTCGGCAACCCCTTCGGCACGACGGTCCCGGCGACAAAAATAAACTCCCGAATTTCTTCGTCCGTCGTCTTCACGAACTCATTCGATGGCGCCATTTCGGCGATCCGTCCGTGCTTGAGCATCGCCACATAGTCGGAGATCCCGAAAATTTCCGGAATCTCGTGACTGACCATGACAGCCGTAAACTTGAATTGTTGCTGCATCGCCACGATCAGATCATGAATGGCTTTCGCCATCAACGGATCGAGCCCCGTCGTCGGTTCGTCGAACAGAATGATCTCCGGCTCCATGACCAGGGCGCGCGCCAATCCGGCCCGTTTGCGCATGCCTCCGCTCAGTTCGGCGGGAAACTTATGGCCCATGCCCTTCAGTCCCACCTGCTCCAGTTTCTCCTCAACCCTCCGGGTGACGATTTCGCCCTTCAGGCGAAGTTTCTCGCGCAGGGGGAAGGCGACATTTTCAAATACCGTCATCGAGTCGAACAGGGCCGCACCCTGGAACAACATGGCGAACTTCTTGCGCACCTCATTGAGCGCCTGCCCCTTGAGGCGCGCAATGTTCGTCCCGTCGATCCAGACCTCGCCGCGATCCGGCTGCATGAGGCCGATGATATGCTTCAGCAGCACGCTCTTGCCTTCGCCGCTTCGCCCGATGATCGTCGTGAGTTTGCCTGTGGGAATGGTGAGGTCCACGCCTCGCAGTACCGGCTGCTTACCCAATGTCTTTTCGACGCCGACCAGTTTGATCATTTGAATCCAGCTAAGATGCCATCAGCTCTCAGTGATCAGCTCTCATTCAAACCGGCTGAAAGCTGATGGCTGATGGCTGATGGCTGACGGCGCTACAGCAACACCGACGTCAGAAAATAATCCCACACCAGGATCAAGACCGCCGACAGCACCACGGCTTCGGTCGTCGCGGTTCCCAACCCCTCGGCGCTGTGCTTGGTGTGGAAGCCCTTGTAACAACAGACCCAGCTAATCAGCAGGCCGAAGCTGATCGATTTCAACATGCCTCCGTAGACATCCTTCCACTCCACGGCTGATTCAATCGAACTCCAGTAGGCGCCTTCGTTCCCGTTCAACAACTGCACGCCGACGACGTACCCCCCATAAATCCCGACGACGTCAAAGAGCGCGACCAGCAGCGGCACGGCGATGAGACTGGCGACGAGTTTAGGCCCGATCAGATATTGCAGTGGATTGATGGCCATCGTGTCCAGAGCATCGATCTGTTCCGTAATCCGCATGATGCCGATTTCAGCGGTCATGGCAGACCCGGCGCGGGCCGTCACCATCAACGCCGCCAGAACGGGACCCAATTCCCGGATGATGCTGAGCGCCACGGCAGAGCCGAGCACTGCCTCAGAACCGAATTTTCGTAGCGTATAATGTCCCTGCAGGGCCAGGACCATACCGGTAAAGACGGCCGTGAGGACGACGACAAACGTGGACTTGTAGCCGATGAAATTCAGCTGCTTGACGATTTGGTAGACCCTGAACGGCGGACGCGTCAGCCAGGCAAAGGAGGAGAGGACGAATACCATCATCCGTCCCATCTGCTCTGTCAGATCGATCGTATACCGTCCGATACGAGCAATGCCTTCCATGCCACGCTCTCCTCTCGTCCACCTACCCGAAACTCAGCCGTCGAAACACGTTGCGCCCGGTCAGGCCAGTCCCTCGCGTAACGCCTTATCGGCGCAGGCTCTGAATACCGCCGTCAATTGTGCTCCGGCGATGCGGCTTTGCACACGAAGTCGATTGAGCCCGATTAGACTCGTCGGATGAGCCAGACAAGCGGCGACACCCTTCACCCATCCAGATGGCCTGAGAAACAGATTGAAGTCAAGCGGAAGGCTTTCATCGACAAGATCCGACGCCGTACGAACAATGACAAATGGAATCTCCCGCTCCGAGGCAACGAACCCCAACGCCGCACTCTCCATGTCGAGTCCGATCCCCCCCGCACGAACGGCGATCTCCTGTTTTTCTTCCGCTCGACAAAGGACCCGTGGAACCGTCACGAACCGGCCGGTCTGCACGGGCAAGCGCTGTGTCTGCACAGCCTGCCGCACCCAGTCGACGAACACCGGCGCACAGGGAACGGGCCGCCCTGCTTCGCTTCCCTCCTCCCTCGTCACCTGAGTGCCGATCAACACCTCACCGATCCCCGCCGGAGCCAAGGCACAGGCAAACCCTGTCGACCACACCGCAGCCAATGACTGCTCCGCGAGCACCCGTCTGGCGGTCGTGGTGGCCCGCTCGGGTCCGACACCCATCGGGATGACCCACCACTCGACCTGACCCTGCCGCGCAACGACACAACGAATCCCTCCGACGACCCGCATCTCGCTCGCGGCAAACGCCTGGCGCACGGCGGCCAACTCCCACCGGGTTGCCACGAAAGCTCCGATCGCGGTCACAATGACTCCCGAGGGACAATGACAGGAAAAGCTGAACTCGATGAACACCCACGGTCAGCGTGGCGACCGGAATTGTCCTGATTGATAGGCCTGCAGACGCAATTCATCGGCCCTCGTCGTTCCACGAGTCTTGAGATTGCGGTACATGGCCAGCGCCCAGAGGGGGAAGTATTGGCAATACCAATGATAACGAAGGTAAAACACGCGCGGGAAACCAGTTCCGGTATGGCGCACCTCTTCCCATGACCCATCCTTCCGCTGATTCCGAATGAGGTAATGGATCCCCCTGGCCAGGCTGAAGGAGTCCGTCACTCCGCCTGCCATCAGGGCCAACAGCGCCCAGGCTGTTTGCGACGGCGTGCTGTCACCGCGACCGCTCTGCGAGACATCTCCGTACGAGAGGCAGGATTCACCCCACCCGCCATCGGGGTTCTGCTTGGACTCGACCCAACTGACCGCCCGGCGGATATAGGGGGACGAGAGATCCTCACCGATCGCTCGCAGGCCGGACAGGACCGACCAGGTGCCATAAATGTAGTTCACGCCCCAACGACCATACCAACTGCCGTCCTGCTCCTGATCGTGTTTCACAAACGTGAGCGCAGAAGCCACGGCAGGATGGGTCCAGTCGTATCCCAGCGTCGCGAGCATCTCCAGACAGCGTCCGGCAAGGTCGGCCGTGCTGGGATCGAGCAGAGCCCGATGGTCGGCGAACGGAATGTAGTTGAAGACGATCCGATTATTATCGACGTCGTAGGCGCCCCAGCCTCCGTCCGATCCCTGCATAGAGGTCACCCAGCGGCAACCGCGACGAATCGCCAGACGTTGTTGAGCCTCATCGGACAGGTGCACCTTCGCCAGGGCCATCAGCACGACCGCGGAATCGTCCACATCGGGAAACAGTTCGTTCTCGAATTGGAAATACCATCCGCCCGGTTCGGCACCGGGAGCCGAAATAATCCAATCGCCGACGGTCTTGGTCTGTTTGGACAAGAGCCAGTTCGACGCCTTCTGCAGCGCCGGATGATCTTGCGGCATACCGGCCTCGATCAAGGCATTGATGAGCAAGGCCGTGTCCCAGATCGGCGAGTGGCAGGGCTGCAAATGCATCGCATCGACGCATTGGCCGTTGTCCTGCACCGTGTCGTGTACTTCCAGTTCTTCGATCTCCCCCATGGCCTTCACCATAGGGGGATCATCGTTTTTGTATCCGAGGCAATGCAGCGCCATCACGGAATTGGCCATGGCAGGATAAATCGCGCCGAGGCCTCCGCTGCCTTTCATGTGGTCGAGCATCCAGTTCTCAGCGCACTTGAGCGCCTTCTGTCGAACCCACTCAACGGGCGAGAGATCGTAGATCTTGAGCAGCGCATCGAGATTGATGAAGAAGTTCCTGGCCGTGAACCACGTCCGGTCCTTTTTAAAGGGAGGCACCGTACCGTAGTCGATCTCTGCCGGAGGTTGCGTATACAGCTCGTCGATACCCTGCTCGCGGGGAACCTGGCACAGCGGCCGTTTGGCGAATATGATCAACAGCGGAATCAGCACCGCGCGAGACCAATAGGAAATCGCGTAAATGCTGAAATAGAACCGCTTCGGCAACAGCATGATTTCCGGAGGCATGCTGGGGACACCGCGCCAGTCATATTGACCGAACAGGGCCAGGGTAATTTTCGTGAAGACATTCGCCGCCACCACTCCACCCTTGTCCAGGATGCAGGTGCGGGCATTCACCATGAAGGGCTCGTCGGCGGACACGCCGGAGAGCTTCAACGCAAAGTAGGCCTTCACCGAGGCGCTGATCTCCGCCGGGCCACTGTGATAAATCGGCCATCCACCGTCTGGCAACTGAGCGGATTTTAAGTAGCGGACCGCTTTGCGCTCGCGCTCGGGATCGATGCAGTCCAGGAAGCGGCGCAACATCAGATATTCCGATGTCAACGTGGTATCGGCTTCCAACTCAGCAACCCAGTACCCTTCGGACGCGTCTTGTCGCGCCAGAAACCAGGCTTGGCTTTTCCGCAGCGCCTCTTCCAGCGCTTCAACCTGGCCTGTGGAATGAGCCGGGGCCCGCTTGGCGGCGCTGTCGCCGGAAGCCGGCACCGCAGGTGTATTGGAGACGAGCCGGAGCACCGGAGCGGACGCAAAGTCGCGTGCCGCCCTGATTCGGCTCGGCACCGACACCAGCAGGCTATCGGACAAACGATTGAACAGGTTCTTGAGAAGTCGCATAACGTGATGCCGTGAATCTGAACAAGACGGCGGGATTGATAGTCGAGACGGTTCCATCGATCAGGCAGCGATCACATGAAACCGCACAGTACCAGTTATAACCATTAGCAGAATTGTATAACAAACTGTTTCTGGGCAGTCAAGGGAAGTGGCCCCGCTCGGGTCCCAGGACCGTCTCCCCAACTCACCGGCAAGTGGCCATACGTACGCATGACTCGCCCGGACTACGCCGGCTGGAGATCACCGAGCTTGACCGAAATCAACGTCGACACGCCGGGCTCTTCCATCGTCACCCCGAACAGCGAGTCCGCCATCGCCATCGTCCGCTTATTGTGCGTGATGACCATGAACTGGGCGGTCGATGACAGGCTGCGCAACACGCTCGTGAAGCGCCCGATATTTTCTTCGTCGAGCGGCGCGTCGATTTCGTCCAGGATGCAGAACGGCGTCGGACGGATCAGGAAGCTGGCGATGAGCAGGGCCATCGCGGTCAGCGTTTTCTCTCCGCCGGACAACATGGTAATGCTCTTCAAGCGCTTCCCCGGCGGCTGGGCCACAATCTCCACACCGGGCTCGCGCGCACCGTTGTCTTCCACGCCCTCTTCCAACGGCTCTTCGACCAGTTGCAATTCGGCGCGACCTCCGGGGAAGAACTGGGAAAAGACGTCCCGGAATTTCTGCTGCAACTCGTTGAACGTCTCCACGAACATGTCCTTCGTCGTCCGGTTGATCCGCTGGATGATTTCCCTGAGGGACGCGATGGAGGTCGAGAGGTCCTGCTCCTGCGTCGTGAGGAACTGATACCGCTCTTCCAACTCGCGATGCTCATCGATGGCCGCCAGATTGATGGCGCCCATCCGGTCCAGGCGCTCACGGATTTTTTGTATCTGCTCCCGCAACTGCGGTGTTTCAAGCATCGAGACGGGGGCCGGCGGTTCTTCACCCTCCGGGACCGGCTGATCACTCGCCGGCAGGAGTAGCGTAGCCGGCTCGATCTGATAGGTGCCGGTGAGCGTGCTCTCAATCGTGGAGAGATGCGCCTTCACCTCTGCCTTTCGCACTTCAGCCCTCATCCGTCGATCGTGCAAGGCGGAAAGGCTCTGCCGGACCCGGCTAAGGGTGTCCTCCACCGCATGCAACCCGGCCATTTCCTGTGCCTGCCGCTCCTGGGCCGCCACTAACTCCGCCTTGATTCCGTCTACCTCAGCGCCCAATTCCCGACACAATGCTTCCTGCCTGGTCTGCTCTTCGCGACTATTCTCAGTCGCTTCAACCAACCCGGCCACCTGCTCTTCCAAATCGGTCGCGCGGCGTTGCGCGGCATCGAGTCGTTGCGTAAACCGTGCAATGTCGTTCGTGGCATGTTCCCGGCGCCCGCGCATACTCTCCAGAGACAACCGGACTTCGGTCAGCCGTTGCTGGATCGCGAGACTTTGGCTTTCGATCACCACCAGCCGTTCTCGCACTTGCAGCAACCCGGTTTCCTGCCCGACCTTTTCCGCCACCCATTGCCCCAACTGCGCCTGGCTGGACTGAAACTCTTCCTGAAGCCGCGCCTGCTCGGCCAAGCCCCGCTGCAGCTCCTCCGCCAACACCTCCATCCGCCGGTGCAATTCCCCGCGCTGGCGCTCCACGCCCGCATCGTCTTTCTGCAGCGACAACTCCAGCATCTCTGCTTCGCGGATCGCTCGGCCGAGGCGCTGCTCATCTTCACGTCCGAGCCCTAACTCGGCCGCCGCGTCCTCCCGCGCCGACCGCGCCTGCTCAAGGGCTTGGACCGCTGCAGTCCTCCGGGCTTCCAGTTCCAAGACTTCCCGGCGACGTTGGAGTAGACCGCCACTGGCACTACTGCCGCCCCCGGTCATCACACCGGCGGCGTCCAGCGTTTCACCCGCTAACGTGACATACGTCGGCCCGGCGGGAGCAGACCATTGATGCTGCTGCCACAGCTGCAGCGCCACGTCCAGTGACTCCACAAACACAATCCCGTCGAACAAATAGCTCAAGGTAGCGGCAGAGGCGCCTTCCGCGCGGATCACATCCGTCGCGCGTCCCACCACGCCCGCCTGCCCGTTCAGCGTCGGCCACCAGGAGGCCGATGAATCAAGCGCCGCCTGCTCAGGCGCCCATCGCAACTGCTGCGGAAAAAAGGCGCCGCGCCCCAGTTCTTTGCCCTTCAAAAACTCCAGCGCGCGACAAGCCGCCGACGGCTCATCCACCAGCCAGCCGCGAACACGTTCCCCGAGGATCGTCTCTACCGCCCGGTCCAGCCCCGGCGGAATCACGAGCCACTCGGCGAGCGCCTCGCGCACGCCGGCGCACGTTTTCAACGCCGTGCCTTCCTCCTCACCTTCCCGGCCATATCCCATTTCCTCACGCACGACACCCTGCAAGGCACCGAGGCGCGATTCCACGCCGGCGACGTCTTCGGAAAACTTCACGATATCGCGGTCCAACCCGGTGATCTGCCCGCCCAGCCCTTCGATCCGCTCGATCGCTGCCTGCCGCTCGGCCATGAGTTCTTGAATGCGCCCGCTGGCCTCTTCCCGCTGTGCGGCAAGCAAGTCGCGCTGTTGATCCAACCCGGTCACCTGCGCCGTCAGCTGTTCCTGCTCGCGCGAGACCCGCTCCGCCCGGGCGGCGGTTTCCTGCTGACGGGCCGTCACCTGCGTCAGGCTCTGCTCTGTATTGGCCACGAGGACGGCCAGGTTCAACACATCTTTCCGCGCGCGCTCTTCCTCCGCCACCGCGGAAGCGCGATGACCGGCCAACGATTTCGCCTCGACATCCGCCTGCTGGAATTGCGCTTCCTGTTCGACGATATCCCCTTCCAATTGAAGCAGCATCGCCCGAAGGGCCTCGATTTCAGACTGCGCCTGCTCCTGATCCGCCGCCAACCGTTCCATCTCCTGCGCGGCCTGCATGCGTTGACGTTCAAATAACTCTGTCCGGTTCCGTTCGACTTCCGCGGCCGTCAAGGCCTGCGACTGCCGCTGTTCGGTGCCGGCCAACGTGTCACGCACGCGCCCAATGGCCTCCGCCGCGTCGTTCATGCGCAGCCTGATCGACTCCTGCTCAGAATCCAGGCGGGCTTGTTCGGCCACCTGTTCCGCTTCCTGCGCTTCCACCTCGCGCGCTTCCTGATCGACGGACTCCAGGTCGGCATGCATGGTGCGGTAATCGCGGGACAGGAGTTCGATTTCGAGACCGCGAGCCTCCTGTTGCAACGTCTGGTATGAACGCGCCTGACGGGCCTGACGCTCCAGCGAATTCAGCTGTTTTTTGACCTCGGCCACAATGTCGCGCACCCGCACCAGATTCTGCTGTGTCGCCTCAAGCTTGCGAAGGGCTTCGGCCTTTTGTTTTTTGTAGCGGACAATGCCGGCGGTTTCCTCGATCAGCTCCCGGCGATCCTGCGGCGAGGCCTGCAGGATCTGCTCAATCCGACCCTGCTCGATGACGGTATGGCCCTTGGACCCGGCCCTGGTTTCAATCAGCACGTTTCGAATGTCTTTGAGTCGGCAGGGTGTCTTATTGATGAGATATTCGCTGTCCCCGTTTCGATACAGACGGCGGGTGATCATCAGTTCCTGATATTCGCTCAGCTGGCTTGGTAGCCCGGAGATCGCATCCAGCCGTAATTCTCCCAGCCCGCCGATGACCAGCGACACCTCCACCAACCCCAACGGCTTACGAACTTCCGTGCCGTTGAAGATGACGTCTTCCATCTTCTCGCTTCGCAGCGTCTTCGTACTTTGCTCACCCAACACCCAGAGGATGGAGTCCACGACATTACTTTTGCCGCTCCCGTTCGGGCCCACGATGGCCGTGATGCCTTTCGGAAATTGGATCTTCGCCTCCGCGAACGACTTGAAGCCGAGCATTTCCAATGACTTCAGATACACCGGCGACCTCCAGAGCAAGACGGTTGAGATGGGGCGGATTGTGAGGAATAAAACGAAAATCTTCTATCACAGCGATAGCATCAATGCAAAGAAAAACACCTGATATGGGGGAACAATGGCACCGCTCCCCCAACATATGGAGGAGCGGCGAAAACGGATTGGAGGAAGGGCTGACGGCAGTCGGCGAAGCTAGTTCGCGGAGGCCGACGCGCGCGAAGCCGATTCAATCGTGACCAGTTCTTTGGGAAGGAGAAACTCGACATCTTCTTCGATGACCGTCAGCTCCTCGACCTCTTCCGAAGAGCCAAGACGCTTCAGGTAGGCCACCACTTCGGTGACCAGGACTTCGGGGGCCGAAGCCCCGGCGGACAGCCCCACACTCTTGGCATCTTTCAGCCAATCCGGGTTGATGTCCGACGCCGCATCGATGAGATAGGAGGGGATGCCGCAATGCTCGCCCAATTCACGAAGCCGATTCGAATTCGAGCTGTTCGGTGATCCGATCACGAGAATCACATCGACCAGCTTCGACAACGACTTGACCGCATTCTGGCGGTTCTGTGTGGCATAACAAATGTCTTCCTGGTGCGGGCCTTTGATATTCGGGAACCGCAGGTGCAACGCCTCGACAATGTCCCGACATTCATCGACGCTGAGCGTGGTCTGGGTCACATAGGAGAGATTCTGCGTCTTCTCGACATGGAGGCTCTCCACGTCCTGGACCGAGGACACCAGGTGGAACTTATCCGGGATCTGGCCCAACGTCCCGATCACCTCCGGGTGTCCCGCATGGCCGATGAGGATCAACTCATACCCTTGCGTATAGTCGCGGTTCACTTCGTTATGCACCTTGATCACCAGCGGACAGGTGGCGTCGATCACGTGCAAGCGGCGGCTCTGCGCCTCCTCCCACACCGATTTCGCCACACCGTGGGCACTGAAAATCACGACCGATCCTTCGGGTACTTCATTCAGCTCTTCCACAAACACGGCGCCCTTATGCCGCAGCGAGTTCACGACATGCCGGCTGTGGACGATCTCATGACGCACATAAATCGGCGCGCCGTATTTTTTGAGCGACAAATCGACGATATCTATGGCGCGGTCGACACCCGCGCAGAATCCACGAGGATTGGCTAAGTAAATCTTCATCTGCTGGTTCCCTCTCACGCTCATGAAGGGCCGCCCGGCCTGCCGGGAAAAGCGCGTAGACTCACTGAACGGTCACCTTACGTCAGACCCGCCCTTGTCGTCAACCGGATCGTCCGCCCCGTTCCACCGCAAAAGCAGTTGAGGCCGCGGAACCATTGTGGGAGAATCCCGCCATGCCTCCCCCTGCAACGACGCATAAAAAAATTCTGATCGTCGAAGACGAGAAGGACATTCTCCAACTCGTCAAGCTCTACCTGGAGAAGGAAGGGTTCCGCACCGTCTCTGCGATGACCGGCACAGAGGGGCTCCGCCAGGTCAAAGCCGAGCATCCCGACCTGATCATTCTCGACCTCATGTTGCCTGAACTGGACGGGCTGGAGGTCTGCAAACGAATCCGGCTCAATCAAGAAACCGCCCTGCTTCCCATTCTCATGCTGACCGCCAAGGCGGAAGAATCCGACACGGTCATCGGCCTGGAACTGGGTGCCGACGACTACGTGACCAAACCCTTCAGTCCCAAGGCGCTGGTGGCGCGCGTCAAGGCGCTCCTCCGACGGCTGGAACGGAACGCCAACATCCCCCAGACGCAATATCGTTACGGCCCCTTGACCGTGGATCTCTCCCGGCACGAGGTCCGGCTGGATGGACAGGAAGTCGCGCTCACGGCCAAAGAGTTCGGCCTGCTGGAACACCTGCTGCGCAACATCGGGCGGGTGCTCACGCGCGACGTGTTGCTCAGCGCCGTGTGGGGCTACGACTACTACGGTACCACGCGCACGGTCGATGTCCACGTGCGCCGGCTCAAACAAAAACTTCCGCTGCTGGACGACGCCATCGTTTCGATCAAATCGCTCGGATACAAACTACGCGAGTCCGACGTACCGGCATGAACCTCGGCATCCGGTGGAAAGTCGCCCTGGGCACCCTCGCCGCCGTCTTCGTCGGTTTGGCCGTCGCGGGGTGGCTGGTCATCCGTTCGGTGGAGCAAACCGAACTCAGCCGCATGGCGGAGACGCTGGAGACCAGTAGCGGCTTAGCCGCCATGACTCTCCGGCCGTTGTTCGATCAGTCCGGATCGACCGTACCGGGCCCCCTGCTCCACGCCACCGTTCGTGACCTGAGCCAGCAGGCCCACCTCCGCATCACCGTGATCCGGCAGGACGGCACCGTCGTCGCCGACAGCGCCGTCCCTACTGAGGGGCTGACTCACGTCGAAAACCATCTCTCGCGGCCGGAAGTCGCGCAGGCACTGAGATCGGGACGCGGGATGGATATCCGGGCCAGCCACACCACCGGAGAACGCACGTATTATGTCGCCCGCCTGCTGTCGGCCTCGACGCCGGCGCAGCCTGGCATTCCCGTCATCAGACTCGGGCTTCCGCTGACCTCGATCGATGAGCGCGTACGACACATTCAGCAAGACTTAGCGACGGCGTTCGGCGCGGCCTTCCTGCTGGCCATGACCCTGAGCCTCTGGGTGTCGCGCAATCTCACGAAACCGCTCTCAGAGATGGCCGCAGCCGCCCGCCAACTTGCCGGCGGGACGCCCGGCGTCCGACTGGTGGTCTCCTCGACAGACGAAGTCGGCCTGCTCGCGCAGACCCTCAACCAGATGACCGACCAGCTGGAAACCAAAATCAAGGAGGTTTCGGACGACCGCGCGCAACTGTTGGCCATGCTGATCGCCATGGTCGAGGGCGTCATGGTGCTGGATTATCGTGGCACCGTCGTCCAGGTGAATCCGGCGCTGGAACGGATGTTCACCCTGGGACTGACGGAATCGCGTGGCCGGCACTATGCCGAACTCATCCGGCACGAAGGGCTGACCGCCCTTGTCTCCTCCGTGCTACAGACCCGATCCGGGCAAGGCGGGGAAATTACCCTCTCGCCCAGCGGGCGATGTCTGCGGGTCGAAGCCTCGATCGCCGGAGGCAACCGCGAACAGGAAGCCTGTGCTGTGTTTGTGTTTCACGACATCACGGAACTGCGCCGGCTGGAAAAAATCCGGAAAGATTTCGTCGCCAACGTGTCGCACGAACTGCGCACGCCGCTGACGTCCATCAAGGGCTATGTCGAAGCGCTGCTGGATGGAGGCAAAGACGAGTCGGCGACGGCGACGGCCTTCCTGGAAATCATCATGCGCCAGAGCAACCGGCTCAATCTGATTCTGGATGACCTGCTGCAGTTGTCGCAAATCGAGTCCGGGCAGGTCCTGTTCCGTCGTGAGCCGGTGGACCTCCGGGCGCTGTTGGAACGGACCGTGGCGGTGATCAAACCCCTGGCGGACAAGAAACAGCACACGATCGAGCTGTCGCTCCCGGACGAATATTGGGTGGTCGAGGGCGATGAGGAACGGCTGGTACAGGTCTTCATCAACCTGCTCGAAAACGCGGTGAAATACACCCCGGATCGGGGACGGATCTCCATGGCGATCCGCAACGCCACACACCTCCGGACGACCCCGCCCCGCGCGATGATCGAGATCGTCGTGGCCGACTCAGGCATCGGCATCCCTGAAGCGGACCGGCCGCGTGTCTTCGAGCGATTCTACCGGGTCGATAAAGCCCGCTCGCGCGAACTCGGCGGGACCGGGCTGGGCCTCGCCATCGTCAAGCATATCGTGGAAGCCCATAGCGGGCAGGTCTGGGTGGAAGGCAATACGCCCAGAGGGAGTCGATTCGTGGTCCACCTCCCCGTCGCGCAAGAATCGTCTACTGCAGTTTCGACAGAAACAGGTAGCAGATAGTCGACAGTAGCGCAGCCCCCGGCAAGGTGAAGAGCCACGCCGACAGGATTCGTCTGGTCACGCCCCAACGCACCGCCGAGAGCCGCTTGACCGCCCCGACACCCATGACGGTGGAAGTGATGGTATGGGTCGTGCTGACCGGCAGACCGATATGAGCCGTCGCCAGCAACACGATAGCGGCTCCGGTTTCAGCCGCGAAGCCATGGACCGGTTCCAGCTTCACGATTCGCATGCCGAGGGTTCGCACGATCCGCCACCCGCCGACCGCCGTGCCGAGCCCCATCGCCAGGGCGCAGGAACCGATCACCCAGGTGGGCACCTCCGCAGTAGGAATCACTCCGGCGGACACCAACGCCAGCGTGATGATGCCCATGGCCTTCTGCGCATCGTTCGCCCCGTGGCTGAATGCCATGAAACTGGCCGAGACCAGCTGCATGCGTGAGAACAGCCGCAAGGCCAGGGCGCGCGGCACCCGGAAAAATACCCAACTCAGGATCACCATCAGCACCAGCCCGATGGCAAACCCGAAAAACGGCGACAACACCATCGCCTCAAGTACCGAGCGCAGGCCTGAGAACTTGACGGCCGCCGTGCCGCCGTGGGTCAGCGCGGCACCGACCAGCCCCCCGATCAGCGCATGAGAGGAGCTGGTCGGAAGTCCCAGTAACAGGGTCAGAAAATTCCACACAATCGCCCCGGCCAAGGCCGAGGCCACCACCGCCTGCGTCACCGACTGCGGATCCACGATCCCGGTTCCGACCATCTTGGCGACGGCAGTCGACATGAACGCCCCGGCCACATTGAGCACACCCGCCACCAGCACCGCCGTGGACGGACTCACCACGCGCGTCGACACCACGGTCGCAATGGCATTGGCGCTGTCGTGCCAGCCGTTGGAAAAATCAAAGAGCAATGCCAGAATCACGACGACCAACAACAACCCGCTCAGTTCAGCCATGAATGCCGATTCCTACCCTTGAATAGTGATCAGGATTGGTGTCGAGGGAGACGCGGAGGACGCTCACGTGTGCTTGAGCGCGATGCGCTCAAGAATATTGGCGACATCTTCGCACCGGTCCGTCCCCGCTTCGAAGTTTTCGTAGATCTCTTTCCATTTGATCACGGCGATCGGGTCCGTCTCCTTCTCGAACAACAGAGAGATGGCATCGCGGGAAATGCGGTCGGCTTCATTCTCCAAGCTATTGACCCGCACGCTGCACTCCGTGACTGCCTGGTGCGACTTGCCCAGCAAGTCTACCGTCGCCCCGACCTCCACCGCCGCCTGATACAACACGTTCGCCAGCCGGATCGCCGACTCCGTGGGAGCCGTCACTTTGTAGAGGACAAATCGGTCGGCGATGGCCTCGACCACATCCAGGATATCGTCGAGGGCACTCGCGAGATCATGAATATCCTCTCGATCGATCGGCGTGATGAATGTCTGGTTCAGCTTCCTGGCAATCTCATGGGTAATACCGTCCCCGACATGCTCAACGTCCTTGATGCGTTTGGCCTTTTCGACGGGATTCCGGAAATCCTCCGTCATGTCTTTCAGGAGACGACTCCCCTCAATCATGTTGTGCGCCGCATTCTTGAACAAATCGAAAAACGCTTCTTCCCGAGGAATGAGACCGAACATAACGTCCTTTCTAGCTGCGAGGGGTTACCAGCGCACCAGTCCTGTCGCCCAGGTCAAGCCCCCGCCGAATGCGCCCAACAACACCAGATCTCCTGCCGCCAGTCGCTGTGTCCGAACCGCTCGATCCAGCGCGATCGGCAGGGAGGCCGACGATGTATTCCCATACTGTTCAATCACCGAGTAGACCACCTCCTGCGAGAGGCCGAGACGACGACGCAGCTGCTCCAAAATCCGCGCATTGGCCTGATGGGCAATGACCCTTGTCACATCGCCGGCCGCCAGTCCGAACTCCTTTAAGAGATCGGTCATTGCCTGCTCCAGGCGACGTACCGCCGATCGAAACACCGCGCGGCCTTGCATACGCAGCATGTGCTCGCTCGCACGGACGGTGTCCATCCCGACGGGCTTCCGCGATCCTCCGGCTGGAATCGTAATCAGGCCGTGGCCCGAGCCGTCGGCATAGAGGCGCACACCAAGAATGCCCGGAGCGTCCGGTTGGGCCGGGTCCTCCTGCACAACCAGCACCGCACCGGCTCCATCGCCGAAGAGCATGGCCGTCTCTTTGTCCTTCACGTCGAGAGACCGTGATTTCACCTCGGCGGCAATGACCAGGCAGGACCGAACCTGCCCGCTCCGAATCATGACATCCGCCATCGATACCCCATAGAGAAACCCCGAGCAGGAAGCCGACAGGTCGAATGCCATGACCGGATTCGCGCCCAGCGCATGTTGGACATGGCAGGCCGTCGAGGGAAAGGCGCTGTCGGGAGAGGTCGTTGAAACAAGAATCGCATCGACAGATTGTGGAGTCATCCCGGCCGCCTCGCACGCGCGCTGCCCGGCGACCACCGCCAAGTCTGAAGACGCCTGGCCCTGTTCTGCCCAATGCCTGGTCCGAATCCCGGTCAAGGCAACAATCTGGTCCGGGTCCAGGCCGAGCGGAGCCGCGACCTCCTGGTTGTCTACAATCCGGGAGGGCACGCACGAACCGGTTCCGACAATGCGACTGCGCTTCACGGGGTTCCTATTCACTCGCCCTTGGAGACCGTCTGGGATGACATGTCAGATCACCTCACGAGGTGCGGCGAGATTATAGGACCAGGGCCTAGGAGGGTCAACCTCCAGAGACCGAATTCGTTGCTTTTCGCTTCCCGATCTGCTAGAAAAATTGTGTAGTTACGATCAGTCCATGTTCCGAGTATTTACCGAAGGAGTCGCTGGATGCACAGGCATTCAAGGGGGTTGTGTGTCGGTCTCACCATTATGGTGGGTATGTTGTGGTTTGCAGCTGGATGCTCCAGCAAACCGAAGACGACCGCCGACGCCAAACCCGTAAGCGGCACGGATGAACAGATCTTCCTCGGCGACACGATCGAGAAGAACTACGATCCCAACGTGATCATGAAGCGCGGCGAGGCGTTTTTTGACAAAGAAGAGTTTGCAGAGGCCATCGTCGAATACCAGCATTTCCTGGAATTGCATCGGGCCCATCAACTGGCCGTCTATGCCCAACTCCGTCTCGCCGAAAGCCACATCCGGATGGGCAAGTCAATCGACCGAGACCCGGAACCGATCCAGAAGGCCATGGCCGCCTTTGAAAAACTGCGGAAGGATTTCCCCGGCAGCAAGTATGAAGCGCAGGCGCTCCAGCGTATTGCCGATTGCCACGATTGGCTCGCTCAGACGCACCTGTTCGTCGGTCAGTTTTACTATCGTCGAGCCTCCTATCTGGCGGCCGCGCATCGATTCGATCAGATTATGAAAGACTATCCGGACAAGAAGGTGGCGCCGGAGGCCTTGTACTATCTGGCCCTCACCTATCAGGAACTCGGTGCCGATGATTGGGCCATGGAAAAACTTCAACTTCTCGCCGAGAAGTATCCGAACAGCGAGAACGCCGGCGATGGCCGCCGGCTACTGGCCAAGCTGGAGAAGAAATCGCCACCTGCGCCGACCGTCGTGGCCAAGACCGACACGCCGGCTCCGCAGAATCAACCTTCGACGACACTGCTTGCGGCCTCGGTGCCATCGTCGAGCTTGACGCCTTCGGCTACACCCAGCATCCCCAACCTGAAGAATTCGCCGGCGCTCTCCCTTGGCCAACCGTTCGTTTCCTGCCGGCTCGGCGCCTGGTGCTGACAGGCAGCTACACCACCTGCTCACCCACTCCTTACAGGCTGTTCAAAAAGGCCGTCCAGCGAGGCCGCAGTGAGTGAAGATCCGAAGCGTACCCTCGCGGTACGTGGAGGATCCTCATGACGCGAGAACGCCGCTGGCGGACGTTTTCAACAGCCTGTTAGCGCAGATGTAAGGCTTCGAGCAGTAGGTCGTTGACCGACGCCTTGAGGCGTTTCTTCGCATCGGGCAAAAATTGTGCGGCCGTGGTACGTCCCTGCAGAACTTCGAAATAGGACTGCACCACATCCTGGTAGCGACGGAGAAGCCTGAAGCCGAGGCGGGGGAAGGCATAAATGACCCGGGCGATTCTGGCCGTGATTCGAAAATCCGGAAGAATATCACGTTCCAACGCGGCCTCGTAGGCAGCTAGCGACTCACGAGGGTCATGAACATTCCCCAAAATCGACCGGGCTGCGAGCTGGCCTGAACGAACCGCGTAATAAATGCCCTCGCCAAACAGCGGGTCGACCAAATGGCCGGCATCACCCACCAATGCCGTTCGGCCATTGACGAATCGAGAGCCGCTTCCGTCTCCATGCCCGCCTTCGGCATCTGAATAGGCGGGAATCGGATGGCCAAATGGACGAGGCACTGTCCAGCCGGACAGCCCCCGCGCTTCGCTGACAAACCGATCGAAAGTCGTGCGCAAACCGCTCGATTTGCGACGAAACTCTCCTACCCCCACAGACAAGCCATTCTCCTTGGGGAAAATCCATCCGTACCCCTGACGGGCGGCCCCCACATCCACAAGGATCGTGGTCGCGCTCGGATAGTGTCGGCTATTCCCGAGCCGCACCTCACTTTCAAGTGCCGGCGCCCGATACAGGGAGCGGTTGGGAAACAGCTGCCGCGCAACCAGACTATTGGCGCCATCCGCACCGATCACCACCTTTGCGCGATAACGTCCCTCCTGCGTCACCACGTCCACACCGTCGGAATCCTGGGTGACCTCGACCACCCCCTCACCGGTCCGGAGCTCGGTTCCGGCTTGAATCGCTTGTTGCACAAGATAGTGATCGAAACGATCGCGCATGACCATGTAGGCGATCGGTTGAGAGGATTCAATGAGCAGCGGATCCTGCCCACGATAGACAAACTGGACCCCATTGACCGTCTGTTCGACAACCGATTTGAAGCCGGGCTCTAACAGCAGGTCGATGCGCGCCGACAGCCCACCGCCACACACCTTATACCGGGGATGGGCGGCCTTGTCGAAACCGAGCACCGTCAGGCCCCCACGACAGAGAGCCGCAGCAGCAACCGCTCCTGCCGGCCCCATTCCGACAATAATCACATCGTAGGTTGTGACCAATTGCCTATCAGCCATGCCTCAGCCACCAGTTGAAGGACACAGCGCTCCAGCCCGGCCTTAGCCAAGGGTAGACCACGCACGGTACCGCAGGCGTCAAGGGGGAGCCCGATAGGAAAGGGAAAGACAGGCCGGAGTTACTGACCGAGGTACCAACCGATCCCATAGCGTTCGAGAAAGCTCGTGATCATGGTCAGCGAATTGGCATAGATCATCACACCCACCACGATGAGCAACACCCCGCTCACCGTCGACACACCCCAGAGATATGCGCGCACTTCTTTAAAGTAACTGAGAAATCGATCGACGCCGAGCGCGGTGAGAAACAGCGGGAGGGCCAACCCCAGCGAATAACACGTGAGCAATACCACACCACTGAGCATCGATTCAGTCGTGCTCGCATAGAGTAGAATCGTCCCCAGGACAGGTCCCACGCAGGGGGTCCAGCCTGCAGCAAACGCGATGCCGATCAGGAACGAACCCAGAAACCCAGCCGGGCGGTTTCGGAACTGATACCGGTGCTCCATCTTCAGAAAGTTCAGATTCAAGATGCCGAGGAGATAGAGGCCGAAGATAATCACGACGATGCCTCCGAACCGGCGTAGATGCTCCTGGTAGGTAATCAACGCCTGGCCCAACAGGCTGGCCGATGCCCCGAACGCGACAAACACCGTCGAAAACCCCGCGATGAACAGCAGGGAATTCACAATGATCGCTTTCCGGAATCGGTTCCGTTCGGAAACGTCCGTGAGCTGTTCGATCGAGAGTCCGGTGATGTAGGAAATATAGGAGGGGACGAGCGGCAACACGCAGGGCGACACGAACGACAGCAGCCCGGCAGAGAAGGCGGCAACCAATGAAATCGACTGCACCGAGTCAGTCATGCTTAGGACCCCTGCAACAGCGATTCGATCAGGCGCTTTCCCGCAGGAGCACTCCAATCACGGGCCCCGGGAATCCGGTTGCGAATGATACCCTTGCGATCGATCAGAAACGTCATCGGGAGCTGGCGTGCGCCATACTGAAGCCCGATGCGAAAATCCGCGTCGTGGAGCACGGGGAAGGTAAAACCGACTTCCCGCTGAAAGGGACGGGTCACCGCTGCGCCCTGGGCGTCGGTCGAGACCGCGAGAATCTCAAAATCCTTGCGGCTGAAGCTTCGATACAGTCGCTCCATCGCCGGCATCTCGATTTTGCAGGGCCCGCACCAGGTCGCCCAGAAATTCAAGAGCACGACTTTCCCTCGGAACTGATCGAGCGTGACGTTGAACCCCTCGGAGTCCCGAAGGAGGAAGTTCGGCGCCTCCTCATCGACCTGAGGAATGCGCTCGACGACAAGCATCGGCACAGCCGGCGAGGAAGGCAATGCCCCGCGAGCGTCGGCAGAAAACCCTCCACAGAGCATCATGACCGCACCGACCGTAGATAATATTGCGCAGCGAGTCATCATCCCCGTTACGACGTTGGCAGCGCCTGAGCAGGGGTCGCATGGGCGGCCTTCTCCGCAGGCTTGAGGAGTTGGGTCAACACCTTGAGGTTATCCAGTCGTGTCCAATCCCGAGGCCCGATCACTTTTTCACGCAGGACGCCCTGCTGATCAATGATGTAGGTTTCGGGAACACCCATCAATTTGTAGCGCTTGTCGGTCTGGCCCCAGGAATCGACCAACACCGGGAAGGTGAGATTCAACCCCTTCACGAACGGAGGTATTTCTTTCTTCGTCGTCACCCGGTCGATGCTGACCGCGAGAATCACCAGCCCGTCCTTCTCAAAGTTTTTGTACAACACTTCCATTGAGGGCATTTCTTCACGGCACGGCTTGCACCAGGTCGCCCAGAAATTCAAGAAGACCACTTTGCCGCGATAGTCCGATAACCGCAGTTGCTTCTCGTTTAAGTCGGGCAATTGAAAATCTGGCGCCTCTTTTCCCACCACCAATGGTTCGTACTTGGAACTCTGTAGCCAGACTACGAGAAACATCACGCCCAGAATGGCCGCAGCGGCTATTACCACCAGGGTACGCGACGGGCTGGTTCGCGGCGCAGTAGTAGTAGGACTCTGGTTGATGTGATCTGCCATGGTCTAGGCGTACGCATGTAGACCGGAGAGCAGAAAATTCACCCCCCAGAAGCAGAAAATGACCATGAGAAAGCCAAAGATCGCGTAGATCGCCGCCTTATGGCCTTCCCAGCCTCGCGTCATGCGGGCATGGATATAGGCGCCATAGATCAGCCATACGATCAAGGACCAGGTTTCCTTCGGATCCCAGCTCCAGTAGCCACCCCAGGCATAGTTCGCCCACATTGCGCCGAGGATGATTCCGAAGGCCAACAGCGGAAACCCCAGCATGATGGCCTTATAGCCAAGCTCATCGATGGTTTCGAGATCGGGAAAGGCGGCATAAAACCGCGACTGACTGCCACGATTGACCACCCGTTCTTTGAAGAGATACATCAGGCCCAATCCACCGGCCATGGCAAACGCCGCGTAGCTGGTCAACGTGACGGAGACATGGATGTAGATCCAGTAGCTGTTCAGGGCCGGAACGAGCGGCTCTGCCGTCTGGTATCGATAGGGCAAGAGCGACGCGGCGCCCATGGCAATAAACCCGATTCCCACCACAAAGGCACCGACGGCCTTGATCCTGTAGCGGAATTCGAGAAGCACGTAGCCCAAGATAATGGCCCAGGACACATAGGCCATTGCCTCGAACTGGTTTGACCAGGGCGCGAAGGTGCCTGAATGCTCCATTCGCTCAAATGCCCGCGTCGTGAGGGCCACCGTGTTCAGCACCCACCCGAACACGGTGACGAGGGTTGCCACCTGCCCCAATTGTGTGGCCCATGCGCCATCACGTTCTTCAAGGTCCTCAATCGGATGCCCGGCCGGAACCATCTGCATAGCAGGACGTTTTGCGAACAGATAGGCCACATACAACCCTAACGCGGCTAAATACAGCCAGAACGTCATATCGAATAGGAACAGTGATCGCATCATACGGACCTCCGTCTGTCTATCCTAGCGTGCAGCGCAGACCGAATGAAACGTTGCTCTCGGTCGCGCGGCAACGATCTTCAGGATTGAGCCTGAGCGTGAATTTTTTCCGTCAACTTCCTGAACTCTTTTTGGAAATCGATCTGGCTTTTGTGCGTAGTTCCGCCAAGATGGAGCGTGATACCGGACTCGCCGGGAATGATCTTCGCCCATAACCGCCGATGATAAATCAGCGACGACAGCGTCATGCCCACCACCAGCATCGTACACCCGATCCAGACCATATTGATGCCAGGATTTCTAGCAATCTGCAGCCCGGTGAACTTCTTCGGCTGATATCCGATGAATTCGAATTGGTATGCGGAGTCCTTGATCTCGAAGAGGTCGGGATAATGATAGAACACCCAGGGAGTGGACTGCACACTACTCCGCTCATCAACCGCCAGCCGAATCGCGGGATTGGCATGCTCCGCGGTTTTTGAAAACACCTTCTTCTCGGTCGAATTAAACGCGAAGTCGGCCACAAAATCCGTCATCTTCATCTTCAATGGAAGACCGTCGACGGCTTTTTCCTTATTCCATTCCAGGTCGACCGTCGCGATAATCTTGTCGCTGCCCTTCTCCTTAACGTTGATTCGAGCCGCCTCGATCTGATCCCACGCATCCCCGTAGCTGGATTGGTAAAACCAGATCCCTTTGTAGACCAAGGGATCGTTCACCGTAATCGTCTTGGTTGTGGTGGGAGTGCCCTGATCGATCACGGTCAAGGTGCTGTTGTAGGACTTTACCGATCCGTTCTCATGGTAATCGATCCAGAACTTATCGACACGAAGATCGAAGTTGCCACGCGGGATGTGGTAGGTCTGTCCTTCGAGGCACACCCCGAACTCCTGAAACCCATAATAGCTACCCAGTAGCCCCCCGAGCACGATGACCGTGGCGCTGAGGTGGGCCACATGCGCGCCGACCCGGCCCATAATCCCCTTGGTCGCGTAGACCGTCACCTCGCCGGGGTCACTCTTGGCCAGCACCCGATAACCTTTTTCAGCGAAGAGCTTTACAAGTCGCTCCGCCACAGCGTCTCTCGATTGATTGAGCGAGAGGGTGGTCTGCTGCTTCATACCCTGGATAAAGGCCAACGACACACTGACCTTATCCTGACGCATGGACCGCCATACACTGGGAAACCGTTTATGGAAACAAGTGAGAGAATTGACGCACAGGAGACCCAGCAGACTGGTAAACCACCAGGTGTGATAGACATCGGTGAAACCCAATCGTAGGAACCAGCGATAGGCTTCTTCTCCATATTCCTGCACATAGGTTTCCGGGCGTTCGCCCTGCTGAATGACCGTGCCGATCGTCGCAGTCATGGCGAGCACAATGAACAGAAACATCGCCAGCTTGATCGAAGCAAAAAAATCCACGACCTCGAGTGAAAACTCCTCCCAGCCAAGGCCGGAGGTGCGTGGAGCGGATGCGCTCACATCGGATGCTGCATCGGGTTTATCGTTCATGAATCAACATACCTAGCTGCTTCGACCTGGCTGTCATACAAATCCCATCATCATACCCAATGACGAGCTGCGTGTGGAATCCTGCGCCAATGCAGGTCGATACCACGAGGTTGGAAGTGCCGGGGCGGAGCGTTTATGATGAAAAAGGTTCCAAATACGCGAAAAGTAAGCTATCTTACAAGTCGCCTTAAAGGACTGTCAAGCAAGACGCTTGTCCGGCGCGAGGCTCAATCAATTCCACCAGAACGGTGGACAAAAACAGACCGGTCAGCTACTATTGCCTTAGTTTTTTGCGGAGTTGCCTGATCATCTTACGCGTAGCGTCTTCCACAATCAGTCGCCGTGCTACCTGACTTCAATCACCGCATCCTCGTATCACTTCAATTCCAGGGGGAACAATGAGACATAACTACCTGTTCACGTCTGAGTCTGTCACCGAAGGGCACCCGGATAAGATTGCCGATCAGATCTCGGACGGAATTCTAGACGCCATCATCGCCCAAGACAAGTTTTCCCGAGTCGCCTGCGAAACCATTCTCACCACCGGCATCGCATTCGTCGCTGGAGAAATCTCGACCAAGGCCTATGTGGAGATTCCCGATATCATTCGCGACGTGATCAAGGACGTCGGCTATACGGACGCCTCCTGGGGTTTCGATTCCAACACCTGCTCGGTGTTGACGTCGATCCACCAACAGTCCGGCGATATCGCCATGGGAGTTGATTCCGGCGGCGCTGGCGACCAGGGCCTCATGTTTGGGTATGCCACTAATGAAACGACCGAGCTCATGCCGATGCCGATCGTGCTGGCCCATCGATTGACCAAACGTTTGGCCGAAGTGCGCAAGAAAAAGATTCTCAAATGGGTGCGGCCAGACGGCAAATCGCAGGTGACCGTGGAATATAAGGACGGCAAACCTTGCCGCGTCGATACCATCGTCGTTTCCACACAGCACAGCCCCGACGTGACCAACAAGCAAATCGAGAAGGATTTGATGGAACACGTGATCAGGCCGTCCATGCCGAAGGGTCTGTACGATCCGACCAGCGTGAAACACCATATCAATCCGACCGGCCGATTCGTGGTCGGCGGACCGATGGGCGATACAGGCCTGACCGGCCGCAAGATCATCGTCGATACCTACGGCGGGCACGGCAGCCACGGCGGAGGGGCCTTCTCGGGAAAAGATCCATCGAAGGTAGATCGCTCCGCCTCGTACATGGCTCGCTATATCGCAAAGAACATCGTGGCCGCGGGCCTGGCTTCAAAATGCGAAGTCCAGCTGGCCTACGCCATCGGAGTAGCCGATCCCGTCTCCGTATTGGTCGACACCAAGGACACCGAGAAGGTAGCACCCGAAAGCTTGGACAAGCTGGTCCGGAAGCATTTCCCATTGACCCCGCGCGGGATCATCGACCATCTCAAGCTGCGTCGCCCCATCTTTAGGAAGACGGCCGCCTACGGGCACTTCGGTCGCAACGAACCGGAGTTCACCTGGGAAAAAACAGACAAAGCCAAAGCGTTGCGCAAGGACGCGGGCCTCTAAACGCCGACAGCGCGTCGCACCAGCCAAGGGGGCGGGTCGCAAGCCCGCCCCTTTTTTCTGCATTCACGCATCACTCGATTATCAGTCACAACACAGGAGGACGACCAGTGGACTACGACGTGAAAGACATGGGATTAGCCGATCAGGGAAAATTGAAAATCGAATGGGCAGAAGCCACGATGCCGGTACTCCGGCTCATTCGCAAACGCTTTGAGCGGGAACAGCCGTTCAAGGGCATCCGCGCCACCGCTTGCCTACACGTGACCACCGAAACGGCCAACCTGATGAAAACCCTGAAGGCTGGCGGGGCAGATGTCCGCCTCTGCGCCTCCAACCCGTTGAGCACTCAAGACGATGTCGCCGCCGCCCTGGTTCGGCATGAAGGGATCCCGACCTTTGCCGTCAAGGGAGAAGACAACAAGACCTACTACCGGCATATTGAATCGGCCATCGCCCACAAGCCGCACCTGTCCATGGACGACGGAGCCGATGTGGTCTCCCACCTACACTCCAAGCGAAAAGACTTACTCCGCAACGTGATCGGTGGAACGGAGGAAACCACCACCGGCGTCATCCGCCTTCGCAGCATGGCCGAGAAGAAAGTCCTGAAATTCCCGGTCATCTCCGTGAACGATGCGGACACGAAACACATGTTCGACAACCGGTATGGAACTGGCCAAAGCACCATGGACGGCATTGTTCGTGCCACCAATCGACTGGTGTGCGGCTCCACGCTCGTCGTCGCCGGCTACGGCTGGTGCGGCCGCGGCATTGCCACGCGCGCACGCGGCATGGGCGCCAACGTCATCGTGACTGAAATCGATCCATTGAAGGGCCTCGAAGCCGTGATGGACGGATTCCGGGTCATGCCGATGGATGAAGCCGCTCCCCTTGGAGATTTTTTTGTCACAGTCACAGGCAACTTGAAGGTGATTCGCGGCGAGCACTTTGCGGTCATGAAAGACGGGGCAATCGTCTGCAATTCCGGACACTTCAATGTTGAATTGGATATTCCTGCGCTGGAAAAGCTCAGCAAGAAAAAACTCGCCGTGCGCTCGGGTGTGGACCAATACACCCTGAAGACCGGCCGACGCGTCAGCCTTCTGGGCGAGGGCCGTCTTGTGAATTTAGCCACCGCGGAAGGCCATCCCTCCAGTGTGATGGATATGAGCTTCGCGAATCAGGCCTTGGGGGCCGAATATATCGTGAAGAACTATAAGAAACTGGAGAAGAAGGTCTATCCGGTTCCAGCCGACATCGACAAAGAAATCTCGCGGCTCAAACTCGCCGGCATGGGCGTGTCAATCGACAAGCTCACGAAAGAGCAGGTGAAGTACTTGGCCTCGTGGGAAATGGGAACCTAGTTCTACTGGAGACGGCCGGAGTTGCTCTCGTGGCGGCTCCGGCCCATCCGCCGGGCAATTCGAAACAGCTGCGCGAACCCCTCAAGTCACTCCGGACGCTCCTACTACTCTTTCTCCCTGCTCCCTATAACTTTCTCGCAGTCATACCGACTAACTGGCGTGGCCCCTGACAAGTATTGGAGGTCGATTGTCATGAAGCGACCACCCCACAGGCCGTAGGCTTGATCGGGATATTAGGAATAGTTGCTGTGGGACCTGAGAACAGCGGGCGTAACATCGGAGCACAGTAGGCGCAGGTGCAGCTCCTCCCAAATAGATACAGAACGCGTCAAGTCTCGACCTCCCCAGGCCTCACTTGCTGAAGCACAGGGACAGCTGACAGAACATGGTGAACCTTGCGCAGACTAACGTGAGTTGACCATGGGAAGCTCGCGGGAACCTTCGGCTTCCTGTTGAATCCGCTGACGCTCGGCTTTCGACTCTTCCAATACGCTATGCAGCAGCTCATCACTGAGCTGGGTTAACTGAGCCGCCGCGTCCTTCATCTCCGCATGCTCCACCGCCCGCGAGAGCACCTCGGCCTTCGTCGCACCCTTCTTTTGACCCAAGAAGGGTTTGATGATGAGATAGGCCACATCGCGGAACGGCATGAAGCGCAAGAATCGGCGCAGCAACTTGAAGGTCTGAATCGGGTATCGGGTAAGCTTATAAATAAACAGCTTCTTCAGCCCCTCTTGGCGCACCGAATTGATCACCGCTCCGGGCAAACAGGTCGGATCGATCTCCGAGCACTTAAAATACTTGTACCAATCATTGGCATCGGTCACTAATCCGCGCTTGATATACTCCTGCCACAAAGGCGTTCCCCGATAAACACAGAGTCGGTTGAATCCGAAGGTGTCCAAGGGAAGCTTCGAAGCGAAATCGAATGTTTTCTGCATGTCCTCGACTGTCTCGTCTGGATTGCCCACGGTGAAGAATCCATGAACGATTTCGATCCCGGCCTTTTTGGCGTTTCGTACGGCAGTCTCCACCTCAGCCAACGTCTGTTCCTTCTGAAGACGATCCAGGATTCTCTGGCTGCCGCTTTCAATACCAAACATCACCGTCCGGCAATGCGCCTGCGCCATAGCGGGGAAGAGATGTTGCGCCACGGAGTCCACACGGCCTTCGATGCCCCATTGAATCGTGAGCTTGGCCTCGATGATCCCTTTGCAAATCGCGTCGATGCGCTTGGGCTGCAACAAGAAGTGATCATCGACGAAATAGACCGATCCGTATCCGTTAGCCTCGAGATACTTCAGCTCATCGACGACGTGTTGCGCACTACGGGCCCGCCACTTGCCTTCATTAAAAATCGGGATATCACAGAACACGCAAGGCCACGGACAACCCCGTGAGGTCTGCATGGTCGTAAACCGCTCCATCGACAGCACAGCCGGCACGTCTAACGGCATCGACTCGACAAAATCCAATTCCAAACTTTCCCGGTCCGGAAAAGGCCACTGGTCCAAGTGGCGTTCCATGGTCCGGTTCGGGTTGTTGATGACCTTGCCGTCTTTCGCCCAGGTCACACCACCCACCTCTTGCGGATCCTCAAGACGATCGAGCAAATCAAGCAGCAACTGCTCCCCGTCTCCTCGACACACAAAGTCGATTTCTGGACACTGGAGCTTCACCAAACCCGCGTTGAGACTGGCAAATACTCCGCCGAAGGCCAGCTTGACGGTGGTATCGGCCATCCGAATCTGGCGAGCAAGAATTTTCGCATAGGGATAGCTGGTGGTACTGAGGAAGCTAAGACCGACTAAGGCCGGCTTCCGCCGTTTGATCTCTTCGATAATGAACTCATTCGGGGTCTCAGGATGCGCCTGATCGAACATCACGCAGTCATGGCCAGCTCGCTTCAATACCGACGACAACGACATAATGCCGATTGGCGGAAACCCCATAACCCGGATACGCCCGTTCTTGGCTCGAGTTTTAGCCGGAAGGGCATAAAACTGGGGATCACGCACATGTATGAGAAACACGAGCATAGTGACGTCCTTTCGTCGGGACAGTAACCGGATTCCCCACCCTGCGACAGATCTCTTGGGGAAAGTCGGGTTCAGTGCCGGAGCGCAGAAAGGCCGACTCACTCAGGCCTTTCGTTCCCCAGCAGGCTGCATACAGTACCACGTCTGGCAGGAGGGAAAAAGGAAAGATTCTGCCGCACGATACAGCGCGTGGGGTTATGGGCAATCCCCATGCGCGCCAAACACAAAGGGGGCGCCGGATCCACTCCGACGCCCCCTTTGGAAGAGCTCGTGGGCTACCGGCCGAGCGCGGCCTTCACCGCATGGCCGATCTCGGCTGGATTCTTGACGACTCGAACGCCGGCGGCTTCAAGCGCCTTCATCTTTTCTGTCGCCGTCCCTTTGCCGCCGGAGATGATGGCCCCCGCATGACCCATCCGACGCCCCGGAGGAGCCGTGATCCCGGCAATGAAACTAATCACGGGTTTTTTTACGTATTTCTTAATGTATTCGGCGGCCTTCTCTTCCGCGTCGCCACCGATTTCACCGATCATCACCACAGCTTGAGTTTCTGCATCTTTCTCGAACAACGGCAAGACATCCACGAAGCCTGTGCCGTTGACGGGGTCCCCGCCGATGCCGACACAAGTCGTTTCCCCAAGGCCCAACGTCGAAAGCTGGTGGACCGCTTCGTAGGTCAACGTGCCACTGCGTGAGACGACGCCGACAACGCCCCGTTTATGGATGAAGCCTGGCATGATACCGATCTTCGCTTCGTCGACCGTAATGACGCCAGGACAGTTCGGGCCGATCAATCGGACGTCTCGGCCATGCAACGCGCGTTTCACCTTCACCATGTCGTTGACGGGAATACCTTCGGTAATACAGATGATCAGTTTGACGCCTGCGTCGGCGGCTTCCAGGATCGCATCCGCACAAAACGGCGGTGGGACAAAAATCAGAGAGGTGTCGCAGTCGGTTTTCTTTACGGCATCGGCCACGGTGTTGAAGACGGGTATGCCCTCGACTTCCTGTCCGGCCTTTCCCGGCGTCACTCCGGCGACCATCTTCGTGCCGTACGCTTTGCATTGCGTCGCATGGAAGGATCCTTCCTTCCCCGTGATCCCTTGCACTACCACTCGCGTATTCTTATTGACGAGAATGCTCACGGTCTTCTCCTTTACGCCGCCTTACCGGTCAGCTTCACGATTTTCTGCGCCGCTTCCCACAGATCGTTGGCAACCTCCAACTTGAGGCCAGACGCCGCCAACAGTTTGCGACCTTCATCCGCATTTGTTCCCTGGAGGCGCACCACTAACGGCACCGAAATCTTCACTTCCTTGGCCGCTTCGATCACCCCGTGCGCAATTCGCTCACATCGCACAATGCCGCCGAAAATATTGATAAAGATGCCTTTGACGTTCGGATCTTTGAGCAGGATCCGGAAACCGGCCGCCACAGTCTCTTTTGTCGCGCCGCCGCCCACATCGAGAAAGTTGGCTGGCTCGCTGCCCGCCAACTTGATGACGTCCATAGTGGCCATCGCAAGACCGGCACCGTTCACCATGCAGCCGATGTTGCCGTCAAGCTTCACATAGTTCAGGTTATTCGCGCCGGCTTCGATTTCCAACGGCTCTTCTTCGCTGAGATCGCGCATCTGTTGAACATCGGCATGCTTGAACAGCGCGTTGTCGTCGAAGGAGACCTTGCCGTCGAGGGCAACGATCGTCTTTTCTTTGGTGATGATGAGCGGGTTGATCTCGACCATCGCCGCGTGCTTCTCCATAAACATGCGATAGAGATTACCCATCATCTGGATGAAGGGATTCATCACGGCGGGCTCGATCGTATTGAGGCCGAGGGCGAACGCCACGTTGCGCCCGTTGTAGCCTTGGAATCCCACGGCGGGATCGATCAATTCCTTGATGATTTTCTCAGGTGTCTTCTCCGCTACTTCTTCGATTTCCATTCCCCCTTCGGTGCTGGCGATAAATACAGGCCACCCGGAATCGCGGTCCACCAGGAGGCTCAAATACAATTCCTTGCTGATGTTTGCGCCTTCTTCGAGAAGGAGCCGATGGACCTTTCTCCCCTTCGGTCCAGTCTGATGCGTGATCAAGGTCTTGCCGATCAACTCCTTGGCCAGGCCCGCCACAGCCGCCTTGTCCTTGGTAATCTTGACGCCGCCGGCTTTGCCACGTCCGCCCGCATGAATCTGGGCTTTCACCACAAAGACCGGAGTATTCAGTTCACTTGCCCAGGCAGTGGCAGCCTCAGGTGAGGTAATTTCCTTGCCCCGTGGCACCGGAACCCCGAACTGTGCGAACAATTGCTTGGCCTGAAATTCATGAACGTTCATTGAATCCTCATAAGAGCTAGTGGCTCATGACAAATGACGTAGAGCGTGACTCCCAGCGGTGTCGGCTTTCCCGGACCAGCCGCCATCAGCCATTCGCCGTACGCTCTGGTTCTTTTCTCGTATAGGCAGGGAGAATCATCGGCGAGATGACACCGTTGGAGCTGCCGTGCGTCTTCGCCTCCGCCCGGAATCGCTGCAAATGTTTGAGCGAGAGTTTCCCTTGCCGCATGGATCCAGCACGCGATGCCGCCGTCAAACCTGACCGTTTCCCGAACACCATCAGGTCGAGCAACGAATTCCCCATCAATCGATTCCGTCCATGCAATCCCCCAGAAGCTTCTCCGGCAACGAAGAGATTCTTCACGTTGGTTTCTGAGTTTGAATCAATCTTCACTCCGCCATTCTGATAGTGCAATGTCGGATAAATGAGCACAGGGTCCTTACTGATATCGATGCCGAATCGTTCAAACTGCATCATCATGGCTGGAAAGTGCTTTTCCACCGTCCCCGGCCCGTGCTCTGCATCAAGCAACGGCGTATCCAGCCAAACACCGACGCGACCAGACATGGTGCGAATACCACGGCCGTCCTCACACTCACGAATAATCGAGGAGGAGACCACATCGCGGGTATCCAGTTCATTCACAAACCGCTCACCCTTGGCGTTGACCAGATGGCCGCCCTCTGACCTGATGCCTTCCGTGACCAATGCGCCGATCAATTGCTCAGGATAGACCGCGCCGGAGGGGTGATATTGAAACGTATCGATGTGATCGAGCTTCGCCCCCATTCGATAGGAGAGGCACAAACCGTCGCCGGTTGCACCATAATGGTTGCTCGTGGGAAATCCCTGAATATGGAGCCGGCCGATACCACCGGTCGCGAGAATCACAGACTTCGCAGCCACAACCACCTGCCTGTGATTGTCGAGATCCTTAAAGATGGCCCCGGTGCACTGCCCATTGTCATCGCTCAACAACTCCACTGCGGCACAGAATTCAAGCAGCTGGATCTTTTGATTCAGCACTTCGTCCTTGAGGACACGCATGATCTCAAGACCAGTGTAGTCTGAGCAGGTCAGAAGTCGCGGTTTTGAACTCCCGCCGCCCTTCTTGACGTGCAGATTACCATCGGCTTGCCGATCGAAAAGTACGCCCAATTCAATTAACCACTTCGCAATGGACGGCCCATCTTCGACCATGACTTTGAGTAATTCGTGGTCGTTCTGCATATGGCCACCCTTGAGCGTGTCAAGGAAATGGGTGACCGGAGAATCTTCTGGCGCAACGGAAATCTGCATCCCGCCTTGAGCCATCACACTATTGGAATCACCGAGCCGTAACTTTGTCGCAAGAATGACCTTCGCGCCTGTCCCATGCGCATGCAACGCCGCAGCGCACCCAGCACCGCCGCCACCGACAACGAGAACATCCGTTGTGTAGTGTGGGGTCAAATCAATATTCTCGGCGATTGAGCTATCACCTTCGAGAAGGGCAGCGAGTTCGACGACCGTCTTGTCGTTCGCGTTCGGGCCAAATCGAATCGGACGATAGGCACTGGCACGGTAATCAGGATGATATTTATGGATCAGCTGGTCGCGATCGGCAGGGGAGAACTTCGGAATAGTCTGTTTACGGCGAGTGTCCCGAGTTTGGTGGACAATCTGTTGGAGTGCGTGAATATCCATGGTTTCACTTTCAGCACGGAGCACAGTCTTCGGACATATCTGCCCGAGACCGGCGGACGGCACGAGGCATTACTTCACTGTCGCGCAGTGGTCGGCCAGCTCCTGTTCGTTCATTGCGAGCACTTTGTTCCATTCATCGTTGAAACGGCCGTCTTGAATTTCCTTGATACGGATATCCAGCCCCTGCGGCTTCTCCGTGAAGTGGGCGCCTTGGGCCCGACTCACATACAGAGCTACCAGGTTAGGAGCGATGTCGGCAATACAGACCGGTGTGCACATCCCGCACATGACGCAATCCATAAACATCTCGGACACGCTCTTGAAATCGCCGAACACTGCTTTCCACACCCCTTCGCGAACATCGATTTTCTGAGGACAGGCTTCCGTACAGGCATTGCAATTCCGGCAGAGCGGCGCTTCCGGATAGAGATTGAAGAGGTCTTGCTTCGGATCTTTGAGCGACCGGATGTCGTACAGAGCCTTACGAGCAGGAAACGGCGGCATGATGGTGAAGGACATGCCGTCCTCCACAGCCATTTGGCAAGCGAGGCAGGTTCGGACCTTCGGGTCATCCTTGGTTCGATAGTAGGTCGCACAGGCTCCGCAGAAACCACCAAGACAGCCGGCACCTCGCACTACCTCCTGCCCCGTATGCCACAGAGCCTTGATCACGGTGATCCCTTCCGGCACTTCATACTTCTTACCGGAGATTTCAATCGTCACCATTTTGTGGCGCAACACTTCTGGCTGATCGATCACGTTGGTGTCTTCTTGTGCCATGTTTCTCTCGTGAACCGTTGAGAGCCAGGCGTGGGGGGATTATTCCCCCCACGCCCGACGCTTATTGAACGGACTTGCCCCTACGCAATTGCGTCGATGATAGCATTCAGCGTGGCACTCGGACGCATCGCCTTAGATGCCTTCGCATCAACGGGATGATAGTACCCGCCGACGTCGACAGGCTTGCCTTGAACCGCGAGCAATTCTCCCGCAATTTTAGACTCGTTCTGTTCGAGTTCCTTGGAAATTTTCACAAACCGTGCTTGCAGATCCTTGTCCTGCGTCTGCTGAGCCAGGGCCTGCGCCCAGTACAACGCTAGATAGAAATGGCTCCCGCGATTGTCGATTTCACCGACCTTACGCGCCGGCGATTTGTTGCTTTCGAGAAACTTCGCATTAGCCTGATCAAGTGTGTCGGCCAACATCTTCGCCGCTTGATTGTTGGCCACTTTTGCCAAATGCTCCAGCGAGGCAGCCAACGCCAGGAATTCACCCAGCGAATCCCAGCGCAGATAGCCTTCCTGCTGGAACTGTTGCACATGCTTCGGAGCAGAACCTCCGGCACCGGTCTCAAAGAGGCCGCCACCGTTCAAGAGAGGAACAATCGAGAGCATCTTCGCACTGGTTCCAATTTCAAGAATCGGGAACAAGTCGGTGAGATAATCGCGCAGAACGTTCCCGGTGACTGAAATCGTATCTTTGCCTTCCTTTATCCGCTCTAACGAGAGCCGCGTGGCATCAGCCGGAGCCATAATACGAATGTCGAGGCCCTTGGTATCATGATCTTTCAAGTACCGCTCGACCTTGGTGATCAATTGCGCATCGTGGGCTCGGGTCTTATCCAGCCAGAAAATCGTCGGCGCACCGGTCGCCTTTGCACGAGTGACGGCCAGCTTCACCCAGTCTTGGATAGGAGCATCTTTCACTTGGCACATGCGCCAAATGTCGCCTTCTTCAACTTTGTGCTCTAACAAAGCTTTCCCGGAGGCATCGACGACGCGAATCGTGCCATTGCCGGGCACCTTGAAGGTTTTATCATGCGAGCCATATTCTTCTGCGGCTTGCGCCATAAGTCCCACGTTGGGCACGCTCCCCATCGTCTTTGGATCGAGCGCGCCGTGTTTCTTACAGAACTCCACGACTTCGTGATACACGGACGCATAACTGGCATCCGGAATCACGCACTTGGCATCTGCAGCCTTACCATCCGGACCCCACATCTTGCCGCTGTCGCGAATAACCGGGGGCATGGAGGCATCGATAATGATGTCGCTCGGCACATGGAGGTTGGTGATGCCCTTGTCGGAATTCACCATCGCCATCGGTGGACGTTTCTGATAGACCGCCTGAATGTCTGCTTCGATCGCTTTACGTTGATCGTCCGGCAGAGCCTTGATCTTGGCATAAAGGTCACCCAGACCGTTGTCAGGATCAACGCCCAGCTTCCTGAGCGTCTCTCCGTGTTTTTCAAATACATCTTTATAGAAAACCGTTACGGCATGACCGAAGATCTTGGGATCGGAGACCTTCATCATCGTGGCCTTGAGGTGAATTGAGAACAAGACGCCCTTCATCTTGGCATCCTCGATCTGCTCCTCAAGGAACTGACGCAATGCCCGCGCACTCATGAACGTAGCATCAATCACTTCACCGGCCTGAAGGGCAATTTTGGGCTTGAGCACGGTAGTCTTGCCGTCCTCAGCGACGAATTCAATCCGTGCATCGGTGGCAGCGGATGTCGTCAGGGACTTCTCGTTCGAGAAGAAGTCTCCGCCCTTCATATGGCTGACATGTGTCTTGGAATCGGCACTCCAGGCGCCCATCCTGTGCGGATGCTTTCTGGTATGCGCCTTCACGGACAAGGGCGCCCGGCGGTCCGAGTTGCCCTCGCGCAGCACTGGGTTGACAGCGCTGCCCTTCACTTTGTCATAACGGCTCTTGATGTCCTTCTCTTTGTCGTCTTTCGGGTTCTCAGGATACTCTGGGAGCTTGTACCCCTGCCGCTGCAACTCCTTGATGGCCTCTTGCAACTGAGGCAGTGACGCGCTGATATTCGGCAACTTGATGATATTGGCCTCTGGCTTTTTCGCCAATTCACCCAATTCGGCCAATGCGTCCGCCTGCTTTTGCTCGGGCGTCAAATATTCCGGGAACGCAGCAATGATCCGCCCTGCCAATGAGATGTCCCGCAACTCGACCGCCACACCAGCGGCCTTGCTGAAGGCATTGATGATCGGCAAGAGCGAATACGTCGCTAACATTGGAGCTTCGTCAGTTTTTGTATAGATGATCTTGGAGGCTTTTGTCGGCATGATCGTCCCTCTTATGTCTTGTTAGTTCAGCGCGTTCAACGCAGAGCCCGCCTTGAACCACGCAATCTGTTGCTCAGTAATACTGTGGTTCGTCTGGATGGTGAGCGCCTTCCCATCCGCCTTATGAATAGTGACCTGCACCGGCTTGCCGGGGGCCAGATTGTTGAGCCCCGTCACACTAATGCGGTCTTGTTGCTCGATCTTGTCGTAGTCCTTCTGATCTGCGAAGGTCAAGGCCAAGATGCCCTGCTTCTTCAGATTGGTTTCGTGAATCCGAGCAAAACTCTTCGTGATCACCACTCGAACATTCAAGAAGCGGGGCGACATCGCCGCATGCTCACGGCTGCTCCCCTCACCGTAGTTCTCATCACCCACAACGACCGACCCAATGCCGTTGGCCTTGTAGGCTCGCGCGATCTGCGCAATGGTGAGGTTTCCCTCACCCGTGAGCACATTGGTCCCCTTGCCCGGTTCTGATGTAAAGGCACTGTTGGCGCCCAAGAACATGTTGTCACTGATCTTATCGAGGTGCCCACGGAACTTGAGCCATGGCCCAGCCGGGGAAATATGGTCGGTGGTGGTCTTTCCCTTCGTCTTAATCAACAACGGCAACTTATCGAAGTCTTTTCCATCCCATCGCGGGAATGGCTGCAACAGCTGCAACCGTTCACTCGTGGGGGGAATATCCACCGTCAGGCCTTCACCATTGTCCGCCGGGGCCACAAAGCCCTCCTCGCCTTTCGCAAAACCTTTGGCAGGCAGCTCTTCCCCCTGCGGGGGCTGAAACTTAAACTCTTTTCCATCCGCGTCCTTGAGGGTTTGATTCATGGGATCAAATCCCAAATCGCCTGTAATGGCATACGCCGTCACAACTTCCGGACTCGCCAAGAACGAGAGTGTTTCGCTGATTCCATCATTGCGACCAGGAAAGTTTCGATTGAAGGAACTGACGATCGAATCGGCCTTTCCCTTCACCCCATCTGCCCGCTTCCACTGCCCAATGCAGGGCCCGCAAGAATTTGACAGTACGGTACCGCCAAGCTGCTCAAAGGTGTCTAAGAATCCGTCACGTTTCATGGTGTGATAGATGCGCTCAGAACCGGGCGACACAAGGAACGATGCCTTGGCCTTCAAACCCGCCTTCAAGCCTTGCCTTGCGATATGGGCAGAGCGACTAATGTCTTCGTAAGAGGAATTGGTGCAGCTGCCAATGAGCGCCGCTTTCAATTCGACCGGGTACCCCTTCGCCTTCGCTTCCGCCGCCAATTTTGAAATCGGTCTGGCAAGATCCGGCGTATGCGGGCCAACCACATGTGGCTCGAGCTTCGACAGATCAACCTCCACGATTTGATCATAGTACTTTTCAGGCGACTGATAGACCTCGGGATCACCCACCAGCAACTCTTTGTGCGATTGAGCGAAGGTCGCCAAATCAGCCCGATCCGTGATGTTCATATAGGCGACCATCTTATTGTCGAAGGGGAATACGGAGGTCGTGGCCCCAAGTTCCGCGCCCATATTGCAGATCGTGCCCTTACCAGTGGCACTGATGGTTTCGGCACCCGGACCAAAGTACTCCACGATCTTGTTGGTCCCGCCCTTCACCGTCAACAGGCCGCACAGATAAAGGATCACGTCTTTCGGGGAAGCCCAGCCATTCAACTTACCGGTTAGACGCACTCCGATCAATTTCGGATGAAGCACTTCCCACGGCAATCCTGCCATCACTTCACCGGCGTCTGCACCGCCGACACCGATCGCCAGCCCGCCCAAGCCACCACCATTCGGTGTATGCGAGTCCGTCCCGATGATCAAACAGCCTGGAAATGCATAGTTCTCCAAGACCACCTGATGGATGATTCCGGCGCCGGGTTTCCAGAAACCAATCCCGTACTTCTTTGCGGCAGAAGCGAGGAAGTTATACACTTCCCGATTCTCATCCATCGCACGGAGCAGGTCCTTCTCGGAGCCCATTTCAGCCCGAATGAGGTGATCGCAATGAATCGTGCTCGGCACGGCCGCCTTCTTTTTATTGGCCTGCATAAACTGCAGCATGGCCATTTGCGCCGTGGCATCTTGCATCGCGACACGGTCCGGCCTGAGCGCCAACATCGCCTTGCCACGCTCCCAGGTCTGCGCGTCGAAACTATCCGCGTGCGAAACCAAGATCTTGTCAGCCAGGGTGAGCCCGCGGCCGAACTTTTTTCTAGCCTTGGCAAACACATCCGGCATCTTGGCATATAGTTTCTTGGCGAGATCCATCGACATAATTATTCTCCTCGAAAAGCAATCAGCCATCAGCGCTCCGTGAGCGATGGCTGTCAGCTGAGATTCTTACTTGAGTGGCGGAACTTCTCGCCTCTTCGGCGCCGCATAATTCACAAGGTAGTCGAACAATCTGACCAGACGGCTATCCTGGCGTTTTTGATCAACCCAGTGGCCGATTAATCCGATCGTCCGCGAGAGGATAAAGAACCCGTTCAAACTATCCACAGGGAATCCGATATCGACCAAGACGGCTGCCATCGTGCCATCGACGTTCAGAATCAGGTTGTCCTTTTTCACGGAGGTGATTTTCTCTACCTCAAGCGCGAAGTCCAGACAGGGAGTCTTGATCTTCAGGCTCTTGACGTACCCGACCAACTCCTTGACCCGCTTGTCCGGATTCCGGAGACTCTTCACGCGATGCCCGATACCTGGAACCGGGCCGTGATTCTTCTTCATGTAGGCCAAGAATTCGTCGACCGACATCTTGTTATCGACAGCATATTTAAAGAATCGCCCGGCATCAGTCACCGCACCGCCGAAGCGCGGACCAATCATAATCATACCTGCGGCAACCGATTGCGAGAGGCCGATTCCGGCACAAGCCGCAAGGATAGTCGCATAGGCGCCGCTCACGCAGGGACCGTGATCAGCAGACAGCATCATGATGCGCTTGATGATCTCGGCTTCTTGTTTTGAGATCAAGCGTTTGTCCCACAAAAGCCCAATGATATGAGGTATTTCGTAGCCCTTATTGATGAGCTCAGAGGCAGGATAACCATCGTAACAAGGCTCATCGCCGCGGTCATCGCTGATGGTCGTGCGGATCAGCGGTGCGACCATGACCTCATCGGCTCTCATGGCTTCCTCGACAGTCTTGGGCAATCTAGGCAACGTCGCCGGTTCAACCGGCGCCTTCACCTGGCCGGACTTCAACAATTCTTGATAGGTTTCCTTGATGGCGGGACCAAGCGCGCCAAAAGTGGGCGGCACGAGCGCGCCGGCTTTCTTCAGCGCATCGGACTTGGAACGAGCTGATCCTTCACCCTTCATCCCCTCTTTCGCGCCGGCATGACCGAACTTCATCCCCTTCGGCAAACTCTCCTGACAGAAGCCGGAAACCACGGCAATCAACTTCACCCGGCGCTTTTTCGCGCCATACCATTCTGCAGCCCGCTCTTCGAGATCGCCGCCCATCTCTCCGACAATGACGACCGCCTTCGTTTGGGGATCGTTTTCGAACATCTCGAGATAACTGACATAATCGGTGCCGGGATAGGCATCACCGCCGATACCGATGGCCGTCGTGATCCCGTCGGCAAATTGAGAGCAAATCCAGATGATTTCATTTGAGAGACCGCCGGACTTGGTGATGACGCCGAACGATCCTTCACGATAGAGCTTGGAGAGGACCAGGTTGTCAAACGCGCCACCGATCACACCCAGGCGGCAGGCTCCGGCAGAGATGATGCCGATGGATGAGGGACCGTTGAAGACCTTCCCCAACTTGCGGGCATGGGCGCCAAGAATCTTTGCGTCCTTTTCGGGCACGCCTTCGGTGATCATTGAGACCACCTTGATATGCGAATCGTCCAGCGCCTCCATACCGCCCTTCATCGCACGGTCGGCACCAATGTACACGAGGCTGGTATTCAAGGTCGGATGATGCTTGGTGGCTTCGGCAATGGACTTGTACACCGGAATGGCGATGAGGCCGCTGCCGTAGGGAATCTCATTGGTCTTGCCGGCATCCGGCGGATACACGAACGCTTCGACGTTGAGCGGTCGCTTAATGAGATAACAGAACTCGGCCATGCGGCGGGCGGCGTTGACACCGGCCTGACCACCCTGAATCACCACACGGGTGTCTTTGTTTGCCAGAATACTCATCTCGGGATCTCCCCTTATCTTCGGTTGGTCATAGGCGGCAGGCTACTTCGCTTGGAGCGCCTTGTCGACAATGTCGGTGAGCGGTGTATTGCGATCGAAGACATTGATGTCAAAGCCCTCGTCTTTCAGCGCACGCATCGCATCTAGTCCCTCTTTTTCGCGCGGCCCACCGCGACGCACCCAGATCTTCACGTTCTTCAACTTGCCTTCGGACTTGGCCTTCCGGAAGCCGTTGATGATCCCTCCGAACGTCTTTTTCACGTCGGTGAAATTCGCGATCGCACCACCAACAATGATGTTTCTGATTCCCGGCAGAGAACAGACTTTTTCCGTAAGGACTTCGACGGCCCAATCCGGCGGATCACCGGAGTATTCGGCATAGTTGGCCAACTTGCCACCACGCGCGACAACTGCGTCCGAGTAGTACACGCTGGCACCCCCACCCGCCGGCAACATGGCCGTGTCACCGCCTGGAATCTCAATGAATTTCACCGAGCCCTTGATCTTGCTGTCAACCGCCATCACCTCGACTTCTTGCTTGGAATAGGCGCGTCCAAATTCCGCCGCAAACGCGAAATTCCAGTCCGGATGTCTAAATTTGGCATCGCCGTCGAGCAATGTCACGGCATCAAGCGCCACCAGCTCTTCATCGGCGGCACGAAGGACGACCGGATTCACCTCGAGATACTGCGCATCTTCACTGTCGAAGCAGGCAAACATTTTCCCTGCAAACTCAGCCATCTTCTTCACGAGCGCTCCGCTGAATCCTGCTTCTTTCGACAGCTTTTCGAGGGACTCAGGAGAAGGAGCTTGCCCGATCTCAAGACACAACCGCTTCACACGATCCCAATTTGACTCGACCTCGATTCCGCCACAATTGGCAACCAGGATCTCACTGCCTTCGCGGGTTGATTTGACCGCGCAATAATACTCTTCCTTGTGCGGGATCATCTCAGAGACAATCACCTGAGTCACGGTGATGCTGCCGACCTGGCGGCCAATCATCTCTTTAGTGGCAGCTTCAGCCGCCTTAAAGTCCAGATCGATCTTCACGAGCCCCAGCTTGAAGCGCGACCCGAGAGCCTCGTGCGCCTTGGCAACAAGCTTGGACTTCTTCAACCATTCATTGGCTTGACCCAGCCTGGTCAACTCGTCTACGGAGGTGACGACCACATAGTTGGGAACAGTGATTCCCCACTTCTTCATCAGCCCCATCCCGGGACCTTCCAGCACTTTCGCCATGATTGACGACTCCTTGGTGTGTGATAGGGCAGAGAAACGGAGCGGTAGAGTACCGAATTCTGCTGATTAGCTCAATCCTCCAAAAGGCCCAAGCTGCGAGCACAGAAGTCCTACCATAATGAGCACTGAAGATTCATCACCATAAATAATTGATAACGTTATTATTGTTTCCGACGCTTCAAGGTTTGGGGTTAGCGAGACTTTTCAGGCCTTGTGGCACGCTATCGCCTCTTTCGCTGGCATGTGGGACAGTAAAACGAACTTCGCTCCCCAACCATGTGAATGATCACCGTACCGCAGGCATTCGGGCAGGGCTCCCCGGCTTTGGCATACACCAGATGCCTGCGCTTGTACTGGCCTTCGGTCCCATCCGGCGCAAAATAATCCCGCACACTGGATCCCCCCATCGCGATGGCTTCACGCAACACCTCCCCCATCACTTGATAGAGCTGTGTCATCGCCTTCTCTGGAACCTTATTCGCAGCCTGATTTGGATGAAGCCTAGAACGGAAGAGGATCTCATTGGCATAGATGTTGCCGATCCCGGCAATCACCTGTTGACGCATCAGGAGGGCCTTCAGTCTGCTCCGTGTGGATCCGAGCACACACAAGAATTGTTCGTAACTGATGGTGAGCGGGTCATGGCCGAACCGACGGGCGATATACCGATCGAGTCCCACCTGATCGAGCAACGACAGACGACCAAACCGCCTCGGGTTCCAATACCTGAGATCGGGCTCGGCACACCTCTCGAGGCGCAGAATAAAATGAGTATGTTGTGGATGCCTGGTCGGGGCGGATTGGAGCAGCAATAATCCCGTCATACCCAGCTCTGCGACAAGAAATCTCGTCTCTTCGCCGCAGAGAAACTGCAGGATGACGCTTTTCCCCTGTCGGTCTACCCCGGTAATCGTAGCGTGGCGGTACCGGTCTAGAGTGGACAACCCTTCCCGCACGATGTCGTCACGGCCGACCCAGCACTCGCGCACCCTGGCTCCGACGACCCGTTCGCGCAATTGACGCGCCGCGACTTCTGCTTCCGGCAATTCTGGCATTCAGGATTCTCGAGGTGTCTGAGGGAACTCTATTACCGGCGGATTACGCCATGGGGCCGATGGAAAATGCAACTCCGACCGGGAGTCGCCCGGAGGCATCAGTGCGGATGGGGAGAATGGGACCGTGCAGAAAGGGATGAGGAAGGACGCAGCGGAACCGAACCGCATGCTCCGTGACAGCGCAGCTTCTAAGATGTTGATGAATTCACTTGGGTTTGCCGTCGGTGACAAACATCCTGAATCGTCTCTTGGAGGCGCGGCAACGGCATGCCTCCTGGACGCCTGGTCAACACAAGCTTCACCGCATCGGCATAGGCCATTCCCTCGACACAGCATAGATAGGCAATTACCACTGACACCGACCGACCCATGCCAACCCGACAACACACCATCAACCGATTGCCTGCCACATGTGCCGCAATCCATTCGACAGCCTCATATAATGCAGACGCGGCCGGCTCACCAAACTCCTTGAGCGGAATCTTGGCATAGATAACCCGGGAGGGGACTGTCACATTTTGTTCTTCAGCCACCATGAGAACGGCACTGACCTGGGGGGGAGGATTCTTGGCGTCATCGGCATTGCCGACCAGAAGGCGCTTGTTGATCATGTGCATCGTGTCGTTAGTATAGGGGGCGTGCTCTTCCGGTCAAGTGAATCCTCGGAATTTGGGCAAGGCGGTTGAACATCGCTGAAACCGGTGCGTATACTCAACTCCGCTCTTCGAGGAGGAATTGATGGCTCACACGTCGCTTGAAGCGGTAGAACAGCGGCTGGCGAGTGTCCAGTGCGCAATCTGTAAGACCAATACCTTCGGGGTCGACCGGCGCACATTGCAGCCGGATGGGGAATGCCGGGGTGTCTGCTTGAAATGTCGGTACAATTTTCCCGTCTACACAGATATGGAATTTTACCTTCGGACTCAACCGGATGTACCCTATCGCCTCAAGGAGATTTCTTGTCCAAGCTGCCAGCATCGAGGCGTCACCCTCGATTTTCGCATCACCATGTCCGTCCGCGAGGCGATCTACTTCGTGACCTGCAGCGCCTGCAAGGCACAGTTTCCTGAGCGCTCGTCATTGGAAGCGTTTGAGTAGCCCTTACGAACGCAATTTCGTGTATACTGAGTCATTATGAGCACCACACCAAAGCCAGACTCCCAGAAAAATCCTACTCCGGTCACTCAGGCTGAAACGAAGCCTCGCAAGGAAATCCCCCTCATTGCAGTTCCGAACGATCAGGATATGATCGCGGCGGAAATGGCCGCACTCTTCGATGAAGATCGCGTATCCCATCAACACGGCTCTTCAGAACCGGAAGCGGACTAGGTCATCAGGCGGGCCGGATAATCTGCACTTGGCCAGAGGCGAGAATTCGGCCGACCATGGCCGGTCGCCCCTTACGCTCCTTCCTGACAATGTCACTGACCCGAACGATCGCCCCACGATGCCAGTCATCGAAGGCCGCGTTTGACGCCGACCCCTCCTTATCTTGGCGCCCGACCTCTGATCTCCCGGCTTGATCGCAGAACCAGACACGCTTCTCGCCCTTCATGACGCGCAACTCGCTCACCACCCGGTGGTAGTCTGGATTTCGGGGCACGAGCGTTTTGCCATCCTTGCGAAAAATCACATAGGAAAATTTGAGCGCATCCTTGATCAGCCCGACTTCCCGATCCACTTGGGCAATCCAGGCTGGAGTCTCCCACTTCCGTTCTTCATGGCACCAGTCATCCGGTTTGAGCAGAGCAGGGCATGGACCATCGTGAAGACAGGGGGCATACACAGAACAGCGCTGTTCCACCAATAGGTTGTCCCGCACCTGATGCAACTGGCGCGAAGCGACCCGCGTGGCCGGCTCGATAAGCATTAGACTCCCTTCAGGGGCCAAGTAATTCAGGAGTTCCCCTACCAACACAGTCCGTTGTCCCACGGGATCCATACTCCCTACGAATAACTCTGAGAGAAGATTCTGAACAATAATAAGCTGGTAACCATTCACACCACCGCCGTCACGGATAGCGGAGGGCAGGGAACGTTCGAGGTTACACTCCACGGTGTTCAACGATGGAATGGACTGATCCCGCTGCTGTTCAGAATAAGCCTGCCAAATCTCAGTAGACACCCTTAAGACCTTGGGTGAACGATCAACGGCTATCATACGGAGGGTAGACGGCGGCCTCGCAGACTTCGAAAGGCACCAATCGAGTACTCCCAGGGCTCCTGTTCCAGGGCCGCCACCAAGGTCCAATACTCGAAAATCCTGGTCCGGAGCGACGGGAAGCACCGGCTGCAGTTCGTCCAAGAGCACCTGCACTTTGGCGAGATTAACCGGCAGGTAGTAGACCAAGTAACCGGCACGCAACTGAGGGTCCTCGAAGTAAACCCTGCTTCCCACCTGCCCATTTCGTGTAAACATTTCGGAGAGTCCCGACACCGCCTCAATTATTGATTGGGATGGCCCCTCAGAGTGCTCAAGGAGATTTACTTTGGCCACCTTCGTGATAGCCCTCAAAACTGCCGAAGATAGTTGGTACATAGACGGACCCTCGGTTGACCCCCCAAAGCAGGCTGGGGTATTCTCATCAGAGAAGGAGCACTTCACATGACTGATCCTATTTTGCAAGCATATCGGGAGGTGGAGATGGCCATGGAGCGCTTCACGCTTGTCCTGCATGACCATGTCGATCATCTCCGCAAGACCGAAGCCCCTGGCTCAGACAAGCTGCACCGTATGGCCAACGGCACCAAAGCCATGCGCGATAGCGCATCGATCTATCTATCCTATGCCAAATATGTGGCTCACGGGATGCCGGAAAACCCTGATCTAGTCGAGGAGGATCTTCAGGGCTGAGGAGCCACACTCAAGCATTTCCCCAAATACATAGGGCCCGTTCGGCATAACCGAACGGGCCCTGCTGTTTCTACCTTGACGTTACTTCTCGGCCTAAATGCTGCGCATGAAATGCCCCATGGCCTCATGATCAGCAGCTGATGCGCCCATAACTTGTGAAATCGCAACGTTCGTGGACTTCTTTCCGGTCAGACCGGACTCGACTTCGTCCACGATCAATTCCACCGGCATGGACTGCCCACCGTACACTCTCGGACCACCGATAATCTTGGCATTTGAGAAACCGTAAATAGCGGTCGCCACTTCTTTTGCTAACCATCCGACATAGTTGAATTCAGGCACCACAATTAATTTGGCCTTCCCGCAGAGTTTGCGCAACTCCTGAGTCGGGAATGGACGGAGCGATCGGATCTTGATGAGGCCGATCTTAATGCCTTTTTCCGCACAAATACGAACCGCTTCACGTGATTGAGCGGCCGCACTACCTGAAGCGATAATAACCGCCTCCGCATCATCCACATTCTCCGCCGTGAGTAGTCCACCCATGTACTGGTTGATGTACTTACGGGAACGCTCCACAGCAGCCCACACTTCCTGCTGCCACACCGCATGAATGTTGTAGGCCATGAAATTGGACTTCTGAACAGGGGCATCGCGAGAGAGTCGTGCCGGAGGATTCTCAGCATCAAGCACCGGCACCGCCCCACGCCAAGGTTCGCGCGGGGGAAGCTTCATCCCACGATCCTGCATACGCACATAACCTCTGGCATGCGTCACAAAAAACCCATCGCAGCACACGCCGACGGGGAGGGTCACATCATTCTTCTCGCTGATAATAAACCCAGCCAACGTGAAGTCGTACATGTCCTGCTGATTTTCGGCATGGAACACAATCATACCGCAATTCAGCAGATACGAAACTTCGATATTGTCAGGTTGAATGGCCAACGGTGCGTTCACCACTCGGCAAGTGAACATGGCCACGACTGGCAACCGGTGCCCCGGCCAAGAAGCAATCCCTTCCAGCCCTCTCAGCGTCCCGGGACCCGCCGTTGCAGTATAACACCGCACTCCCGCCCGCGACCCGCCGGCAATAGCCGCCATGACGCCGACTTCTTCTTCGCCACGGTAATACTCCTTGACGTACCCTTCACCATACAACACACCGACCAACTGCATAGTTTCACTTTGAGGGGTAATGGGGTACGCAATGGCAAGATCGACGTTTGACCGGCGAATAGCCTCTTTTGCGGCCTCGCTTCCGGTGATGAACTCCTTCGTACGAGGAGCTTCCAGGAACATATACTCAGGTGTGACAACCTTTTGTCGCTTTGCATCCGCGTGCGGATCCTTCTTGGTCTCGGCCTTTGGAGCCGACACACTCGTAGTAGGGTCGCCCTGTGGATTAGTCTTTTGCTTGGGTTCCAATGCTTCACTCATCGTTGCACCTCTTGACTGTATCGCCTTAGCCTAACCTTAGCCCTCGCGCTTCATCTGCTCAGCTGAGTGGCCAAATGTAGCCGCGCTGCCTACGCCAGCAGCGGACGGCATGAAGGTCATAGGATTCGTATGCGTCTTTCCGCCATGGACCTTGGACTGAGTTCCTGTGAAGCGGACATTCTCGCCGTTACCGGGAAGCTTGATGCCCATTTCCTCACGAACCTTCTTGAAGATTTGCGCGGTCTTCTTCAGCTTCAACGTATCCGAATCGCGAATCGTCAGCATGGCGTCCTCATGCCCCTGCTCGGCACAAATGGCCATGGTGCAGCAGTTCGTCCCTGCACGAATCATTTTCAGCGTCAGATTGGCGTAGTGACAGTGAACGCCGATAAAAATACAGGCTTCAATCTTATTCCCCCAAATCGTGAGATTGGGGTGATTGGGATTGATGACCTCTTCAGGGTCAATTTTGGGGTACTTGGGGCGATAATCCGGCATGGGAATAATCATCACCTCAGGGATCTGTGCCGCAATTTCCAATACCGCCTTCGCCTTCTCGACAGCATGATTGTTCCACGCCCATAAGACGAGAGGTCCCGGGAAAATCGTTGCATTTGGGCTTGTCAGCATTTTCCGAGCCATCTCTTCAATCACTACGTCTTCGTTAGGCTCCAGCAGCCCATAGTACAGTCCTTCGCCCGGATCAGGCAGTGCGACCCCCAATTGAGCTGCTGATGGAGGATGGAATCCAGCTGGCCCCGGCACGATAATTTTCTCTCTTGTATCTTGCGTCATTCCCACGCCCACTCCCCTTTCTTACGCTTACCCGACTACTGGGCTCGCCAGGACCGCTGTCGTACTCTTATCGCTATATGTGATGTTATCGGTCAACGCGGCCATCGGTAATTGATCAATCATGATCATCTTAATGGCATTGTTCTTCGCCATGTTGTCGCAGACCCACACACATTGTGCGCATCCCTTACAACGATCTACGGCCACGTAGGCTGAGCCGTACTTAAAGCCCTTCTCTTTCCCCATCTCCTCGCTATACTGAATGGTATTGGCCTCAGGGCAATACTGAGTGCAGAGCTTGCAGCTCTTCGAGGCGCAAATTTCGACATCGATATGGGCGACTAAATACATTGGAACTCCTTCGTACTAAATCCTGGTTAGGCGCTCACCGTCGCACGGATTTCGGACCGCTTGACCGTCGGTGCAGCCCAACCATGGTCGACTGCGTAGTTCCAGCCGGCCTGAATTACCGCGACATTCTTGTCGATCAATTCCTGTTTCTTTTTAAATTTTCGCTCGACGACACTGTCCAGGGCCGCGGTTCCTCCGGAGACCACAAATCCTTTGCCAAGGAACCGATCCTTGACCGACTGTTCCAACGCTTCAACGGTGGTCAGCCCGGTAATCGCTCCAATGCAACCCATCAAGGCCATATTCGTGCACAAGTCCATCCCCGCCACTTCGAGGGATAGCTTCGTAGCAGGAAAATAGTACAGTCTTGCACGGCGCTCTTCTAACTCGCGAGCCTGATCCCGATGAAGCTTCATCGGACCATCATTATTGATCAACGCGATTCCGTCTTCCTTCAGCCCGAAGTAAAACGGCATCGTATACGACTTTCCATGCGTGATGACCTGTGGATGGAAAATGATAATGATGTGCGGGAAGGTGATTTCTCCGATTTCGTAGATGGGCTCGTCTGATACCCGCACATAACTTTCCACCGGAGCCATGCGCTTCTCCGATCCATAGAACGGAACAATCGTACTTTCCCCACCGGCATTAATCACCGCAGTGCTCAGAATGTGTGAGCCGGTCACAACCCCCTGACCACCCACACCCGCCATCCGAATGTTGAAACGTTTCGCCATGCTCAATCCTCCTTAAACGTAACTCAGGCTTTCGGGAGCCCAGGAGCGGGAGCAGCCGGCTTCGGGAGAAATTCCTTGTAGCCATACCGTTCCGTAAGAAATTGCTTCGCTTCGTCGGTAATGTATTCGGAGAACTGATAGCGATCGTTTTCAACGTTCTTTGCGTCTTCCATGACCTTGTCGGTCGGAATGGCATACTCAATGTTGCAGGAAGTATAGGCCTGAATATAGGTCGACCCGACCTCCCTGGCGATCAACACAGCCTTTTTAATGACGCTCTCAACCCGGCGAGGATTGTTCGGCACTACCGTCGCAACGTAGGCGCAGCCGGCAACTTTGGCCATCTGCAGCATATCCATCTTCTCAAACTTCTTCCCCAATGGAGCCATCTTGAGCACGGCACCGCGATTGGTCATACCACTTTCCTGCCCGCCGGTGTTCCCGTACACTTCATTGTCGAGCATGATCGTGGTGAACCGTTCCTTGCGGAACCAGGAGTGAAGGACCTGCTGAAATCCAATATCAGCCGTGCCGCCGTCACCGGCCATGACGACCACATCCTTCGGCTTATCGCCGAACCGAAGTCGCAAACCACGGGACAATCCGCTGGCCACACCATTCTGGTCGCCGTAGTTGCCGTACACAAAAGGAATGGCGGCCTGCGAGATCGCCAAACGTCCGCAACCGGCGGTTCCGACAGTGATGGTATCTTCAGGATTGGGGAAAGCAATCATCGCAAGGCGGATAAAGAGGGTCATCGCGCAACCTGCACACATCGGGTGCTCTTCAAGCACTTCCTTGAAGGAGCCCATCTGCGAAACAGACACCTTTTTCCCGAAGGGACCATGCTCAACCATGTCCCGATATTCTTTCGGCATAAACTTTTCAAAGCCACTTGAAAACTTGACGTAATCAAGGCTCATAAGGACTCCCTCCCATTTATAAGCTGAGGACTTTATTCGGACCAACAACAGCGGCCAGAAAAAGCCAGGTGCAGATTATCTTGACGTTATATTGAACTGAGTACCGAACTGTGTTCCCGACACGGAACGGAATGTTAGTCTTCTTACTTCGTGTAGTTGCCGAGTGTAACAAAGCCCGAAAAAATCTGTCAATCGCAACCAGCACGGCAAAAGCAAAAGTTCCCATCACTTCAGGGCAATGGCGAGTCTATAGAGTCCACAAAAGCATTGCAACTTTGCAGAAGGCCCACACCGGACGAAAGAAGGCCTAGTAGAGATACCCGTGCTAGGCCCTTGGCCCTAAATCCGCTTGAACGCGAAGATTTTGCTCCTGCTGCAAGCGCGATTCGTCACGCAATTCTGTTGCAGTTGACCCGGGAAGCGGGTAAACATTGTTGCTTAACGCGTTTCGGTCTACACTGCGCCTATGCCTATACGAGTACTGGTCCCGGGAGAAGAACATGGCGAGCAGCATGCGGGAGGGGTGCACAAGCGACCACCAATCCCGGATGGCTCACTCAAGGCCGAGTGCCCAAAATTCATGAGCCATGGCCCATGCGGAGGCGTCCGCAAAGGTGGATTCTGCGAGGTCTACCCGGAAATGACCTGTCCCTGGGTCACGCTCTATAATAAATTGAATGAACTGGGCCAGCTGGAGTGGATGAAGCAAGTCTGACAACAAGAAGGTGAGGGTGAGCGGGTGACGGCGAAAGGCGGTAAGAAACGGAAGTCGGATGGAGCCACGACAAAGCTGGGATACAACGAGCGGCACGCCAAGAGTGGAATCTCTGCTCCTCTACCCGACATTGAGACATTCCCCAATCAATATAAGGGATACGAAATTACAATCGTCATCCCAGAGTACACAGCCATTTGTCCCAAGACCAACCTGCCGGACTTTGGAACTATCACCCTTCACTATAAACCAGACAAGCATTGCCTCGAGCTTAAGGCTCTTAAAATGTATATCCATGCCTACAGAAATATAGGCATTTTCTACGAGAATGCCGTCAACCGCATCCTCCAGGACATCGTACGAGCCTGTCGGCCGATCAAGGCCACGGTAACCGGTGAATTTGCTGCTCGTGGGGGACTGCGGAGCGTAATCGAAGCAACATATCCGGCATAAATTGCCTACTCAACAGCCTCCACTATACGCCGTCGACTGGCTACTTATCCCGCTTCACCTCATCACCAGCACACCCGTCGCAACGATCCCAGTAACACTGCGGCAGCTCTCTGCGTGCTGCGCATTACCAATGTTTCTCACCAAAACCGCCTAAAGTCCCACTCAAAATCCACCGACAGCAGGCAGTCAAGATGCGGCGCGGGAAGGAACAGGCTACCTGCGGGCGCGATAGCGACTGTCCCACTTGAGCGCCATGTTAGGCCTCTGCGGCGAAACCGACGATGGCTGACCCGATCGCCAAGGCCAGGCACAGTGGCGAGTACACGACGGTATCCAGATGGGCAAAACGGGAATGGTGGATACGTTTAAAGAACCCCACCAATCGGAAGTCTCCAATCGCACGTACCAGCAAGACCACCGCCAAGGCACGGGTTAACCAAGAGAGCACCGTATGAGACAGCGGCAGCCTGAGTATCCCAGCTGTGGCGGCAATCACCACGGCGCACAGCGCCAACCCGATCGCGACCACGAACGTCGACAGGGTCGATGGCTGGAACACAGGCGTGCCATCAACTTCTGGAATAGCAGCCAGGAGTCCAGCCCGGCCACCCACCAGCCAATAGACATGCACCAGTGAGAGGCCGGCAAACACAGCGATCAGTAACCACGCGACGAGGGTACTCAGAGCCACCGGCGCACCTCCCTGCAATAGGTCAGATACTGCCCGCCAAACGCCTCGCGCAACATACGCTCCTCACGTAGAATATAAAAGAAATTGAGGAGCAGAAATGTCACAGGGACTGCCAGATAGAAGTGCCTCGTGCCAACCCACAAAGCAAGTCCCGATAGGGAAACCACCACACCGACGTACATGGGATTGCGCGAGAATCGAAAGGGCCCGTGGCACACCAGCTGAGAGGACAGTTTGCCAACAAAGAGGTAAACGAGGGGTTCGGCGTCACCATCGCGGCATCCGGTGCATGTGATCCACCATGCGGCAGTGAATGACGTAACATCCAACAACCTTCGACGACCATCACTGCGACGAAACTCTTCTTTGTGATTGCTCTGCTGCGAGCAGGAATGCGGTGATCAACGGATGAGGTCGATCAGGGCGCGATCTCGCTTGCGGAACGAAGAGTGTTCCTACGAAGAAACGATGGTGCGAGAGTTCCATCACGCGGCAGGCACCGTCGGCATCACGACCCACCACCTTAAACCCAGCGCTGGAAATCTGTTCGACAAAGTCAGGATTGACGCCGAAATTACAGTAGTAGCGTTCGGTCACTGCGTGTGCCTTGTAGGCAGCGGAAGTTTTTGACCCGGGGCTTAGCACGATCTCCATTTCGCGGCCAACAAGGGAACAGGTCAGTTGTGACACGATTAGGCGAGAGGCATACGGATCGTATTCCGCATGCTGGGCGTCGCGGATCCCGGCGACATTGCGCGCGAATTCAATCACCATGTGCTGATAGCCGCCGCACGTGCCGAGCGTGGCGACATTCTGTTCACGAGCAAAACGAATGGCGTCCAGTGTCCGGCTCAGGTTCTGGTAGGGACTCCCAGGTGCCAACCAAATGGCATTGAATTCCGACAGGGTTGTGATGTGGGCATCCACTGACGAGATCCACTCGGATTGCACGTCGAGGCCGAGCGCGGACGCAGCATGCACAATCGCCGCATCGGTGTGTACGTGCGGCTCGAAGTTCGGATCATACTCGGCGATGATGGCAAGCTTCATGTCTGAGCGAACCCGTCTGAGGTCAGCCACGGCCGACCGCGCAGCGGACAGTGGCTGACTCTCCCGAATGCTTAGGAGGTCGCTATGTCACCTGACGATTCATCTGCCACGTGAAACTCAAACGCCGTTTGGATGTCGTCACGGTGCGCAAAGCCATGCAACCGCTTATACTCCGCCACGACCGCGCTGCTCCTGTCACGCCACCCTCGCTTCATCATGAAATCGTTCCAAATCTCCATGTCCTCCTCGCTAGGCCGCCGACCGTGCTCATAGCACCACGCCAGAATCTCCTCGTCCGTGCCGCCGTGAAGCATGCGCTGAACGAGCGCCTCATACTCGACTGCCAGAAAGCGTGTGCAGCGTGCGTCAAACCACGTCCACACCCGCGTGCCAAGATTGTATCCTTCCGGCAGCTGGCCGGCAGCGTGCAAACGGATCTTGTCGAGCATCCGACCGAAATACACGATGCCGCCCACCTTGTCATAGGGGCTTCGCAAACCAGGAACTTTCATATCATGATCCTTGAGGTGACGGCTAACGGTCGCACTCGCCCGTGCCGGCTGGGGCGCACGAGCCAGACCGAGTGCATCGCGGGGCTAGCCGGTATTTCGTACCACCAACATCCGGCCAGACGCCCACGCCAAACGCACCGACACAAAGCCGCTGCGCCCCTCGATCTCACGTAAGAGCTTCGGCACGTTAAGCGCGTGCCCTTCGGGCCAGTTCGCCTGCGGCAGCAGGTCATCAATCACGTACATGCCGCCAGGCCGAAGCAGCGACAACGCTTCATCGAGGTGACTGAATTTCCCAGGCCACGCATCGGCGTAAATCAAGTCGAACGGTTGGAGGCCGTCCTTCGTGAGAAACGCGGCGCCATCCGTCACGTGAAAGGTCACGCGCCGGTCACGCCCAAGGTACCGACGAGCCACGGCCACGATAGCCTCATCGGTGTCGACCGTGTCGAGTGTCGCGGTGGCGTCCATGCCCGATAGGAGCCAGGCTGTACCATGGCCGGTTCCGGTACCCACTTCGAGCAGTCGACCTCCAGGCTTCGAAGCCGCAAGGACAGCCAAGAGGGCGCCGACCTTGGCCTCGGACATCATGTTGAACGACAACGCTGCTGTTTCAGCCACGATGTCGGGGATGACCGTGGGCTGGCGATTGAACTCTGTGTCGTTCATGTGCTCGGTTTTGTCCGGCTAACGTCCAGGATCAGCGGCGCGTAGCCCCGTCCGCTACATGCTGCTGTTAGACGGCTGTTTCGCGGGCAAGTGACCCGAGGTGAAAGCCGATGCGCCAGAACATGACGATGTTCACAGCTGCAATCGCGACAGTGGAACTCCAACCTAAAGTCTCTTGGCTTTGGCCGCCCAACGCGACAGGAATGAGCCAGAGCGTGACAAACATCGCACCGACAAACTTCCAGCCAACCGTGACAGACAAGGGGAAGTAGCGGCGAAGGAAGTGTTGGCCAGCTCCGCCGCCGTTCTTGAGGTACAGGTATAACAGGCCCAACACTGTCACCGCGAAGGTGGTCCAAGAACCTGCTGATGACCACGGGCTAATGCTGGACGCTGGCGTTGTTACATTGACCGTGAACTGAAACCAGTCAAAGGTCATGATCGCGAGGAAGTAGCTGAAACTGGCGGCCTCTGACAAGCGGTCTGTGCGCAGCAGCTCTCGGACGAAGCCAGTGCTCCACATGTAGCGATGATCGAATGACACGGGCTTCTCTCCCACATACGGTCGGCTGGAGCGCCTTGTTAGGCGGGCTCTTTGGCAACCCAGCGCACTCTTTTCTGAACGCCAACGCCGTCCGCGACTGTATGGCCTTCGTAGGTGCCAGAACGGGCTTGGACGACGACGTAGTACAAATCGTCTGTGCCGAATGTGTTCCGCCAGCATCGCTCCCCTTCCGGGGCGACTCGGACGACCGTCCCTTCACGAATTGGTAGGACCTTGTCATCAATCGGGAATTCACCCACGCCTTTCAGGAAGAGATAAATCTCTTCGTTGAGGCGGTGCGTATGGCAGAACGGCATCGACGTCCGAGGTGGCAGCTTGTTGATGGAGATCTCGCTACTGGTCATCCCCAGAACTTGATTCAAGAACACCTTCCCGTCGGTTTCGCGCGGCAACGCTGGATGTTTGTATGTGTACTGGTCCAACTTGTCTCCATGATATTGTGCCCGCCTAACGGCGAAGCTCAGCGGAGAAGCGTTAGCGGAGTCCGCTGGAGCGATTTGTCAGGCAGTTGTCTGCCGGGTTGCTTTTCCAACAACCTGCCATCGTGCCTCAATGGTGTCCGCTGACAAGTCAGCGCCACAATCCCATTCAACAAAGTAACCGCCATTGACAACCTTCACAAATTCGTTGTGGTCTCGAAGAGTCTGGAACGCCTCATATTCAAGATAGGGGCTCACATCAAACCGTCCAACACGACCGTCTTCTGCCACAATGGATAGTACCGAGTTTGGTTGTGCCTGGAGTTCCGTAATTCTCATTGGTCAAGTCCTTTGATTGGAAATGGTTTCTTACCGGTTACAGCCAAGTCCCAGTCAGCAAGCAAATCTTCTTGATGAATCTCGATCCATGCGACGACCAGTTTGTGCTTATTCGGCGGCAGATCGCCTGCCAGAAGCGTTCCGTCGGGAATTGAGTACACTGCCACTCTGCCTTGGTAATCGGCATGTATATGTGGGACGTGATGTTTCTCAATGTCTCGAAAAAACATCCGAATCAGAATCCCATAAAACATGGAAATTGTTGGCATGCTATTTTTGCCCTTTATCTGTAGCGCCTAACGTAAATTTGAGGGGCGTGCCGCTTTTGTCACGTCCCTCTCGAACACTAGGTTGGGTGCCATTTCGCACCGCATTCAATAAGAAACATCGTATATCGAACGAGACTGTTGTT
>CAKKRE010000004.1 GCA_919902505.1 Nitrospiraceae bacterium
CGGAAAAAGTCCGCCAGCGGCGTTCTCGCATCGCTCAGAGGCTCAACGTACGGCAAGAGTACGATTCGCCTCTTCGCTCGCTGCGGCCTTGCTGGACGGCCATTTTTCGCATCCTGCGGGGTATGCTTCTGCTATGCCACTCGATGTGGACCATCTGAGTTTTCGCATGCCAACTGGGTTTTTCAGCAGCCTGCTAGAGCCTCTCACTCGGCCTCGCTTTCGGATCGGTCCCGCTGAACGCCTCCCCTTGGTGCCCGACGCTTCCTCGCCTTTCGCGTCCGCTCCGCTCAGGGTACTCGTTGCCTGGATGAGACATGGCTTGAGCGCCGTGTTTGTTGTAGAAGGGGAGAAATTTCTCTATACTGCGCTTCCACAGAGCCCCCAGCTCGTCCCTGTGTGTTGTGCCGGGGTGCGCCGATGGTGAGTGTGACCCCATCACGTAGCTGCCTCCTCAGACAGGTGAACAGGTGATCCGTATTCCATGGGATGGACTGCATGTCGGAAGGATCTGTCCACGTCCGGGGGAGGCATGGTCATGCGTCATCTGCGTGTGACGCCGTGGCCGGAGTAAGATTGCTCGAGTTGATCTGCGTAGAACGTGGTCTGTGACGTTATGACTGTTGCGACTTCATCACCCGTCGACCCAACCATCCGATCCGTTCAAGAAGGAGAGCAGCATGCCCCTGCGCGTGCCTTTTTTTGGGGATTTCAAAGTTATGTGATGATCGCCATCGCCTGTTCGAGCTTCGTTCCCGTGTTGTTTCGCTACCAAGAACATACCGTCATTATCCTCATTGCGCTCTGCCTGGGCATGTGTGCGCTGGAAAAGAAGAGCCCGTGGATCAAGAACCCCCTGGATCTTCCTCTGTGGCTCTTCATGATCTGGGTGCTCTGTACCGTTCCGTTCGCCACCGATCCTGCCTATAGTTTTGCCGAGTGGAAAAAGTTCGTGGCGCAGGCCGGTGTGTTTTATTGGTCATTACTCGTGTTGGATCGCTGTCGACGGGAGAGCCTGCCGCGGCAGATCCTCTGGGCGCTGGCGTTCGGTGGCGCGGTGCTTGCCGTCTATGCTCTTGTTGAGTTTGTGGATAGAGGCGGAACCTGGAAGGATCGTTATGTCCGGGCTCATGCCGTCGGGTCGGACTATAACTGGCTCAGTACCTATATGGTGATGACGATTCCCGTAGTGGGCAGCCTCATCGTCATGAGTCGCCTCGCCTGGATTCGTGCGACGCAGGTCCTGGCGTTTGCCCTGACGGGGGCCGCGCAGGTGTTTTCCTATACACGCGGCGGGTGGCTTGGCCATGCTGCGCAAGGGCTCGCGCTCGCCATGATGATCGGTGGCCGGCGCCTGGCCTTGGGCGTATTGGGACTGATGGCCATGGCCGGAGTGGGGTTGGTAGTTGCGTCGCAGGCCGGGTTTCAGCGAGATACGGTGGCGGCCAACACGGTCGATACCAGGTTGACGGTGTGGACCATCGGATTGCGGGAGGTCGCGACGCATCCTGTGCTCGGGATCGGCTACGGAAATAATTCGTTTATCAAAAAGTTCCCCGAATACTCCCTGGAGGGACAGGCTCAGATTCCCGATCACGATCGCATCATTCCGGCCATGCACAACACATTCCTCATGGTCGCGCTGGGAAGCGGCCTTCCCGCGTTATTGTGCTTTATCTGGATCTTTGTCGCGCTCCTGCGTCGACTCATTCCGATTCCCTGGTTGGCCGGGCGGAACGATAGAGTGACCGTGCTGGCTGCCGGTATCGGGCTGGCCGTCATCGGCTTCGCGGTGCGCAATCTCTTCGATTATATGTTTATGGGCAGCTTGGCGCATATATTCTGGTTGCTGGCGGCGGTTGGGATCACCGTGACCGGGCCGGGTTGGCGGATGACGCGTCGAGAGCCAACCTTCGGGGACGTCGCGTCGCTCGGCAGGATCTCATAAATCCATCAACAATGGGTTGTCGCCGGCTACCGTGCGCGGGTGTGGTGTTGATACACCGGCCTCCCACGGGAGAGGAGGCAAATGGGAGTGCTCAGAAAATGAATGCATTGATCACTGGTATTACAGGCCAGGATGGGTCGTATCTGGCTGAGTTCCTATTGGCCAAGGGCTACGATGTGTACGGGATCATTCGCCGGTCGAGTTCCTTCAATACGGCGCGGATCGATGGCATTTATCAGGATCCGCATACCTCCGGAGCCAAGCTGCATCTGGTCTATGGAGATCTCAACGATGCGAGCTCATTGAATAAAATCATCCGCACCGTGCAACCCGACGAAATCTACAATCTCGGGGCGCAGAGTCACGTCAGGGTCAGTTTCGATATTCCCGAATACACCGCGGAAATCACGGGCCTGGGAACGGTGCGATTGTTGGAAGCGATTCGTGAGTCGGGGCTGAAGCCCAAGTTTTATCAGGCCTCCTCGAGTGAAATGTTCGGGAAGGTGCAGGAAGTCCCGCAGCGGGAAACCACCCCTTTTTACCCGCGCAGCCCCTATGGGGCCGCGAAGGTCTATGCCCACTGGATCACGGTCAATTATCGTGAGGCCTATGGCCTGTTCGCCTGCAACGGTATCCTCTTCAATCACGAGTCGCCTCGGAGAGGGGAAACGTTCGTCACACGCAAGATCACCAAGGCCGCGGCGCGGATCAAACTGGGACTCCAACAGGAGTTGTTCCTTGGCAATCTGGACGCGAAACGGGATTGGGGATATGCCGGAGATTATGTCGAGGCGATGTGGCTCATGCTGCAGCAGGATGAGCCGGACGACTATGTCGTGGCGACCGCTGAAACCCACACCGTCCGCGAGTTTCTCGATGTCGCGTTCGGCCATCTGGGGTTGGACTGGCAGCGGTATGTGAAGATCGATCCGCGGTATTATCGCCCCACCGAAGTCGATCTCCTCATCGGCGATCCGGCGAAAGCGCAGCAGAAGCTCGGGTGGAAACCGACGGTGGATTTTCACCGACTGGCGATCATGATGGTGGAGGCGGATGTGGAAGCCGAACGGTTGAAGTTGCAGGGCACCGCATCGAGGGGGTCTAGGTGATCGAGAAACACGCGCGTATTTACATTGCCGGGCACCGGGGGATGGTCGGATCGGCGATCGTGCGGGCGCTCACGGCTCGTGGGTATGACAACCTGCTCCTCCGGACCAGCAAAGAATTGGATTTGCGCGATAACCGGCGCGTGGCCGAATTTTTTGCAGAGACGAAGCCCGACTACGTGTATCTTGCCGCGGCAAAGGTGGGGGGGATTCTGGCGAACAGCACATTCCCCGCCGAATTTATCTATGACAACCTGGCGATTCAGACCAATGTCATCCATCACGCTTATGTTCAAGGCGTCAGGAAATTGCTGCTGCTGGGTTCATCCTGTATCTACCCGAGAGATTCCCCTCAGCCGATGAAGGAAGAGTACCTCCTGACCGGTCCGCTGGAGCCGACCAACGAGTGGTATGCCGTGGCAAAGATTGCAGGCATCAAGATGTGCCAGGCGTATCGCCGGCAGTATGGATGCGATTTCGTTGCGGCGATGCCCACGAACCTGTATGGCCCGAACGACAACTTTGACCTCCAGACAGCGCATGTGTTGGCGGCATTACTGCGGCGTTTCCATGAGGCGCGTGAGCAGGGCATCCCTCCCACGCTGTGGGGCACCGGGGCTCCGCGGCGTGAGTTTCTGCACGTGGACGACTGCGCGGATGCCTGCCTATTCCTGATGGATCGCTATTCCGATGCGATGATCATGAATGTCGGGGCGGGACAGGACATTGCGATCGCAGAACTGGCCGCGCTGGTCGCCGAGGTGGTGGGATATCGAGGGGACATGCAGTGGGACCGTGCCAAGCCGGACGGCATGCCGCGGAAGTTGATGGATTCCAGCCGTATCGCTGCACTGGGATGGAAGCCGGCGACGTCATTGGCAGACGGCTTGCGCCGGACCTATAGCTGGTACCGTCAGCAGCTTGGCGAGTCTCGATCAGGTGTGTCATGACGGGCGGCAGCATCAGCCGGTCTGTCGGTGCGTAGGTCGGCAGGAGCGATCATGTGGGCGGCCCCGTTGAGTGCCGGTGTTGGTAGCAGGGTTGCTTCCTGTCCGTTTTTCAACCAAGCACCTCCCTCCACAGTCGTTGATCGTAGGAACCTCTCCTCATGTGTGGTGTAGTCGGAGCGCTGGTCCTCTCCCCTGGTTCATTCCGTATCTCAGAACCCTATGTGATGCGGATGAGGGACAGTCTGGCCCATCGGGGGCCCGACGGGGCCGGGCTGTGGATCGACTCGCACGGACGGATCGGTCTGGGGCACCGCCGGCTCTCGATCATCGACTTGAGCGAGGCGGCCCGTCAACCGATGGCCAATGAAGATGAAACCCTCTGGGTGGCGTTCAATGGGGAGATTTACAACCATACGGAGATCCGGCGTGAGTTGGAGGCGCTGGGCGGTCATCGCTGGCGGACGGACCATTCGGATACCGAAGTCATTCTGCATGCGTTCGAAACCTGGGGCATCGACTGCGTGGCCAAATTCCGCGGCATGTTTGCGATCGCGCTCTGGGATGTACGGCGGCAGGAATTATGGTTGATTCGCGACCGTATCGGTGTGAAGCCGCTGTATTACAGCCTGCACCACGGCCGGCTGGTCTTCGCCTCCGAGATCAAGGCCTTGCTGCAGGACCCGGAGCAGCCGCGGGCGTTGCACGAGGAGTCGCTCTTCCACTATCTGTCGTTCCTCACGACGCCGGCTCCGCAAACCCTGTTTGATGGCATCAAGAAGCTCCCCGGCGGGACCTGGCTTCGCGTGCGCGCCGATGGAACGATGGAAGAACGTCGGTATTGGGATGTGTGGGATCACACGTCGCCCCTCCTCGGGGAGACGGATGAGACCATTGCCGCTCGGGTCCTGGAGAAATTGCGGGAGTCGGTTGCGCTTCGCAAGGTGAGCGATGTGCCGGTCGGCGTGTTTCTGTCCGGAGGTGTCGATTCCAGCACCAACGCGGCCCTGTTCTCGCAGGGAGACACTCAACGCGTCAGGACATTTACGATCGGTTATGACGGTGATTATCCGAGTTATCGCAATGAACTGAGTCACGCCCGATTTATGGCGGAGCAGGTCGGTGCAGACCATCACGAACGGTTGCTGTCCCTCGATGATCTCATCGCGTTCTTACCGCGCATGGTCGCACTACAGGATGAACCGATTGCGGATCCCGTCTGTGTCCCGGTCTATTATGTGTCTCAGCTGGCACGCCAACATGGCGTGATTGTCTGTCAGGTCGGGGAGGGCGCCGATGAGCTGTTCTGGGGCTATCCCTCCTGGAAAACATCCAAGATGCTTGAGGAATGGAACCATTGGCCGGTGCCATCCTTCCTGAAACGTCTTGGCCTTCACGGATTGCAATGGTGTGGGTACGGTGAGAGCATGCACTACGAACGGCTGCGTCGTGGGAGCCTCCATCAACCGGTGTTTTGGGGCGGCGCCGAAGCCTTTCCGGAAGCTTTGAAGCAACGTCTTCTCTCGCCGCGCCTGCAACGACAGTTTCGACGCCTGACGTCCTGGGAGGCCATCCGACCGATCCATGAACGGTTCCAGGCCAAGGCCTGGGAGCAGGGCCCGCTGCAGTGGATGAGCTACCTCGATCTCAATTTCAGACTTCCCGAGCTGTTGCTGATGCGAGTCGACAAGATGAGTATGGGCGCGAGTCTGGAAGCCCGGGTTCCGTTTCTCGATCATGAGTTCGTGCAATTGGCCATGAGTGTTCCCGAGGCGGTCAAGACCAGAGGGGGCGTGGTCAAGACGCTGCTCAAGCAGGCGGTGCGCGGGGTGATTCCGGACGCGATCATCGATCGGCCGAAGCAGGGATTTGGAGTGCCGGTGCAGGAATGGATGCAGGGTCGGCTGGGTACGTTGATGCAGGACACACTCGCAGATTTTTGCGATCGTACCGATATCCTGGACAAAGCCGCGGTGCTGGATCTGGTGCGCCGGCAGCGCGATCCTCGTAGCTGGTACCTCTTTAACCTGGCGCTTTGGTGGAAGGCGTATCTTGCCTAGTGCGCTCAATCTAGCAGGATGCGGAAACAGTCCGCCAGCGGCGTTCTCGCGGCGCTCGGAGGCTCACCGTACGGCGCGAGTACGATTCGCCTCTTCGCTTGCTGCGGCCTTGCTGGACGGCCTTTTTGCGCATCCTGCGGGTTATTGGTATGCCTCCACGGCGCATGAGTTGATCGTAGCCTATTGCGCAACCATCGAGTTTTTCCGCAGCTTGCTAGAAGTCGGGTGGCGTGACAGCCCATCCTGTTCCTTCAGCCGTCTCATCCCTGTCGATAGCATCGCTTGGGGCGATTCCCATGGGTAGCGAGGCACCGCTCGATTTTGCAGCCCGTCTCCTGTCGAAAGTGCAGCACATCGGACTGCTTGCAACGGTGCGCATGGGCATCCGTAAGGCCCTTCGTCCCTTGCGCTCGCGGCGGCATCGTGCTCACGTGTTGCGTCAGCCCTACCGGGTAGTGAGAGGGGATCTGGCAGCCGCGTTAGGCGTCACTCCCGAAGACCTCCCTGCAGCGGTGGAGCGAATACGTGGCTCACTGGCGCAGCGTCTCCCGGTTTCACCGGAGAGTGTGGCGACGATATGCGCGCTCTATGAACAGCAGGCGCCTGGTGTGCTGGAGGTGACCATCAAATCAGCCGACCGGATTTGTGAACATGTGTTCGACCTCCTGGGTTCCGGCCCCGTCGCGTTGGGAACAACGATCGACTGGCATCGGGATTGTAAGTCCGGCTACCGCTGGAATCCCGATCAGTGCTTTCTCGACGTGGCCCATGGCCATGAAGTCGGAGTCGATATCAAGGTGCCATGGGAATTGTCACGTGGTCACCACCTCGTGCTGCTGGCGCAGACCGCCCTCCTGACCGGAGATCCCACGTACGCAAGGGAATGTAGCGCACAAATGACCAGTTGGATCGACGCCAATCCGACCGGGTGTGGGGTCAACTGGGCCTGTCCTATGGACGTCGCGATCCGCGCCGTCAACTGGTTGTGGTCGCTCGCGCTGTTGGCAGAGTCACCGCTGGTGACAGAGGTGTGGCTGAGGGAGGTGCTTGCCTCGCTGGTGGCTCACGGCCGGTTCCTCATGGGTAATCTCGAAGTCCGGGACGACGGCGTGACGACCAATCACTACCTGGCTGATCTCGTGGGATTGCTCTATCTCGGACTCTGCTTGAAAGAAATCCGTGACGCAGAGCGATGGAAGGAGTTTGCGGTTCGAGAATTGGTGCGTGAGATGGATCGGCAGGTGCTCGCCGACGGCGCACACTATGAGTCGAGTCTCTCCTATCACCGCTTGGTGACGGAAATGTTTCTGTCGTCGGCCATGCTGTGCCGTTGCCATGGCGTGGAGTTGCCGGCGACCTTTCATGATCGGTTGGAGAAGATGTGTGAGTTTGTCCAGGGCTATACCAAGCCCAATGGTCTGGCTCCGCAAATCGGAGACGGAGATAATGGTCGCCTGCATATTCTGACGGGGTATGGTCATGCCGATGTTCGGGATCACCGCCATCTGCTCGCCGTCGGCGCGGTGTTGTTCGATCGTCCGGACTGGTGGGCCGCGTCCGGCCCCTCGTGGGTCGAGGGTGTGTGGTTCGGCGGTCTCCGGTGTGCCGCGTGGGGGAGGGAGTCAGTCTCGGCGCAGAGCGGGAGCCTGGCCTTTCCGGAGGCAGGGCTCTATATAGTGCGCAGGCGGGCCGACTATGCTTTGCTCAACTGCAACCCGCTTGGATCGAGGGGCGTCGGAACCCACAAGCACAACGACCTGCTCTCTCTGGAGATGCACCTCGGGGGGGAAGATATTCTTGTGGATTCGGGTTGTTTTCTCTATACTTCCGACCCGCAATCCTATAATCGATTTCGCAGCACCCTCTACCACTCAACCGTCAGGGTGGATCAGTCGGAGCAGAACCGTCTCATTCCCGGGAAGTTCTTTTGTTTGCACCCGGATAGCCGGCTGCATCGTTTCCAATGGGAAACCGGTGGACCGGTGGAACAGGCCGCGGCGGAACACGATGGATATGAGCGGTTCTCCCACCCCGTGAGGCACCGGCGCGAGTTGCGGGCCGACTGGCTGAACGGGTCGTGGCGTGTCACGGATCATCTGTTCAGTCCCGTGAGCGGTTCTCACCCGCATCGTCTCGAATGGACGTTGACCTTTGCGCCTCATTGTTCGTTGCAGCCCGCGGAAAACGGATGGTCGGTGGTGACCCCCAGGCAGCGGTTATGGCTGGACGGTCCGCGGTTGTCCGCGAAGGGAACGCCTGTGGCCATCTCCCCGCGCCTCGACGAGGAGAGTGTGGCGGAGCAATATGGCAGGGCGCGGCGGGCTCTTTTTCTTCGCTGGAGTTGGGAGGGCTCGCTTCCGGTGGAAGGCGTCTTCACGATTGCCTCCCTGGAGTCACATTCGGCATGAGATTGCATTTGGAGGGTGGGAGCTGAGTTGAAGAAGGCGTTGACCATCTGGTTGACCGGGTTGCCCTGTGCGGGCAAGACGACCCTGGCCAACATGCTCTTTCGAAGCCTGCTGGCGCAGGGCCTGACCAATGTGGAAGTGTTGGATGGTGATGTCGTCCGCACCCATCTTTCTAAAGGGCTTGGATTCTCCCGTGCCGATCGGGACACCAACATCCTGCGGATCGGGTGGGTCTGCCAGGTGTTGACCAAGCACGGAGTCTGCAGCATCGTGGCCGCCGTGTCACCCTTTCGAGCCGTCCGGAACGAAGTGCGCGCGATGATTGAAAAGGTAGGAGGGCCGGGATCGTTTATCGAGGTGTGGGTGCGCTGCGGGGTTGAGGAATGTATCCGGCGTGACGTCAAAGGCATGTACGCGAAGGCGTTGCGGGGAGAGATTCAGCAGTTCACCGGTGTGTCCGATCCCTATGAAGAGCCACTCCAGGCCGACAGCGTCGTGGATACCAGTCGTGAATCCCCGTCTGTATCGGTCGGGCGGATCCTGGAGGTGGTCAATCGTGGCAATCTCTGACCGTGGCGATGCTCGGCGACTCAGCCTCAAAGGGTCGGCCGGTGGTGGATAGGAGCTTTCTGTGGTTTCTGCTTCCGACGCTGCTCCAAACCCTAATCGGGGTCGGCGTCATGGTTCCGATCACGACGTACTACCTCGACCCGGCTGATCTTGGCACCGTCGCCATTCTCACTGCCCTTGCCATGCTGGTGACGCCGCTTGCCTCGACCGGTGACCACTGGGTGCTCTCGACCCATTGGCACGCGACGCCGGAGTCCGGACGAAAAGAACTGCTGTTCAACCTGCTATTGGCCAATCTGGGGATGAAAACCGTGTGGGTGGTGGTGTTCTGGCTGCTCTCTCCGTTGGTGTTGCCGCAGCTGATTCGAGACTATCGCCCCGAGTATCAGCAATATTTCGGGTTGGTGCTGCTGGGGCTGCTGGCGGGGACCATGTGGGGGACGCTCAGTCCGTTGATGGTGATCGAACGGGCGCCGGTCAGCCATGCGATGAATGAATCGTTGCAGTGGGCGGCCGGAGCGACCACGACGTTGGTAGGTCTCTCGGTAATGAAGATCGGAGTCCTCGCCCTGTTTCTCGCGCCCATCGCTGCGGGCCTTGCCTCGGTCGTGCACGGGTGGCGTTATGCGGCTCGCCGGGTCTCCCTGCGGCCCAGCCTGCATTGGAGCAAGCAGATTATTCAAAGCGGCATGCCGGCGATTCCATTCGGTCTGATGGATGTGGTGGCCAACAGTATGGATCGGTTTGTCATTCAGCGATGGTTGGATCTCTCGACATTGGGCATCTATGCCCATTCACAAAGTTATCGCGGGATGTTCGTCACGGTGACGAAAGCCTATTCACGGACCATGACGCCCACGTTCCTGGAGTTGTTTGCGGGGAATCCTCGCCAGTCGCAGCGACAAGTTGAAGAGACTGTGTCGCTGTGGTACCTCTGTGTGGCGGCAGGAGGCATTCTGGTCACGCTGTTTTCCGCCGAGGTGATCCATCTCCTGACGCACGGGAAATTCGATCGGGCGGCGGAACTCGTGCCGATCTGGTTCCTGCTCGTGTGTGTGCACAGCATGGCGATACCGTACACCCAATATCTGCTGACGGTTCGCCAGAGTGTCCTCCTCTCCTGGTCCTCCGTGCTGATGGGCCTGGGAACGATGGGGCTGGTCGCGGCGGCCACCTGGCTGTTCGGTGTCATCGGGGCGACGAGCGCGGCGGTCTTTGGTTCGTTGGCGCTGCATGGGATGCGGTTTTGTCTGGCGCGCCGGCTCGGCTGTCCCTATGGGCTTGAGACGGGTATGCTCCGGAGTATGGGCGCCGTGCTCGCAGTGTATGTGATGACCTATCGGGTGGGGCTGCCGCTTTCGGCGAAAATGATGATGGCAGCGGCTGTGATGGCGGTGCTGTGGGTCAAGACGGCGCCCCTCTGGTCGGCGCCGAAATGAGTCGCATTGAATGCCGGTGTGTCGCCGGCCTTGATCCAAGCAGGCCGCGATAGCGGCCGTAGCGATGCATGCGAGACAACCTTTGAAAGGAGACGGCAATGGCAGGTGAGAGGTCAACTGGTTCTTCGCAGCAGGACGGCGGCACCGCGCGCGCGTCCGGTCAGCTCGTCAGTGACGAGCCGGCAGGCATGGTCAGCGGCCATTTCACCCATTGCCAGAATTGCGGGCATCAGCCGCTCCTCTCGATCATGGATTTCGGCCATCATCCGCCCTGCGATTCATTGGTGCGTCCGGCACAATTGACCAAGCCCGAGCCGTTTTATCCGTTACACCTCTTTCGCTGCGAACGATGCGGGCTTGTGCAAATCGATTATTCCGTCGATCCTGCGGAGTTGTTCTACGAGGGGTATCCCTACATGACCGGAATTACCGGCGCGCTCAAAAGTAATTTTGATGCGATGGCCGGGAAGGTGATCGAGACCTTAGGCCTTCAGCCAGGGAGCCTGGTCATCGACATCGGATCGAACGACGGCACGATTTTGGAGGGGTTCAAGGCGAGAGGGATGCGCGTGTTGGGCGTGGAGCCGACGGGCATCGCGAAGATCGCCAATTCGAAAGGGATTCCGACTCTGCAGGCGTTCTTCAGCGAAGACGTCGCGCGGGATATCCTAAAGAAAGAAGGGCCGGCATCCCTCATCACGGCCGCCAACGTATTTGCGCATGTCGCCAACCTCGGTCCCTGCCTCCGCGGCATTCATGCGTTGCTGGGGGACCACGGCACCTTCATCTCTGAGTCGCACTATCTGCTGGATCTGATCGACACACTGCAATATGACACGATCTACCACGAGCACCTGCGCTTTTATTCAATCAAGCCGATGCAGGATATGATGAAGCGGTTTGGCTTCAGCGTGGTCGATGCCGAGCGTATTCCGAATCATGGCGGGTCTATTCGGGTCTACGCCGTGAAAGGGACCGGGGGAAAGCCTACCGACCGGCTGCAAGAGTTGGTGAAACAGGAGGAGGCCTATGGTCTCTACGAGACTGCGTTGTACACCACTTTCGCTCAACGGGTCAGGCAATCCAAATGGAAACTCATGCACCTGTTGTCGGATTTGAAGATGAAGGGGCATCGGATCGCGGGCATTGGATCTCCCGGCCGGTCGAGCACGGTGATGAACTATTGCGGCATCGGTCCGGACTATCTGGATTACACGGCCGAGCAGGCCACCTCACTTAAGGTGGGACTGTTTACGCCGGGCACGCACGTACCGGTGGTGGATGAGAAGCGTCTTTTTGAAGATCAACCGGAATACGCGTTGGTATTGGCGTGGCATCTGGGAGAGACGATCCCACGTAAATTGCGCAGCAAGGGATTGCGGTCGAAGTTTATCATGCCGTTGCCCGATCCCGTCATCCTCGACTGGTAGTGCCGGGGTCCGGAGCGTCGGATGGCGAAACTCAGCGTTGGAATCATCGGGACCGGGTTCGGTGCCAAGGTCCATGCACCTGCGTTCCGAACTATTCCAGCCGTCGAGGTCATGGCGATCGCCGGGCAGGATCGTCAGAAGGCGGCGCTGGCGGGGCAGGCGTTGGGCATTCCGACGGTCCATGATTCGTGGCAGCAGCTGATCGACGATGAGAAGGTTGAGGCGGTCGTGGTCGCCGTTCCGCCGTCGGCTCATTTTGATGTGGTGACGGCGGCTTTGCGGGCAGGCAAACATGTGTTGTGCGAAAAGCCGTTCGGCATCGATGCCGGCCAGGCGGCGCGGATGTGGGCGCTGGCTCGCGAGAGCCACAGGGTCTGCATGGTCGACTATATGTTTCGGATGGCGCCGGAGCGGGTTCGACTGAAAGAGTTGCTCGATGGCCACGAGATCGGGCGGATCATCAGAGTGACGGTCGAATGGACGGTCCGGGGGCGCGCCGCCGGAAGCAGTGCCTGGTCGTGGCAGTTTGATCCGTCTTTCGGAGGAGGCGTGTTGTTTGCGTTCGGGGCGCATGTCGTCGATTACCTTCAATGGTTGGTCGGCCCCGTCCGGAGCGTGGCCGCCCGTCTGAGCACCAGGGGCGGCCCAGCGCAATCCGCCCCCATGGATCGTCCCGTCGCGGCGGATACTTTGGACGCGATGATGCTGTTGGATGGCGACATCCCCGTTTCGATCACAGTGTCGAATGCGACACCCGGCGGACGCGGACACTGGCTCACGATTTACGGGGAGCGCGGGGCGTTGATCGTTGGAAATGCGAACCTGGCCGACACCGTCATCGGCACCAGGCTGTATCAGTCGGATATGACGACCGGGGCGTTGCGGGACATACCGGTCGCGTCGATTGCCGGTGAAGGAGTGGCTGACGGACGGACTTTGCTGGTCGGTCGCATTGCCGAGTGCTTCGCGGGTGCCATTCGATCCGGAACCGCCGCGGCCCCCTCGTTTGAAGATGGCTGGCGTACCCAGGTTGTTATGGATGCCATGCGGCTGGCCCACGATCAGCAGCGCTGGATGCCGGTGCGGTTTCCGACCGGGCAGGATCAGTTCTCGAGCCTCGGCCGGCGCGTTCAATGAAGATTTTTATCCTGTTGTCCAATGCGCCTCATTCCGGCGGTGAAGCGATCGAGGTAGTGGGGCATGAAGTGGTGGAGAAGGCACAGCAGCTCGGACATGCGGTATTTCTCCAAGTGATCTTCCGGGACCCTCGCGGAAGCAAGGCCGCGCAGCAGGCAGAACAGACGCTTCGCGAGGTGAGGCTTCCCGGTGTTGTGGTCTGCCCCATGCTGTATATCGAGGACCTGGCGGACGTGTCCTCTAAACGGGGCCCGGTGTCGCGACTCGGACGGTTGTTCACCGCGTTGACCCCGCGTCGCCTGTTTCCCGCCTCCGGTCTCGGGCGCATGGTGGAACGCCGGGTGTGCGAGGCCGGTGCGGATGCCATTCTGAGTATTTGGAGTTGGGAGGCGTTGGCCGCGACGTATCATATTTCAGGCGTTCCGAAGTTCGTGTATTACGGGAACCCGGATCATCTACCGATGCAGGCGCGACTCCGACATCCCGACTTGTTCGGTCTCCCGACGGCCTCGATGAAGGATCGTCTGTGGCTGTGGTTCGAGCGGGCACGGAATGAACGGCGAAAGCGGCTCAATATCAGCATGATGAATGCCTGCGAGGTCACGGCCAACAATTCACGGTTGGATGCGGAGTTTTATCGGGTTCACGGGCATCCGCATTCGATCTATCTGCAAAACATGTGGCCGCGCGTCGAACCGGCGCCGCGGCCTGTATCGCTGTCCGACTTGCAGCCGCGCCCGATCAAAATCATCGGCAGTGTCGGCAATCTCGGCGCGACCGGCAATACGTTCGCCCTGACCTACCTTGGGCGAGAACTCTTGCCCCGACTTGCGGCCCGATTCAAGGATCGCCCGTTTGAAATCCATTTGCTGGGGAAAGGCACTCCGTCGGCCGCCGCGGCCGTCGCGCTCAACGATCCCCGGGTGAAGATTCGCGGGTGGGTGGAGGACATCAATGAGGAGTTCCGATCGTCGTCCGCTTTCCTGGTGCTCACGAATGTGAACGTCGATTTTCTGGTGGGGAATACCAGAATTCTGCTCGCCTGGGCCCTCGGCACCTGTGTCATCATGCATGAGAACAGCCGCCTGGCGATGCCTGAAATCGAGCACGGGGTCAATGCCTTGCTGGGGAAGACGCCCGACGAACTGGCGGAGCTGATTGTATCGGCAGTCGACGACGAGGCGCTTCGACTGCGAATCGGGCAGGGGGGGCAGCGAACGTTCGAGACCTATTATCGATCGGATGTGGTGGTGCCGAAAATGTTTGATCTTGTTCAGGACATGGTGGACCGATGCCGTTCGGCCCCTGCCGTGGCTGCCGCGACTGCCGTTCACTGATGGGCGTATGCGCACTTGGAGAACCAGCAACGACTCGCCGCGCGAGTTAGATTAAGAGGGGACCGTGAAGAACGCGATTGCTTCTCGAATCGGAGAAGGCCTTGCTACCTTGTTACCGGAGTTCCTATGTACGGCGTTTGCTAGGCAATTAGCGGAGCGAAATCCGCAACTGCTGCTGGAGGCGCTCGGTCCGAAGCTGAACCGGACCCCCTCCCTGGATACGATGCCATTCGACTTGTCTCCCTCCGCTCCGTTGCAATTCGAAGACCTTTCCGGCCTGTTCGCCAGCACCTCGCTCGATCATGGGGTGATCGCGATGACCGTTCGGCAGACCGCGTACCTGTTCGGGTTGGTCCGTCGATTGAAACCGCGCAAGGTCATTGAAATCGGGCGATATAAGGGAGGTTCTACCCTGACGATTGCCGCAGCCATGAACGGACAGGGCGAGTTCTGGTCGATTGATCTCGGCGAAAAGGAAGCTCGTCTGCACCAGCGCGGCACCAGTCGGACGTTCGACGATGAGATTCGCGATATCTGCGCGAGATTCGGCTTGCCCGTCACGTTGCTGGTCGGCGATTCACGGACGATTGAAGTCGAGACCGGCGAGGTCGATCTCGTGTTCATCGATGGCGACCACAGTTACGAGGGCGTGAAGAATGATTTCGAACGCTTCGGCCGGCGCGTGAAAGTCGGCGGCGCGGTCCTCTTCGACGATGCCTGCGATGAAGCCGTCTTCCACACGCATTCAGAATCGGTCGGAAAGTTGTTGGACGAAATCGTGGCGCAACAATCGTTTCGCCTCGTCAAGTCGGTCAACCGGTTGGCTCACATCGAGCGCGTCCGTTAGGAGGGCATCCGTGCTGGTTGGTATCTTCGGCGCCGGTCGCAACGGGTCGTCGCTGCTCATGCGGCTGCTGGACGGCAGTCCTGGTCTGTGGATCTACCCGATCGAACTGAATTACTTGCGCAGTTTCGCGCCGCGTTCGCTGAGGAGCGCGGTCAAGCGGACGTTGGCCTCCTGCGCCTCGCACCTACCCGGTCAAGCGGGTGGGACGTTCGAACAGCGGCAGCGACAGTTGTTTCGGGCCTGGGCAGCCGACCAGCTTGATGAACTTAAGCAGACCTATCTGGATAAGCTGGTACAGCCCATCTCTCCCGACGGCGTTCCACTCGAGCGCATCATGGCGCGCATCACCGGCGATGCGAAGCACGATCTGGAATCCTATCTGGACGCGATCCGCCTCTGTTACGACCGGCGGACGTTGCCGGCGACGCCACTGCTGATGTTCAAGTCGATCGAAGTCTCGGATCTTTCCCGCTACCAGGCCATGTTTCCCGGCATGAAATGTCTTCACATCATGCGGCATCCCTATTCCAATTACAGCTCGCTCAAGCGCACGGACATGGTCTTGAAGCAAAAGCCGTTCTGGTTTCAGGGCGGCGACATTCTCCGGTTGCAACTGGAGTCCCGCTGGATTCCACATGCGGAGTTCACGCTGCAGGGTCTTACGACGGATCCGACTCGGCACTATCTCGTTCGCTATGAGGATATCTGCGATTCGCCGACCCGCACGGTCACGGATATCTGTTCCTGGCTGGGCGTCGCGCCTCCCGATGAGCCGACGGTCCAAACGGTCCTCGGAGGTCGGCATACCAAATCGCTGCCGATCAATTCGAGCCTGAAAGGCGTGGAGACACCCGCCGAGGTCGTGTCCGATATGGCGAAGGCCTATGGGTACGATGACATCCTGACCGAGCGCGAGCGGAATTTGATTTTGCTCCGGACCTATGATCTCGGGCGCCGGCTGGGATATTTTTCCGAACAGGATGCCACGCAGGTCCCGGCCAGGTTGCCGCTGTTCCTGCAGTGGTTGGCGCCGGACCAATGGGAGTATATGAACGCCTCCTCGAAGGTCCGGTTGGCGCGCGCTTTGATTCAGCGCCGGCTCTATCTGTGCCGGGTCCTGCTCTCGCCGCTTGCGTAGCCGCGGGAATGACGCGATATGAAATTTTCCGTTCGTGACAAGACGATGTTTCAGACGGTGTTCTCGCCCACTCGCGAGGAGGCCTGTACGCTGCTCGAGTATGTGCGGTATCTGTGGCAGGAGGAGGTCGGTGCGCGCATCGCGGCGCATCCGTTGTATCGACCCTCGGACCTGTGGAAACACTGGGCGGGACAGACCTTCACAGGATTCTCGCTGGACACCATTTTGTTGCAAGGCGGTCATGCATTTCCGTCCTCCGTCGAAGTCGGGTTGGGCGGAGAGGGGGTGGGGAACACATCACGCTGGCGGCGCTGTCTCGGCGCGTTATTCGGCGGCAAGGAAGCCGCCCGCATCCGGCAAGGCCGGGATCCGGTGCAATTGCAGCGGCGGTTCCGGCAGTTTTATCCGCATGTGGCGGTGTGCCCGGAGCATGAACGCTGGTATGCGTGGCATCCGAATCCCTATTTCCGATGTTTGGAAGCTTATGTGTTGCGGGAGAAAAAGCCGCTTCCGGAACATATGCTGGAAGTCGGCGCGGGGGCCTGTGTCAACGTGGCCTTCTATCGGAGTCTGAATCCGTCCCTGCACACGACGATCATCGACCTTCCGGAGACGATCCTATTCGGGTATTGTTTCCTGAAAAGTGTGTTTCCCGACATCCGGATGACGTTGCCCCACGAGGTTGGATCGCGGCAGGCCGATGAGCGTGCGGATGTCCGGTTTTTGCTGCCGACGCAGGTAGACCTGGTGCCGGACGACAGTATGGATTTCTGTTTCAACATGTCCTCGTTCCAGGAAATGACCATCGACACGGTGAACCACTATCTCCGTTTCATGGCGCGGACGCTCAAGCCGGGCGGGACTTTCTTGTCGGTGAATCTGGACACATCGCGCTATCTGGAAGGGAATGCGTTGAACCACTTCGACTTCTCCCTGTACCATGCGACACCTCGGGTGCAGCCGGCCCCGTTCGGGACGGACTTGGTCGGTCATATCCCCGGGTTGCGCATGTCGCACGCGGAAGTGGTGCATTCAGCGCAGACGCCGGAGGCAGCGCGGCTCTGATGCATGTCCTGGCTGTCATTCCAGCCCGCGGGGGGTCGAAATCGATCCCCTTGAAAAACATCCGCCCGTTGAACGGCACACCGCTGCTGGCATTTACGATCCAGGCCGCCCAGCGCTCGATCTATCTTGATCGATGCGTCGTCTCCACCGACCATCCTGAGATCGCCCGGGTTGCGCGAGATTACGGCGCGGAGGTCATCGAACGTCCGGCAGATTTGGCGACCGACCAGGCCCCGACCGAATGGGCCTTGTTGCATGCCCTGGAGGTGTTGGCCAAAGGGAGCTACCGGCCCGAATTCGTCGTCACTCTTGAGCCGACTTCTCCGCTCAGGACGACGGAGTTGATCGATCGCTGTATTGCCGAGGCGATCCGGCATCCGGATCTGGATTGCGTGATGACGGTGGCGGAGACTCGCAAGTGTTACGGTCGCCTGCAGGACGGCCGCTTCGAGTACCTGTTTCCGGATCAGCCGAGACGGCGGCAGGAACGCCGGCCCTTGTATGAGGAGAGCAGTACGGTGTATGTGACCAGAACCGACGTGCTGGAACGTGATCGATCGGTTCTGGGCCGAACGCGGTATGGGGTGGTCGTCGAGGATCCGCGCGAGGCCATCGATATCAATGAACCCCTCGATTTCATTGTGGCGGAGGCGGTGCTGGCGCAGCGTCTCGTGGAGGAGCAGCATGGTTGAAATCGAATCCATTCCCATCGGCCCCTATCGCATCGGACCGAATCATTCGCCGTTGGTGATCGCCGAGGCGGCCGTCAATCATCAGGGTGATTTCGAGACGGCCAAACGCATGGTGTATATCGCGCACGCGATGGGCGCCCACATCATCAAGTTTCAGATTCACGTCCTGGAGAACGAGATGCTCCGGGAGACGCCGCAATCGGCGAACTTTGCCGAGCCGCTCTACGTGACGCTGGATAAAACCAACCTGTCGATCGAGCAACATCGTGAACTGAAGCGGCTGTGCGAGTCGTTGGGCATCCTGTATCTCTGCACGCCGTTCAGCCGAATCGGCGCGGATATGCTGGAAGAACTCGGGGTGGCTGCGTACAAGACCGGGTCCGGTGAATTGACCAACCTGCCCTTGATCGAACATATCGGACGCAAGGGCAAACCGATGATCGTCTCGACCGGGATGTGCACCATCGAAGAGGTCGGGGAGACGGTTGCGCTGTTGCGGCAACTGAAGACCCCGTTCGCCCTGACCCATTGCGTTTCCGCCTATCCGACGCCTTACGACCGGGTAAACCTGGGCATGATCGCCAGGTATCGCGAGCTCTTCTCCGTGCCGGTCGGCTTGTCTGATCATTCGCGAGGTATTTATACCGGCATCGGGGCCGCCGCCTTGGGGGCCTGTCTGATCGAGAAGCATTTCACGCTCGACCGGCAGCAGCCGGGACCGGATCATCCCGTGTCGATTGAACCGGATGAATTGAGTGAATTGGTCAAGGGGGTGGATGCCGTATTCCGGGGACGGGGCGCCGAACGGAAGATTTTCCCAGAGGAGCGCGAAATCGTCGCCTGGGCGCGCGAGAGCGTCGTGTCGGAAGTCGCGATCCCGCGCGGCACGGTCATTACGCCGACAATGGTCTGGGTGAAGCGGCCGAGTCCGGGGCCCGGTGCGGTGGCGGCCAAAGATTTGAAGAAAGTCATCGGGAAGGTCGCCAAAACAGATATTCCGAAGGACAGCCAGATTCGCTGGGAGCAGCTGAACGCATGAAGAAGCGCAGGATTGCCGTCGTTTCCGAAGCCCGGGCTACCTACGGGTATGTCAAAGGGGTGATGCACTTGATCGAACAGTCCGAACGGCTGGAATTGCAGCTCATCGTGACCGGCATGCACCTGTTGAAGGAGTATGGTTCGTCGATCAATGAAATCGTGCGGGACGGGTTTACGCCGGCCGCCCGCGTGGACATGTATGTGGGCGGGGATACGCCGACGGCCTGGTCGAAATCGCTGGGCGTCGAGATGCAGGGTCTCGCGCAGGTGTTCGACATGCTGAAGCCGGATCTTCTACTGGTGGCAGGGGATCGTGCCGAGATCCTGGCGGCGACGGTCACGGCGGCCTATATGAATATTCCGGTCGCGCACATCCAATCCGGCGACCTGTCCGGCCATATCGACGGGTCGGCCCGTCACGCCATTACCAAGCTGGCTCACATCCACCTTCCGGCTTGTGAAGATTCTGCCGAACGGGTGCGGAAAATGGGTGAAGAACCCTGGCGGATCTTCAATGTCGGCGCACCGCAGTTAGATGATGTCGTGCACGGCAAGAAGCTGGATCGGAACGAGTTGGCGAAGGTGTTCGGGGTGGACTTCGACAAGCCGGTCCTGCTCGTGATTCAGCATGCCGTGTTGGCTGAAGTGCATCTGGCCAGAAAGCAAATGGAAGAGACCCTGGCGGCGGTGAAGGAAAGCGGGCATCAGGCGCTGGTCATCTATCCCAACGTGGATGCGGCCGGACAGGAAATCATCGGCGTCATCCGGCAGTATGAGCAGGTCCCGACGATCAAGACATTCAAAAATCTGGACCGTGAGGTGTTCCTCAGTCTGCTGACTGCCGTGTCGGTCTTGATCGGCAACTCCAGCGTCGGCATTCTGGAAGCGCCCTCGTTCAAGTTGCCGGCGTTGGACATCGGCAGCCGCCAGACCGGCCGTATGCGGGCTTGCAATGTGATTACCGTTCCGGAGTTCGATCGTCGGCTGATCGGGCAGGCGATTGAGCGCGCACTTCATGACGGTCGCTTCAGGACGATGTTGAAGACCTGCGAGAATCCCTACGGCGACGGCAATAGTTCGGAACGGATCTGCAAAGTGTTGGAAGATATCGACCTCGGCAAGCTCCTCAACAAACAGATGACCTATTAGAGGCTCGGATTTTTATGAATGCTCCTGTATTGGTCACCGGCGGTGCCGGTTGTATTGGGATTCAGGTTTGTCGTGAGCTGGACCGGCGGGGAATCGAGGTTCATCTGCTGGATCTGGGCGAGCAGATTGCCCGAGTCAGGAAGGCTCTGCCGGAAAAGGCCAAGGTATTTTACGGGTCGATTCTGGACATCTCCTCGATCCGCGAGGCGATGGACGGCTGCGGGGCGGTCATCCATCTGGCTGCGCTGCTCGGTGTGCGGCGGACGGAGGTCAACCGCTTACGCTGCTTGGAAATTAACGTGGACGGCACGAAGCGGGTGTTGGACTGTGCCATCCAACACCGGATCAAGCGGCTGGTGTTCGCCTCCTCGTCGGAAGTCTACGGTGAACCGACCGAGAATCCCATCACTGAGGACACCATCACTCAGGGGAAGACGGTCTATGCAGTCAGTAAACTGGCGGGTGAGGAACTTTGCATCGGTTATGCGCAGCGCTATCCCGAACTCGAGTATGTCATCCTGCGCTTCTTCAACGCCTACGGACCCTATCAGGCGGCGCAATTCGTGCTGCCCAAGTTCATTCAGAATGCCATGACGGGTAAACCGATCGTGATCAACGGCAGCGGCGATCAAATCCGTTCCTACTGTTATACGGAAGACACGGCACGAGGAGTGGTGGAGGCGCTCCTCAGACCGGAGGCAGGCAGCCAGGTGATCAATCTCGGCAACAGTGACCGGCCGATTTCACTCAAGGAACTGGCAGATCTCGTCGTCAGGGTGAGCGGAAATCCGTCGGTCGAAATCAAATATGCCGGTGATTTTCAAGGCACGGATCGTCATGCGAGCCGCGAGATCCACCGTCGCTACTGCTCCGGTGAAAAGGCGAAACAGTTGCTGGGCTTCGAATCGCGCGTGTCGCTCGAAGACGGCATCCGGCGTATCATCGAGATGAACAGCATTTTTGACAAATGGGAAAGTACCGAGTTGCCGTACCTCGTGGATGAGATGACCTAGCAGGAGATCGCACCTCGTCCGCGCGCCTTCATGACCCATCGCAACTGGAAAACTTCTCTTAAGCGCGTCCTTTCTCGCGCCCACGTGCTTCCCGCCGCTCGCGCCCTTCAGTACCAGCTTCGAAGGACTATGGATCCGGCGTTCCGTGATCAAGAAGCCGGTCTCGATCAGGCATTTCGACGGTTCGCCGCTGATTACGGGGCGGCGTTTCGCCGTGCCGCGCCTTCGGAGTCCACTTCAACGAAGCGGGTATTGGTGGTCAGTTCGGGGTCCTTGGGCCAGCTGGTCGAGATCGCTCTGGTCATGGCGTTCAGATTGGCCGGCTATCGGCCGGTGATCTTGACGGATTACGACCGGTGGATGGAGGCCTATTACCGCGAGATCGGCGTTGAGGAGCATCTGTATTGGGACGATTGCTTCCGGCAGGTGCCGATGGCCGAGGCTGTGCAATTGATGGCATCCATCGGGTCCTTCGAGCAGCTGATCAAGGCCGTCTATTGCGGTGCCCGGATCGGAAAGTATGCGGCCTCGACGGTATTGCGCCACTTGCGGGTGGGGCGGCTGGATCTTTCGGACCGGAGTGTTCGCGACGCGCTCCTGCCCTTTCTCCATCGCGCTATGTGTTATGCCAGGACCGCCGAGGCCATCGTCGAAACCCTCCGTCCGCAGCTCGTGCTGTCCGTGGACACAGGATACAGCCCGCGCGGAGAACTGTTCGATCTTTGTCTGGCCGCCGGCATCGACACGATCACATGGAATGCCGCGCACCGAAACAATCAATTGATGCTCAAGCGCTACAGCCGGGGAAACCGGGAAGTCCATCCGGCCTCGCTGTCGGCTCCCACCTGGAGCGAACTACAAGCCAAGCCGTGGACAGAAGCGGATCGTAATCTCCTCCGTCGCGAATTGGTCGGCAGTTATACCAGCGGCGAATGGTACAGCGAGGTGGGTACCCAGTTTCACACGAAGCTGGAAGATCCCGCTGAGGTTCGGCGCACCTTAGGCCTGGAGGATGGAAAGAAAACCGTCGTCATCTTTCCGCACATCTTCTGGGACGGCACCTTCTTCTATGGAACCGATCTGTTCGAGAGTTACGAAGAATGGTTCGTGGAGACCATGAAGGTGGCTTACACGAATCCTTGCGTGAATTGGATCGTCAAGATTCATCCGGCCAACATCGTCAAGAACATGCGGGACGGAGTCGGATCCGAGCCGTCCGAGCTGACGGCGATCCGTTCGCTCGGTGGGAGTCCGCCGCCGCATGTTCGCATCATTCAACCCGACAGTCGCCTGAGTACCCTTTCCCTGTATTCCGTCATGGACTATTGTGTGACGGTTCGTGGAACCGTGGGGATTGAAGCGGCCAGTTTTGGCATTCCCGTGTTGACTGCGGGGACCGGACGATACGACCGGCTTGGGTTCACCGTCGACTCCGAATCGAGAGGTCAGTACCTGGACCGTTTGGCCCACATTCAGGATCTTCCTTCGCTCACGGCCCGGGAGCGCGAGTTGGCGGAGCGGTTTGCCTATGGCGTGTTCATCGCGCGCCCCCTGACGCTGCGCACGGTGGCATTGGAATATCAGCGCGATGCCAAGGCGAGTTTGCAGACCAGGGTCTGCCTGCCGAAAGGGCAGGAATTGCACGTGGCGGCCGATCTCCGCGCGCTCGCTGCGTGGATTCAATCCGGACAGGAAGATTTTCTCTCGCCGCATGCCTAACACGAGTCCCTTACTCTGCAGTCCACATCACAGTTCGAGGTTGTCGTCATGTGCGGCATAGCCGGAATGGCGGGGCCCGGAGCCGCTGAGGTTGTCCGCGCCATGACCGGTGCGCTGGTCCATCGTGGCCCGGACGACGGCGGTCACTACGACGATTTTCCGGCCAAGCTCTGCCTGGGCATGCGGCGGCTCAGTATTCTGGATCTCGCGCACGGCCACCAGCCGATGGCGAATCCCGAGCAGTCGGTGTGGATCGTCTACAACGGCGAAATCTTCAATTCTCCGGAGCTGCGACGCGGACTTGAGGAACGTGGGCATCGGTTTCACACGGCGAATTCCGATACCGAAACGCTGTTGCGATTGTACGACGAGAAGCAGGAGGGCATGCTGGCGGAGTTGAACGGCATGTTCGCTTTCGTGCTCCACGACAAGCGGCGCAATCTCTTGTTCGGCGCGCGGGACCGGGTGGGGATCAAGCCGCTGTATTATGCCCGGAGGCCCGATGCGTTTGCGTTTGCATCGGAACTGAAGAGTCTGCTGCGGATGCCCGGCCTTGCTCGTACTCTCGATGAGAGCAGTCTTTCCCACTACTTGACGCTGCGGTTCGTTCCGGGGACGGCCTCCATCATCCGGGGCGTGTCCCGGCTTGCGCCGGGCCATTGGTTCCGGTACGACTTGAAGACCGGCCGATTCGAAACCCGCTCGTATTGGCGTCCTTCCTTTGCGCCGCAGGAGGATCGGTCGGTGGGGGAATGGAGTGAGCTGGTTCGAGCCGAGTTGGGGGCCGCGGTCCGTCGTTGGAGTCTCAGCGATGTGCCGATCGGCTGCTCGTTGTCCGGTGGATTGGACTCGTCCAGCATTGTCGGGCTGTTGGCGGAAAGCGGTCATCGGCAGCTCAAAACCTACTCGCTCGGATTTGTGGGGGAGGGCGCCGCTGAGCTCGATGAGTTACCGCTCGCGCGAGCGGTCGCGCAGCGGTGGGGGACCGACCATCATGAATTGGTGCTCCAGCCGGAGGACCTGCTGCGTGACTTGCTCAAAATGGTGTGGTCGCTGGACGAACCGTACGGCGGTGGGCTGCCGTCCTGGTATGTGTTTCAGTTCATGCAGCAAGACGTCAAGGTCGGGATGACGGGAACCGGCGGTGATGAACTGTTCGGAGATTACGGACGGTACATTCAGCTGGAGCAGCGGACTTCGCCGGGGGCGCAGGCCGCGCCGGTGCCGGCGTGGCTGGAGCGTGGCTGGCCGCTGGTCGCCTCGCTGGTCGACCGTCTTCCGCATGGTATCGGAAGTTTACGGAGGAAGGAGCGATGGCGCCACTATCCGCTGGTACGGCGTGATCCGTTCGGATGGGACTACGTGCAGGCCTTCTATTACCTCTCCGAATCCATGAAACGGAACGCGGTCCTGGCGCCGCTGTCGGAAGGAAGAACCATTCTGGACACGGTGGAACTGTTGCGAGAACAGTACCGGGAATCCCAGAGTGAGCAGCCCCGCGATGCCGTGATGCACCTGGCGATGCGGACGCAGTTGCCGGAAGAGTTCCTGTTTATGACCGATCGTTTTTCAATGGCCCATTCATTGGAGGCGCGCGTGCCGTTTTTGGATCACCTGTTTGTCGAGGCGGTCATGCGTATTCCAGCCCAGATCCGGACGAAGCCGGAGGACCCCAAGTATTTGCTCCGACAGGCCGTGCGCGATCTGTTGCCCGATGACCTGCTGGATGCGCCGAAGCGTGGGTTCGTGATCCCCACGGCGCAGTGGTTACGCGGGCCGCTCCGTCCGCTGGCCGAACGGTTGCTCGCCCCCGCCAGGCTCGCCGAGCAGGGATTATTCCGACCCGAGTTTTATGTGCGGTTCGTTCGACCCCATGTTGAAGGCCGGGCGGACTACCATCCGCAGGTTTGGACCGCCCTCATGTTTCAGCTATGGCACAATCTGTATATCGAACAGGCACTGACCGAATGTCCGAATTTTTCCTGGCAGGAGCTCTGCCGCTAGATGGCCTTCTCGAGATCACCAGCCGCAGAGGGCAGTGGGCCAGTGACCGATCGACCCGGATCCGCTTCCGGTCAGGTCG
>CAKKRE010000005.1 GCA_919902505.1 Nitrospiraceae bacterium
CAACGGTAGCAGATTCTCCACTTAACGGCTTGTTCAAATTCTCGGGGCCACTTCTGGGTACTCAGCTTTCGGTACATTGATGACCCGCATCTGTGGGGAGACTATAGTCTCTATCTTCAAGTTGAACATGCGGAGCCTGATAATCTTCTCCTTCCAGAACTTTCCGTAGTTCGGGAGAACTCTCGACCTGAAGTCTACGTCATCGTGGGAGACGCGAAATTCTGGATTCCTGACCCACCCACGCTATTTAGACTCTACGGTGGGTGGGCGGCAGTGAGGATTGTTCCTGATGGTACGCTGACGAACGTTTCTCAGCTTCCCAAAGAGGGGACGATTCTCAGGGAGGAGCATGCACCCTATGTGTGGCGAATCGAAGGTGCTCACAAGCGCCACATTGCAACGCCGACTGTGCTAGCCCGGTACGGTGGATGGAATATGGTGCGTGTGGTGCCGGACAACTCGCTGGCGATGATACCGAACGGGGCGCCCATCAGCTAAAGGGTGCCTTGCAATACCAAATTGCAGGATACCAAGCAGCACATGGCTGCCTGGTATCCTGACTTTCCGTGCAGCGAGGTACGCGCAATGCAACTGCTTTTGTCGCGCCTCGCCAACACTTTGTGTGCGCGAACTCGGAAGTAGGTTCGACAATGGCTCTACCGTCGATCGTTTCAGTGAAAAACGTTGGTGCTTGGCTGAATGGAAGTCGCGATGAATAGACCTCTTGGATACTCTTTCCAAACGGAAGGATAAAGCTGTGTCAGACTACCGGGACTTTCTGAAAGACCTCCTTCTTGAAGATTACCGCTACCGTGCCGAGGCATTGCGCAGGAGTGAACAGGCTGGGGAAACGCGGGTCAATATTTTCATGGGACTCGTTAGCGTGGTGGCAGCATCGTTGGTTGCGCTCAGCAATGCGCAGCATGGTCCTGATCCAAGCTCTCTTCGATTAATCATCGAATGTGTGACGATCTTGCTCACTGTGGTGGGCTGGCTGACGCTCATGCGGCTGCTCATCCGTAACGATCACACCGACGAATGCAAGCGAGATTTAGATCGCATTCGTCAGGTGTTTAAGGAGCAATTCGATCGGGATGGGCGCTTAGTCGATTACTTTCCGGTAGGAGCACTGAAGCAGTCTTCAAACGTGAGCAGCCGTAGGTTCGGCGGGCTCGCGCATCTGATGGCTGGACTGAATAGTCTACTGGTGGGCGTGGTAATACTTCTTGTCTCCTTGCCCGTAGGACCTTCGGGGAAAGCTGAGATTGCTTCGAGTGAACTGCTGCGTCCGTCTATTGGCGCCATCACAGTCGCTATCGTTGCATTTTTGCTGCAGAGCGCCTACGTGGGGCGTAGAGAACGATCGCGCAAGCGTGAATGGCGCCTGTTGATGCCGACTCACACCGGCGGTGTTGTGTGTAAGCATGAAAACGGAGAACTGCACTATCTCATTATTTCTGCCAAAGATGCCAAGGGGAACATCTGGGTGTTTCCGAAAGGGCATATCGAGGAAGGCGAAGGCGAATCAGCGGCTGCACTGCGTGAAGTAGCCGAGGAGACGGGTGTGGCAGCCCAGGTTCTTTTTCCTCTCGGAGAGATCACTTTTCCTGCTGAAGGTAAGGGGAGGGAGGGCCTTCAGCGTGCGAAGTTTTATTTGATGCGCTGGTTGTTCGATGTGCCGACTGCGATCACACGCGAACACCGTACGCTCCAGTGGTTGCCCCTTGATCAGGCGCTCCAACAGCTGACATTCCCCGAATCAAAACGGTTGTTGCTCGTTGCGCATGCCGCAAACCTCCAAGAAGGCCTTAGCGCCAGGGTATCCTGAGCTGACCCTGAACACCGTCACTGCAAGTGAGAAACCATTCCTTTTCTATGACACGCCGAAAGCCGATGCCCCTGCCATGGTGACTACCCTGCTTCCTTGAATCAGAAATGTCTTCTTCGATTATCGTCTGATCCTGAATTTGTCCCCCAAGTTGTCCCCTGCCTCTGTGGCTTACTCGACATCGGATGCGTCGAGTTGTCTCCGGAGGTGCGGCATGAGTCGCACGAGCAGACGGTTGTTGATGGCCGTTGAAGCCTGTGTCCTTGCCGTAATCCTCTTGCTCTGTGCGGCCGATCAATTCACGACATGCGAAACGATCGTGAAGGTGAACCTACAACAAGACTTGCAGCAACTGTTTCTGCTCCTGAAGGAAGAGACGATGATCGGGGAGTTTACTCCTCCGTAGCTGCAGCGACCCATGATGGGGTGTCTGATCCAGGCAGAGTATCGAATGATTACCAACGACCCTGAGGAATCGCGAGGGACTCGACGAAAAGCGATGAAGGAGACCTTGCCCCAACGCAAATCCTGGCCTCTCGAAATCTATATGCTCGGACATTGTGAAATACGAGTCGAAGGGGTGGCTCTTCTCAAGCGACGAAAGACGCCGCACCGGCTGCTTGAACTCCTGCAGGTCATTGTCGCATCGGGGGGCGCGGCTGTACCGGTGTCGTACCTTATCGATCAGCTCTGGCCGGAGAGCGATGGCGATCGAGCCGTGGCGACGTTTTCGAAGACACTCAAGCGCCTGCGCAAATATCTCGCGGTTGAGCGGGTTATTCATCTCGAACATGGCCCGGTGACGTTGGATTCGACGCGCTGTTGGGTTGATGTGTGCGCCTTTGAACAAGGCGTCGCTCGATCGGAGCATTTGATCTCTAGTGTGCCTCTGAAGGGATGGATGCAGGAGCTTCAGCAGGCGTTGGCGCTCTATCACGGTCCCTTCCTACTCGATCAACGGTTGAAACCTTGGGCGGTTGCGATCCGGGAACGGCTCCGCGAATGTTTCGTCAAGGGCGTGGCGAGACTCAGCGATCACTGGCAGAGGCTGGGTCGGCTTGAGCAGGCGATTCAATGGTTGAATCGGGGCCTCCAGGTGGACCCTCATGCTGCGCCGCTTTATGGACCGCTCATCACACTGCTTTCGGCGACGGGCCGAAAAACAGAGGCCGCCGTCGTCTATCACCAATGCGCTCGTGTGTTCGTGAAGGAATTGGGACGCCCGATCCCCCAGGCCGTCCAGCATCTGTACAAGAATGTACTCAGCTGAGAAATTTTACGATTATGCTGGTATTTAGGCGAATCTGTCCCCCGGCCTGTCCCCCCCTGTCGTGCTACAGAGGACGCCCAGTCCTAGTTCCGTCGATTCATCAACCAAGGAGATCGACAAATGCGTGACGCGCTGTTTTTCAGCAAGCTGCGAGTGCTGCTGTGTGGATGGAGATGGAAACATCACCGCCGGGCCTCGTGGCTGAAGGCGCGTCTTCGACACCTGCGTCATCGCCTGCAACAGTCATCGCGCACAATCACGCTGAAGACGGCACCGCCTCGGTCGTCACCATTTCTGTTGGAGCCGCTGGAAGCGCGCCTCCTGCTCGCGGCCGATCTCACCGGTGTGGTGCAGTCCGCGGCCTTGATCGATCCCGCCGTGCCGACCAACAGCGCGAGCGCCGTCGTGCAAGTGCAGAACATCGGCAATCAGCGCGTCAATCAATCGCAGGTCGGCGTCTACGCCTCCCTCGACAGCGTGCTCGATAGTTCCGACCTCCTGCTCGGCACCGCGAACACCGACCGAGTCAATGCCGGCGCTTCCAAGAATGTCACGGTGAACCTGACGCTGTCGAGTACCCTCAACCCCGTGCCGTACACATTGCTGTCGAAGTTCGACAATGCCAATGCGATTACCGAGAGCAGCGAGAGCAACAACGTTGCGATCGGCGGCACGATCAACGGGACGTGGAAATTCGGCGCAGTCCCGGGCCGAGCCGGCAATACCACGCTCACCCTGAGCGACGCCGATGGCACGCGCGTCACGTTCAGCCTCAGCGGACCCGGCACCGGCGAAGTGATCAAGGATGGCAGCACATGGGATGTGAAGATCACCGGCACGACCGCGAGTTCCGTCGTGACCATCCTGACGAATAGCGGCGGCAACGGCCGCGTGACCCTCAACGACGTGCATGTGTTTGGCCCGCTCTCGACCTTCTTGGCTGCGACGACGGATCTCACCGGCACACTCGCCATCGATGGACCGGTGAATATTCCCGGCCTGCTGCCTGGCACGATCACTCTGGGGAGCATTCAGGGCGGCACCATTGCGGTGCCCTCGGTTGAAGCCCTCACGATCCTGGGCTCGACGACCAACGCGAAGATCTATGTCGGCGCCACGCTGGGCCAAGACGGCCAACCGGGGGGCACCGGCGCCAACGCCGACATGTATGGAGCTGGAAGCATCGGCCTCTTCACCGTCACCGGGGCGATGAGCGGGACATCGGTTCGCGTGGGGATTGACCCGGTCGACGGCGCCTACAGCAACGGCAACGACACCCTGATCGGGGGTACCAGCAGCTCGATCGGCGGCATCGTCATCGGCGGCGCGCTCAGCGCCGACACCCGCTTCTACGCCGGTCGTTTTCCGACACAGTACCTCAATGGCTTGACTCTGAAGCCCACCGCGGGGGACGTCCACTTCGTCAGCAACTTCAGTGGCCCGGCCTTGACCGCGAGCTTGCAGCAAGACACGGGGAGTTCCGCCAGCGATCAGCTCACGAGCAATCCGGCCATCACCGGCAGCCTGACCGATCCGCAAGGGATCGCGACGTTCCTGGCCGGCTTCGGCGCGACGCCCACCGTCAATGTGCTCAGCGACCGGCAGCCCGACGGCTCCTTTAGCTTCACACAAGTCCGACTCGAACAAATAAACGGAGCGCCGCTGACCGACGGCACCTATGTCTTAAAACTCCAGGCAACGGATACCGCGGGCAACAGCACACAAATCAGCGTGCCCTTCACGCTGGATACTCAGGTGTCTGTGCTCACGTTCGATCTGGCCGCCGCATCCGATACGGCGCCGCTCGGCGATCAACAGACGACGAATGATGTCGTCACGTTGATTGGGCAGACCGAAGCGCTCGCGACGGTACACTTGCTTGAAACCGGCGCGACCACGCAGGCCGATGCGAGCGGCAATTTCAGCTTCACGAACGTCGCGCTCAATCTGGGTGCCAACACCTTCACCGTCCGCGCGACCGATGCCGCGGGCAACCAGCGGACGGAATCGCGGACAATCACGCGGGTAGCGGCCGGCAACAACGCGCCGGTGCTGAACGCGATCGGCCCGCAGACCGTGAACGAAGGGGCAACCCTAACTTTCACGGCGACGGCGAGCGATCCTAATGCCGGGCAGACAGTGACATTCAGCCTGGAGAATGGCGCGACGGGCCAAGTCCCAGTCGGGGCGAGCATCGATCCTGTGACCGGGGCCTTCACCTGGACGCCGACGGAGGCGCAAGGGCCGGGCACCTTCACCTTCGATGTGGTAGTAACCGACACCGGCAGCCCGAATCTAACCGACCGCGAAACCATCACGGTCACAGTGAATGAGGTGAACCTTGCGCCGGTGGTGACGGCGGTGGCGGATCAGACGCTCGACGAAGGCACAACGTTAGCACTGACCCTGACAGCGACGGATACTGATTTGCCAGCAAACCAACTCACGTGGAGCCTCACGACCGCGCCAGCCGGGGCGAGTATCGATCTGGTCACCGGCGTCTTGACCTGGACCCCGACCGAGGCCCAAGGCCCCGGCAGCTACAGCATCACGGCGCGGGCGACAGACAACGGGAGCCCGATATTGTTTGGCGAGACGACCTTTACGGTGACGGTCAACGAAGTCAATCTGGTGCCGGTGCTAACGGTGCCGGTGGCGGTGAGCGGGGATGAACAGACTCTGCTGACGTTCGCGGCGACGGCGACGGATGCCGACCTGCTGGCCAATCAGCTGACGTTCAGCTTGCAGGGGACAGTGCCGGCCGGGGCCAGCATCGACCCGACCACCGGCGCGTTCACCTGGACCCCGACGGAGACGCAAGGGCCGGGGACCTACAACGTCACGGTCCGAGTGACCGACAACGGGAGTCCCAGCCTGTTCAGCGAGCAGGCGGTGCAGCTGACTGTCAATGAAGTGAACCTCGCGCCGACGCTCGCGGCGATTCCAACCCAGACCGTGACGGCGGGCCAGCTGCTCACGTTCACCGCGGTCAGCAGCGATGCGGATCTGCCGGCCAACACGCTGACCTATGGTCTGCAAGGCACGATCCCGACTGGCGCGAGCATTGATCCGTCCACCGGCGTGTTCACCTGGATCCCGACTGCCGGCCAAGTCGGCGCACACAGTCTCATCGTGCGCGTGACCGATAACGGCACACCTGGTCTGTTCGCCGAACAGGCCGTGGCCATCATGGTCGAGGCGCAACCGAACCAAGCGCCGGTGTTGAACCCGATCGGGAACCAGACGGTCGACGAGTTGACGGAACTCCGGTTCACCATCTCCGGCTCGGATGTCGATGTACCCGCCCAGACTCTCGTCTTTAGCGCGACAGGGCTTCCAATAGGTGCATCATTCGATTCAGCGACTCGTGAGTTTGCGTGGACGCCCACTGAAGCGCAAGGTCACGGTACGTATGACGTGACCTTCTCTGTTACGGACGGGATCGTAACCACGACTGAGACGGTCACAATTACCGTGAATGAAGTGAATAGCGCTCCCACTTTGGATCCCATCGGGAATCGGACGATCGACGAGGGGACGGAACTGCGGTTCACCCTCTCGGCCTCAGACACGGATCTGCCGATTCAGGCCTTGATCTATGGCGCATCGGGCCTGCCCACTGGGGCGACCTTCAACACCGCGACCCGCGAATTTGCGTGGACACCGAGCGAAGGCCAAGGCCCCGGCACCTACGACATCACCTTCTCCGTGACAGACAGCTTTGCGACGGCCAGCGAAACCATCACCATCACAGTCAACGAGGTGAATGTCGCGCCGGTCCTCGAACCGATCGGGAATAAGAGCGTGATCGAAGAAACCGAGTTACGGTTCACCATTGGCGGCAGCGATGTCGATGTCCCGGCTCAGACCTTGGTCTACAGCGCGACCGGCCTGCCGGCGGGTGCGACGTTCGATCCAGCGACCCGTGAATTCGTCTGGACTCCCACCGATACGCAAGGCCCGAACACCTATGATGTGATCTTCTCCGTCACCGATGGTGTGGTGACAACAAGCGAGCTGATCACCATTACCGTCACGGAAGTGAACCAAGCCCCGGTGCTGAACCCAATCGGGAACCAGAACGCGAACGAAGGGCAGCCCCTGACGTTTACCGCAATCGCCACGGATGCGGATGTGCCGACACAGCCGCTGACGTTCTCGCTAGAAAACGGCGTCGGCGGGGCCGTGCCGGTGGGGGCCACCATCAATCCGACCACGGGCGCCTTTAGCTGGACCCCGACGGAAGCGCAGGGGCCTGGCAGCTACACCTTCGATGTCGTCGTGATGGACAACGGTACGCCGAATCTGTCCGACCGCGAGACCATCACGGTGACGGTAGCGGAAGTCAACCAAGCGCCGACGTTGACAGTGCCTGCGGCGGTGAGCGGAGATGAACAGAGTCTGCTGACCTTCACGGCGACGGCGACGGATGCCGATCTGCCGACCAATTCACTCACGTTCAGTCTGCAGGGCACGGTGCCGGCCGGGGCGAGTATCGATCCGGTCACCGGCGTCTTTACCTGGACGCCGACCGAAGCGCAGGGCCCGGGGATCTATAACATCACCGTGCGGGTGACCGATGACGGGAGTCCCAGCCTGTTCAGCGAGCAGACGGTGCAGTTGACCATTGGAGATGTCAATCAAACCCCGACATTCACCAGCTCCCCAACAGTGAGCGTGCAGGAAAATCAGATGCAGGTCATAACCGTGACGGCCTCTGATGCCGATGTGCCCGTTCAACCCCTTATCTATAGTCCGGCCGGCGGCGCGGACGCTGCCCTGTTCGCCATCACGAGCGGAGGCCTGCTGAGCTTTGTGACGGCGCCGAACTTCGAAGCGCCATCTGATGCGAATCTCGACAATGTCTACGAGGTCACAGTGCAGGTGAGCGACGGAGCCGGTGGGATCGCGACGCAGACCGTGAATGTCACGGTCACGAATGTGACCGAGAACATTCCAACTCTGTCTATCAATGACGTCACGCTCGTGGAAGGCACGTCCCTCTCAGGGACGACGGCATTCAATTTCACGGTGGCGCTGTCCGAGGCCATCAATGAGACGGTGACGGTGCGTGTGGCGACGGTGGACAACGGGGCCACCGCGGCCTCGGGGGACTATACGCCGGTGCCGCTGACCACGCTGACGTTCGGGCCCAACCAGACGGAGCAGACCGTGACTGTGCAGGTGCGGCAGGATGACCTGGTGGAGGGCGACGAGCAGTTTGTGGTGCAGCTGAGCAACGCCACCAATGCGACGATCGTCGACAGTCAGGGCCTCGGCACGATCACCAACGACGATGCCGTGAACCAGCCACCGGCGTTGAACCTCATCGGCAACCAGACGATCGACGAAGGCCAGCCGCTCACCTTCACGGCGACGGCGACGGACGCCGACAGTCCGGCGAATACGCTGACCTTCACGCTGGAGAATGGGGCTGGTGGATCGATACCAGCGGGCGCGAGCATCGACCCGACCACCGGTGTCTTCACCTGGACGCCGACGGAAGCGCAAGGGCCTGGCACCTACACGTTCGATGTCGTGGTGAGCGACGGAACGCTGAGTGACAGCGAGCCCATCACGGTCACTGTCGGCGAAGTGAACCAGGCGCCGACACTCTCCGCGATTCCGAATCAGACGGTCACAGTCGGTCAGACAATCACCTTCACGGCGGTCGGGACCGACGCCGATCTGCCGAGCAATGCGCTGACCTACAGTTTGGAAGGCCTGTTCTCCGCCGGAGCCACGATCGATCCCGCCACAGGAGTCTTTACCTGGACGCCCACGGCTGCGCAAGTTGGGGGACCGCACGGTTTCACCGTGCGTGTGACCGACAACGGCACGCCAAATCTGTTCGCGGAACAGATCGTCCAAGTGACGGTCGAGCCGACACCGAATCAATCCCCGGTGCTGAATCCAATCGGCAACCAAACCATTGACGAAGGTCAGCAATTGACCTTCGTCGCCAACGCGACGGACCCTGATGGTCTAGCGACGTTTACCTTCTCGCTGGACAATGGCTTGAGCGGTCAGGTCCCTCTCGGCGCCTCGATCGCTGGGGGGACGGGGCAACTCACCTGGACGCCCACGGAAGCGCAAGGCTCCGGTACCTACACGTTCGATGTGGTGGTGACTGACAACGGTACGCCGGCATTGAGTGATCGAGAGACGATTACAGTGACTGTGAACGAAGTCAACCAAGCGCCGACCCTGCAGGCGATTCCGAATCAGACGGTGACCGCAGGCCAACTCTTGAGCTTCACCGCGGTCGGGTCAGATGCGGACATCCCGGCCAACGGGTTGACCTACAGCTTGCAGGGGGTGGTTCCTGCGGGCGCAACTATCGATCCGACCACCGGGAACTTCACCTGGACGCCGACCAATGCGCAGGTCGGCCCTCAGAGCGTGACGGTGCGCGTCACGGACAACGACGTGCTCGCGCTGTTTGCTGAACAGGTCGTCTCGATCACGGTGAACGCGCAGCCGAACCAGGCGCCAGTGTTGAACACGATCGGCAACCAGAGCGTGAATGAGGGCGAGCCGTTGACCTTTACGGCCACCGCCACGGATGCGGATATACCGGCCCAAGGGTTGACGTTTAGCCTGGAAGGCACGGTCCCAACCGGCGCAACCATCGATCCGACGACCGGCGTCTTCACCTGGACCCCGACCGAAGCGCAGGGCCCAGGCAGCTTCACCTTCGATGTCGTCGTGACGGACAATGGCACGCCGATTCTGTCCGACCGCGAGACCATCACGGTGACGGTCGGCGAAGTCAATCAAGCGCCGGTGCTGAATCCCATCGGGAATCAGGCGGTGGATGAAGGGCAGCAGTTGACCATGAACGTCACGGCCCAAGATCCCGATGGTCCAGGCTTGACGACGTTCACCTTCACTCTCGAAAACGGCGTCAGCGGGCAGGTGCCTCTCGGCGCCTCGATCGCTGCAGGGACGGGGCAACTCACCTGGACGCCCACGGAAGCGCAAGGCCCCGGTACCTACACGTTCGATGTGGTCGTCACGGACAATGGGACCCCGGCGTTGAATGATCGCGAAACGATCGTGGTCACGGTCGGCGAAGTGAATCAAGCTCCAACGCTGCAAGCCATTCCGAATCAGACCGTGACAGCAGGACAACTCCTCACCTTCGGGGCGGTGGGGGCCGATCCTGATATCCCGGCCAATGGTCTGACGTACAGCCTCGATCTGTCGCTGCTCCCGCCCGGTTTCGGCACGTTGAATACGCCCACCATCGATCCAACGTCTGGAGTTTTCAATTGGACGCCGGCCGAAGGGCAGGTGGGGACACATCAGATTACGGTACGGGTGACAGACAACGGGACCGGTGCGCTGTTTGCGGAACAACCAGTCCAAGTGACCGTGGCGATAGGCAATCAAGCGCCTGTTCTCTCATCCGTCGGCAACCGGACGGTGACGGTGGGGCAACAACTGACCTTCACGGCGACGGCGACGGATGCGGATGTGCCGGCGCAGTCACTGACATTCAGTCTGCAAGGCACACCTCCCTCTGGAGCGAGTATCACCACCGGCGGAGTCTTTACGTGGACTCCGGCGGCCGGGCAAGTGGGCGCGCATAGCGTGACGATCCGTGTGACGGATAATGGCGCTCCGGCGCTCTTCGACGAGGAAACGATCACGATCACGGTGGCGGCGGAGTTGGCGGTCTCGTTCCAAGGTCTGGGAGATCTGCCAGGCGGAACCACCGCTAGCTTTGCCGCTGGGATCTCAGCGGATGGAAACGTGGTCGTGGGTGTTGGGAATTACAACAATGGCTTCGCAGGCGAGGAAGCGTTTCGTTGGACAAGCGCAGCAGGAATTGTGGGTCTGGGAGATCTTCCTGGTAGTATCGTGAGCAGTTTCGCAAATGATGTGTCAGCGGATGGCGCGGTGGTGGTGGGCTCGAGTCAATCGGCAGCGGGACAAGAAGCGTTTCGCTGGACAGCCAGTGAAGGCATGGTCGGACTTGGTGATTTCGCAACTGGATCATTCTCAAGTCAAGCGACCGCAGTATCCGCTGACGGATCTGTTGTCGTTGGGACTGGAGACCCGGGCCCAGGTCCCCTCAATGCGCAGGCGTTTCGGTGGACCAGTGCCACAGGACTTGTCGCGTTGGGAGCGCTTCCGAGCGGCGGTAGCCAAGGGAACGAAGCCTTTGACGTTTCTGCCGATGGGACGGTGATCGTAGGGAGGAGTTCCAACAGTTCGGGCGTGGGAACGGAAGCCTTCAGATGGACGAACGCCACCGGCATGGTGGGGCTCGGTGGTTTGCTGGGGGCTATTGTTGATAGCGAGGCCCTCGCGGTGTCGGCTGATAGTACCGTGGTGGTCGGACTGGCACTTAACACGAATGGGCAGGATGAGGCCTTCCGATGGACGGCCAGCGGCGGGATGGTCGGACTCGGCATGCTTCCCGGAGATAACATTAGCGTTGCGTTTGAAGTCAGTGGCGATGGTTCTCTCGTCTTGGGAGTCAGCGGGTTTATCGGTGGAACGACAGCGACGAGCCAACCCTTTATCTGGGATGCTGTCAATGGCATGAGAAGCCTGACGAGTTTGCTTGCCGCTGATGTTGGATTGGGAACGTCATTGGCAGGCTGGGCGCTCAACAATGTCACGGGTGTATCGGTGGATGGGCGTGTGATTGTTGGTAATGGCACGAACCCGACCGGGCAGCGAGAGGCCTGGCGTGCGGTTTTACCGGCGGTGTTGCCGGTGAATGAAGCGCCCCTATTGAGTCCGATCGGCAACCAGAACGTGAACGAAGGCGCGACGCTGACCTTCACGGCCTCGGCCACGGATTCGAGTCCGTACCAGAGTTTGACCTTCATCCTGCAGGGGACCATCCCGGCTGGGGCGGCCATCAATCCCACCACCGGTGTCTTTACTTGGATGCCGACGGAAGCGCAGGGACCTGGGACGTACACGTTCGATGTGGCTGTCCGAGACAATAGTGCGAACTCGCTCAGCGACAGTGAAACGATCACGGTCACGGTGAATGAGATCAATCAGGCGCCGACCTTGGCAACGATCCCGAATCAAATTGTCACGGCGGGGCAGCTGCTCATCTTCACGGCTGCCGGTGGCGATGCGGATCTGCCTGCCAACACGCTGACGTACAGCCTTGAAGGAACCGTCCCTGTGGGGGCCGCGATTAATCCGACAACGGGTGAGGTATCGTGGACGCCGACCTTCGGCCAAGTCGGCTCGCACAACGTCACCGTACGAGTCATGGACGATGGGACGCCGAACCTGTTCGCAGAACAGGTTGTCACAATTACCGTGGCCGCAAGCAATGTCGCCCCCGTGCTCACTCTCATCGGCGATCAGGCCGTAACGGAAGGACAACTCGTCACGTTCTTCGCGAGCGCGACGGATGCCGACGTGCCGGCGCAGACACTGACATTCAGTCTGCAGGGCACCTTGCCTTCTGGGGCAAGCATCGATCCGCAGACGGGTCAATTCGCCTGGATCACGTCAGCCGGTCAAGCCGGTGGCTACTCGCTCACGATCCGTGTGACGGATAATGGTGCTCCGGCGCTCTTCAGCGAGCAGGCCGTCAATGTGACGGTGTTGTCCAATGCGGCTTCCTTCCAAGGCCTGGGCGATCTTCCAGGCGGGATCTTCTCGAGCCGGCCGTTCGGTGTCTCAGGGAATGGCGCCGTGGTCGTCGGAGAAAGCGAGGGAGCGTCAGGCCCTGAATCCTTCCGCTGGACGGTCGGCGGCGGGATCGAAAATTTCTCGACGGTGGTGGGAGTTCCTGTGACTGCGCGAGCGGCCTCGCTCGATGGCTCGGTGATCGTCGGAGACAGTTCAGTCGGCGTGTTCCGTTGGAGCCAAACGGGCGGGATTCAGACCATTGTCGGTAATACGAGCGCATACTCCGGCAATGCCGTGTCGTCTGACGGATTGGTGGTGGTCGGCAAAGGCCAAGTGAATATCTTCACGCCTCAAGGCGCCTTCCGCTGGACCGCAGCGACCGGTGCAGTACGGCTGGATAGCCTGGCTGGGTACGCCGATGGCGAAGCCTTCGGCATTTCCGCGGGTGGCAACGTCATTGTGGGGGCAAACTACCCATTTTTCGGCAGCCAAGAAGCCCAGGCCGTGCGATGGGTCGCGGATGGGCTCGGTGGATTTACGGTCGAGGGGTTGGGCGATCTCCCGGGCGGCAACGTCTTCAGCCGTGCGCTGGCTGTGTCGTCGGATGGATCGGTGATCGTGGGCGTCAGCGAATCGGATCTCGGGATGGAAGTGTTCCGTTGGACCGTCACTGGAGGGATGCAGGGGCTTGGCATCCAAGCCGATGCTGTCTCGGTGAGTGCGGATGGTTCGACTGTGCTGGCCGGACAAGACATCTGGGATGAAAACAACGGGGCTCGAAACCTCGAGTCCGTGATGAGCCAGTTGGGCGTGCCGGACTTGGCTGGTTGGAGCGGGTTGATGGGCCTGGTCATGACCGGCGACGGCCGGACGATCGTCGGGACCGGCACGAACCCGCTGGGTGATCAAGAGGCCTGGCGCGCGGTGTTGCCGGAGAATCTGTTCGCGCCGCAGTACGCGGGGTCCACGAGTTTCAGTGGGCAGGCGGACAATCCGTTGACCTTCCGTCTCAATCTCTTCGCACCGGACGTCAGCGATCAGGACAGTGCGACACAGCAGTTCCAGGTTCGACTCATCGGGAACGTTCCGGCGGGCGCGACGCTCGACCCATTCGGATTCTTTTCCTGGACGCCGACCACGAGCGACATCGGGGTCCATCAGTTGACGGTGCGCCTCTACGACAACGGCGTGCCGAGCCGGTTCAGCGAGTTTCAAATCGACGTGACCGTGACGGCGTAGCGCCGCACGACAAGGAGGTGTGAGATGTCAGAGCCATCCACGAACGGACAGGCCAAGCCGCAAACGGAGGTGCAGCCTCCCACCATTCGATGGGACGCGAGCACGATCAAAAACTCCTACGCCAACGTGTGCAATGTGTCGAGCACGCAGGAGGAAGTCGTGCTGAACTTCGGCCTAAACCAGGCCTGGGAGCGGGAATCGCGCGACGTGCAGGTGCAGTTGACGAACCGCATCATTCTGAGTCCGTTCGCCGCCAAGCGCCTTTCCATGCTGCTGCCGGCGGTGATGCAGCAATACGAAGCGCGGTATGGTCCGATCCATTTGACCGTGGCGCGATCGGAACCGGCGCCGTCGGCTGCCGGCGCGCCAAAACCGCATGCGGTGAAGTAATCCTCGCCGTGAATGAAAGACGTGAAGCGCCTATCGTGAGATGGAGGATGGGAATCGGAAGACGGGACGCGTGAGGCGGCACGTGTCTGTCGGGCCAGCAGTTTGCGAGCATTGAGAGAAGCGTGGGGCTAACTGTTGCGCGTGTTTTGCTTTTTGGTCCTGCGGTGTGTGGGAGTGCTGGTGGAGACGGGTATGAACAAAGCAGGAGAAACTCCAAATCGTGCGGCGAGCCGGGTAATTTGGCGGACGTTCAAGTCGCGCTTGCCCGACAGGATCTCCGACACGACGCCCTGGCTGCCGATCTCAGGCATGTCCGTTTGTGCGAGCTCGTGCTCCTCCATCAGGCTGCGGAGAATGTCCGGCCCAGAGGCATCAGGCATGGCGACATGGGTGTCCTCATAGGCCTCGATAGAGAGGGCCAAGGTTTCAGCCAAGTCGGCGAGGGGATGGGTTTCCTGTTGACCGATTTCGTCCAGAATGGCATCGAGGACGGCCACAGCTCGGTCGTATTCCGCCTTGGTATGCAACCGGCCCAAGGGAATTCTTTGCCGAATGCGGCAGTAGTCGGCATTCACGTCATGGATGTATTTGGCGAGCATGAATCAGGTCCTCCAGGCGCCTCGGTCGTACTCGGCGTGTGTCAGCACGTGCCGGATGTACACTTTCTGCCGGTTGTAATGGATGGCCACGATGAGCCGGAACTTATTGCCTCCGATATTAAAGACGGTGAATCGGCCCACCTGATCGGCCGAGGGGAACGTGACCCGCAGACCGGCGAAGGAACCATAGGTGGTCTTTCGAACGATCGTAAACCAGTGGCGCAGGGGAGTCCGCGCATCCGGATGTGTCCGCGCGAATTCGACCAGTCTCCTTCGCGTGATGATGTGCACAAGCCGAGAATATCTCAATGTGAGATTGATGTCAAGCGGGGTGGACGAGCCGATTCGCTGTGTTAGGGGAGCGGTCGACTGGACCGCACTTGAGAAGACCTTGCAGAATAAGTGGAGGTGCTGATGACGAACTCACAGACGGGTGGCAGCGACCAGGCGCAGGCGAAAACCGACCAACGGCGGATTCTGGTGGATGCAGCCGGCGCGGCGACAAACTATTCCAATAGCTGCCACGTGGCGAGCACGAAGGAAGAGATCGTCCTCAATTTTGGATTGAATCAAGCTTGGGATCAGAATCAGGCGGACCTGCGTGTGCAGGTGACGAATCGCATCATCCTCAGCCCCTTCGCCGCCAAGCGGTTGGCCCTGCTCCTGGGGGCGGTGGTGCAGCAGTATGAACGGCAGTTCGGCGCGCTGGATCAGGGCGGACCTGCGGCCGGTTCGCCCCCTTCTGTCGAGAAGGGGAGTGAACGCCTGTCGGCCAACGGCGGAGACTTTGCAACATGATGGAACCGGGGGCGCCTATTCAGTTGGAATCACTATTGCCGGCGGATGGGCTGGCGGCGTTGACGGCGAAGGCCCAGAGCGCGGAGCGGCTTCAGCTCTTGTTCGATCTGCTCGCCCCGGCGCTCGGGCAGACCGGCTATGAGGCCTCCGCCAGGGCGTTTGTGACTGAGCTTGCGACCCGGTTGCATTGCGATCGGGTGACTCTTGGGACGGTGTTGCACGGCCGTGTCAGGCTTACAGCCCTTTCCCACAGCAGCACATTCAGCCCCAAGACAACGCTGGTCCGGGCCATCACGGCGGCGATGGAGGAAGCGCTCGACCAGCGGCAGACCATCGTTGTGCCGCCCCTGCCGACTACCCCGACTCAGATCCGGCGCGCGCACGATGAGTTGGTGCGCGAATTCCACAGCGCCGCGCTCTGCTCGGTGCCGCTGTCGTGCGATGGGCATGTAACGGGGCTGCTGACCTTGGAGCGGGGAGCGGAGCAGCCCTTCGATCGCACTACGCTCGACGTGCTTGAAGCCTTGAGCGCAGTGACTGGTCCACTTTTTGTGATGAAACGGCGCGACGCGCGATGGCTCGGCGGCAAGGTTTGGGAATCGGTTCGATCACAACTTGCCAAGTTGACCGGGCCTCGCCATGTGGGACTCAAGTTGGCGACGCTCGGTGCGGCCGCTCTGGTAGCGTTCTTGTTTCTCGCAACAGGCGAGTATCGCGTGACGGCGAAAACGGTGTTGGAGGGATCGGTCCAGCAGGCTGCGTCGGCTCCCTTCCAAGGCTACTTGGAGACGGCGCCGGTCCGGGCCGGCGACATCGTGCAGGCGGGACAAGTCCTCGCCACGCTGCAGGATCACGATTTGAAACTCGAGCGGTTGCGATGGCAGAGCCAGCGGGATCAACTGGCCAAGGAGTATCGGCAGGTCCTGGCCGACCGGGATGCGGCCAAGGTGGAGATCAAGGCGGCGGAGTTGGCGCAAGCCGGGGCGCAATTGGCCTTAGCGGACGAGAAGCTTGCGCGGATCCGGATGACCGCGCCGTTCGCCGGCATCGTTGTGAGCGGAGACTGGAGTCAGCGGCTGGGATCTCCGGTGGAAGAAGGGCAGGTCCTCTTCGAGGTCGCGCCGTTGAACGACTATCGAGTGGTGTTGCAAGTGGATGACTGGAATATGGCGGGGCTGCGCGTCGGGCAGACCGGGACCCTGCTGCTGTCGTCATTGCCGCACGACGAGCTTCCGTTTACCGTCACCCAACTCACGCCGGTGTCGACGGCCAAGGATGGCCGTAATTATTTCCGGGTCGAAGCCAAACTGACGACTGCGCCATCGGACCGACTCCGTCCGGCCATGGAAGGAGTGGGTAAGATCGCGGTGGACGAACGGTCGTTAGTCTGGATTTGGACTCACGACATCGTCGATTGGGCAAGCCTCAAGCTCTGGGCCTGGTTGCCATGAAGCAGGCGTCAACCGTCAATGGTCAACCGTGAGGCGACGTAGCGATCAGCTCCCAGTTTTCAGTCGTTGGCTTCACAGGCGACTTCGCTGAGTACTGACAGCTGATAGCATGGCAGTGAGTGGCCAACGACGCGTCACGCATGACGGGTGTTCAGAGCTGATTGCTGAAAGCTAGCCGCTGACTGCTGGTGTCGATCTAGCGGTAAGCATTGCGTGAGGGACCGGGCTCGATCACCGGTAGGCTTCGCGACGATGGGCGATTCGAAGGACGAGTATAGTCTTGGCGGTATCGTCGATGTCCAGCAGGACTCGGTATTCGCCGATTCTCACTCGCTAGGTGTTGGATGTGCCGGCTAATTTAGCGATGCCGTGCGGCCGGGGGTGGAGTTCAAGATCGAGCAAGGTCCTGGTGGTACGAGTCCGGAGTTCGGAGGGGAGTCTGTTGAGATCGCGTTCCGCTGCGGGCCGTAGGAGAACGGTATATGCCACTATCGGCCTTTTCCGTTTTTCTTCAGCAAGGCTTGCAAGGGGAGTGAAGGACCGGATTCCGTTCTGGCCTCCTGTGCCAAGAGATTATCAATGGCATCCTGGAGATAGGTGGGCAGCGTTTCCCAATCAGCATGCTTCGCCAAGGTGCGGAGATAGCGTTCGTAATCTTCAATGGACACAATGACTTCGACTGTTTCGCCGCGCTCGTTCTGGACGTATCGAGGGGGATCGATTATTGCGGCGGGTGATTTGCTCTGTCGTCTGCTGCTCATTGAATCTCCCACGAGATGATGATGAAAATGGTATCACCGGTGATTCTACAGGTCAAACGGGTCGCCGTCGGGAATGAGCGGACTGTGGCGCCCTACGACTTTCGCCAACTTCGCCGAAGCGGCGGTTTCAGGCTGCATAGAGGAGAATGCCTTCCCGCTCGACGGCAGCGGGGAGGGATGACACCACCGTGCGCTTCCGGTCGAACTCCTCACGCGTCAACACGAGAATATCCTTCGCAACTCCGACACCGATCAATGTGCGGAATGCCTCCTGTTCGCGTCGATACCGTGGTAACCCAGATTCTTTCACCACCATCAAGAGGTCGTAATCGCTGTCAGGACCGGCTTCTCCTCGTGCACGCGAACCGAATAAATAGACCCGCTCCGGCTGAAAGGCGCCGGTTAGGCGACGCAATATTTCTTCGAGGATGGGGTCCTCGGGTTTACGGTGAAGTGGTGCTCCGCATTGATCTTGGGTGGGAGGAGCCTAGCACAAGGTGTGCGGCTGCGCAATTTCATGGTTTTGTCTCTCTACTGGGATGTCAGTCCTCAGTATGATTCGGGTGATGGATGGCGGGTGAATTCTTCAGCGCCTCTTGGTATCGGGTCGAACGGCTGAAGCTGCGGTTGCGCAGTCATGTGGAACTGACGCGGCATCAGTATCGTGGGCAGACCTGGTACGTCCTGCGCGATCGTGCCTCCGAACGGTTTCACCGGTTCGCCCCTGCGGCCTACCATCTGATCGGCCTCATGGACGGCCGGCACACGGTGCGGAGCATCTGGGAGTCCGCGACGGCGACGTTGGGTGATGAGGCACCGAGTCAGGACGACGTAATTCGGCTGCTGGCCCAGTTGCACGGCTCAGACCTCATCGTCTGCGACGTCTTGCCTAATACCGGGGAATTGACCGAGCGGGCCGACCGGATTGCGCAGCGACAGTGGGCGAGCCGACTGTCGAATCTGTTTGCCTGGCGCTGGCCCCTTTGCGACCCCGACCGCTTTCTCACCGCGTTGCTACCTGTGGTCCGACCGCTTGTCACTTGGCCAGGCTTCTTGCTTTGGTGCTGCCTGGCTGGTCTGGGCCTTATCCTCGGCGGGTTGCATTGGCCTGATCTCACCCACGATCTGCTCGGACAGTTGACCACGCCGCATTCGCTGGTGGTGCTCTGGCTGCTCTTTCCCCTCATCAAGCTGTTCCACGAATTGGGACATGGATTCATGACGAAAGCCTTCGGAGGCGAGGTGCATGAATTAGGCGTGATGCTGCTCGTCCTTACTCCTGTGCCCTATTGTGAGGCCTCCGCCGCCTGGGCTTTCCGGGACAAGTGGCAGCGAGTTCTGGTCGGAGCGGCGGGGATGATGGTCGAGGTGGCGTTGGCGTCCCTGGCTCTGGTGGTCTGGATCAATGCCGAACCTGGGCTGGTTCGCTTGCTGGCGTACAACACGATCTTTCTCGCGGGGGTAAGTACGGTGCTGTTCAATCTCAACCCGTTGCTCCGCTTCGACGGGTACTACATGCTAATGGACTGGCTGGAGATCCCGAATCTTCGCGCACGCGCCACGGCGTATCTCCGGTACCTATGTGAGCGGTACCTGTTCGGGGCTCGTGAGGTAAGCCGGCCCGATGCCACGGCCGGCGAGCGGGCCTGGTTCGTGGGGTACGGGGTAGCGTCGATCATCTACCGATTGTTGGTGACGGGGGCGATCCTGCTCTTTCTCGGTGAACTCTCTCCCCTGCTGGGAATTCTGTTCGCGGCGATGACCGCGGTCGGGATGCTGATGGTGCCGCTGGTCAAGGGACTGTCATATCTATTCACGAGTCCCTTGATCCGTCTGGTCCGCGGTCGTGCCCTGGCGGTCACCGTCGTGCTCTTCGTCTTGCTGGCAGGCGGCCTGTGCCTGACACCGGCTCCGTTTCATACGATGGCGGAGGGCGTGGTGTGGGTTCCCGATGAATCGGTGGTGCGCGCCGGGACCGATGGCTTCGTCCGGCAGGTCGTGGCCAAGCCGGATAGTCTGGTACAGCCGGGCGAGGTGCTGTTCATTGCCGAGCATCCACGGTTTCAGGCGGAGGCGCGCGTGCTGGCTGCGCGGGTAAAAGAACTGCATGCGCGCTATACCGAGCAACGTCCGATCGATCTCGTCAAGGCCGCCATCATCGAAGAAGAGTTGGCCTATGCGCGGGATCAACTGGCTCGAACGCAACGTCGGCTGGATGACTTAGTCGTCCGGAGTCGTGCTGCGGGGCAGTTCGTGCTGCCGACGCCGCAGGACCTTCCAGGCCGATTCGTGAAGCAGGGCGAAGTGCTCGCCCACGTCGTGGATCGCCGCAGGCTGACCGTGCGTACAGTCGTCCCGCAGGCGGATATCGATCTCGTGCGCACTCAAGCCCCCGGCGTGGAAGTGCGGCTGGCGGAACGCGTGCAAGCGCGCTACCGGGCGGGCGTCGCACGACTGGTTCCCTCCGCGGTGACTGAATTGCCGCATGCAGCGCTCGGTACCGAAGGGGGAGGTGCGGTGCCGGTCGATCCGACAGATGCGCAGGGTGTCCGGACGATGCAGCGGGTATTTCAAGTGGATCTTTCGGTTCCCGAAGAGGTTGGGCTCATCCACGCGGGCGAACGTGTGCATGTCCGATTTTCGCATGGGTGGGCGCCGCTCTCGGACCAGTGGTATCGGCAGATTCGTCAATTATTCCTTTCACGCTTCAATGTCTAACACGGTGCTGTCAGATGCGGTGCAAGGTTCGATATATCCCGAACGGGCGACGCCGACGTTGTCCTGGCTCGATACCTTTGCTCAGCGCACGGCCGGGCCGATCGCGCGGCGATGGCGCAGCCGCCTCTGGTCGAGTCATGAATTTGTGGAGCGTGTGTCCGGGCTCGCGATTCAGTATGAACGCCTGAAGGAGACCGACTTTCAACCGGCCGCGGAGAGTCTGCGCGCGGCGCTGGTCAGGCAGGGGTTGACCGATGCACTGGTCGCCGAGTCGTTTGCGCTGGTGCGAGAAGTGTCCGCCCGACTGCTTCACCAGCGGCATTTCGATGTTCAGGTTGCGGGCGGGTATGCGCTGCTTCACGGCCTGGTGGCCGAGATGCACACCGGTGAGGGAAAGACGCTCACGGCCACGCTTCCGGCCTGCACCGCCGCCTTGGCTGGCTTGCCGGTGCACATTGTGACCGTCAACGACTACCTGGCGACCCGAGATGCGGATTTGATGGTCCCGGTGTATCGTGCGCTGGGCCTGTCTGTGGGCGTGATCGTACATGGGCTGACGCCTGAAGCCCGGCGCCAAGCCTATGCTTGCGATGTGACCTACTGCACGAACAAGGAATTGGTGTTCGACTATCTCAAAGATCGCCTGGCCGTCGGTCGCCAGTCCAACGGCATTCAACGGCGCCTTCGGAAGGTGTCGTCTCCTCATCAGGGCGACGGCTTGCTGCTACGCGGCCTCTACTATGCCATTGTCGATGAAGCGGACAGTGTGCTGGTGGACGAAGCACGGACGCCGCTTATCATCGCCGGACGCGGGAACGATACGGATGAGCGGCTGGTGTATGAACAGGCGCTGGCGGTGGCTCGGCAGCTGCGTCCTGGTCGGGAGGCGCGTATCGATGTCCGCGCGCGGCACGTCAAGTTGACCGAGGCCGGGTCGACTCGTGCAGGGGAACTGACTCAGGCGTTGGGCGGGGTCTGGCGGGGGCGAGGCAGGCGCGAGCATCTCATCGAGCAGGCGCTCTCGGCGCTGCACCTGTTCGAACCGGACAAGCATTATGTCGTCCATGATGCGAAGGTGCAGATCGTCGATGAGTACACGGGACGGGTCATGGCCGATCGGTCTTGGGAGCGCGGCCTGCATCAGATGATTGAGATCAAGGAGGGGTGCCCGCTGAGCGACCGTCAGGAAACGCTAGCTCGTATCAGCTACCAACGATTTTTCCGTCGCTATCTCCGGCTGTCCGGCATGACCGGCACGGCATGTGAGGTGGCGGGCGAATTGTGGGCCGTGTACCGGCTCGGAGTCGCCACCATTCCCACCAACCGGCCGTTGCGGCGCACCCGCGCGGCGGAGCGCATTTTTACCACGGCTGATGAGCGCTGGCATGCAGTGGTGCGGACGGTGGCCCAGCTTCATGGAGAAGCGCGCCCTGTGCTGATCGGCACACGATCTGTCGCTGCTTCGGAACGGCTCAGCCGCCTGCTTCTTGATGCTCAATTGCCGCATCGTGTGTTGAACGCCCGCCAGGATCGGGAGGAAGCGGATATCATCGCCCAAGCGGGAGAACCCGGGCGGATTACCGTCGCAACCAACATGGCGGGACGTGGTACGGATATTCACTTGGGCCCCGGTGTGGCCGATGGGGGTGGCTTGCACGTCATTGCCACCGAACGCCACGACGCGGGCCGGATCGACCGCCAGCTGTTTGGACGCTGTGGCCGTCAGGGAGATCCGGGATTCTGCGAGGCATTGGCGTCGCTGGAAGACGATCTCGTGACGGCACATGCGAGCCGCCCGGGTCGTTGGATCGCCCGGCAAGCTCTTCGTGTGGGATGGGTGTGGCCGGCGCTATGGCTGACTCGTGGAGCTCAACGGGCCGCCGAACAACTTCATGCACGCATGCGGTCCGCGGTGCTCAAGAGCGATGATCAATTAGATGCGACCTTGGCTTTTTCGGGGCGGCCGGAATAGAGGCACAGGCGCTAAGCCTGGGAGGGGAGTATGCGATGCCATTGCTGCGATTAACGATCTGTCTATTGGGAGTGACGGCGGTGATCTCACAGTCGGCCGGTTGGGCGGGAGACTTGACCTGTCTCATTCATCCCTACCAGACGATCACGATCACTTCTCCTGTTGCGGGTGTGCTCGAAACCATCGCGGTAGACCGTGGTGACGTGGTCAAGGAGGGGCAGGTGCTCGCGACGCTGGAGACGAGTCTCGAACGGGCGACTGGCGCCGTCGCACATGCGCAGGCCGAGTTATCCAATCGGCGGTTAGCCGATTTGGAATTGAATCGGACGACGGCAGAGGTGGCCTTGCGCACGCTGAAGAGCCCCATTAATGGAGTGGTCGTCGAGCGCTACATGCACCCGGGTGAATTCCCGAAGCAGGAGCGCGTGCTGAAGCTGGCACAAATCGATCCCTTGCGCGTGGAAGCCTATGCGCCGGTGGCGTTGCTGGGAAAAATTACCGTCGGCATGACGGGATCGGTCAAGCCAGAAGACCCGGTGAAGGGGGAGTATCAGGGGAAAGTGACGGTTGTCGATAAAGTCGTCGATGCGGCGAGTGGTACTTTTGGGGTGCGTATGGAAGTGCCCAACCCCGACATGAAATTGCCGGCGGGGCTCAAGTGCACCGTACGGTTCACTAAATAGGCGCCCGATGCTGTCCTCACGCATGCTCTTATCGAGTGTCCTGGTGCTGGTTGTCTCGGCAGCATTGCCTACGATGGCCGACACGGGTGCTCCAAGCGACCTGCGTTGTCTGATCAAGCCTTCTCAGGTGGTCGCTGTGGGTACCCCCGTCGAAGGGCTGATCGAGTCCATTACAGTGGATCAGGGAGATCCGCTCACAGCGGGTCAGGTGGTGGCCGTGCTGGAATCGAGTCGGGAGCGAGCTGCGGTGGCGGTCGCGAAGGCGAAGTCTGAACTCGAAGCGGCGTTGAAGACGACTCAAGTGCGGCTGGAGTACGGGGCACGCAAGGTCGAACGGGCCCGGGATCTTCGGAAAACTTCAGCGATTGCACATAATGAACTGGATGAAGCCGAAACCGAACTCCGGGTTGCTGAAGCGGCCGCACTGGAGGCGAAAGAGGAGCATGAACTGGCGCAACTTGAATACCAGCGTGCTGCGGCCGAGTTAGCGCTACGGACGATACGAAGTCCTATTGCCGGGCTGGTCGTGGAGCGGTATCTCGCGCCGGGCGAGTTGATTCGGCAGTCTCCCATTCTCAAAGTGGCGCAAGTCGATCCGTTGCGTGTCGAAGTGTTTGCGCCGCTGGCTTGGCTCGATAAGATCGTTCCGGGGATGGTCGCAGATGTGATACCCGATACTGCACCGCCCACTCTCTTTGTGGCTACGGTCGAGACGGTCAATCGAGTGATCGATACGGCCAACGGGACGTTCGGCGTTCGCCTTCACCTGCCTAACCCCGATCATCGAATTCCCGCCGGGTTGCCTTGCACGGTGCGGTTTCACACGCCGTAGCGGGTGCCTGCCTCTCCCCTGTCCTCACGGTTTTCTTTTTCAAATGGTGCGGTCGTAGAAACCTCTCGTTCGAGACAGACCGTGCTCTCTAGCTGACTGTGCCGCAGACGAAAGGATAGGTGACCGACATGATTTATCGCCTCTCTTATATGGCTTTGACTATGACAATGCTGCTGGCGAACGGCTTCTGTGACGCAGCCCAGGCTGGTGCCCAGGATGCTGGGGGCGCTGGTGTGCCCCCTCTGCCAGAGTTGCGTTTGAGTTTGAAAGACGCGATGGAAGCATCAATGGGAAACAGCCCGACAGTCAAATTGTTCAAGGAACGGGTCGCGCAGGCGCAGGCGGCAGCGTTTACCCAACTCGGGGCCCTATTGCCGAACTTATCGAGCAACGTCCGACAATCCCGTCAGACGTTTTTCCTCGGCACCGTGGGGTTGGCGCCGCTTGTTACGAGTCCGTTCTCTATTTTCGACGCGCGTGTCAGTGCGACACAAAGCCTTTTCAGCCTTAGCTTGATCGATCGATGGCGGGCTTCGCGCGAGGCCCTGAAGGTGGCTGAATTGGAATCCGACACGGCCAAGAACGATACGATGGGGGAGGTTGGACTTTTATACATGGAAGTGCTCCGTGCTCAGGCGACGGTCGATGCGCGTGAGGCGAATGTAAAGCTTCTTCAGGAGTTGACCACGTTTGTGCGTAGTCGCCGGGGGGGTGGAATGGGGACAGGGTTGGATACGGCACGTGCCGAAGCTCAGCTTGAAAATGAGCGACAGCACCTGGCCCTTGCTCGGAGCGAGGTTCAGCGATTTAAGCTCGGATTAATCAATGCACTCGGGATTCAGTTCGATGTCCGCTTGACACTAACGGATGAATTAAAGACGACGGTGCAACAAGCACCGGCACTCCAGGATGCGTTGGCCCTCGCCATGCAGGATCGGACAGAGGTCAAAGCCGCTAAGCAGCGGATCAAAGCCGCAGACCTGGCCCTGCGGTCCACCACCGACGAACGCCTGCCGTCTCTTGTTGCTCAAGGCGACTACGGTTTGATTGGTAATCGTATGCATAATACTGCGGATACCTACAATGTGGCGGTGTTGTTAGCGGTGCCCATTTTTGATGGGGGGCAACGTGAAGGTCGTATCAGCGAGTCGCGCAGCCTGGCTCAGCAAGAGTTATTCAAGCTGGCAGTCGTACAAAATCGTGTCTCACTCGAAGTGCGTGAAGCGTTGATGACATTGGAATCGGCAGCGGAGCAGGTTGAGATTGCCAAGCGGGGGTTGGAGGCGGCAGCTTCGGAGCAGGAACTCGCTCGCGAACGGTTCAGCGTACTTAGTTCTTCCAGTAACCTCGAACTTACGAACGCGCTTTTTTCACTCGCACGCTCCAGAGACAATGCCATTGATGCTTTGTACCGCTTGAATGCGGCACGGATTAACCTGGCTCGGGCGCTGGGGAAGATGGAAGCAATCTCCTGATGGACTGAGCTGGGTGATTGGGGGTTCTTCCGCCGTTGCCAATGTGTCGGTTTGCGAGCGTCTAATGGTGGCTGTGCAGAAATTCCGGATGGGACCGCTGCCCGGCTAGCTTGTTGAGATCGCAGTGCACGGCTTCCGGATGACAGCAGACGGTTTCCAGCTGGATGGTCAGGTGGTTGATGCCGAAGTCGGTGGCGATGCGCTCCCGAATGGTGTGGAGCAGCTCGCTGGTCAGCGCCTCGTCGTCTCCGTCGACCTGCACGTGTGTGGTCATCATGATGAGGCGCGGTTCGACCGCCCAGATGTGCAGGTCATGGACATTCTTCACGCCGGGGATGGATTCGATGGTGGCGGCGACCTGCGCGGGGCTGACGCCGGGCGGGGTGGACTCCAGCAGGACCTCAAGTGATTCTTTAAAGAGCGGCCAAGCTCCTCTGATAATCGCCACGACGACGAAGAGGCTGACCAGGGGGTCGAGGACCGACCAGCCGGTCAGCATGATGGCCCCTCCGCTCACCACGACCCCCAATGAGACCCAGGCATCGCCGAGCATATGCCAGAAGGCGCTGCGGATATTGAGGTCGTCTTTCGCCCCGTGCTGGAGCAGGAGTGCGATCGACAGATTGGCGACAAAGCTGATGAGGGCGATGAGCATGACCCAGCCGCCAGGAATGGGCACGGGAGTCAGGATGCGCTGGGCGCTCATGATCGTGATGCCGACGGCGGTGAGCAGCAGGATAAAGGAGTTCAAGAATGCGGCGACGATACCCGCCCGGTGATAACCGAAGGTCCGGCTGTCGGTGGCGGGACGCGCCGTCAGGATGTGCGCGTACAACGCCAGGAACAGGGAGCCCTGATCGACGAGGTTGTGGCCTGCATCTCCGATCAGGCCGATGCTGTTCGTGAGGAAGCCGCCGACAAACTCCGCGACGATGATGACGGCGTTGAGTGCGAGCGCAATCCTCAATCGGGAGCGGAGTTCATGGTAGGTGTGAGGAACCATCGTAGTCAGTGTCTCATGAGAGACCGACGGGGGCAAGACGTTGTCACGGTCCTGTTGTGGGAGCGGGAGGGATGCGTTGCGTTGACGGTTGGATCGTGCTGTCGGAAAGGGCGGTCGCGTCTCAGTTCAGACCGGCGTCAGTGCGATGCGGCGAGTGTTTTGAGTTCTTCTCCGCTGATCGTTTCTTTTTCAAGTAAGACCTGTGCCGCTTTACGCAGGATGGCCTCCTGGGATGTGATGAGATTGCGCGCGTGTTCGTACTGTTCGTCGATCAACAGTCGGACTTCACAATCGATTTCACGGGAGGTCTGTTCGCTGTAGTCTCCCGGTGTCTGTGAAGGACCGGTCTGCAGGAAGATGGATTGCCGATCCCGTTCCAGGCTCACCTGGCCGAGTTTCTCGCTCATACCGTAGGCTTTCACCATGCTCTTGGCGATATCGGTGGCCTTTCGTAAATCGTCCTGCGCGCCGGTCGAGACTTCGCCGTAGATGACTTCCTCCGCCGCCCGTCCACCCAAGAGGATCGCGATCCGGTTCTTGAGTTCCGACACGGTCATGAGGAACCGGTCTTCGGTCGGGAGCTGCATGGTGTAGCCAAGCGCGGCAATACCTCGAGGAATAATCGAGATTTTGTGCACGGCATCGCCGCCCGGGATGGACATGGCCACCAACGCATGGCCGACCTCGTGATGGGCGACCCGGGCTCGCTCCATCTTATTCAGGACGCGGTTTTTCTTTTCGAGTCCGCCGATGACGCGCTCCACGGCTTCTTGCAACTCGGAGAGACTGACGGTGTCTTTGCCTCGCCGGACTGCGAGCAACGCCGCTTCATTCAGCAGATTGGCCAGATCGGCGCCGACAAAGCCTGGCGTCATGGCGGCGATCGTTTCCAGATCCGCCTGATTGGCGATCGTGATGGTGCGGGCGTGGACTTTCAGAATCGCGAGTCGTCCGATCTTATCCGGCCGGTCTACGAGCACTTGCCGATCGAATCGCCCGGCCCGCAGCAGCGCGGGATCCAGAATTTCGGGGCGGTTGGTGGCGGCCACGAGAATGACCCCGACGCGCGAATCGAAGCCGTCCATTTCGACCAGCAATTGATTCAGCGTCTGTTCCCGTTCTTCATGGGCCATCGGACCGACCCCGCGGGCCTTGCCCAGCGCGTCGAGCTCGTCGAGGAAGATGATGCAGGGCGCCTTGCCTTTGGCTTGCTCGAACAGGTCGCGAACGCGGGCCGCGCCGACGCCGACGAACATCTCCACGAACTCCGAGCCGCTGATGGAGAAAAACGGCACGCCGGCTTCGCCCGCCACGGCCTTCGCCAGAAGGGTTTTCCCGGTTCCCGGCGGGCCGACCAGCAGAATGCCTTTGGGAATTTTGCCGCCCAGCCGGCGGAATTTTTCCGGTGTTTTGAGAAATTCGATGATCTCTTCCAGTTCCTGCTTGGCCTCGTCCACCCCAGCCACGTCGGCAAATGTGACCTTCACTTCCTTTTCCACATAGATTTTGGCTTTGCTCTGGCCGACCGTCATGAAGCCCTGGCTCTGCCCCATGCGGCGCAGCAGGAACCACCAGACGCCGAAGAAGAGCACGATCGGCACGATCCAGGACAACACGTCGCGAAACAGCGTGCTCTCGATGACGCCGGTGACCTTCACCTGATGTTCCGCAAGGTTCCTGAGCAGATCCGGGTCTTCGATACGAATCGTGTGAAAGACCTTGTCCTCTTTGAGTTTCCCGTGAATGATCTGCGGCGAGACCGCGACTTCGGTGACCTTCCCTGCCGCCACGGATTCTTTGAACTCACTGTAAGGGATTTCAGTCGGGTTGAAGAACGCGGGGAGAAACGTCTGAAGCAGGATCAGCACCCAGAGGGCGATGAACATGTACCAGATGGAGAATTGCCGTTGTTTAGGATCCATAGAAAAATTGTCGAATCGGTGAATTGGGGTCTCTGTTGACGGTGCTCGATCTTCGAGATCTCATCCATCACGACATCACCATATCATGTAATAGATCATCCAATGGGTCAATTCTTCCTGGGGCGGAGCCGCTCGGAGAGCACCGGATATTGCGCGGTTCCCATTCCGAAGTTGCCGGTCGCCGTGTCCGCTGCGATGACGCGCAGGGTGATGCCGTCGGGCGCGTCCTTTGATATCGGGACGAAAAAAGGCGCTTCGAAGCGGCTCTTCTCTCCCGCATAAAACATTTGCAAGCGCTCCACGATGCGGTCGCCGATCAGAAGTTCCGCGTATATATGGATCTTCCGCGAGTCCCAGTCGCTGTGCGGACGCACGAGCGCTCCTGAAAGCGTGCGCACCGAGGCGCGCAGCATGACATCTTCCTTGGCAATCAATGGCTCGCCCGGTTTCGGATGTTCGATCTGCAGCAGGTACCCATACAGGTGCAGCACGATGCCGTCGCTTGTCAGATCGTGGCCGGGAATCAGGAGGACGGTCGTGCTCGCCCGTTGCAAGGCATTGGGGTAGGCCAGCGGGCCTTCCGCGGTAATTTCCACGAGCGTCGGGCGCGTGAGTTCGAGTGTAGTCGCGAAGGCCGCCGCCGGCCGTCCGCTGTAGACTGGTTCGTCCATCAGGTGAGGCGTGCGCATGATTTGCGTCTGGTCGCCCGGCTCCCCCTGTTGAAGGCCGGAGGCCAAAAGTTGCCCGCTCGCCACATCGGTGATCGTCACGCGCGCGCCGCCGACGTCATGGCCCAGGACCAATGAGCGGTGCGCGACGACGCGCACGAGGACGCTGGTGGGGAGGGGATCGTTGTAGCGAGTTTTGCTGTCGAGTTCGGATTCGGAGGGATCCGGCGTAAACGCCGCGCCGGCACTGCTCAGCAGCACGAGGAGGCAGGTGCCGATCAGTCGGATGAAGAGGGGGCGACTCATTTCACTTTGGTGCCGGGCTCCACATCTTCGATGAAGGTGGCAAGGCCGCGCACTTCACTGTCCCCGGCCGCGAGCACCATGCCCTGCGATTCGATGCCCATCAGTTTGGCTGGGTTCAAGTTGGCCACGATGACGATGGTTTTTCCAACCAGGGTTTCCGGTTCATATTTCTTGCCGATGCCCGCGACGATCTGGCGCTGCTCGCTGCCGAGGCTCACTTGAAGCTTGAGCAGCTTCTCGGATTTCGGAACCCGCTCCGCCGACAAGACTTTCGCCGCCTTCAGTTGGATTTTCATGAAGTCGTCGATGCCGATCTGCGCCGGTTGCGCGGCAGCGGGGGCGGCGACCGGAGGGGCCGGGCTTTGGGCTGCGGCGGGGCTGGGAGTGACAGGGCTCGGCTGCGGAGATGCAGGTGTCTCGCTCACGGGTTTGGCTCCTTGTGGTTTGGTTTCGATGCGAGGGAACAGCGAGGCGCCTTTCTGGATCCGGCTGCCGGCTAGAGTGTTGTCCCAGCTGCTGTTCTCGTCCGAAACTGGTTCTGACAGATCCAGTGATAATCCGAGCTGGTGGATCATCTGCTGCGCCGCTGTGGGCATGAACGGGTAAAGAAGGATGGCCAGCAGGCGAAGTGCGCGCGCGGACGTATTCAGTACGGTGTGGAGTTGCGGTTGTGCCTCCGGCTGTTTCGCGAGTTTCCAGGGGGCGCTCTTGTCGATGTATTCATCGCAGGCGCTGTTCAATTCCTCGATCATGAGCAGCACGTCCCGGAAGAGCAGGGCATTGTGGCCGGCTTCGATCCTGCCGGGCAGTTGTCGGGCCAAGTCTTCGATTCGTTGTTCGAGCTCCGGCAGGACGGCAGGGCCACGATCGGGAATGGTGCCCGCGCAGGAACGCTCGATCATGGTGAGCGTCCGGCTCAGGAGGTTGCCGATGCCGTTGGCCAGGGCACTATTGATGGTTGTGACCATGGTGGTACGCGAAAAGTCCCCGTCTTGCCCGAACGGCACTTCGCGTAGGAGGAAGTAGCGGAATGTATCCGCGCCGAACTGATCGATCATCGCGTTGGGATCGACGACATTGCCGCGACTCTTGGACATCTTCTCGCCATCGACCGTCCACCAGCCGTGCGCAAAAATCGAGTGAGGCAGCGGGCGTTCCAGCGCCATCAACATCGTGGACCAGTAGACCGCGTGGGTGGTGAGGATGTCCTTGCCCACGAGATGGGCATCGGCCGGCCAGAATCGCTCGAGTCCCGGTTTGTATTCCAGGGCGGACACGTAATTGACCAGCGCATCGAACCAGACGTAGGTGACGTACTCTTTGTCGAACGGAAGTTCGATCCCCCAGGAGAGGCGGGATTTCGGACGTGAGATCGACAGGTCGCCCAACTTTTGAGTCTGCAGAAATCCCATGACCTCATTGCGCCGGGAGACGGGGCGGATGAAGTCGTCGTGAGTTTTGATGTGCTCGATCAATCGCTCCTGATACTGGCCCATCTTGAAAAAATAATTGTGCTCGCTCAATCGTTCGATGGGACGTTTGCAATCCGGGCACAGGCCATCGACGACATCTTTTTCCGTCCAGAAGCGCTCGTCGTGCGTGCAGTACCATCCTGTGTAGTCTGCCTTGTAAATCAGCTGCTTATCGTATAGCTGTTGAAGGTATCGTTGAACCACGGATTGATGTTGCTTGTCAGTGGTCCGGATGAAGGCGTCATTGGAAATGTTCAACCGTTGCCAGAGGTTTGTGAACTGCGGCGCGAGGCGGTCGCAATGGGCTTGCGGGTCGATGCCGGCTTTAGCCGCGGCCTGCTGGACCTTCTGCCCGTGTTCATCCAGACCGGTCAGGAAAAACACGTCGCGTCCACGTAATCGCCAGTAGCGGGCGAGCACGTCGGCGGCGATGGTCGTATAGGCGTGGCCGATGTGCGGGACGTCGTTGACGTAGTAGATCGGCGTCGTAATGTAGAAGGTGTCACGCTTGTTCATATATTTTCGAATGAAGATAGCAAGATGCCTGCGGTGAAAGCTAGCTTATCGCGGCCTGTCGGCGGTGTCCTGAGGCGTCAGCAAGTGACGGACCCGCAGCAAGATGGTTTCGAGCGCCATCTGCACGTTCAGGTTCCGATGGGCCTGCCGCTCCAACTTTTCGAGATCGTTGATCAGGTCCAGCAGTTCGTCGATGTCGATGCGTTCAGCCAGCGCCTGCATGCCGGCTTTTTGATCCAGATTGAGCGCATGATCGGAGCCGGCGCCGACGGCAACCAGGAGCACATCGCGCAGCCAGCGCAGCAGCCAGTCGAAGGCTTCCGGTCCGCGCTCTTCTTTCGACAGGGCTTCGGCGGCGGCGAGGACGTTGGCATATGACTGGAGGCCCTTGGATGAAAAGATGGCGGCGAATTCTTTCTGGCTGTTCCGCGCCTGTGCGAGATCGCATTCCAGAGCCCGCCCCAATTGTCCGTCGCTGAGCACGGCCAGGAAGTGCGCGTCGGCGGGAGGCAGTTCGCGCTTCAGAATGACGGCGGCTTCCACCTGGGTTTGCGCGGGTGCCGTCAGGCGCAGGGCCTGGCAGCGGGAGCGGATCGTGGCCGGCAGGGCATAGGGTCGGCTCGACACCAGAATGAACAGGCTGTGGTCGGGCGGCTCTTCCAGTGTTTTCAACAACGCATTGGCGGCGCCGATCGTCATGCGATCCGCGTCGTCGATCAGGCAGATCTTCCGATCACCGATCAGCGGGCGATAGATTATCTGGTGTTCGATGTCGCGAATGAGTTCGATCTTGATTTGGGGATTCGCGAGTTCTTGATCCGGCTCGATCACCATGAAATCGGGATGGGTGCGCGCATCCACTTGGCGGCAGGCCCGGCACGTGCCGCAGGCATCCGGAGTCTGATCGTCCGGGACGGTTTCGCAGAGGAGCGCTTGCGCCAGGCGAAGGGCGAGGAGGCGTTTGCCGATGCGATCGTCGCCATGGAAGAGGTAGGCGTGCGCAAGCCGATTCTGCAGGATTGCAGACCGGAGCAGGGTTTTAGCGCTGTCGTGGCCGATGATATCAGCGAATGGCATGGCGAGCCTGAGACTTCTGAGGTGACGGCCGGCTTGCTGCCGGCCTGTTGTGGTCTACGCTCCGGCGGATGTGACCGAGCATCGGGGTGACGGCCCGGGCGACTGCGCGGGCGACCGCCTCTTTCGATGCCCGCGCGGACAGCACCTTGATTCGCTTCGAATGACGTTTCGCCAAATCGAGAAATCCGGCGCGAACTTTCTGATGGAACCGGAGGGACTCGCGATCCAGCCGGTTCAGTTCGGCGGCGGAACGCCGTCGCGCCAGTCCCGTCGAAACGGGGAGGTCGAACACCAGCGTCAGGTCCGGCATGAGCGCATGGGTGGCGAGGCGGTTGAGTCGTTCGAGCGTGGCGATGTCTAGTCCTCGCGCATAGCCCTGATAGGCCAACGTGGAGTCGATGAATCGGTCGCAGAGCACGATGCTGCCACGCGCGAGGGCCGGTTCGATCACCTGGGCCACATGTTGCCGGCGCGCGGCGAGGACGAGAAAGGCTTCGGTTTCCGGCGCGACCGGTTCGTCGGCGCGATCCAGCAGCAGCGAACGGATTTTTTCGGCGAGCGGAGTGCCGCCCGGCTCCCGGGTTTCCACCGTGTCATATCCCTGGATCCGGAGGTGCTCGCCCAGGAGTTTGGCCTGGGTCGATTTTCCGCACCCCTCGGTTCCCTCGAGGGTAATGAACAGGCCCCGGGGTAGTCGGCTACGCGGTGTCATCATTCGGGTCTGAAAAACTACGAAGCAAGAGGGCCGGATCCTATTCCAAGTGATTGAAAATAGCAAGAAAAGGCTTGCGACGATTGGTGAAAGACCAGTATCATGACGCTCTACCAAGGGCCCTTCAGCCACACATGTTGCAAGCTTCACTCAAACGTTATTTTCTCACCGGTTTGCTGATCATGATCCCCTTCTGGGGGACCATCCTGATTTTGAAGACCCTGTTCGTCAGTCTGGACGGCATTCTCGGCGATGCCACCGCCCGATTGGTGACGCCAGGCTATTATGTGCCGGGGTTGGGGATCGTCGCGCTCATCCTGCTCATTTTTGTCACCGGGCTGTTTGCCGCGAATTTTATCGGTCGCCACGTGGTGCGACAGTGGGAGGGATTGCTCAATCGCGTGCCGGTCGTGCGCGGCATCTACTCCACGATCAAGTCGATGATGGACATCCTCTCATTTGCGGAACGGGAGAGTTATCGCCGCGTGGTGCTGATCCAGTTCCCCAAGAACGGCCACTATTGTTTTGCGTTCGTGACCGGTGTGACGAAAGGCGAAATGCAGCAGCTCTCGCCGGATCCGCTGGTGCACGTCTACGTACCGACCTCGCCCAATCCCACGTCCGGATATTTCCTGCTGGTGCCTGAGCGTGAAGTGATCGCCGTGGATATCACGGTGGAAGAGGCCATGAAATTGATCGTCTCGGGAGGGCTCTACACGCCCACGCCTCCCTCGGGCGGCGCGTCGCAGTCCGGCGGGAAGACGTGGGCGCCTATTAAGCAACCTGATGCAGGTGTGCAGGTCGGCTGATCCCGCGCGCACTCGACAGACCCTGCGTCGATTTCTTATGGTGAAGACTCAATGACTCATTCATCGCAGGACAAGGCCGTGCCATCCTCCATTCCCGGGCTCGGTGTCATCATCATGGCGGCGGGACTTGGCAAGCGCATGCAGTCGGCGCTCGCCAAGGTGCTGCACCCGGTCGCGGGCCGGCCGATGGTGCTGTACGTACTCGATATCGCCTGCGGCTTGGCGGAACAGGGTGTGGCGGTCGTCGTTGGCCATCAGGGAACTGAAGTCAGAAAGGTTGTTGAAGCGGTCGGCGGGCAGGTTGCCGTCGCTGAGCAAACCAGGCAATTGGGGACAGGTCACGCGGTATTGCAGGCGCGTCCGGTGTTCAGCGGTGGCTCGCATCGGAAGCCGTCGCGCTACTTGATCCTCAACGGCGACACGCCGCTCTTGACGGAAGCGACGGTGCGGGAATTGCTGGCGATGCACGATGCGCAGGGTGCTGCGGTGACGCTGTTGACCGCCGTGCTCGACGACGCGTCCGGCTACGGACGGGTCATTCGCCGGCGTCGCGATGAATGGCTGCAAGGCGCGGCGGATAACGCGGTGCAGAGCATTGTGGAAGACAAGGACGCATCGGAGGCCGAACGGGCCGTGCGCGAGATCAACGTCGGGACCTACGTCGTCGACGGCGAGTTTCTCTTTCCGGCGCTCGACAAGCTGGATCCACGGAATGCGCAGGGCGAGTATTACCTCACCGATATTGTGCAGATGGCGGTTCAGCAGGGACGCACGGTGTCGGCCTTGCGGCTGCGTGCGATCGACGAGGGCCTTGGGATCAATAGCCGCGTGCAATTGGCGGAGGCTGAGCAGGTGATTCGGCAGCGGATCAGGGAGCGATGGCTGGAAGCCGGTGTCACGATGCGCGATCCTGCCTCGACCTGGATCGATGCGGAGGTAACCATCGGCCGCGACACGGTGCTGTATCCGAATGTGACGCTCGAAGGCCGGACCGTGATCGGGGAGTCGGTGGTCGTGCATTCCGGCACCAGGATTACGGCTTGCGCCATCGGCAACAGGGTGGAAATTCTGGATCACTGCATTCTGCGTGAGTCGCAGGTGGAGGAGGAGTGCCATCTCGGACCGTTCGTGCACCTGCGACCGGGTGTGATCGCACGGCGGAAGGCGAAGGTCGGCAATTTCGTCGAGATGAAAAAGACGGAACTCGGAGAAGGATCGAAGGCCAACCATCTGAGCTATCTCGGCGACGCCACGATCGGATCGGGAGTGAATATCGGGGCCGGAACCATCACCTGCAATTACGACGGCTATAAGAAATTTCATACGGTGGTCGGGGACGGCGTGTTCATCGGCAGTGACGTCCAGCTCGTTGCGCCGGTGACGGTCGGGCAAGGTTCCATCATCGCCGCCGGCGCCACCGTGACGCAGGATGTGCCGGCGGATGCGCTGGTGATTGCCCGGGTTCCCCAGGTGACCCGCGAGGGCTGGGCAGCCAGGCGGCGCGCGTTACAGAGCGGGCAAGTGTCGCCCCCGGCTTCCTCTGCGAAGCGTGCCACGGCCGGGACAGCCACGAAGGCCGCAAAGGTGGCAACGGGCTCGAAATCCTCGAAGCGTTCCATCAAGAAGAAGCAACCGGCAGCTCAACGTTCGAAACGGAGGTAACGGCGACCTATGTGTGGCATCGTTGGCTACGTGGGAAATCAGGACGCAGTACCAATTTTGTTGAACGGGTTGTCGAAGCTGGAATATCGCGGGTACGACTCGGCCGGTGTGGCGATTCAGCGCGGGGAGAAGATCGAGATTCGCCGCAGCGTCGGCAAGCTGGTCAATCTGCAAAAGTCGTTGGAGCAAAAAGCCATTACCGGCATGTGCGGAATCGGGCATACACGCTGGGCGACGCACGGTAAGCCTTCTGAGCAGAACGCGCATCCACACCGTTCCGAGAGCTGTGTGCTCGTACACAACGGGATTATCGAAAATTACGTGGAGCTCAAGCAGCGTCTGGTGAAGGATGGCTATAAATTTCAGTCCGAGACGGATACGGAAGTCGTCGCGCATTTAATCGATGCACACATGAAGAAAGGAAAGCTGCACCTGGCGGATGCGGTCCGTGCGGCAGCCAAGGAGATTCGCGGGAGTTATGCGATCGCGGTGATTGCGGAGCAGGAGCCCGGCTCGCTGGTCGCGGCCCGATCCGGTTGTCCGCTGGTCATCGGTCGCACTGCGGAGGCGTCGTTCGTCGGTTCGGATGTGATGGCGATGTTGTCCCATACCAGAGACGTGACGTTTCTCGAAGAAGGCGACGTGGTCGAAGTCACGGCCGGAGCGGTGACGTTTACGGATCTCGACGGCCGGTCGGTCACGCGCAAGAAGACGAAGGTCACGTGGGATGCCTCTGCCGCTGAGAAGAGCGGGTATCCCCACTTCATGCTGAAGGAAATTCACGAACAGCCGCAGACGATTCTGGATACCATCCGGGGCCGCTATTCCTATGAGAGCGGCGAGGCGGATCTTCCGGATATCGGATTGACGCCGAAACAGTTCGCCGAAGTCGGCCGCATTTGGATCGTGGCCTGCGGCACCAGTTGGCATGCCGGCCTCGTCGGGAAGTATCTGCTCGAAGAGATGGTCCGGACGCCCGTGCAGGTCGATATCGGGAGCGAGTTCCGGTATCGCGACCCGCTGATTGAAAAGAACGACCTGTTCATCACGATTTCGCAGTCGGGTGAAACGGCCGATACCCTGGCTGCCGCGCGGGAAGCGAAACAAAAAGGTGCGCGTGTCGTTTCGATTGTCAATGTGGTCGGCAGCACCTTGGCCCGCGAGTCCGACGGCGTGCTGTACACCCATTGCGGCCCTGAAATCGGCGTCGCTTCGACGAAGGCGTTCACCAGCCAGTTGGCGGCGCTCTACATGCTGGCCTTGCATCTGGGCCGGGTGCGGGGTGTACTGAGTGTGGCGGACGGAAAGGCCTGGCTCGATCGCCTGGTCACGTTGCCGGCGTTGGTGAAACATGTGCTCGGCCGGGAGGCGGAGATTCTGGCGATCGCGAAACGTTATTACAAGAAATCGGACTTCTTGTATCTGGCGCGCGGGATCAACTACCCGATCGCGCTGGAGGGGGCGCTCAAGCTCAAGGAGATTTCGTATATCCATGCGGAAGGTTATGCCGCGGGAGAAATGAAGCACGGGCCGATCGCGCTCATCGACAAGGATATGCCGGTGGTGGTGTTGGCGCCTCGGGACCGGCTCTATGAGAAGACCGTCAGCAATCTCATGGAGGTGAAGGCGCGCCGGGCCCCTGTGATTGCGTTCGTGGCGGAAGGCGAACGCGAGTTGGGCAAGATCGCCGACGCGGTGTTTACGATTCCCGACGTGCATCCGTTGCTGTCGCCCATTCTCTTTACGATCCCGCTGCAATTGCTGGCCTATCACATTGCGGTCTTGCGTGGAGAAGATGTGGATCAGCCGCGGAACCTGGCAAAGAGTGTGACGGTAGAATGAGGTGCAAAGGAGGGGGGCTCCCGTGCTCGCGCAACGCGCGGCCTCAGAAGGCCCTCGTTGGACGCGCGCAGTAGGAGTCCCCTCCTTCGCACCATTCCGGTATGAATAAGGAGTGTAAAGTGGAGATCACGAAGCAGGAAGTCGAGAAGGTGGCCAAGTTGGCGCGGTTGGCGTTGACCGAGGCCGAGACCACGGCCTTTTCGCAGCAGCTGAATCAGATCGTGGCGTATGTGCAGAAGTTGAAATCGTTTTCCACGGAGGGCGTGGAGCCGACGTCGACCGTACCGGGGCAGAGTAATGTCTTTCGTCCGGACCAGGTGCAGGCGTCGCTGTCCACCGAGCAAGCGTTGAGCAATGCTCCCGATGCGGAGGCGCAGTGTTTCCGGGTTCCGAAAATCATCCAAGAATCCTAAGCGATCGAAGGAGCATCAGCCGACTATGTTTCGACAAATGTTGCGGGCAAAGATACATCGAGCGACGGTGACCGAGGCCTGTCTGGACTATGAGGGCAGCCTCACGGTGGACGAAGATCTGTTGGACGCGGCGGGTATTCTGCCCTACGAAGCGATCGTCTGTTCCAATCTCAACAACGGCGAACGGTTCATGACCTACGCCATGAAGGGGAAGCGGGGACGGGGAGAAATCGTGCTGAACGGGCCGACCGCCCGCAAGGCGGCGGTGGGCGATCAGATTATTATTTTCTGCTACGAGTACTACAGCGATGAAGAGATCAAGCGGCATAAGCCGAAGATCATCCAGGTCGATGGCAAAAACCGTATCACTCGTAAGGCTGTGAAACGCTGATGTCGCTGACGTTGCTCCACAAACTCACGCTGTCGGAATTGCAGCGGAAGTTCACGGCCGGGGATGTCACGGCGACGGAGATCGTCCGCGCCTACTTCCTGCGGGTGACGCAGGTCGAGCCGAAGGTGAATGCCTATCTGACGCAGTGCAAAGAAGCAGCCCTCGTGCAGGCGGAGCGTCTCGACCAGGCCTTGAAGGGGTGGCGGAAAACCACGCCGATGATGGCCATGCCCCTGGCGGTGAAGGACAATATCTGCACGGAAGGCGTGCGGACGACCTGTGCCTCCCGGATGCTCGACACCTTCGTGCCGCCCTATGACGCGACTGTGGTCGCCAAGTTGCGGGCGCAAAACTATCTCCTGCTCGGCAAGACCAATTTGGATGAATTTGCGATGGGGTCGTCCACCGAGAATTCGGCCTTCGGCGCCAGCCGCAATCCCTGGAACATTCAGACGGTTCCCGGTGGATCGAGCGGCGGGTCGGCGGTGGCTGTGGCGGCTGATGAATGTGTCGCGGCGCTGGGGTCCGACACCGGCGGTTCCATTCGCCAGCCTGCGGCGTTCTGCGGCGTGGTCGGGTTGAAACCGACCTATGGCCGTGTGTCCCGATATGGATTGGTGGCATTTGCCTCCTCGCTGGATCAAATCGGTCCGATCACCAAGGATGTGACAGATGCGGCCATCTTATTGGGCGCCATTGCGGGCCACGATCCGCGCGATTCGACGTCCGCGAACGTGCCGGTTCCCGACTACCTCAAGGCGCTCAAACGGAAAGATCTCAAACGGCTGAAGGTGGGTGTGCCCGCCGAGTATTTTGCCGACGGGCTCGATCCGGAAGTGGACCAGGCGGTGCGCACGGCCATCGAGGGCCTGCGGGAACTCGGGGCGGACATCCGCGAGATCAAGTTGCCGACCACCGATGCGGCCGTCGCGACCTACTATGTCATTGCCACCGCCGAGGCCAGCTCAAACCTGGCCCGATACGACGGCGTGAAGTTCGGTTTGCGGGCAGCGGAAAGCAAAGATCTTCTGGATATGTATCTCAAGACCAGAGCGGAAGGATTCGGACCGGAAGTCAAACGACGGATTATGCTGGGGACGTATGTGCTGAGCGCGGGATACTATGACGCGTACTACGGGAAGGCGCAGGCGGTCAGGACGTTGATCCGGCAGGAATTCGAGGCGGCGTTTCAGACGGTCGATCTGATCGTCACCCCCGTGACTCCGACCACCGCGTTCAAGTTTGGAGAGAAGGCTCAGGATCCGTTGCAGATGTATTTGTCCGACATCTACACGATCTCGGCGAATCTGGCCGGGTTACCTGCGATTGCGCTGCCTTGTGGATTCAGCAAGGCGGGATTGCCGATCGGCTTTCAGTTGATCGGTCGGCCGTTTGAAGAAGAGACCCTGTTGCGTGGGGCGCATGCCTACGAGCAGGCAACGAACTGGCGGGCAAAACGGCCGGCGATTCGGTGAGCCTGACAAGGAGGCCCTATGATTGTTGATGTCGCCGCGATTCTGGTCGCCATTGCCTTTGCGGTGCTCGTGGGCTACCTCGTCCCGCTCTTGATTCAAATACGCAAGATGGTGGCCGAATCGGAGCAGTTGGTGACGAAGCTGAACGTCGAGTTGCCGACGCTGATTACCGAATTGCGCACGATGAGTCAGAATCTGAACGATGTGACCGAGCAGGCGCGTGGCGGGGTTGAGCATGCGGCTGTCCTGCTGCATGCCGTAGGAGAGATCGGCGAATCGGTCAATCAGGTACATGGTTTGGTGCGGGGCTCCGGCGGTTCGTTGTTGGCCAATGTGGCCAGTGTGGTGGCGGGGTTTCGCGCGGCAAAGCAAGTGGTGACGGAACGTTTCAAAGAGGGAGGGCATCACAATGGCGGATAATCAAGGTCCATCGTCGGCAGCGGTATTGTTGGGCTTCCTGAGCGGAGCGGCATTGGGTGCGGTGACAGCCATCTTGTTGGCGCCGCGAACCGGACAGGAATCACGCGAGATGCTGCGCGGCTATGCCCGGCGCGCGGAGGACGGACTGCGGGATTTGGTCGGCGAAGCGGGCGAGCGGTTTGAAGGGGCGGTCGAAGAAGGTCGCGACTTCATTGAGTCGAAGAAAACCGTGTTGCGGGATGCATTCGATGCCGGTCGGGAGGCGATGCGCCGGGAACGTGAGCATTTCACGAAGGGAGAGCAGAGCTGAGCGTGGCATACGAAGTCGTCATCGGCGTGGAAGTGCATGCGCAGCTGCGCACGCAGTCGAAATTGTTTTGTGCCTGCGGCACGACCTTCGGCCTCACGGCGAATTCGCAGACCTGTCCGGTCTGTTTGGGGTTGCCCGGGACCTTGCCGGTCATCAACGAGAAGGCCGTGGAGATGGCGGTGCGCGCCGGGTTGGCGATGAACGGCACGATCAGGGTGCGGAATCGCTTCGCGCGCAAGAACTATTTTTATCCCGACCTGCCCAAGGGCTACCAGATTTCGCAATACGAAGCGCCGATCTGTGAACACGGCTGGATTGAAATTTCGGTCGGCGCGAATCAAAAGCGCGTGCGCATCCGGCGCGCGCATTTGGAAGAAGACGCGGGAAAGAATGTGCACGAGGCCGGCAGCGGGATGAGCCTCGTAGATCTGAATCGCGCCGGGACGCCCCTGTTGGAAATTGTGACCGAACCGGACTTGAGCTCCTCTGAAGAGGTGGTGGCCTATCTCAAGGCGCTGCGTGACCTCTTGATGTACCTCGATGTCTGTGACGGGAACATGGAAGAGGGCAGTTTTCGCTGCGAGCCGAATCTGTCGCTGCGTCCGGTGGGTCAGAAGACGTTCGGGACGAAGGTCGAGCTGAAGAACATCAATTCGTTCAAGTTCGTGAAGGACGCGGTTGACTACGAAATTAAGCGTCAAACCAAGGTGCTCAACGAGGGCGGGAAGATTTATCAGGAAACCAGGCTCTGGAATCACGAGCGCGGTGAAACCGCCGTGATGCGCAGCAAGGAAGAGGCGCATGATTATCGGTATTTTCAGGACCCTGACTTGGTCCCGATGGAGATTTCGTCCGAATGGATCGAGCAACTGCGCGAGGGACTGCCGGAACTGGCCTCGACCAAGCAACAGCGGTTTATCACGGAGTACGGCGTGCCCGAGTATGATGCGGGGATTCTGACTTCCAGCAAAGCGCTGGCGATATATTTCGAAGCCTGCGTGAAACTGTACCCGCAGCCCAAAACGGTGAGCAATTGGGTGATGGGCGAATTGCTGCGTGAATTGAACAACTCCGGGACTGAAGCGGACGCTTCTCCCGTGACGCCTGAACGGTTGGTCGAGTTGCTGACCCTGGTGGATCAAGGGGTGATCAGTCTCAAGGTGGCGCGAGAGATGTTCCCTGACGTCTATGCATCGGGAAAAGCGCCGGCCCGGATCGTTCAGGAAAGGGGGCTCACGCAGGTCTCGGATGAGGGGGCTCTGGTCACAATCATTGAGGAAGTCTTGAAGAAGAATCCCGCTCAAGTGGCGCAATATAAGGAAGGCAAGCAGCAAGTGCTGGGGTTCCTCGTCGGGCAGGTGATGAAGGCCTCCGGGGGGAAGGCGAATCCCGGAAAGGTGAATGATCTGTTGAAGAAGACATTGGGATGAGACTGGGGTACCTTCTTTACTCGCGCAACGCGCGGCCCCAGAAGTCCCTTGTTGGACGCGCGCAGTGGAAAGCAACCACGCCTCATCCAAGGAGGTATACATGCACCCGTGTCCCATGGAACTCGCACAGAAATCTGATGAGGAAATCCTGAAAATCGCTGATCCGATCATGGACAACCTCATGCAGGCCTCGACTGAGATAGACCATGAGCGGCATGTGAGAGACTTTACGGAGAGACTGAAATCTCTTGTCACCAAGGACTATTTAGAGAAGGTGTGCAGGCAATACCAAGCCGAGAAGGGGTATTTCTCAAAGCGGGAATTCATTGGCATCTTCAGACGGCCAACATCAGTAGCAATAGTCTGGAAGCAATGGTTCACGAAGCCGCAAGGTGAATTCGTAGCTGAAATGGTATTGGTCGAACAGAACTCACGATACTTAGTTGATCATGTCATGGTTTTCTAACAGTACTCGGTTGCGGAGGAGAACACGAGCATGAGCGGAATCAGAAACGTGAAGGCACGGCAGATCATTGATTCACGGGGCAATCCCACGGTGGAAGTCGAAGTGCTCCTGGAGAGCGGTGCGCACGGTCGCGCGGCGGTGCCGTCCGGGGCGTCGACCGGTGAAAAGGAAGCCATCGAATTGCGTGACGGCGACAAGAAGCGCTGGATGGGGAAGGGTGTCTCCAAGGCGGTTGCGAATGTAAGCAAGGCCATTGCTCCGCGCCTCATGGGAATGGAAGCGTTGGATCAGGCGGCCGTCGATCACGAAATGATCGCGCTGGATGGAACGAAAACCAAAGGAAAGTTGGGCGCCAATGCCATCCTTGGTGTCTCTCTGGCGGTCGCGAAGGCTGCGGCGAACGAGACCGGTCAACCGTTGTATCGCTATCTCGGCGGAACGAACGCGCGAGTCCTGCCGGTGCCGCTCATGAACATCATCAACGGCGGCGCTCATGCGGATAACCGGCTCGATCTGCAGGAATTTATGATCATGCCGGTGGGTGCGCCCCGCTTCAGTGATGCGTTGCGGATGGCCACGGAAGTGTTTCATACGCTGAAGTCGCTCCTGAAGAAAAAAGGGCTCAACACGGCCGTCGGCGACGAAGGGGGATTCGCGCCTGATTTGCAATCGAACGAAGAGGCCCTCGCGCTCATTATGGAAGCGATTGAAGCCGCCGGGTACCGCCCCGGTCAGGATATCGCGTTGGCGTTAGACTGCGCGGCCAGCGAATTGTATGAAAAGGGGCGGTATCGGCTGGAGGCTGAAAAGAATCCTGAGCGCTCGTCTGAAGAAATGGTGGCCTATTACGGCAAGTTGTTGGATCGTTATCCGATCCTTTCGATCGAAGACGGCTTGAGCGAACTGGATTGGAAGGGGTGGAAGGTCCTGACGGAAAAGCTCGGCAAGCGAGTGCAACTCGTGGGCGATGACATTTTCGTCACCAACGTCGAGATCTTTGCCAAGGGGATTGCAGAGGGTATCGGCAATTCGATCCTGATCAAGCTCAACCAGATCGGTACGTTGACGGAGACGCTGGATGCCATCGAACTCGCCAAGCGGTCCGGGTATACGGCCATCATCTCCCATCGCTCGGGGGAAACGGAAGATACGACGATCGCGGATGTCGCGGTGGCGACGAACAGCGGATTGATCAAGACCGGCTCGTTGTCCCGGACGGATCGAGTCGCAAAATACAATCAACTGCTTCGCATTGAGGATGAATTGGGCGCGGCGGCCGTCTATCGAGGCCGTGCGGCGGTCCCATCGAGGTCCTAATCGCATGATCATTAAGCCGAACCGGGGTCGCGACTGGTTGGATTGGCAGCGGAAGCTCTGCTCTGTTGGAAAGTGGGTGGGGCTCGGCGCGCTGTTCCTCATGATGGGAACCCTGCTGTTCGGCGAGATGGGGATTTCGCGATACTTGCATTTGCGTGACCATGCGGAGCAACTTGATCAGGAGCTGGCCGAGCTTCAGCGGTTGAACGGTGAACTGCGCACGGATCTGGATCGCGTGCAATACGATCCGACTCGCATCGAAGAACTGGCCCGGGAACGGTTAGGGTATGTGCGGAAAGGAGAAACGGTGTATCAATTGGCTCCGATTGGAGAGAAAGAACGGTTTCCCACGGTGAGGACACCATGAAATTTGGAAGTGTGGCCATCATCGGACGGTCGAATGTCGGGAAATCGACGCTCCTCAATCGTCTGCTGAAAGAAAAAATCGCCATTGTCTCCGACAAGCCGCAGACCACCAGGACGCGGATTCTGGGTGTGGCGCATGTTGAGGGCGCTCAAATTGTGTTTCTCGATACGCCCGGGTTTCACGAGCCACATCACTTGTTGAACCGCCGCATGGTGCGCACGACACTGGACACCTTCGACGATGCCGATGTGCTGTATGTGGTGGTCGAAGCCACCGCTCAGCCAGGCCCTGGTGATCTCGCTGTCATCGAACATGTGAAGCAAGCGGTTGCTAAGCAGGCGCGGCCTGTGGTGCTAGTGATCAATAAAGTCGATCTAGTGAACAAGTCGCGATTGTTGCCATTGATGGAGCAGTATCTGCGGATTTTTCCCTGGACGGAAATCGTTCCGGTCTCGGCGGAAACCGCGGACAATGTGGATCGCCTGTTGTCGGTGACGGTGTCCCTCCTGGCGGAAGGTGAGGCGACGTTCGGCGACGATGTGGTCACGGATCAATCGATGCGCACCCTCGCGGCGGAACTGATCCGGGAGAAAATTCTGCAGCAGACCTACGAAGAGGTGCCTCACTCGGTGGCGGTCGAGATCGAGGAGTTTATCGAGACCAAGAAATTGACCAAGATCGGCGCCGTGGTGCTGGTCGAGAAAGAGTCGCAAAAAGGCATTCTGATCGGCAAACACGGCGAACGTCTCAAGCTGGTGGGGACGGCGGCCCGGGAAGATATGGAACGCCTGTTCGGGATGAAGGTCTTTTTGAAAGTCTGGGTCAAAGTGCGCGAATCCTGGCGGGAAGACGAACAAACGCTTGCGGAGTTAGGTTATTAACGACCTCACCATCCAACCGCCCGAGCCGGCACGACTTCCTGATCGGGAGCCGCTGGGGAAAGATGCGTCCCGTGACGCCGGCGGCGGACAGGCTAAGCCCGACGTGCGGCTGGTCTCCATCCAGCGGCTGCTGCGCCGTGGCGCCATCACCAATCTGGCCAAGATGTTGGCGCGCATGCATCCGGCGGATATCGCCAACGTCATCGACCATCTGTCCTCACTGAAAGAAAAACGCGAAATCTTCGAACTGGTGCGCGGAGACGTCAAACGCGGACAGGTGCTCAGCGAATTGGACGGCGAGAGCATCACGCTGGTGTTGTCCGATCTGCTGCCTTCCGATGCCGCCTGGTTGTTGAAAGACCTCGGTTCCGACGATATCGCCTACATTTTGAGTGTGATTCCGAATGATCGCGCCAAGGAGATCCTGGCGCTGATGCGGACGGAGGACTCCACTGAAATCGCCGACCTGTTGAAGTATCCCAAAGGCACGGCCGGCGGCATCATGACCACCGAGTTTTTCGCGCTCTTCGAGGATGCCACGGCGCAGGAAGCCATTCGTCGCTTGCAGCAGGCCACCGACGCGGAAATGGTGTTTTACATCTATGTGACGGACAAGGAAGACCGACTTGTCGGTGTGTTATCGCTCCGCCAATTACTGACCGTCCCTCCGGCGACTCCATTGAAGAACATCATGACCCGGGATCTGATCAGCGTGGCCGTGGACATGGATCAGGAAGAGGTCTCGCGCCAGGTGGCGAGCTACAACCTGCTGGCCATTCCGGTGGTGGAGAAAGACGGCAAATTGGTCGGCATCATCACCGTCGACGACGTCGTCGATGTCATCCGGGAAGAAGCGACCGAAGACATGTTGAAAATGGCCGGCGCCATCGAAGAGGATGCAATGTTCAAGTCCTCAAGCATGGCCGCCGCCCGTGTGCGCCTGCCCTGGCTCTTTACCAATCTCGTCGGGAGCCTCCTGTCCGGCATGCTGTTATGGATGTTCCGGTATACCATTCAGGAAGTGGTGGCCATCGTCAGTTTTATCCCCGTCATCGCGGCCATGGGGGGCAATGTCGGGTTGCAGTCCTCCACGCTGATCATTCGAGGGCTCGCCACCGGTTTGGTGGAACTCACCGACGTGTGGAAGATTTTCTTTCGCGAAGCGAAGATTGCCTTCCTGATGGGCATTGCCTGTAGTCTGATGCTGACGGTGGTGGGCTGGCTGTGGCATCAGGTCTTTTTGGGCATGGTGGTCGGTGTGTCGCTCATTACGGCGTTCCTGGTCTCGACGAGTATGGCGACGGTGATGCCGATCGTCTTGAAGCGGATGGGCGTGGATCCTGCCGTTGCCGCCGGTCCGTTCGTGACGACGGCCAATGACATCACCGGCATTGCCATTTACCTCACGCTGGCGACGATCTTCCTCGAGCAAATTCGATAATGATGCGCGGTGGGTCTCCTCGTTTCCCTGTCATCTTTCACGCTGGGTGGTGAGATGCCGTTGGTGAAGACTGCTGCCATCGTGCTGCACAGCCGAAAGTGGGGTGACGCCGACCGGATCGTCACGTTCTATACGATGCGTATCGGCAAGTTGCGCGGGATCGCGCGCGGCGCGCGTCGGTTGAAGAGCCGTCTCGGCGGTATGATCGAGCCCTTTACCCTCTGCCAGTTGGATCTATTCGAGAAGCCCGGCGATTCACTCTACCGGATTTCACAGGTTGCGCTGGATGAGCCGTTTGCCAAATTTCGAGACGATCTGACCCTCATGACCGCCGCGGGGCGCATGGTCAACCTTGTGAGTGCGGTCATGGCGGAAGGCGATCCTGAACCTCGTGTGTTTGAGATGCTGGAGTCGGGGTTGCGTACGTTGTTGGAGAGTCGGGACGCGGCATGGACGACGCTGTTGTTCCAGATTCGTCTGTTGGGGATGACGGGGTTCCGGCCCCAAACCGAGCAGTGCGCGACCTGCGGCCAAGTGCATCGAGGTCCCCTCCCGCAATTCTCCCCCATGGCCGGGGGGATCGTGTGCGAGCGGTGCGCGAGCCGTCAGCCGTTTCGTTGCACGGCGTTGTCTCGCGGAAGTGTCGCATTTCTCCATCAAGCGTTGCATATGCAGCCGGCGCTCTTGAATCGATTGCATGCGGCCGGCCAGGTGCGGACTGAAGTCGAGTCGGCCATAGAAAGTTATGTCACGGTGGTGGCGGGGCGACGGCTTCCGCCGGTCGATTTTTTGACCAGCGGAAGCCCTGCATAAAAGGGCATCCGGTGTGTGTGTTGTAGGTGCTTTCGGAAGCCGAGTAAGGGAGCGTTGCCTGTTATGAGTGAGACGGTGCTTGAACCGACCGACATGGAATGGGTGGCAAAGGGTGTCTTGAGCATCACCTGGAGTGATGGGCACAAGGCGCTCTATCCTGTCCGTTATCTCCGGCAGCATTGCCCGTGCGCCGCCTGTACGGATGAGTGGACGGGAGAGCTAAGGCTGAAACCGGATGACGTGCCGATGGTGATCATGTTGCAGGATGTGCAGCCGGTCGGACGGTATGCGTTCCAATTTACATGGAGTGACGGGCACGATACGGGGATCTATTCCTATACGTTTCTTCGGCGGATGTGCCAGTGCGATGTGTGCCAGCCGGTGAAACCTGTGGAGCCGCGGTCCAGACGGTTGCTCTGATCGGTCGGACGCAGGTGTATCGGGTAAACGGAACGGGAGGTCTACTCAGATGACACAGGCGCGAATCATTGCTGTGGGATGGTGGTGGCTTGTCGCTGTCCTCTCGGCGGGCTGTTCGAGTCTTCCGTCGTTGGATCAACAAAAACAGCTGGTTCAGCAGGGTGACTATCGAATCCATCAGTTGACCCCGAGAGCCTTCGTTGAAACCTGGGGGGAACCGACCTATACCCATCAGCAGTTCACGCATTTCTTCGGGATGCAGGACGGGCAACTGATTCCTCAGTCGCGCATGGCGCTTGGAGAATCTCCGCAGGGGTGGGAGACTGGGCTTGCCGCGGGCGATGCGTTATTCCTGGCCTATGCCGATCGTGGCCAGTATCTGGTGTTTCTCGATGAGGCGCTCGTGTACCATGAGGCGATGACGCCCGAGAAGGTCCATGCTGTCGGCAAGACCTGGAAGTACGAATCTCAGTTCAAGACGCGACTCGAATTGTCTCCGGCCATGAAGTAAGTGGTGGCCGCTTTTCCTATGATGGCTCCTTCCAATCATCGTCCCCTGAAGATCTGTATGGTGTCCTCCGAGGTCGTGCCCTTTGCGAAGACGGGCGGACTCGCCGATGTGGTCGGATCTCTCGCGACTGAGTTTGCCAGGTTGGGGCACGATGTCTGCGTGTTGCTACCGGCCTATCGACAGGTCGATGCGCTGGGCTATCAGATGGTCGACTATGCCCGGTTGGCGGTGCCGACCGCGCAGGGGCTGGTTGAGGCACGTATCCAAGAGCTCGCCGGCCCGCATTCGCATGTGACAGGTTCCGGACGCCTGCGAGTGTTGACTGTCCGGCATGATCCGTTCTTTTCCCGTTCAGGTCTCTACCAGGAGGCCGGTCACGACTATCCCGACAATCTCGAGCGGTTCGCATTTTTTTGTCGGGCCGTCATGGAATTGTTGGTGCACGTCGGCGAAAAGGACGGATGGCAGGCGGATCTGCTGCATGTGCATGATTGGCAAGCCGCCCTGTGTGCTGTCTACTTGCGGACGCGTTATCAAGCGAAGTCCGCCCTCAGCAAGATCCGCAGCGTGCTGACTATCCATAATCTTGGATATCAGGGCCTATTTCCGGCTGAACATTTTTCCCTCACCGGCCTGCCTGCCCAGCTGTTTACCCCCGCTGCGCTTGAGTTTTACGGGAAACTGAATCTCTTAAAAGGAGGGCTTGTCTTCGCCGATCTGCTCACCACGGTAAGTCCCACGTATAGTGAAGAGATTCAGACGCCAGAATATGGTTGTGGGCTGGAGGGGGTGATCAGCGGGCGGAAGGACGTGCTGCACGGAATCGTGAATGGGATTGATGCTGAGATCTGGAATCCCGCCAAGGATCCCCACCTGCCGACCCAGTATTCTCTGTCCGATATGTCCGGAAAGGCGCGATCCAAGAAAGGGCTTCAGCGTGAACTGAAGCTTCGTACCGACAAGGGGCCGCTTGTCGGGGTGATTGCGAGACTGACCGGTCAGAAGGGTATCGATCTCGTGATCGATATTATTCCGGAACTGATGGAACTCGATGTGCAGGTCGTGATTCTCGGGACCGGAGATGTGAAGTACGAGCAGCTGGTGCGTGAGTTGGCGGAACGGTATCCCGGGCGACTCGCGGTGCGCAACGTCTTTGACGAAGGGCTGGCCCATCGGATTGAAGCCGGCGCGGATATGTTTCTCATGCCGTCCCGTTATGAGCCGTGCGGCCTCAGTCAGTTATACAGCCTTCGCTATGGTACTGTTCCTATCGTGAGGAAGACCGGAGGGTTGGCCGACACCGTGGTCAACTATACGCCGAGCGCTTTCAAGGGATCGCGTGTCACCGGTTTCAGCTTTACGGATACCAGCGCGGCCTCGCTTTTGACCTGTCTCTTGCTTGCATTGTCGATCTACCGGAAAAAGGCGGATTGGCACCGCATCGTCAGGGCGGGCATGGAGCAGGATTTGTCGTGGGCTCGATCAGCCGAGATCTATCTGCGGTTATTCCAGGAGCTACTTGAAGGGAAAGCGCCGCAGCGGAAGTAGGGCTCACCTGCGCGAAGCGTAGAGACTACCGAAGAGCGGCTTGGAGTGTGAGGTCGAGGTACGACAGCCGTTCCCGAGCTTGCGAGGCGTAGTAAAAATAGTCGGATTGTGTCTGGTTTTCTAGCACCTGCCTGAACTCATTTCTTGCCAGATCATGTTCTCCGACCGACACGGCCAGATTCCCCGCATGCAGGCTGCAGGCAGCGGCCATGGCATGAACGTCCACCGCCAGTCTCGAGGCCGGCTGGGTCACCATGCTCTTCAGCTTGGTCGGGAGGAAGTTTTCGAGTGATGAGCGGAGAGCTTGCGCCTGGCTGACTTCGCGCAACTTGTGCGAGTCCAGCAGGGCAGGCTGGATGTCGTCCGAAGACAGGCAATGGGTGTAGGTGCTCCATACGTCCATGAACCGAACATTATCGTATCGAGCCGAGGTGGTCGCAGGGCTGGATTGGCAACCAACGACCGACAGGGCAGCGACCAGAATGGCGAGGATGCCGACTCTGCTGTCTCGTCTATCGCTCATGTGTCGCCTCCTCTAATCCGTGTCTCATTGTCGAGACAGCAAGATATTGAGCAAGTGTCGGGCCACGGTTTGCAATCGTAACAAATTGAAATAATTGACCTTAGATTCGTATTTTGAGGTCGCTCCTGTCTCAATAATATGTCACTGTGTTGAATAGAACACGGAAGATTAGAGATGTGTGAGCACTTTGGCCTGGTCCATCTGCGGGTGCAGTGTGCCTTCCCTGGAGGCCAATTCGGCTATCCAGCTGGGGCCTCCAGCGGCGCGATGTGCAGGGCCTGGGATATCCGATAATTTGGTCCAGATCGATGCCGACGGTTGTGACGCTAGCGAATTTTGTGCGTGGCTGATATTGTCGGAGACTCGCTGTGTGCATGGGTCGGTGGACAGGGTCAGCCAGCGAAAGGTCTGCGGCCAATTGTTGTTAGCCTGGTCATGAAAGTCAGCGGTATGCACTGCTTCACGCCGGCTTGTTCCGACGGTAGTGTGACTGGTGCTACCCAATCGCCGGAGTGTTTTGATACATCATCCCAGCAGTCAAACCGTATCGAGTGCCATCCTTTTGGTGAAAGGTTCCTCCGCTCATGAATGCGAGCCAAGCGTTGACCAAGACACGTCAATTCAGAAACCTGCTCCTCTCTGAACAACTGCAGTTCATCTGCGAAGCCCACAACGGACTCAGCGCGAAAATCGTCCAAGAGGCCGGGTTCCCCGGTATTTGGGCCAGCGGGCTCTCTATTTCGGCTCAGTTCGGCGTACGTGACAACAATGAGGCCAGCTGGACCCAGGTGCTTGAAGACTTGGAATTCATGTCCGATGCCACCCGCATTCCGATCCTCCTTGACGGTGACACGGGGTACGGCAATTTCAACAACATGCAGCGGCTCATTCGCAAACTCGAACAGCGCAACATCGCCGCGGTGTGCATCGAAGATAAGCTGTTCCCCAAGACCAACAGTTTTCTCAAGGGCGATGCGCAGCCGCTCGCCGATATGCAGGAATTTTGCGGCAAAATTAAAGCTGGGAAAGATGCGCAGACCGACCCTGATTTTTGCCTGATTGCCAGGGTTGAGGCCTTTATCTGCGGGTGGGGGCTGGCGGAGGCGCTGCGGCGTGCGGAGGCCTATCATCAGGCGGGCGCGGACGGCATTCTCATTCATAGCGCGCTCTCGGTGCCGGATGAGATCCTCGCGTTCAAGCGGGAATGGGGCAATCGTTGTCCGGTGGTGATTGTGCCCACGAAATACTATGCGACGCCGACGGATGTGTTTCGGCAGCATGGTTTTTCGATGGTGATCTGGGCAAATCATATGCTGCGTGCGGCCGTGGCCAGCATGCAGAAAACCGCGCGCGCGTTGAAGGAGAGCGAGCATCTCCTCTCCATTGAGGATAAGGTCGCGCCGGTCTCCGAAATATTTCGGCTGCAGAATGCCGCGGAGTTGCTGGAGGCGGAAGAACGTTATCTGCCCCGAGGTGCCGAGGGCACCTCAGCGGTGGTATTGGCCGCTTCCCGGGGAGAGGAATTGGGGGAGCTGACCGAGGACCAACCCAAGACCATGGTGAAAGTGCAGGGCGTTCCCATCCTGAGCCATATCGTCGATGCGTATAATGCCGTCGGGATTAAAGATATTTTAGTCGTCCGTGGCTATAAGAAGGAGGCGGTGAACCTCCCCAACTTGACGTATATCGACAATCTCGAATTTGCTGAGACCGGCGAGTTGGCCTCCTTGTCCCAGGCATTGCAATCCAGAAGGGGTCGTTTCCAGCCGACGATCGTTTCCTATGGAGATGTATTGTTCAATAAATATATTCCGCAGGCGTTGTGCCAGGAGCAGGATGACTGCGTGATTTTCGTCGACAGCAACTGGAGAGATCAGAGCAGTTATGCCCGCTTGGGCGGTTTTGCCGAATGCTCCGTTCCGAATTCGCGGAAAGCCTTCAATGCCAAAATCCATCTCAAGCAATTGGGGAGGACCGTTCCCGAGGACTCGATCCATGGAGTCTGGATGGGGTTTCTAAAGCTCTCTTCCAGTGCGGCCAGCCAGGTCAATGATCTTCTGATAGAAATGCTTGCCGATCCGGCGAATCGAAGCGCCGGAATTCCGCAATTGCTGCAGGAACTCCTGAAACGGGACGTCCCGGTTCGGGTGTTGTACACGGTCGGTCACTGGTTGGATGTCAACAGTCTGGAGGATGTGGTCCAGGCTGGGAATTTCTAAGTTTCCGCCCAAATAGATTCAGTTGGGTGGTTATGGCCGGATGAAAACCCTGTCCGCAGTAGAAACACAGATGAGGTCCATCTGCACGAGGCGTACGCCTCAGGAGATACGACGGCATGATTGATCCACAGGATTTTATTCAGCACCTTCAGGCCAACGGGGTGGAGTTTTTTACTGGGGTACCTGATTCTCTGTTGAAGGAGTTCTGTGCCTGCCTTGAACATGTGCCTCGTGCCGGTCACCACATCATCAGTGCTAACGAAGGGGGGGCTGTGGCGCTGGCACTCGGGTACCATCTCGCAACACGGAAGGTTCCGCTGGTCTATCTGCAGAATTCCGGGTTGGGAAACATCATCAATCCTCTTTTGTCGTTGGCCGACCCCGAAGTGTATTCGGTTCCTCTGTTGCTTGTGATCGGGTGGCGAGGAGAGCCAGGTGTCCATGATGAACCGCAACACAAGAAGCAGGGGCGGGTGATGCTCTCCATGCTCGAAGCGATGGAAATTCCCCATTCCATTTTGGGGCCTGAGTTAGTTGATCCGCAGGCAGCGCTGGCGGATGCCCTGGCTCATGTTCGAGAGACGAGCGCACCGTATGCGCTCGTCATCAAGAAAGGGACTTTTAAATCGTTTGCTGTACCCAAGGTTGAGAAAAGAGATTTTCCTCTCTCCCGGGAAGAGGCGATTCAGCAGGTGATCGAATCGTTGGGCGAACGCGATGTGCTCATTTCTACGACCGGCATGCCATCTCGTGAAGTATATGAGTATAGGAGCAAGCGGGGGGAAGGCCATCAGCGGGATTTCTTAACAGTGGGAGGGATGGGGCACGCTTCCCAAATTGCCCTAGGAATTGCGCTCCAAAAATCGGGACGTTCCGTCTATTGTCTTGATGGAGATGGCGCTCTGCTCATGCACATGGGGGCTCTTGCTATCAATGGCGCTCTCAAACCCCGCAATTTCAAGCATATCATTGTGAACAATGGGGCTCACGATTCGGTAGGCGGGCAGCCGACTGTGGCCTTTGATGTCGATGTTCCGGGCATTGCTCATGCTTGCGGTTACGAATCCGTATTCTGTGCCCAAACGAACCAGGAACTTCAGTCCTGTCTGGCAGAGTTACAGCGTTCAAGTGGTCCGAGCTTGTTGGAGGTCCGAGTACGCTGTGGAGCCAGGAAGGATATCGGGCGCCCAGTAACAACTCCAAGTCAGAACAAGGATGCGTTCATGGATTTTGTCGAGAATGGCGGCGTGAGGTAGTTCGCTCGAGCCGTTTTGTGTGTGACGGCCGTTTAAACGCCGCTGTGTGCAGCAGGTGAGAGTTAAGTCTGGGCTGGCTCAGATTGAAACCCAAGTCTTATTGTCGCAGGATGAAAATTGGCATGCTAAGATCGGAACACTTGGACTAAAACTCCAGTCCGAGTTGTTGAATTTGTCTTTCGCATAATGTGTTTGATGTGTTCCTTCACTGTCTGCTCGGTGATCTTCAGCGCGTTGGCGATTTCCTTATTGGTCCATCCCTTTGCCAGATTTTCGACCACTGATTGTTCTCTGTTTGTGAGCTGAAACCGTTCCTTGGCTTGATCGGTATTAAGTTGCTGCCGGCGGCCAAGCTCTTCTAGTGTTACGACAAGGCGGGCATACTGGATGCCACCTCGATCGGGTAAGCCAAATCCTCGAAGGAGGACGGGCTGATTTGGGTTTCCTGCGATTCGTTTGACCTCAAATTGTTCCCAGTCCTTTGCCTCGGTGCGAACTTGGAGTGCATTCAGAACTTCGGTGCAGAGTTCGGTCAAGGCAGAGGGAAGCACCCCCTGGGCGGACTTTGCAGGTGCGCCGCCGTTTTCAGCCATATTGATGAGCTTGGACAGCTCAGCGGCTTGTCGGTTCATATGCAGCAGTTGCATGGAGGAGGATAAAACCACGATTCCGGCACCTGCGCGTTGGTCGGCCAGGTTATCTGCTGGTTCCTGAGAGTGAACAGCGTTTTGAGCCACGGCGATACTCCGTATGGTCAGTAATCTCTCTAGACAATCAGGCTATTTCTGATAACCTAAAGCATGTGTCTGTTACTAGTAATGCTACATAATACTTTCGAGGTAGTCAAATTATACTTGTGGGGGAGTTATCCGTACATGATTGGTATTGTCCGTTGAGGCTCATACTTCTATACTGTAATGCATAGGCAATCATCGTGGTTAGGCCGTCGAGTATGAGATGAACTGGTGAATGATCTCGGTTGTTGCTGCTCAGTGGGCGTGCCGGAACTGCCAATCAACCGTAAATTGCTTAGTTATTAAGAGTTTAGGGCACCTCTAAAAACTCGAATATGTTTCGGTGAACGCGCAAAAACCAGC
>CAKKRE010000006.1 GCA_919902505.1 Nitrospiraceae bacterium
CGAACAGCTCGGTCAGATAGCCGTGCCGGAGATTGATCCCGCGCTCATAGTAGGTGTCCTCGCTGGTCATGTCATACTGGCCGATCTGATCGTAGAAGCTGCCCCCAGGCCGCCGCACGGTCGGGACGACATAGTCGCCCGGTCCGAACTCCGTGACGTTCGGACCGACTTCGAGCACCCGGCCAAAACACTCGTGACCGAGCACGAGGAAGTCGTAGCCGGGAGGAGCCTGACCGTATTCAGCCGCGTTGATCTCTTTGTCCGTCCCATCGAGGCCTACCCGCAGAACTTGAACCAACACCCCACGCCCGTTTGGAACTTCGTGTACCAACGGCTTGGGCAATTCGGCAAGATGGATCGAGTGAGGTTGTCCTGGTATAACGGCAACGGCTTTCATCGTCGGATTCTCCTTGTCTCATTTGGTCTGTAGCGCTCAGGTGGTTCACAAGGTCCTTCAGAAGGTCGGACGACTGACTGAATCAGTCGCGCGCTGCGCCGCTCAGCGCCTCGCCCAGTGCCCAAATCGAAGCTCCATAGAAGGCGAGGTCCTTCAGCAAGAACTGGCCTGGAGCAACCGAGCGAGCAGGTCTCTCATCGTGGCCGACAACCTCATTCCTTGCTGTCAGCTAGTCGTTTGGAACGACGCATCCTTACATGTTACCGGAGAAGACTAGTCAGGGGGTCTGCTCCTCGCACGATTTCAATTTGAGCGGCGGTCTGCACTATACAGAGCTGAACCACTTCCTCCATTTTGACGGACCGGATCGCCGGCTCCCGCTGTTTCCTTCCGACGCTCGCCGAAAGTCTCGTGAACAGGCCGCCGACTGTTTCCTCAGCACCATACCAAGGCAAGCGGTCAGGTCCCTGCACCTTTGAGCAGTCGACCCCACGCGACAAGCCGTTCAGCGGCTCCGACTCGGGCCGTCGTGGTCCCCCACTGGTACCACAAACGTGCATGATCACTATTCGATGGAAGAACGATGGTAGCCCATTTGTGTGGGGACCAAAGATAGAGGGCATTGTCTTCGATCTGATAACGGACGCCGGGACAAGAATCCACACGAGTGAAGGCGAACTGAGCGTCGGGCATGACGTCCACGTAGCCTTGGATCGTGCAGGAGACGGTGTCCGCAAAGCCCGGGCTAGCGGCCAGTTGGCCAGGGGCCGGCTCGCTCCTAGCCGCCAGCACAAAACAGCTGAGTCCGAGAGCGACCACGATGCCTGATATTCGAGCCCCTCTCCTCATGCGTCCCATGGACTTGGCCCTCCGGTGAGAAGTCGGACAAGCCACCCCTCTCCTTACGTCCGTCACGGGAAGCAGGCGTCGGTGAGATGGAAGATGTGCGGCACCTTCACGTAAGGTGATGACTAGCCTGTCCGACATTGCCTTCGTAGCGAGGCGAAGGAGGCGCGACCAGATGCAAGGCCGCAGGCCCGGAAAAACCGGAAGCGTATTCGCTGGAATACGTTGAGGATTTTTTCGGGCCGAGAACGACGCAGATGGTCGTGGATCGTTTGCCACAGTAGAACGGTCCATGTCGGACAGGCTCCTAGCCCGCATTATTCATGAGCGCTTCTGCTGCAATCGCGGATTCGCAGCTGCGACCAGCCTGTCGGCGGGCGGGCTCGCCGCTCGGTTGGTCGACATCCTGTTCAAGGAGGCCTTCCTCCCTCCCGGCGCCGCGCGCCCGTCTCGCTTCGCGACTCCGCACTTTCGCGACGAACCGTCAGGAATAATGCGGGCTAGGGCGTGCTTTTATTCCACTCGCTTCTGAAGACGATCGAGACAGCGGGGATACTGTTCTAGCTGTCTGAGGGAAACTCCGGATCGAGCCGGACTTTCCCCCAGAAGGCACGGTGGGCACACAGTTGGCAAGCAATCACCAGACTGAAACCAACCACGAACCACCAGAGGCCGATCTGCATTCCATAGCCGCCGGCGGTCGCGTTGGCGATCGTCAGACTGTTGGCCGGGTCGGTGGTCGCGATGAGTATGTTGGGATAGGAAGCCCAGGCCGTGCCGGCCAACATCGCCAGGATGAACAGGATCGATGAGCAGAACGAAGCGGAGTCCCAATTGCGTCGCCGTGCTTCAAGAGCGGATCCCAGCGCCACCACGCCGAGAAATGGAAAGAGGAATCCGATCGGATGAGCGGTAGAGCTGAGCCGAAAGGACGGTTGCACGAAGGGAATGGCGGCCAGCACCGGCACAACCAGGCCGGCCACGACGAACCCGCTTATCCACGATACACAAGCAGCACGGACACGCAACTCGCCATCGGTTTTCATCGCCAGGTAATTGGCTCCGTGCCAGGCAAGAATGGCCGCGCTCGTGAGTCCCATGAGAATCGTGAACCAATCGAGAATGCCCGGTTCCGGTCCCGTCATCAAATCGGTCCAGAGCGGGACAAAGAAATAGCCATCTTGATTCAACGGCACGCCGCGAATCAGATTGCCCAACGCCGCACCGAAGACGACAGCCAGCAGCGCGCTGGAGCCGGCAAACGCCAGGTCCCAGAACTGCCGCCACAGCGCGTGATCCACATGGGAGCGTAGTTCGAGCGCGAGTCCACGGGCGATCAACAACCACAGCACGATAATCAGTGCGAGATAGAAGCCGCTGAATCCCGCTGCATAGGCTTTCGGAAAGGCGAAGAACAACAGGCCGCCCGCTGCGATCAGCCAGACTTCATTGCCGTTCCAGACCGGTCCGATCGCAGCCAGGGCCATGCGTTTTTCTGTTTCCGTCCGCGCCACGAAGGGATAGACGATGCCCAGGCCGAAGTCGAATCCGTCGAGGACGACATAGCCAGCCAGCGTCAACGTGACGGCGCAGTACCACAACGTTTCCATCATGCGTGCTCCGACGGCATCGAATGTCCGGACGGTCCATGGCGGATCGTTTCAGCGATCAGGAACAGAAAGAGCAGCCCCAGTACCAGGTAGATTCCAAGAAAGCCGAGCAACGTGAACAGCGCGTTGCCGGAGTGCACCAACGGCGAGGCCCCCTCGGACGTTCGCAGCAGACCATACACGAGCCAAGGCTGGCGCCCCAGTTCGGCCGTCATCCAGCCGGCGGTCGTGGCGATGTAGGGAAACGGCGCGGATAACATGAGGAGCCAGAGCAGCCAGTTCGTGGAGAAGAGCCGCCCGCGCCATAGCCAGACCAGCGCCAGTCCCATGACAGACACGAGCATGGTTCCAAGGCCGACCATGACATGGTACGAGTAATAGAGCAGCGGCAAATTGTCGGGCCAATCTTCTCGCGGAAAGGCGTCGAGCCCCTTCACCTCGGCATAGAGTTCGTCATAGACCAGGATACTCAACGCATCCGGCACGACGAGCGGATTGTCGATCGTCATGGTTTCGATATTCGGCTGGCCGACGAGCAGTAAACCAGCGCCGCGCTCGGTCTTAAACAGCCCTTCAAAGGCCGCACCCTTGATCGGCTGGTGCTCGAAGACCTGTCGCGCGTTCCCGTGACCGGTTGGAAAACCCATGAGCGCTGCGGCAATAGCTCCGGCCACGACACCGGTGCGGAGGAAGGTCCGGGCGTACAGGAGGTGTTGGCCTGAGAGCAGATACAAGGCTCCGAGCGCCGCCATGACGAAGGAGGCGGTGACGACGGCGGCGGTCATGTTGTGTGTGTATTGCCAGAGGAGCCAGGGGTTAGTGAGCAGGCCGGAGAGACTGTCCACGAACAGACGCCCGTCGGCTGCCACGCTGTAGGCGACAGGATGTTGCATCCAGGCGTTGGTGGCCAGGATGAAATAGCCGGACAGCCAGGAACCGAGGAACAGCATCAAGGCGGCGAACCATTGCACGCGCCGGCCGAAGCGGCCTTCGCCGAACAGCAAGATCCCCAGGAACGACGATTCCAAAAAAAACGCAAACAGCCCTTCCATCGCCAGCGTCTGGCCGATGACCCCTCCCGCGAAGTTGGAGAATTTCGCCCAGTTGGTGCCGAACTGAAATTCGAGCGGGATCCCTGTGACGACGCCGAAGGCGAAGCTCAACGCGAAGATTTTCGTCCAGAACCGGGCGACCTGGTGGTAATGGTCGTCCCCGGTGATAAGCGCCCGGCTTCGAAAGTAAAGCAGGAGGAGCGCCAGCCCCATCGTCAATTGCGGGAAGAGATAATGAAAGGTGGCGGTGAAGGCAAATTGCAAACGATCGTAGAGCAACGCGCTCGCCATGAAGCCTCCCGCATGCGGATCGAGGAAGAAGGGGCCTGCGCCCCATGCGGCTATGTCGTACCGGAACAAGGGAACTTACAGGTCAGTAAGTTCGAGCCCGCGGCGCACGACTCAGGTTCTATGAACCGTTGTCGCCTGCTGGTGATGGGAACGATGGCCTGGCTCCTGACCGGCTGTCAGGCCATGCCCGGATTCATGCCACCGGCTCCACAGTCGGTTTCACCTCCTGCCAGGTTCAAGGTCCTCACCTACAATACGCTGCATGGGTTGGAAGTCGGCAAATTCTGGGTGCGCCAGATTGAAACGGACCAACAGTACAGGGCGCGATTCACGTTGCGCATCAAACAATTAGCCGAAGCTCAGCCAGATGTGATCTTGCTGCAAGAGGTGAATCCGCTGCCGGCCATGGCCCACGACTATGTGGAGGCACTTGCGCAACAGGGACTACAGTATGCCGAAGTGCACCAGGTGGATGCCTGCGGCCTCCGGTTCGCGCCGGGCTTGGCCATTCTGCCAGGATTGAACAACGGCTTGGTGATTCTGGCCAACGCCCCGCTGACGATCCGCAAGGTCGACGGCCTGAAGCTCAGCGGTCCCATCGGTGGATGCGGGGACTATGCCGGTGTTCAGTTCGGTGAACTGCGGTACGCGTTGCTGGCTGAAGTGACGGCCCCTGCGACGGGCATGACCTATCTTATCGCGACGATGCATTTGCATTCAGGCATCGAACGGGATGCCAAGGTGCTTCACGACCTCATGGAGGCCCACAACGAAGGCCGCCTCCAGTACTACGACCAACTGATGGCGGAACTGAAGATGGATGAGCATCGCCGTCACATGGAGTTGCACACCCTGATGGACGCTCTCCGACAGCATCAGATGCACAGGCGCTACGACGGGATCATCCTCGGCGGCGATCTCAACTTTGAAGTTGAGTCGCCCGAGTACCGACAACTGGAACGGGCCGGATTCGCGGATACGGCGCAGATTGCAGTGGGAATGCCGATGTGGAATACCTACGACCCGATGGGCAACCAACTAGCCGGCCACGAGGAGGAGGCGCTGCCGCCGGCGTTCATCGCGGCTCTTGCACAAGAAATGAAGATGGATCAAGAGGAAGCGGCGAAGCGGTACCGCCAGGCCATCGACATGGCTCGCCGGATCGACTTTCTGTTCAGCATGGCCTTCATGGCCAACGCCTGCCTCACACAGGAACTCTTCGGGAAACCCACGCAGATGGGCGATCCCATCGGTTCCGACCACTATGGCGTGCTGAACATCTATACCTACAAGATGCAGTGTTAGCGCGGGGCAGACGGACGGCCGAGAAACAGCAGGTCTTTTTCAACGTCCAACAACACCAATCGCAAGGCTTCATTGAGTCCACGAGCCAGCTCGTCCGGCAAACGATCCGACAAAGGGACTTCCTGGCGATAGCGCCGTTGCCAGACCACCGACGCCTCCTGTTTCCCATCGATCACGTGCAAATCGAGGCCGAGCACGGCTGTCGGTTGACGGCCCTCTCGGTAGTCCCCGTGAAACGCCGTGATGTCTCCCGCCAACACATAGGCCGCCTCCGCGTGATTCGACCCAAGAAGGACATATTGAAACTGTCCCGTTCTCGATAGCCAGGCGTAGAACTGCTGGCCCAGCATCGCGCCAGGCGTGACCAGCCAGACATCGTAAAAGTGCATGTCGTATTGGAACTCGCCGGTGCGAACGACCAGCTCCCGTCCCTCGAATTGCGGCGAAACGCGAAACCGAGCAATTTTAAGAACCGGCCCGATCCTCGGCGGACCTGTCTCTTGGTCGCGTGAAACCTCCAGCACGAACGACCGCTTCTCCGGATAACTTTTGTTGAGATTGACGCAGCCGGCAGCCGCCGTGCACAGAGCGATCAGGCAACCGACCTTCATGACCTGCCTTGAGCGCATCATCGCTTCACCGGTGACGTGCGGGGCGGCGGATCGCCGAAGAGCACCTGCGACGGATACCGCTCCACACTCTTGGCAAGATGGCGCAGATCTTCACTCGTCGCGCGGAGGTGCTCGACGGCTTCTTCGACATCGTCGCCCTTTGCCGCCACGAGGCTGTCGATGCGCTTCAGACTCGTGTTCATCTGCGCGATCGTCTCGGGCAGCTGTTCCGTCGCCGCCTTCACCTGCTTGGCCGTCACGCTGAGATCGGCGGTGATCCGTTTGACGTCGCCAGAGGCCACGGCGGCATTTCGTATGATCGTGGCAACCTCCGGGCCATTCACGACCTGTCCGGCCTCATGCATCGTTCTCTGGAATTCTTGCATCGCCTGCTTGGCCTGAAGCGGCAGATTCTCCTGTCGCACGTCCTTCACCAGATCGGTTACCGAGGTCACCAACGTCCCGACGTTTTCCGAAAGCTTCTGGAACTCTACATGCTCCAGCTTGTCAGCAATGTCCTGCAGCACGTTCCCGATCACCGCAATGGTGCTCGGCGCCGAGGGCACATAGGGGTGGTCCGGTGTCCAATGAACTTCCATGGCGGGATGGAGCTTCGGATCGTAGAAGTCTCCTTCGACGTAGAGCACGCCGGTGATCCCCTGCGACGTCAGCTTGAAGCGAAGGCCGAAATCGATCGACTTGCGGAGCCGTTCGAGGACTTCGTCATCTCGGGAGCCCACCATCTGCCAGGCTGTCTCACCTGGGATAATCGACATCGTCACACGGACACCACCTCGGTAGAGGGTTCGCTCATCCGGCGTCATCGCCATCATGGCGCTCATGTAATAGGCCTGCAGCAGGTCGATGTCTTCCACCCGCCCGACCGGAACCCCGCGGATCTTCACCGGCGAGCCGACTTCCAACCCTTGCACCGATTCTTTGAAGTAGGTTTCGACCAGAATCCGCCGTTCGAAGAGCTTGCCGCCGCCCAATACGATGAGGCCGACGACAGCGATGGCCACCGCGCTGATGATGAACAGGCCGATCTTCGAGTAGTGGGCTTGCGCGCTCATGTGAGACTCATCGCTCCGCTCTCGTCGCTCTCATGCCACGGCCGTCGCTTCACGATTGAAAAACTGCCGCACCCAGGCGTTCTCGGAGTGATCGCGGAGCTGTTGCGGCTTGCCCTCCGCGACGATGGCCTTGACCCGTTTGTCCAACATGATCACGCGATCGGCAATCGTGTAGATGCTCGGCAACTCATGGGTCACGACGACAAAGGTGATGGACAGATTTCTCGACAAGCTCACGATCAACCGGTCGAGTTCGGCGGACGTAATCGGGTCGAGTCCTGCCGAAGGCTCATCTAGAAACAGGACTTGCGGGTCCAGGGCCATCGCCCGCGCGATCACGGCTCGCTTCCTCATACCGCCGCTGATTTCGTCCGGCAACTTCAATGCCGCGGCCCCCAGCCCGACGACTTGGAGCTTCATCAAGGCAATGTGGTCGATCGCGTCATTCGGAAGGTCCGTGTACTCCTCCAGCGGCAACCGCACGTTCTCCAGCAAGGTCATCGACCCGAACAGGGCTCCTTGCTGGTACATAACGCCGATCTTCTTCAAGATCGCGAGCCGTCGCGGCCCTTGGGCCGTCACAATGTCCTCGTTGTCGATCAGGATGGCGCCGGCCGCCGGTTGATAGAGGCCGATCATGTGTTTCAGCATCGTGCTCTTACCGCAGCCAGACCCGCCGAGGATCACAAAGACCTCTCCCCGGTAGACGTCGAACGATAAGTCGTTGAGAAGCACCACGCCATCGTAGGCGGCGGTGAAATGCTTCACTCGGATAATCGGGGTGCTCCTCTCCATCGCGCGACTCTCTACAACCCCAAGGAGTAAAAGAGGACGGCGAAGATGCCATCGACGACGGTGATCAGCACCAGGCCACTCACGACGGCCCTGGTCGCGGAGTCGCCCACCGCGCTCGCCCCGCTCTTGGTCTGGAGCCCTCGCAGACAACCGATGGCCGCCACGACAATGCCGAAGACCACCGATTTCGCCAGCCCGCCGACCATGTCGCCGGCCGTCACCGCCGACTGCAGCTGGATGAGGTAGGTCACAAAGGGGAATCCGAGCGACAACATCACCACCGCTCCACCGACGAGGCCCAGCAGGCTGGCGAACACCGAGAGCAGCGGCGTCATCGCCACCGCGGCAATCACACGCGGGACGACGAGAAACGTGACTGGTTCCAACCCCATCGTGGTCAACGCATCGATTTCCTCGCTGACTTTCATGGTCCCAAGTTCGGCGGCAAAAGCCGAACCGGATCGCCCGGCCAAGATGATGGCCGTGAGGAGCGGACCGAGTTCTCGCAACATCGAGAGCCCGATCAGGTTCGCGACGAACATGTCCGCGCCGAACTGATGCAGCGGGATCGCCGACTGAAACGCCATGATGAGCCCCAGGAGAAATCCCAGTAAGGCGATTATCGGCAGGGCATTCACTCCCGCCAGTTCTGCAGTCAGCCAGGCCTCCTTCCATCGTACGATCCGCGGGCGTAGCGCCGCCCGAGCAAGGGCCACGGACAACTCGCCGACGAAGGCGGTCAACTTTGTGACATCGTTCCACAGCAAGACCCCGAATCGACCGACTTGTTCGAGGAAGGAGCCTTGCGAGGCTTTCGGCTGCGGCGACTCGCCGGAGGATCGGCTGTAGAGATCTACGAGGGCTCGGAAGGCGGGATCGAGGGAGCAAATCTCATATTGGCCACGATGGGCTGACTGGCGCCGCCCGAGTTCCAACAGCAACGCGGCTCCTGCGCCATCGCAGTAGGTCAGGCGCGAGGCGTCGATGGTCAGCTGTCTGGGTTGTGCAAGGCGAAGCGCCTCGAGCGCCGGTTGCCAGACCTGGCCGGTGGTGCGGGAATCGAGGGAGCCGGAGATCGTGAGAACGAGTCCGCAATCTGACATCGATGCGGCCAGGAGCGGACCCCTCTCTCCGGTTTGGCCGGCTTCCCTGTTCATCGCGCACTCACACACAGCCCTGGTGGAGATGATCCTCCGCAACATTCTTCCACCTGTTGGTCAGTTGAACAAACCGAATCTTTCATACCAGGAGCGGGGCCGCGAACGGCCGAGGGAATAGGCGTTGGGGAGTCATCCCGCCCAGCGGCCGTGGCTCGCAGCAAACTGCTGCCGCAGGCGCAGGCGAGTGGCCGGTGAGGGCAGCGGCTTCGGGAGGAGCGCCACCGCTTCCTGAACCAGCCTGAGCTGTTTCATATAGGCGCGGCAGTGGGAGCACAGGGCGAGATGGATGCGGTAGCGAGCTTCTTCCTTCAGCGAGAGAGCCCCATCCAGACTACGAGTCACCAGTCCAGCTGCTTCCTGGCAGGCGAGTTTCCGGAGAGGCAAGGGGTGAAACAAGACAGTCATGGTTGTCGGCAGACCGTTTTCCTAGTTCTGCAGGTGAGTCTCCTCACCGCGGATTTCCTTACACCCCCGATGATGTAGGTCACAAGGTGCGGTGTATCGTACTGAGTCGGGCGCCCACTCAGTGGGGAGGATTCAGTTCTCTGTTCCAGTAAGAAATGCTGGCTTGATCGAGATGTCGCTCAAGTTCGCGCAGTTCCTCAAGAGTGAGGGGTGCGTCTTGCGTATGAGACGGGGCTGATTTTCGTGAGGGCTTCACTCTTGTGTCCACCTCGTGCGACAGACCTCCGGTCCGCCCTGAAACCCTGTTCACCACCGGGCTGGCTGACTGACCAGGGGATATCAGCGGAGGGATCACCACCGTCTGAACAGGTGGTGAAGCAACCAACACAGGACCTTCCTTCGCAACCAGGAGCTCTTCGTGCGATTCCACCGCAGGCGACAGGACTCCTACCCCCAACACTGCCATCGCGGCGACGGCGCCGACAATCCAGCCTGTATGAGTTTGAACAGAGATCATTTTCCTCCCTCCTTTTAGTGACGCCCACCGCTCAGATACTGCTCAACCGCCAGCCGCACCCGCTCCCTGGCTCGATGTAACCGCACATAGAGGTTCGTCTCCGTGATCTTCAGCAACTCGCAGATCTCGTTTGATTCCATGCCTTCCACATCGCGAAGCACGAGGACCTCCTTCAAGGTCACCGGTAAAGCATCGATGGCCTGTTGCATCGCCGTGACGACCTGTTGACTGGCCAGGAGTGTTTCCGGCGTCCGGTCGTCCCAGGGTTGCGGCGGGAAGGCCCAATGGCCGGCCCACTCTCCCGCCTGATGAAACCGTGAAGGATCCACGGACTCTTCCGGTTCATCATCGTGGGACTCGAAGGCGGAGAACGTCATATGCCGCTTCTCTCGCACGCCCCGGTCCTTCGCCTTATGAATCAGAATCCCGAAGATCCAGGTCCGCAGCGACGAGCGCGCCTCGAAGCGGGACAACCCTTCGATCACGGCCATCCACGTGTCTTGCACCACTTCCTCGGCCACCTCCCGATCCGCCACATGGCCCAGGGCCATACGAATCAGTGCGCCGTGATGTTTGTCGACCAGCTCGTTGAAGGCACCCTCATCACCGGCGCGGAGCCTGGCAAGGAGGGTCCGCTCTGCCTGCGGGGGCGGCGTGCCTGTCGAAACGGTCGTCGATTCTCCGACCAGCAAGGACTGTCCCGGCGATTCGTGATAGGTGGTGATGGCTGAATTCATGACTGACCTCCGATCTGCAGCAACTCCGTCACAAAACCGGGAGCGCTCATAAGGGTGACTTGCGTTCGTGGAAGGTTATTCAGTACCTCGACCCCCCTGGCATCGATGAAATCGACATGCGAACAATCCAGATGCACGGTTTTCTTCCGGCGAAGGAGCGATCGGCACTCGTCGTCGAGGAGGGCGGCCCACTGCGCGGTGATTTTGCCCTCCAACTTGAGGAGCACGTCGCTCCGGCTTTCTTGAATCTTCGTGATCTTGAGCATCGCCTCTGCCGCTCCTTGTGTTCGTATGATGACCAGCTATTCAGCAACAGTGGTGCCAGATCGAATGCATGGCAGACAAAGTAGCCTAAGTGCTTGATGTAGAAAGATGAGAGGAGGAGTGTTCAAGACAGAGACAAAGGAAACCAGCAGGAATCAATCCTAAAATATTGGGAACGTCCCAATTAGTTGGGAGTTTTCGATGGGAAAAAGCGAATGGCTGATGGCATATAGCTTATGGCAGGGAGCGATTGAGTGAACGTGAGATGTAGCTACTCTGCAGGCGTTTCACGAACGACGTTTTACGTCTCACGTTTCACGCGCTTGATGTCGAGCTTCTTCATGCGGGCTTCGAGCGTGGTGGCATTGAGCCCAAGGATCTTGGCTGCGCCTTTCTCGCCGCTCACGCGCCAGTTGGTGTGCTCCAGGACATCGACGATATGTTGCCGTTCCATCTCTTCGAGTGTCCGCGTCTTCGCCGACGCGGCTTTGGCGCTCGCCGGCGAGAGCCATTCGATCGGCTCGAGTTGTGAGCCCTCGCTCAAAATCACCGCGCGCTCGATCACATGTTCCAGCTCACGGATATTTCCCGGCCACTGGTAGCGCTGGAGCGCGGCCATCATCGGCTCAGGAATCCGATCGATCTTCTTGCCGAAGTTCGCCGCAAACTTGCGCACGAAATATTGCGCCAGCAGGGGGATGTCGCCCTCGCGCTGGCGCAATGCGGGCAGATGGATCGGAAACACGTTGAGGCGGTAATACAGATCGGGCCGATAGTGGCCGGTTTGCGAGAGCTGTTCGAGGTCCCGGTTGGTCGCTGCGATCACCCGTACGGTGACCTTGAACGTCTGCGTCCCGCCGACCCGCTCGAATTCGCCTTCCTGCAGCACGCGCAGCAGCTTCGACTGCAGATCCAGCGGCAACTCGCCGATCTCGTCGAGGAAGATCGTCCCCTTGTCGGCCACTTCAAAGCGGCCCATCTTCTTCGTGAGCGCGCCGGTGAACGCGCCTTTCTCGTGGCCAAAGAATTCACTTTCGATGAGCCCGGAGGGAATCGCCGCACAATTGACCTTCACGAGCGGCTTGCCGTTCCGCGGACTCAAGTTATGAATCGCCCGGGCGATCAACTCTTTGCCGGTCCCGGTCTCGCCCGTGATCAAGACAGTCGAATCGGTCGGCGCCACACGCTCGACGTTTTTCAAGATTCGCCTGAGTGACGATGACGAACCGATCAATTCTTCGAAATTATGGGTCCCTTTGATCTCTTCTTGCAGATAGGTGTTTTGCGCTTCCAATCGGGCTTTTTCCTGCTCCATCAACACGCGCTCGGTGATGTCGACGAACATCGTGCGGGTATAGGTGCCGCCGGGGTCGGGCCGCGACCACCATTGAATCCAGAGCGGATTGCCGTTGTCCTTCCGGCGCAGTTCGAGGATGACCCCGCTGGTGTCGATGCCCTTGCCGATGGACGCGAACGCCTCTTTCAATCGCCGTTGAGCGTCAGGCGTATCGGGGATGAACGAAAATCCATATGTACCCTCGACCTGGTCCACCGTGATGCCGAGGGTCTTCAGCGCCGTTTTATTGGCGCGGATGAACTTGGAATCCAGCCCTTCATTCACATAGGCAATCGGCGCTTCGTCAAACAGATCGCGCAACCGCTCCTCGCTCTCCTTGATCTGCGCTTCCAGCCGCGCCCGTTCCAGCTCGGCCCCCGCCCGGACCCCAAAGATCTTGAACAGCGAGAACACGCGCGGATCGTCCTGCATCGGTTTTGTGTCCATGACGGCGAGATGGCCCATGACCGTGCCGGCCCGGTCCGTGACGGGGATGGCGAGATAACTTTCCACTCCCAACTCGGCCAGTTCCTCGCGGTGGTGGGGGAACAGGTCCTGCACCCGGTTCGGGAACAGACACACTCTCCCGTTCAGGACCTCTTCGCAGGGTGTATGGGGCACGTCGTACTCGAAATTGTCCAGGAAGCGGTCCCCCGTCCAGAAGGCCAGCGTGACCACCCGCAGACTGGTGCCCGGGACGAATTTCGAGACAAACGCGTACTTCATCTGGAGGGCCTCGGCCAGGTTCTGCACCAGGCTCCTAAAGAAGTCCGCTCCCGTCGCGGCCGCGGTCCCTTCGTCGATCTTCCTCAGTATGAGGTCGCTCCGACGGATCGCTTCTTCGAGCTGCATTCGATCGAGTTCGGCTCCAGCCCGCGACCCGAATATCTTGAAGATCGAGAGATCTTCCGCCGTGAGCGGCATGGGCTTGACGTCTATTGCCGCCAGGTTTCCCAACACCTTCCCGTTCGGACTCATCAGGGGCACAGCCACATAGCCTTGCGCGCCCAGCCTGACGAGGTCCGGATCGTCGGGGAATAGGGATTGAACGTCTCTCTCAAAGTGACGGATCTCGCCGCGAAAGACGAGCTGACAGGGTGTTCCATCCAACTTATATTCAAAATTGTCGGCGAACCCTTCCCCCGCCCAGAACGCCAGCGTGCGCACTCGTCGTGCGGGCTCCGTCATTTCGGTGACAAACACATAGCGCACGCCGAGCGCCGCCGCCAGATTCTTCGTCAGCGACTGGAAAAACTGTTCCCCGATGGTCGCCGCGGTGCCCTCGTGGATGCGGCGCAACAGAAGGTCGCCTTTTCGAACCCGCGCCTCCATGGCCAGTCGTTCGAACTCCGCCGCCGCTCTCGCGGCAAAGATGCCAAGGACCGACATGACCATCTGGTGATCGGGCATCGGCTTGGAGTCCATGATGGCCAGATGGCCCAGGACCTTGCCAGACGCGTCCACCACCGGCACACCGCAGTAACTTTCCACGCCGATGTCCTGAATCAGCTGAACGTGCGGATACAGCTCCCGGAGCTTGCTCGGATGGTGGATACATTGGCGCGTCAGGACGGTCTCGCAGGGGCCCCGCGCCGGCACGTCGAACGGTGGCAGCGGCTGACCCTTGCCCCAGCCGGCCCGGGAGCGAAAGGTCTGGCCGTCTTCGCCGAGTTCAGAAATATAGGCGTAATCAACACCCAGGGCCGCCGACAGGTACTTCACGAGCGAAGGGAAAAAGTCGGTGCCGGTCTCCATGGCCGTCCCCTCCGCAATGGCACGCAACGTCACTTCGCGCGCCTTGAGGGAAACCTCTATCACCTGACGGTAAATCTCAACACCGGCGCGCTCGCCGAAGAGTTTAAATACCTCGATCTCATCAGCGGTCAGGGCCATCGGCTTCACATCCATCGCCACCAGATGGCCGAGAACCTGGCCTTTTGGATCTTTCAACGGGACAGCCAAATAACTTGTGACGCCAAATGTCACCAAATCCTGGTCGCCCGGAAAGAGTCGCTGAACGTCCTGCGCATAATGGCATGTTTCGCCCTGAATCACCTTGGTGCAGGGCGTGCCATCGAGACTGTACTCAACCTGATCCAAAAATCCGTCGCCCTTCCAGAAGGCCAGCGTACGAATGCGCAATTCAGGTAGGAGAAAGCCGACAAAGGCATAGCGAATGCCTAGCGCGACCGCGACGTGTTTGACGAGTTCGCGGAGAAATTCTCCGCCGGTGGAAGCCACGGTGCCTTCGACAAGCGAGCGGAGAAACTCGTCCGCCTTGTACCGCGCGCTGAAGATCGGATCTTGCTTGAACGTGCCTTCCTCCAGCCTCTTGCGCGTCCGCCGTAATTCCAGCTCTGTCACGATTTCGGTGGCGAGCACCCGCAGCGCATCGCCCTGTTCTTTCGTGAGTTGACGAGGGGCTCGATCGAACACACAGAGGGTGCCGACCGCGTGACCTTCCGCTGACGTCAGGCGCATTCCGGCGTAGAAGCGGACTTGGGACGATCCGGTGACCAGGGGGTTTGTCGCAAACCGCTCATCCTTCGTCGTGTCCGGCACGACAAAGAGATCCGATTGACGAATCGTCTGGCTGCAGAACTCCGGCGCATCCGGGGCCTCGCCATTGGCGAATCCGACTCTCGATTTAATAAATTGCCTGGCGCCGTCGAAAAAGGTGATGGCCGCGTAGGGCGTTCCACAGATTTGTGCGGCGAACTTGGCCAGACGATCGAAGGCAGGCTCAGGGGGAGTATCGAAGATCTCGTAAGAGCGAAGCGCCTCCAGACGGCTCGGTTCGTCCAACGCAGTGTCGTCTTGTGCCATACCGACCTTTTCCCGTCAAGACCGGCCTACGACTTCTTTCGTACTGGGGAATGGGAGGACTGGGCGGAGAAGTCTAGCATCGTCGTCGGATCTGATTCAACGGGCTTGGGCGAGTAAGGCACTCACCCGTGCGCTCCCGGAAGGCTGCGCTTGGGTTCTGCCGGAATCGCATTCCCCACTATTCCTCGTGGATCTGCCGCCCATGCAGTGGCTGGATGGAACGTGCATTGTGACCGATGAGCGAGACGAATTGCGCGATTTGATGAGCGAACATGGCGATCGGATCGCGCAGCACGATCCACTGGACGCCTTCGGTGCATGGAGGCGTGGTCAACGAGCCGTGGTAAGAGAAATGGTGAGTACTCGCCGGCATGAGGTCTTGTGGGTTGAACGAGTGCTCTGAACCCAGCTCTCCTACCTTCATGGGAAGCATGGTCCAGAGTTCTGCGAGTGACTGGTTCGGTAAACCGGCTTCAACGAGCACCGCGATGACGACCACGTGTCCCTTCCGGTCTTGGTGCACCAAATGAATCTCCATCGGGTAAGTCCGACCATCCACATGGTGCTCGCTCGGTTCGTGGAAATGAAACTGGCCGAGCCGGTATGTGCGACCGTTGACATGTAGCTCGTTTCCCGGCGGCACATTCACTTGGATGGTGTGGCCGTTGTCGAGCGCACGTACCGAAGCGGCTTGAGAGTGGAAGATCAGCCGCTCCTGGGTCTGCGCATGGCGCGGCGCCACGATGTTGATCGGCGATTGGTGCGAGCCGGCCTCGCAGGCCATGTAGGCTGGGCTCAACATGCCCCAGTGCTCGATCCCCTCTCGCCCCTCGTAGGGCCAGTGAGAGGAGGCTGTCTCCTCAGCCGACCAGACGAAAGCGCTGCTAGATAGCAGTCCGCAGACGAGCGACAATGTGAGAAAAAGACGTGGAGCATTCAGGAAAGGAATCATGCGCTGCCTCGGCTAAACGAACGATGCTACCCGATCGTGGCTCGGTACGGAGGAAGACCGGCCGGCGTGGGCCTGCCAGGTTTCGTCGGAAGAATCAACGGCATTACCGTGCCGCCGCAAGCAGGACAGGTGGTCGATGCGGTCGTCGATGCGACCGGTTCGACGGCGGTGGGTGCAGACCCAAACATGAATTGCGCCAACTTGGATGATCGGTTCCGCTTCAGCCACTTGGGCAACAGGACGAACAGGGCGACGAGCAGCAGACTCAATCCAATGAGCAACCATTGCGCGGAGATGACGCTGCTGCCCAAATAGACAAAGGCAAAGGTCGGCGGAATCATCCCGGCGATGGTCGCCAGCGAAAAGGCCCGCAGTGAAACCGTCGTGAAGCCGGCTCCGTAACTGACGACATCGAACGACACGATCGGAAGCAGTCGCGCCAGGAAAATGAGCAGGCCGATATGATGGTCCGAACATTTCTCGCAAAAGACGGCGTCGACCCCCAATAAACGAGAAATACCCTCCCGTCCTAAGGCACGTCCGATCAGGAAGCTGAGCATCGCGCCGATCGCAGCCCCGATCACGGCATAGATCGTCCCGAACAACGGACCGAAGGCCGCGCCCGATGCCAGATCGAGCGGCAAGCTCGGAATCGGCGGGATCACCACCGCCGTGGCCATCGATACGATCAGCACCGGCGGTCCCCAGGGACCGAATGATTGCAGCAGCTCCGCGATGTGGGCGGGATTGAGCACCTGCTCGAAGTCAATCTGCCAGCCGAGCGCCAACGAGCCTCCGACGACAATAATTAGGAGCACCAGCTTGAGCCAGCGAGCCATCTGTCGGTCCTTCCTACGGCGACACCACTTGCACCACATGCCCATCGGGATCACGAACAAGAAAACCTTTTTTGAATCCCAGGCTCCCATCAGGGGTCGATACCACGCCGGACGAAATAAACTGGGCCGTGTCCCGTAGTGCCGATGCCGCAGCTTCTACATCAGAGACGACCAGCGTGGTTTGCCAATGCCAGAGATCGGTCGGGTGCGAATCGGGAGGGAAGGGCCGTCCCGCCGTCGGTAATTCGTACTCAAGAAATTCCAGGCCGGGCGGACTCATCTTCGACGCCAGGCCGGTCACGCGCGTCCAGGCCCCGGGCAAACTGTCGAGATACTGTTGTGTCTGGCCCATGTTGAGCGTTCCCCCGGCAACCGTCATCCCCAACAGGTCGCGATAGAACTTGGTGCTGCTGTCGGTGCTCCGCACCGTCATGGCTGTGTGATCAATCCCCATCAAGAGGCTTGGGCCAGGCTTTTTCCAGATGGGATTGCCCTTGCCTTCCGGAAACCAGAGGAGTTCGAGATTGTGGCCATCCGGGTCGCGGAACTTGATCGCCTTGATGCCGGCGGCGGCGGGATTCGAGATCGGAATCGTCTGTGGCCGAGGCGAGATCTGCCTGACATGATGCTTGCGTAATTGCGCCCAGGCGTCCTCCATGTCGCGCACGACGATGGCGACATGTTGGAACCAGAGATCGTTGCTGTAGGACGGGACGGGGATCGGCCGGACATCAGGCGGAGACAGAAACTCGATCAGTTCGAGCTGTTGCTCACCGAGCTGCATCCGGACGACGCGGGCCCGCACGCCGAAGATACCCCACAGTTGGTCATATTCCGGCCCATCCACCTCGACGTCGCTGGCTGGTTTGAACGCCAGCACGTCACGGTAGAAGGCGACGGACCGGTCCATATCCAATACGGTAAAGCCGATGGCAGCGACGGATTGGACGGCAACCTGGGCCTCCGAAGGCCCCGTGAAAAGTGAAACGTGAACGGTGAAAAGTACGAGGAGTGGCAGGGCTGTGAGCGCAAGCTTCTTGGCCAAACTCTTCACATTTCACCTTTCACGTCGATCGTTTCACGCAAGCCGTGAGAGCAGGTGCTCCCCTACTCTCAAGGCGTTGGCGATGATCGTCAGCGAGGGATTCACCGCGGAACTCGACACGAAAAAGCTCGCATCGACGACGTAGAGATTGTCGAGATCGTGAGCCTTGCAGTTCACATCGAGGACGGAGGTCTTCGGGTTGCGGCCGAACCGCACCGTGCCGCATTGGTGGGCCGTGCCCGCAATCGGAATCTTCTTCCCGAGGTAGAGGTGTGTCGGCAGGAGATGTTCCTCACAGCCGATGTGGTTCAGCATGCTCTTGAGTTTGGCAGCCAGCCGCTGATGGGCTTCGAGATTGTTTTCGCTGTAGGCCAAGGTGATGCTGCCGTTTCTGCCGACGAGCACGCGATTGTCGGGATCGGGCAGATCTTCGGAGGTCATCCAGAAATCGAGCGAATGTTTGGCCATCACATCGAGGGCAAGACCGGGCGCGAAGGCCGGAGCGCCGGCCCGCAGTGAATCCAGGTCCTGCTTGCCGATCATCGAAATGTGGCCCATCGGATATTCCCACTCCGCCGACGCGTGATAAAAATCGTTCAAGCCGATGGTCTTCTGAAACACGGTCGGGTTCGGACGCTTGGAGATCGCAAGCATCGCCGAGTTGTTATGGCACATGTAGTGGCGGCCCACGAGATCGGAAGAGTTGGCGAGGCCGTTGGGATGGCGTTCATTGGCCGACTTCAGAAGCAACGCCGCCGAATTAATCGCACCGGCTGAGACCACAACAATGTCGGCCTGATACGTTTCCTTCATACCGTTTCGTTCAACGCATACGGTGGTGATCTCTCGTCCCGACGCATTCGTTTCTAATCGAGTGACCAATGCACCAGTGACCAGTGACACATTCGAGTACTGCAGGGCCGGATCAACACAGACCACTTGCGAATCCGCCTTCGCATTCACCAAACAAGGAAAGCCGTCACAGGTATTGCAACGAATGCAGGCGCTCTGTTCTTTTTGTTGCTCGTTGAGCATCACGCCGACCGGGAGGTGGAAGGGCTGATAGCCCATCCTTTTCCAATCTTCATGCAGTTCCTGGATGCGAGGTTCATGCGACAGGGCCGGATACCTATAGGGCGCGCCGGCTTTCGGTTCGGTCGGATCTTCGCCACGGTTACCGTGCACGTGATACAGGTGCTCGGCCTGCGTGTAATAGGGTTCCAAGTCTTCATAGCGAATCGGCCATTCTGGGGAGATGCCGCCATGATGCTTCACTTCGCCGAAGTCCTGTGCGCGCATACGCAGCAGCGCCGCGCCGTAGACTTTCGAATTGCCGCCGACGTTGTAGTGGATACCGGGGTGAAACGTGCCCCCGTCTTTGTCCTGCCAGGTTTCTTTGGCCTTGTACTTGTTGTCGATGAAGACGGTCTTGGAGCTCCAGTTGTCCTTTTCGCGCGGCAGATAGCCGCCCCGTTCCAGCAGGAGAATCTTCTTCCCCGACGGCGCCAACTTATAGGCCAACGTGCCCCCGCCAGGGCCGGTGCCGATAATGATGATGTCGTAATGGGTGGACATGGCAGGTAGTCTGAAAATCCGGCATTGTCTTACACCGAAGAAAAGAATCCAAGCGAGCTATTGCTCCGTAGGGGGTGAGAGGGCATCGTGATCATTCAATGGTTCAAACAAGGAGGTCATCATGCATATGTTAGAACGTATCGGATTCATGGGATTAGGCATCGTGCTGGTGAGCGCGCTCAGCGGAGCGCCGGTATTCGCAGCAGATAAGCCAATCGAGGACGGGTCGAAGATCGTGATTACGTCTCCCAAGGATGGAAACGAGGTCAGCGACAGCTTCGAGCTGAAATATGATTTGACCAAGGGCTCCCAGGCTGCACACGCGCACGTGTACTTAGACGATCAGTATCAGAAGGGGTTCGGCGGAACGTTCAAGGGGGTACCCAAAGGCAAACACAAGATCACCGTGACCGGCGCCACAAAGGATCACGCACTCCTCACCGCCACACAGAGCATCAACATCGAAGTGCAGTAACGTTGCACGCAGTTACCTTCTCCACCGCCGGAGTCTCATTTGGAGGAAGAGGCTCCGGCGGGCCGGGCTATACAAACCTTTTCCAACACTTCGTAGGTATCTCTGTGTCAGTAAAAGAGTCCTCTTCCACGATGGCGCCAGCCCTTAGGCCAGCGTGCCCCCGCCAGATTCCGTGCCGATGATGATCACCTCGTAATGCTGGTTGGCCGCCAGGAGCCACCTCTGCTGGAAGATAGCCGGGAGAAGTTACCTTCCTGTGTTCGTGCGACGCGCGGTACATTCAAAGCGTAGAACATGGTAAATCTGCTATAAAAACGGCAGACTCAGGAAACCACGCATCACCGTCATTACTCTCGCGGTCGACGATTTAGAACGAGCGCTGAAGTTTTATCGCGATGGGCTCGGTCTGCCGACGAAGGGCATCGTCGGCACAGAGTTCGAGCATGGCGCAGTCGCTTTCTTCGATCTTCAACATGGTTTGAAACTTGCCATCTGGCCCCGCACATCTCTCGCACACGAAGCCAAGGTGCCCTTGGGTCCGCGAAGCGCCACCGAATTTGCGCTCGGTCACAATGTCGCGAGCAAGGCCGAAGTGGATGCGGTGATGGAGCAGGCAAGCAAGGCAGGCGCCACGATCACCGATCCTCCGCATGACGCATTTTGGGGCGGCTATACCGGCTCGTTCCAAGATCCCGATGGACATCTATGGGAAGTCGTATGGAATCCGGATTGGGACCCTGTCGACTAATCACCAGCCCGCTATGCCGCGCGCGGCATTGTCCCGATGGTTCCGTACAGATGCGGCGATCGGCTAGGGCTCCCCACCGTACGGCCGGAAAACGGGGCTCGCTCAGGCTGGTTTACTTGCGAGACAATGACGGACCACACCATTAATGGCCTACCTGGTACGTTCTGCACCTGAGCGTTTCAACACGTTGTTTTCGGCTTCCAATTCGGCAAGCCGATCGCGCAGAGGTTGCACGAGGGCTTCAACCTCCTCTTGTGTGAACCGCGGTTGAATATGCTGCCGGCAATTGATATCGAATGCCTCAACATGAAAGCGGATTGCCCGTTCCGGTTTTCCCTTGTAGCTCGGGTCGGTGAGTTGCTTCACGAGGCGCGGATCATGATCGACAACCTCGGCTGTACCCCAGATTTTGACCCGGGTTTGGCCGGCGTAATCCATGAGAAACAGAAAGGCTCGATTGTTTTCGGCCAGATTCCCGACTGAGATGTACTGCCGATTCCCCGCGAAATCGGCAAAGGCCAGGGTGCGCTCATCCAGCACCTTGAGAAACCCCTTCGGCCCCCCTCGGTGCTGGATATACGGCTGACCCTTCGCGTTGGCGGTGGCTAAATAAAACGAATCACGGTCGCCGATGAAGTCGACAAGATCCTTGGGGATCGCATTCTCCCACCCACCGCTGTTCTCCATCCGTTCGTACTGCTTGCGTGACCCCATTTGTTTTTGAACCGCCTTCACAGACGCAGTAAACGCAATGTCGCTGATGGGTGATTTCATCGTCGTCCTCTCCCGAACGGATAAGGCCGCTTCCCCACTCTCCGCTTAAGCGTAATGGCCGGGAACATACCCTGCGGCGCCTACTTGTGCCTGGCGCGGAACGCTTTTGTCAGGCGGGTTTTGATTGCAGGAGAAGGAGACGAAGCCTCGCCGTGCCGGCACTGCTTGCCCGAACGGCGCAGTGTTTGTCGAATGGTGTGCAATTGAACTCGGTACCGCGCGCAGGCGTCACAGATCCAATAATGGAGCCTGAGACTGAGCCGGGTCGCCCAGGGCAGCGGTCCATCCATAGCCTGAGAAGCCAACCGGGTGACCTCTTTGCAGGGGAGAGTGCTACGAGCCAGTAACGTGGTGATCATAGTGGGTGAAACTCTTCGGTTCTTCCCGCTCCTCACAACTCAACATCAGAGATTGAGCGGCGCGTCTTTCCCCCGCCCTCGTTGCACTGACTTGTCCTTCTTCTGCTGAGTCGATGGAGGAACCGTTTCCTTACACTGCTGCACAAGAACCCGTTTTACCGTGGGTTTTTCAGCCTTGGCCTGAATGCCAAGGTCTTCCACCAACGCCCGCAGGGGCTCCGCAATAGACCAGGCTTGGGCGAAACAACCCCGAGGCTGGTGGGGAGCTTCGGCGTCGAAAATTTCTGAGACGTGCCCCAGGCAGGCTTCATGCAGATGCGCCTCAAGGCCGGCGAGAAAACCGCGCGCGGCCTTCCGCACTGCGGCGCTCTCACCAAATGTATTGATCCAGGCGGTCACAAACGGGCCCAATAAGAACGGCCAGACCGTACCCTGGTGGTACGCGCCGTCACGTTCCACCACGCCTCCTTCGTATCTCGGGCGGTAACGAGGATCATGCGGCGACAGGGTGCGGAGCCCCACCGGTGTCAAGAGTTGCTCTTCGACGATGCAAAGAATCTGCTGCGCGCGGTCGCGCGGGACGAGTTCCTCAACCAACGAGATGGCATAGAGTTGATTGGGACGGAGCGACGCATCGTCGCCCTCCGGGCCGTCGATGACATCGTACAGATACCCGCCTTGCTCGTACCAGAATCGATTGCGGAACGAAACGATCGCGTGGCTGCGGTCAGCCCGGCACCGATCGGCATAGTCCGCTTCACCGTACCGGCGCGCGAGTGTTTCGCCGACTTCCAGTGCTCGAACCCACAACGCTTGGATCTCCACCGGTTTTCCATGGCGCGGGGTGACGACCCAGTCGCCGACCTTCGCGTCCATCCAGGTTAATTGTGCGCCGGGCACTCCACCCGTAATCAACCCATCCTCATCCATCCGAATCCCATACCGTGTGCCTTGGCGATAACCGTCGAGGATCTGTTTCACCGCCGGCCAGGCTGTTTGACGGACAGGGGCCTCATCCTGCGAGACCTGAAGGTAACGATCGATCGCATGGATGAACCAGAGCGAGGCGTCGATCGTATTGTATTCCGGCTGCTCGCCGACATCGGGAAAACGATTCGGTACCATTCCCTCCGAGACATGCGCCGCAAAGGACTCGATGACCTGCCAGGCGACGTCATGGCGGCCGGTGACAAGACAGAGTCCCGGCAATGAGATAAACGTGTCTCGCCCCCAGTCGGTGAACCAGGGATAGCCGGCGATCACCGTCTGCCGATTCCTTCGCTCGGACAGATAACATTCCGCAGCACGCCAGAGTTCGCCGGCCAAAGAGTCATCAGCCGGGGCGGCTTGTCGGACTGTGTCGCGGCGAGCCTTCTCACCCTTCACGAGGGCGACGACGTCGAGCCGATCGATGGCCTCGCTGGTAAGGACCATGGCCTGGGTGGATCCGGACTCAAGCTCGAACGTGAACTCTCCGGGCGACCACCAGTCTTCCTCGCTGTTCAGCCCTCGTTGCCGTTCGATGGGAAATTGGAGGTGCCGATACCATTCCGGTTCATGACGATACCTCCCTGAATGAACCGCCCGCACCGGAGGCACATCGGGGTAGAGCTGCCAGGCGACGAGCCCGTCCCCGATCGAAGCCTCGGTCGAGAGGCTCCCGTTTTCGTGATGCGTCCCATGATAGTCGCGCGCGGTGAGTTTCGGTCTCACACGAAGCACGGCCCGCTGTTTCTTCCTGCCGAGGAGCGTCCATCGCACAATGACCAGATCGCGGCCCTGAATCAGCAGGATCTCCCGCTGAAGCCTCATGCCGTTGCAGGCGAACGTCCAGATCGGCCAGGGGTCGGTGGAGAACTCGACACAATGTTCATACCCGGCCGGATGGACGGCGCCCGGATAGAGATTGGTGGACAGTGGAACGACGTGACCGTCGATCGCGAGCCATTCTTCAAGGTGGTTGACCAACACGAACCGTTCACTCGGCGGTTTGCGAGCGGTCAATAAGAGCGCATGGTACCGGCGGGTATGGGCCCCCGCGACCGTACCGGAAGCGAATCCCCCTCTCCCGTTTTGCTCAAGCCATTCGAGGCTCAACGCCCGTTCGAGGTGTTGGCAGTCTTGCGTGCCGATCTTCATGTCAGACTCCCAGCGTTCAGCCATCAGATCTCAGCCTCTGAAAGAATGCCTCAGCTTCTTGCTCTTGCTGATTGCGAGGGCTGACGGCTGCTTCATTCCCCCGATTGCTGAATCAGCTTGGCCACTAATCCTGTCCAACCCGTTTGATGGCTTGCCCCGATCCCGGCTCCATTGTCCCCATGAAAATATTCGTAGAACAAGACATTGTGACGCCAATGGGGATCGTCTTGGAATCGCTGGGCTCCCCCGAACACCGGACGCGTTCCGTCGGCATTCCGGAGAAAAATATGGATCAACCGGCGGGAGATCTCGGTCGCCACGTCCCACAGCGTAGAGTGACGCCCCGACCCCGTCGGACATTCCACCCGATACTGCTCGCCGAGAAAGTAGTGGAACTTTTGCAGCGACTCGATCAGGAGATAATTGACCGGGAACCAGATCGGCCCGCGCCAATTCGAATTGCCTCCGAACAAGCCCGTGCCGGATTCCGCCGGTTCATAGTCCGCGCGATACTCACGGCCCATGACCGACATCACAAAGGGATGATCGCGGTGATAACGCGAGAGCGCGCGGATGCCGTAGGGAGACAAGAACTCCTCTTCATCCAGCATGTACCGCAACACGGATTTCAGGCGATCTCGGCTGACAAGCGAGAGAAAGCGCCGCACGCCTCCGTCGTAAGACTGCGTTTCCAGATGCTGCGCAAAGTCCGGCCGGTTCTCGATGAACCACTGCATCCGGTGCTTGAAGCGCGGCAGACTGTCCACGAGTTCGGACTCGAGCGTCTCGACGGCGAAAAGAGGAATCAGACCTACCATCGAGCGGACCTTCATGTGCTGGGTTTCCCCGGTCGGCAGGTGCAGCACGTCGTAGAAGAAGCCGTCTTCACGATCCCACAACTCGATGTTCTCACCGCCGATGTTATTCATGGCGCGACAGATGTAGACGAAATGTTCGAAGAATTTGCTGGCCACGTCTTCATAGGCGCGATTATCCCGGGCCAATTCCAACGCGATCGTCAGCATGTTGAGACAATACATGCCCATCCAGCTGGTCGCATCCGACTGTTCGATGTGGCCGCCGGTCGGCAGCGGCGCGCTCCGGTCGAAGACCCCGATGTTATCGAGGCCGAGAAAACCGCCTTGAAAGATGTTCTTGCCCTCGGCGTCTTTACGATTCACCCACCAGGTAAAATTCAACAGCAGTTTATGAAAGACACGTTCCAGAAACCGTCGATCTCCGACGCCGTTCCGCTTCTTGTCGATCTTATAGATGCGCCAGGCCGCCCAGGCATGGACCGGGGGATTCACGTCGCCGAATGCCCATTCGTAGGCCGGAATCTGTCCGTTGGGGTGCATATACCATTCGCGCAGCATGAGGACGAGCTGCTCCTTGGCGAACGTCGGGTCCACCAGCGCGAGCGGGATGCAATGAAACGCGAGATCCCAGGCGGCATACCAGGGATATTCCCACTTATCCGGCATCGAAATGACATCGGCGTTATAGAGGTGCATCCAGTCCGAGTTTCGGCCGTGGAGGCGTTCACGCGGAGGTCCCTGCACTGCCGGATCGCCCTTGAGCCATCGATTCACATCGTAGTGATAGAACTGTTTGCTCCAGAGCAGTCCGGCAAAGGCCTGCCGTTGTACGCGGCGCGCGTCTTCCGACAAATGGGCCGGGGCAAGGCTGTCGTAGAACTCGTTCGCTTCACGAATACGCGCCGCAAAAACGTCCTCGAAGCCCTGCTCCGCGAATCCCGGACTCCGGGCTTCATGAGTCAATCGCAAGCGGACGGTCTGTGTCTCGCCGGACGCGAGCGTGAGCACATAGTGAGCCGCAGCTTTGGTGCCCAGGTGATCCGGATTAACCGCTTCCTTCTCACCCTGCACGACATAGTCGTGAAAGCTATCCTTCACATACCGGGGGCCTGTTTGATCGCCATAGAGACGGCGGCTGTTGGTGTCATTTTCTGTAAAGAGCAGGGTGGGTTCGCCTTCGCAGAGCAACCGGCGCAGACCATAGTGCTCGTGCTGCGTCTCGATGACTCTCACGTGATCGATCAACTCCCCTTGCCTGAAACGAGGACGCCGGATGTCCGTCCCCCAGGACCAGGTGTTGCGAAACCAGATGGTCGGAAGCAGCGTGAGTTGAGCCTCCTCGGGCCCGTGATTCACGACCTGAATACGGATGCACAGATCTTCCGGCGTCGTTTTGGCATACTCCACGCACACGTCGAAGTACCGGTTCTCGTCGAAGACACCGCTGTCGATCAGTTCAAACTCCGGATCATGGCGCCCTCGACGGCGATTCTCCTCGACCAGCCTGGCATAGGGGAACGCGGCCTGCGGATACTTGTACAGGTATTTCATGTAGGAATGCGTCGGCGTCGAATCGAGGTAGAAGTAGTACTCCTTCACATCCTCGCCGTGATTGCCTTCGTGGCCGGTGAGTCCGAAGACTCGTTCTTTCAAGATCGGGTCTCGCCCGTTCCACAAGGCCAGGGCAAAGCAGATGATCTGATGGCGATCGCAAATGCCGGCGAGGCCGTCCTCGTTCCAGCGATAGGCACGCGACCGGGCCTGGTCATGGGGGAACGCGTCCCAGGCAGTTCCATACGGGCTGTAGTCCTCACGCACCGTTCCCCAAGCGCGCTCGCTCAAATAGGGTCCCCAGCGTTTCCAGTGGCGCCGGCGCTGCGCGTCCTCGTCAAGGCGCTGTTGTTCTGCCGGAATCGGCGGCGCTGGAGCGGAAGGAATCCGACGATGTGAGGCCATATGACTCCTTGGGTCGAAACGGTACTGCACGAGAGTCGGCCGACGGCGGAAAGTCTTACAGCAGGCTAGTAGCGGTCCGCGCCTGTAGTCACGCGAAGACGATAGACTGATGAACCACCAGTCATGAACAGGGTCTGCCCATCTTCTCCCCATGCGACGTTGGACATCGGTTGCCCGGTCTCGATCGTGCCCAGAAGCGTGCCGTCTGACGCGATCACGCTGAGCCCGCCCGGTCGGGCGCCGAAGATATTCCCTTTCCGATCGACCTTGAATCCGTCCGGCCCAAAGAAGGGATCTTTTCTCCAACGCATCGCGTCAAAGAACACACGGCCGTCGGCGACAGTGCCGTCGGCTTTCACATCGTAGGCCAGCCAGGCCGCACGCTTCGGATCGACATCGGACACGTAGAGAGTCTTCTCATCCGGCGAAAAGGCGATCCCGTTCGGAGCCTTGATGTCATTGATGAGCAGCGTGAGCGCTCCATTTTGAGAGAGGCGATAGACCCCTTGCACCGGAGCCTTGTCCGGATCATCGAAGGCTTTCGGGAGTCCAAACGGCGGATCGGTGAAATACAAATCGCCGTTGGATGTGAAGACCAGATCGTTCGGACTGTTGAGCTTGTGCCCATCGTAGTGGTCGACGAGCGGGACAATCGTTCCGTTCGATTCCAACCGCCCGATTTGCCGATCGCCATGTCGGCAGAGAACCAACCGTCCTTGTGCGTCAAGCGTGAGCCCGTTCGAACCAGGCTCCTTGCCTGTGAAGGGTGACGTACCGCTATAACCGCTCGATTTGAGATAGACGCTCGTCCCTTCGCCCGACTTCCATTTATAGACGGCGTTGGCGGGAATGTCAGAGAAAAGCAAATAGCCTCCCTGCTTGTGCCAGACCGGTCCTTCGACCCAGGTGAACCCATCGGCGATCTTTTCCAGCTTCGCGTCCGGCGGCACCAGGTGATCGAATCGAGGGTCCAAGCTGGTGATAACTATCGCAACAGGTTCAGCCCCTATTGTGACGCCCTGTGTGACGCCCTGAAAGAGCATGCCGAGCAGCGTAGCCGCCACGAGTCTGAGACAGAGCGCGTTCATGGCCGCACTCCCGCAATGTTCAGCCTGATGCGATAGATCCCCGTGAGCGCCGTAATGTAGAGCGTCTTTCCGTCGTCGTCGCCCCAGGCCATATTGTGCGGATCCTCCGGCCCCTTGATGAGGCCGAGCTGCTTGCCTTCCGGTGAGAGGATCCAAAGCCCGCCCGGCCCGGTCGAATAGACGTTGCCCTGCTGATCGACCTTGAGACCATCGAGGGCGTCAGATCCCGGCGCCTTGGTCATATCGAAGAAGAGCCGGCTGTTCGAGAGCGTGCAATCCGGATTGACGTCGTACCGTACGATCACCTTCCGTTTGTCGTTCCAGTTGTTGACGTAGAGGGTCTTCTCGTCCGGCGAGAGCGCGAGCCCGTTCGGTGCATCGAGCTCGGTGCTCACCAATTTCACCACGCCATCCTTCACGCAGTAGACACCGCTATAGGGCAACTCCTTGCCCGGATCGTCGAAGACTTTCGGGAGTCCAAACGGCGGATCGGTGAAATAGAGGGCGCCATCGGCGCGATAGACGAGATCGTTCGGGCTGTTCAGCCGCTTGCCGTCATACCGGTCGGCCAGCATCGTGATGTTACCGCGTGGTTCGACCCGAATGACCCGGCGATTGCCGTGTTGATTGATCGTGAGACGTCCCTGCTTGTCCAGGGTCAACCCATTCGAGCCGGGTTGATGATAGTCACCGACATTGAAGCCGCTGTAGCCGCTCTTGGCGCGAAAGACGGATACCTGCCCTTCCGCTGACCAACGATAGATCGTGTTGGCGTTGGGATCGCTGAAGAGGAGGTATCCCAAGGCATTGGCGGTGGCCGGGACCCAGACCGGTCCCTCGGTGAAGAGAAAGCCACCAGCGAGCTTTTCAAGCTGAGCGGTCGGCGGACGATCTCATCGAGCACCGGATCGGTCTTCACGATCTCCGTCCTGACGAACTGCGCCTGGCCGATCGGACTCGCCTTGTAAAAGTCCAACGTGGCGGATCGGACCCAAATGAAATTTCCCGGCGGATTCGAGAGCGGGCCGTTGATGCCGAAGACCGCGAGCTGAATCCTTTGACCTGGCTTGGCATTCCGAGTCAATACCACCCGGTTCGGCGCATTAAAGCCCTTGATCAACTGCCCCCCAGGCTGCCCCAACACCAGCGGCAACCTGCCGTCCACCCACACCTCCGCATAGTCATCGATGGCGACCTCAAAGACGACGGTGGAACCGACGGGATTGAATGGACCGATTCCGTCCGGGATGGTGATGCTGGTGCGGTACCAATTGAAGCAGAGCCGTCCGGTCGAACGCCGTTCTTCGAGTTGAATCGGCTTCAACATCTCCCACTTGGAATCGTCGAAGTCGGCGGCGCCGGCATGGAGGTCGATGTCTTGCGTCCGATTCGGAGAACCAGACGGGGCGAGATCCGCACCAGGGCCGTGATGATCGACATCGATCACCTTGACATTGCTGTACCGCCACTGCCCCTTGACCAGGGCCAGTCCTTCGTCGGTTTTCAAATCGATGATCGCCTCCGGCCGTACTCCCGGCGCATCACCGGTGACCTGCCCCCAGGCAACGCCTGAACAGAGCGCGAAGGCCAGAGCTGTAACGATGACCATTCCATGGCTTCGATTGTTCATTTCTCTCTCCGTCGTCAGAGGATGCTCAAAACGGTCATCCAACGAGGCCGCAGGCGATGCAAGCACCGCAGGCGTACCCTCAGGGTACGTTGAGGATGGTTGCGAGCCGAGAACACAGTTGGGGATCGTTTTCGGCATCCGTCTACCGCACCTTGACCACATAGTAGTCAAACGGCGCCGCCACCTCTTTGAACCAATGCGGCACTCCGTTCGGGATAATCATCACGTCGCCCGGCGCCAGCCTCCTCGTCTCGCCGCCGTCCACGGAAGGCGCGCGGAATTCATGCGGCGCGATCATCTTCATGCCGACCGGTGTGCCGCCGGTGATCACCTGCGCCGAGCCCTTCAAGACATAGACAATGTCCGTGTCGAACTCATGGATCTCGACGACACCGGCCTTATCGCGATGGCTGGCATGCACCATGTAGTTCCGGGCCGCATGCATCATGTTCTCGTCTTCACCGACCAATACCGCACCGTTCTCAAAGGCCGCGGACACCCTCGGGCTCTCGATGTAGGTGACCGGCAGCGGGGCATGTCCGTTGCCCATGTCCGTCATCTCCATCGAGCCCAGCGACCCGGCACCGACGATCGCGAGTTTCTCATCCTGCTGGGCGCTGGCCGCGCCGCTGACGCCGATTGCTCCCACCACCTTGCCTTCCCATTCCAACGGAATACCGCCTTGCAAGGGGGTGAAGTTTGGGAGATCGCCCCCGAGCGTCACCATCGAGGTCCGGCCGTTTTTGATCGCGTCCTCGAATACCTTCGTCGATTTCTTGAACAGCGCTGCGGTGCGGGCCTTGCCGATCGCGATATTCGCGCTGGCGGCAAACGTGTGGTCCAGCCGCTCAAGCGCCAACAGATTCCCTCCTTCATCGACCACTGCAATGGACCCGCCCGGTGCGTTCACCTTTCTCGCCTCGGCAATCGTCGCGACAATCACTTGCCTGGCTCCCGCGAGCGTGAGCCCGCGTTTGTCCGAGACCGATTCGGCATAGCTGACGGAGGCCAGCATCGCAATGGCCGCTCCCATCAAGGTTACTGTAAGGCATCTCATGATCGTTCTCCTCTTCTGCTCGTGGAGCTGTCAGCTTTCAGCAATCAGCCTTCAGCTCAGAGCGCATCCCTCAGAAGCTGAGAGCTGAGAGCTAACGACGGCTATGGCTTGGTAAACGACGCGGCGACCGCCGCACCGGCCAGGGCGATGCCTTCATCCTGGCCCGGCGTCTCTCCACTCACCCCGATGGCGCCAATCACCTTTCCTTCGACGACGATCGGCACGCCGCCCTGTAACGGCACCGCACCATGAAGCGCCAGGGCGGCCACGCGCCCGTTCCTGACCTGATCCTCGAACACTTTGCTTGGTCGCCGGAAGATCGCAGCGGTTCTCGCCTTGTCGATGCCGACGTTCACGCTGGCCACTTGTGTGTCATCGAGACGCTGGAGCAGGAGGAGGTTCCCGCCTTCATCCACCACGGCAATCACGACCCTGGCACCCTCCGCCTTTGCCTTGGCTTCCGCAACTGCCACAATCTGCTTGGCACCCTCCAGCGTCAACGCCTTCTTCTCCACCAGCTGGGCCTGTGTGGTGCCAACCATCGCACTTAGGATGGCTATCGTGACGACCATCGAGCGAATCATGTTGTCGTCCTCCTCCGGGTGAGCAGAAAGCGCTCAGCCATCAGCGGTCAGCCTCACTCTTCCAAAGAAGCTGAGCGCTGATCGCCGACAGCTGATGGCTATCCGCTAATGGCCCATCGCCATGCCGTCATGCTTCATGCCGGTATCCGCGCGCATCCCGCTCATCTGCGATTCGCCCGAGGCCGTCACGATCGGTTTGGCAAAGGAGGCTTCGCCAAGCAAGGCTTCAGCCCATGCGCAGTAGATCTGCACCTTGGCCACATCGTGGATATAGGACGGAATCGGGATCGTACGGTTTTCCTTTTCTCCACCAAGCACGCCGCCCTTGATCTTCAGCCGGTTCAAGAGATAGACGTTGCCCTTCGAGTCGACCACCTGCCAGTGCGGCGCCGGCGTATCCGGAATCTTGAACCCATCGGACCAGGTCAAGGTGTCGTTGTTCCCCGATCGGCCATGGGTCGCCATGCCGCTGTTGGCCTTGACGCCTTCGAACTTCGACGTGCTGTGGGCATCGGCGGCCAATCCGTTGGACGCCACGAACAACCCTGCCGCCGCCATCATGGACAGGAACCCCATCGTGAATACGTTCTTCACACGCATAACGCCTCCTTCTTATGTGGATTGTGTGAGTGACCTGCGGGGCCGGGCTCTTCAGCCCTCTGATCTCCCGCATCTGCACGTCTGTCGGACGACGGGGTGAGTCCTTACAGAAACCCGAAGCGCATATGGCTGATGGATGACCGGCAGGATAGAAGAGCTGATAGCTTATGGCACGAGCAAAGAGGTGAGACCAAGTTCTCAGGGATTGAGTTGCTCTACGCTCCAGCAGGCTGCGGAACAACTCGATTCTAGCCATGCGCTGCGAGAAGCGCCTGTATGGTGTCAACATTGAAATAGTACGCAGAATGCGCAAAAAGGCCGTCCAGCAAGGCCGCAGCGAGGTCCGCGACGCGACAAATAAGGAGCGCCACGTCTGTGGACGCCGGCGAGGCGGTGAGCCGGTAGTGTCTTGGAAGCGAATCGTACGCATTCTTACCCGCCACCCCGAGCCTGCCAAGACGGGCTCTTGTCCCGTGGCCGTACGGTGAGCCTCAGCGCGATGCGAGAACGCCGCTGGCGGACTTTTTCCGCATCCTGCTAAGCCATACGCTCTTTGATCGAAAGACGCGTCAGTTAGGCCCTATAGCCGCAGCGGAAGATGCACCGTGTGTTGTTGTGATGATGCAACTTTGCGCAGAGAACCCGATGCGCGCCGTGACTACGCACATAGACTTCCGCGGCGAGGAGCATGCCGATGAGAGGGGCAGTAAGGTAGATCCAAAAGGCGGTCCAGAGATGAGCCGGCAAGGCCGAAGCGAAGGAGCGCGCGGGGTTCATGCTCATGCCGGAGAGGGGCGCTTCAATCGTGATGTAGGTGGCGACGAGCAAGCCGGCAACGCAACCGGTCCAGACATTGAGCGACTTCGTATTCGATACCATCAACACGACGAACATGAGTCCAAACGAGATGAGCACTTCCGCCACAAACGCCGCGCCGGACCCGGCCGGGCCCGGTGTGGTGACGACATAGTTGACGGCAGGATGCTCAACGGCCATTCCAATCGCCCTGGACACCAGCCAGAGTCCGAGCGCGCCGCCGAAGAACTGGGCCATCACGTAACCGCACGCGTCAATTCCTCGGATCTTTCCAAGCCGATAAAACGTGAGCGTGACAGCAGGATTCAAGTGCGCGCCGGATCGCTTGCCCCAGGGAGAGTAGATCAACCCGATCGCAGTCGCTCCCATGGCCAGCCCGATCATCAGGCGCCGGGTCGTCTGCTCAGCGAACAGGTCGTGCAGCGGCGAGTGCGGATATTCGAACAGCGTCGTGACAACCGCCGCCGAGATCATGAACAGACCAAGCCCGGCCGCTTCCATGAGATACTCAGGCCAATGCTCGCGCACTGCGTTCGGGACCGACTGCATGGACCTATGTTCCTCTCGTCGCTGCCGGACGCGCCACAACCGGCACCCTGCGCCGCTGCGGACGCGTGTCAGCATATCGAATCCCTGCCTGGCTCGGCCCCCGATACCCGGTGCTCGACCACATCTCCTCCGCCGTTTCATGACAGGACCGACAGCACCATCTGGTAATCGTCATGGCGCCCTTCTCCTCCTCAAACACTTGGCTGCTCGTGCTTAGCATCGCGCGCTGGCAGGTTGGACAGACCATGACGTTCTCCCCGGCGGTCGGCATCCCGACACCTAGCAAGCTGCGGAAAAACTCGATTATGGCGTAAGGCGGCGTGCTTTGCGCACGTGCCCTGTCACGTCAGAATCGCCCGCAGGATGCGCTCCTGTTCATCGATCTGGTCATAGAAGTGATCCCGCACCAATGTCCCTTCACAACGAATGCACGGCATCGCGCGCTCCTTCTCACCGGCAAAACAATGGGATGAAGTTCCCTCGATGCCATCGCGGCTTCCAGATGCAGCCGCCACCGGAGACACTCCACTTGCTGAGTAAGCCACCAGCAAGCCGCGCGGAAACGCATCACGCGCACAGCCTGGCCTGTGTGTTGGATCCTCCAGTAGAACCACGTTCTCATCGGTCCCCTCACGTGCTTGACGGTAGGTCGCACGACATAACCGCTTCTTACAGGAGTAGGTTCAGTGAGGCGCTACCCGATCAGGGATGAATGCGACGGTAGCGGGAAAAGAATCTGAGAGGCGCACGAGCGCTTCTTTGGCCCGACCGGCGTAGTAGGTCCAAGCAGAACTGGAGTATCGAGTGAGCACCCTCTCGTACAGCGCTCGTGCCTCCGTCAGTCGCGCGGCTTCCAGCATCACCTCAGCAGCTCTGAGCGTGCAGGCCACGCCCAGTGCTTGGGGATCGATCGCGATGCGGATAGGTTGCCTCTTGACATGATCTCCCCATCCCTTCATCCACGAAGGTGGTTCGGCGACTGAGAGGTTCACAGCTTCGAAGTGGTCGATCATCCGAAGCAACTCCAGGGGATCAGTCGTTGTACGACAGTGCTGATAACGTTCCCACAATGACATGACGGGCGGAGGTTCGTTTTCTCCTGGGCGTTCAAACAATGATACCCCGTGGCAACCACTGAGCAGAACCATGAGGAGACCGACTATCCAGCGCATGAACGTCAGTCGGCACGATAAGGATGCTCTTACAGGATCAGCGCAAGAGCGATGAGAAATAGAGAGCGGGGCAGTCGGCTGGGATTCGAACCCAGGACCCTCGCCTTAAAATGGCAATTCTAGCGTTAAAAAACATCAATCTCTTCAATAGCTTACATAGATTTCGCAAAATCCATGGAGTCAAATTCGGCAACGGCATTTCAAGCACTTACACGTTTCGACATCTGCGTAAAACTGGACCAACGAGATAGTGGCGGACCAGCAGATAGTCAGGCAGATTTCAGCGTCTTGTTTTGTGTGACCGGGACAAAGCGAATTTCCACACGCTGTTTCAAGGCAGAAGCAATTCGATTCAGCATCGCGAGAGAATGGCCTTCATACTCCGCGTCTTCCAACCGGCAGATGGCTGAGGCTGTTGTTCCCACCAGGCGGGCCAATTGCCGTTGCGTGAGGCCCGCACGAAGGCGGAGCGCGGTGAGCTTCCGTGCTACGCTGTCGTTGGCCCGAGCCTCCTCCAGCCCTCGTACGCGTTCAGGCCTCCCCTCGTAATACCGGCGGTAGAGAATCTGGACGGCATCCGAGGTGGCCGTGCGTCTATGTTTTGCCATGTTCATTCCTCCCGATAGGTATGTGTCTGCGGATCTTCCTCGAAGAGGTGTTTTCGCTCCAATGCCCATTCAATGTCCTTGGGTGAGACCTCCCGCTCTTTGATGATTCCGTGGGCCAGCACGGTCGCCGTTCGTCCATGAAAGAAATACAAGATCCGGTAGTTCATCCCCTCCCGCCCTATACGCAATTCGTAGATGCCATCCCGCAAGAGATCGGCTTCGGGTCGCCGCAGCTCATGACCGAGTTCGCGCAAGCGCTCTATCTTCCTTCACCACGCACTTGTCTTGTATCTTTGCCGGCAATGTGTCGAGCCATGCCAACACCGGGACGTTGCCTTTTCGGTCTCTATAGAATACGACCCGTGTCCTCGGCAATATTGGCGTCCTCCTTTGCCTGCGCATGTTCTCATATTTGCGACTATGCTTCAAGTAATGGAGGGTCGCGACAGAGACGGTCGTCCGCTTGGGGCAGACCCAACCGCTGATGACGGCGGTGCTGGCCCAGACCGGGCAGGTGCTGCGGGTGGCCAGCCTGGATGCCGGCTATTTCAGCGAAGCGAATGGCGAGGCGATTGCGATCCTGGGCTGTGAACTGCTGATGCCGCCAGATCGGTAGACGCATGGGCGAGCGACACTCGCCGCCCCGCGCGGCCGGCCGCCAGCTGGGTTGTCGGTGGCAGACCGGATGCGGCGGACGCGGCGGACCAATTGAGGCCGCGCCCGGTACGCCAAGCGGAAGACCATCGTGGAGCCGGTCTTTGGGCAAATCAAGCAGGGACGCGGCTTTCGCCAATGCTTGTCGCGGGGGATGCGGAAGGTCCAAGGGGAATGGGCGCTGATCTGTACCACCCACAATGTGCTGAAGCTCTGGACCGCCCTGCGCCATCGTTGCCGACATCCCGGTGAGCGGCTGCGGGTGCTGGGCGGCAGCCGGAAGGCGGAGCGGAAATCCCAGCTGTAGCGGGAGGCCGATCGGCTTGGAGGGGGGCCACCACTGAATCCGTTGGCAAGATCATGGTGCTCTCAGATCACTGCCGGACAGGCGTCAAACATTCGGGGCCGGCAGTGAGTCGACGCCTATAGGTGCCTCTCTCGTCGCAATCGGGGTGGACACAAGATCGGTCGCTCCCTTACATTATCCGGACGGACGCCCGGTGAGCGCGAAGGGAGCTGATAGGGCGGTTATGCACCCACCGCATGGCGAGCCCCGGTTTCAACACTATGCTCGAAGTGCCTGCATGATGGCAGGCGATGCATCTGCGGTTCAACGGCTGATACGGGAGATACTCCAGTGTCGGCTCAAGGTTTCCCGGAACCGTTTGTGCGGAGACGGCGATGACGGATCACCAGACTTCGTTGTTCGGCAACGAGTGCGCCGGGCAGAGGATTTCCGGCGAACTCGGTCTGCGCGCCCAGCCGAACCGGCCATTAACCAAGGTGCAGTGCACGTTCAACCGGCTCGTGGGCAGGATTGAAACGCTACGGGCCGCGCTGGCTCGCGAAACTCGGAGGCTGGACGAGGCGCTCGCCTACTGGGCCCAGCACCTGCATCCAAGGCAGGTGAGACTCACCGCCTTGCGCAAGGACATCCTTCGCGCACTTGCCCCATTTATCGAAAACCCGCGTCCGCTCCGTAAAAACGAGCAGAAGGCGCTCCAGGCGATGGTCGCGGACCAGTTGGACGCCATTGGGGAAACAGAGGGTTCACTGGTCGATGCCGACCTTCGGACACTCTTCGAACGGGTGCATCGGGTCAGTTTCGACCATGCGGAACGAGCCGGATTCGAGGAGGCGCGTTCGATCATGGAGGAGGCCTTCGGCGAATTCGGGATCGAGATTGATTTTTCCGACCTGCGGCCGCGCGCGACCGGGGAGGGGCTCGCCGCCAAGGCGGCCGAGATGGCAGAGCGGGTCCGAAAGAAGGTTGAGGAAGAGGCCGGTGCGAGCACCCGGTCAGACCGGTCCAAATCGAAGCGTCAATCGGCGAAAGAGGCGCGGTTGCAGCAGGCGGAAGAGATTCGAAAGAAGAGCCTCGCGACCATCTATCGCCAACTCGCGAAGGTCCTGCATCCTGACCTCGAGCCTGATCCTGAGCGGAAGCAGCGCAAGAGCGCCCTGATGCAGGATCTGACCACCGCGTACCGCAACAATGATCTGCACTGCCTCCTGCGCCTTGAACTGGCGTGGATCGAGCGGGAAGAAGGCGATCTTGAACGGCTAACGGACGAAAAACTGGCCGTCTATAACCAGGTGCTCAAGGAGCAGACGGACGAACTCCAGTGGGAGCTGGATGAGTTGCCGTACCACCCCCGTTATCAGCCGATCATAACCGAGGGCGGGCCGTTCGGGATCTTCCGAGTCCTCGATCGAACGGACGGTTCGGCGGAGGCGTGGCGGCTGGACCAAATGATTGCAAAGATGGAGGCAATGTTGAGGCGGATGCGCACAGACGAGGCGCTCGCGGAGGTACGCAGCGCCATCCAGGTGTTCCGGGCCACGAATCAAGGCCGGCTATAAATTAGGGGCCGCGCAGGTGTTCGCTCACTCATCAGGGAACGTGGACCTCTCCGAACATCCGGAGGCTCAAGCACGGGGAGGGCCATTCATTCTTCAGCCCCTCCCCCCACCGGTTGTCGCACGGCCGAGCGGTGGCGTTATTGCCGTTGCCTCACTTGACGGGTTTGGCCCGAGCGGTCGATACTGCGCACCGTACAGCAAGCCTCTTCCACCATCCGGGAGCATATATTGAGCGAAACGCGTGTTGACCTCCATCTCCTCCTCGAAGACTTGCGCGACGCCTATCCCGGCGCGTCGAAGAGACATCCGTCATCCGACACCTTTTGTCCGCAGACGTCCTTGATGACCTGCTCCAGCTCCTCCTGGGACAGCACCTGCCGCCCCATCAGATCCACATCGATCGTCGGGCGCGAAAGGGGCGCATCCCAGAGCCGAAGCATGAGGGCCCCCTTGAGATAAAACCTTGTGGCATGCGGCGATTGACTGAGGCGGAACAGGAATCGTTCAATGGCAAAATACTGGAGCAACTCTTGAAGAGGCCGGTCCTGCGCCTTGGCTTGATTGAGCAGCCGCTGATGAATCGATGCCGGCAGATTGGACGGATGACCGGCCATTATGTCAGCGCCTCCAGATACGGACGCATGACACGTTCAACTCGGCAGAGTCGAGCATACTGAAGCAGCGCACGGGGCGTCACGCGCTTCCGCTCACGGGCCAGTCGCAGTGCCTCAACGGCCACATCGATGCCGATTTTGTTCCGAAACTTGAAGCAGTCCACCACGGTCTTTTCTGGTCCATATATGCGAATCGGGACACCCTCGATTGAATGCGTTTCGATCCCTTCGGAGTACGCGGCACCCGTCATCAGAAACACGCGAAGCGGAGGATGGGCGAGCCGTGGATACCGGGTCCGACGAGGCAACGCAATGTGGACCTCGTGCGGGATTTGGGTGGTGAGACCATGGAAGGAGAGCGCCGAGATGAGACAGATCGCGGCCTGCGGGACTCGACGCGCCACGACAAGAAGATCCGGATGGCTCGGCTCCGGCAGATCGGCCAGCCGGTACACTCCCCGGGTCACAGAAACAAGCCGCCCGGAATCACGGAGCCGATAGAGAACGCGGGGATGGATACCCAACTTTAGGGCATGAGAAGTCCGGAGCACGCCCCGATGGCGGCGGAAAGCAGCTTCAGCTCGGCGTTCCAGCTCAACGCGCTTCATATGAATGGATACATATGCATGCACTTACAACTAAATGCAAACGTTTTTATCCACCCACGGACCTATGCCGCCAGCATCCTTGGTCAACGTTCACGCCGCCGATACATCCGCGTACTCCATGCCTGCCATCCATGTGTATCATCGAGATCAAGGGACAGATCCCCCCGCTGCCAAGAGATCTCGTCACAAGCCAACTCTTCATTGGAACGGCCTCTTTGATCAACAGGTTCCTCTTGTTCCTCGATCTCTGTCATTCACGCTTATCCTAACTCAAGCCCTTGCTGTTCTGCGGCAGCACCCTTCCCTCGTACACGTGATGGACTTCCGCCCAGCATGTCATGAGGTTCTCGAATCTCGTATCCCATCTTGCGGTACGCCTTGACTCGATTCCGATACATGCTCAGAAGCATGGCGTTACTCGAATCGACATAATCGACGATTCGAACATGGGTTTTACCTTCAACCAAGCGATGAAGTCGGCCTGCATATTGAACCATCCGTCCTTCGAATGACAGCGGCGTCGCCAAGACCAGCGTATCCAGTTCAGGCAAGTCAACCCCTTCGCCGACCAATGGGGCCGTCGCGACCAAGAGCAGAGGCACGCCTTGAACTCTGACCTCACGGATTTTTTCAAGCGCGAGACGTCGTTCTTTGATGGACATATCGCCATCCAGCCGAACCACCACGAGCAGAGCCAACGCTGGCTCCGCCGTCGCCAGAGCTTCAACGCCCTTCGTCAGCGTATCAAGATGGTCCTTTCGGTCAGAAATCAGGAGCGGAAATTGCTTCGCTGCAAGCGCCTTCACGACGTCCGCCGCAATCCGACTATTTCTTCCGGTATCATTGACAAGGCTATGCATCAAGACATGATAGGCCGGTTTCTCTCCCACTTCGCTGGGTGGACGATACCCGGTCTCAAAGATCGTAACGGTTTTTTCGAGATTGCCTCCATCCACAGACACAATTTCATGTCGCACCGGGCCACACTGCTGAAAGAGAATTGCCTCAAGGCCATCCTTTCGATAGGGCGTGGCGGTCAGGCCAAGCACGTACCGTGCAGGGAGCTGCTTAAGAACTGCTTCAAATGACACGGCCGGAATATGATGACACTCATCGATGATGACGTGCGAGTAGCGTAGTGCCATCTCGTGGAGGTCCCCCATTCGCGTCAATGTCTGAAGCATCATCAGATCAAGTTTCCCGGTTGTCTTCTTTATGGTGCCGCCAAGGATCCCGATCTCCTTCGGATTGAGTCCAAGGAACTTGATTAGGCTCTCCTTCCACTGATCGAGCAGGGATTGTCTGTGCACCAAGACCAGCGTGGACACATGTCGTTCGGCAATCAACGCGCAGCCCACCACCGTTTTCCCAAACCCTGGAGGAGCAACGAGTACGCCAATCTCGCTTTTCTTGAGTGCCTTGACCGCCTCTTTCTGAGATTGCGTCAGTTCCCCAGTGAATTCAACCTTGATTCGCCTCTTGGCCAGCCGCTCATCGCGCATGACAACCTGCGCACCCGCTCCCGATAAAATATGGATGACCCGGTCAAGCAGGCCCCGAGGCAACAGTAGTTCATTCGGGCGAAGCTCCCCAGAAAAGATGAACCGCGCATGCGGATAGGTCTGCATCCGCATTCTTTGCAACTTGTAGAACGTTGGATTGGGAAAGCTCGCCGTTTTCCTGAGTCTCCCAAGAAGCTTTCCTGGCAACCCTGTGAGAGGCACGCGAATCATGGAACCAACGGTGAGTTCGACGGTTCCTTCGATCGCGGGCTCCACGTGATCGCTGCTCCCGCTTTCGGCATCCATGAGCGATCGATCCGTTATCCATGCCACATCGTCAAAGGCATCGTGTCGCGTCGAGGCTTTCGGGAAGCTTGGAAGGAATCGGTCGAGCAGGCGTTGCGCCTCTTGACAGTGCGGCCGTTTCACGTGCGCCAGGTATTCCCACTGGTCTTGAATGACGGAAAGCCGCTCATCCAAGAAACAACTGTTGCCTGACTCTCGGGGTGTTTTCTGCAGAGGCAGCGCAATTAGGTTGCCGAACCCACCTTTGGGCACATAATCCTGGCTGGGGAACAAGCGGTCAAATGACGTCATGCTGAGTTGGTGCCGAGCCTCAAGACAACGGGAGAGAATCAGCGTGCCCACATTGCGAGCGAGTCGAGCTGGAACTTTTCCGTCAAAGAAAATCCACGCATGCGCCCCTTGCCCAGAACGGGATCGCTCCACCGCCACGTCGATTCCAAGCCCCTGCGCACTCTCTCTGTAGACACTGACATCCTCCTGCCAGCCTGAGCCGTCAAAATCGCACGCGAGAAACGCACACGAATCATCCGCATCAATCGCATACGTTCCGATCGTCAACTGCCCCTGAAGATGCGCTTGAGCCGCGTCTTCATTGAGAGGGAGAAATGCCTGGTTGCGGCAATCGGTGCATCTGATCGTTGGTTTCTGACAAAGAGGCTGCACCCATTCGTTGCGGCAGGCCGGAGCGTAGCCGCTCTTTCCCGACTTGGCGTTTTCCCACCGCTTAGGATAGACGCTTTCACGGCAACGAAACAGCTGCAGGAACACGGCGATCTGTTCGTCTGAAGTGATCGGGGATGAATCTCGAAGCGGCCGACCCAACAGGGCACTCTCGATAACCTGCGTCGACGCCGCTTCTCGATCAGCCGCTCTCTTGAGCTCCTTGATAGCCTGAAGAACCTCCGCCTTTTCGACTTCGAGCTGCTCGAGCCGCAGCTCGAGAGCCCGGAGCTGCGGGTCTGAGAATTGAGAAGCCCCTGGAGCAGTCACACTCAGGCCACCCGCTTCTTCGACGGTTTTGGCTCAACGGCAATGTGTCCTGCCATGCCAAGAACGGCGAGCAGCTTGGCAATCGACTTCAACGAAATGCCGATATCCTCAGGATCTAACAGTCGTTGCACCTGAGACGGTCCTGTGCCCAACATCTTCTGCAGCGCGTTCACGCCGATGCCTTGCGCCTTCATCATCGCCCGAAGCGTCATCACGAATTGACGTTTCATCGCCCCGGCGATCACCTCTGCCTTGAACGCATCATCTTGTTCATTCAACCAACCATCGAATGAACTTCCACCCGCTTTAGATACTTTCCTGGTTTTCATATTGACTATCTCCTCCCTACATAGTCCTTCAACCTTCGCCGAGCGAGCGCAATATCGGCTTCAAGTACTCGCTGATCCTTCACCGCGGCATAGAGAAGTACCACGACCCTACCACCGTCGAACGTATAGAACACCCGATACCGAACCTTGCCCACCCTCTCCCACAGCTCAAACAGTCCCTGGCCCAGTGGTGGGCCTGCATACGGCATAGGCAGCGCAGGGCCATTCATTTGCAGCACTTGAACGCCTGCCCCAGCTGAAGCCGCTCACTTCTATTCAAAGACTGCAGCCATTCTCTGACCGGCTCAGCCCCCTGGGGCGTCCGATAAAAGATGACCTTGTACGCAGGAGCAAATTTGGACGTATCCATCTCAACCTTCCAGTACAGATGCTACTAATAATAGTAGTTCTCGCGCAAGTCCTGCCAAGCCTGGAGGGAATGGGAACCGTCCCAAAGAGCCTTGTCATGGAGGTGAGGTTACGGTCGCGGGCGTGGGTGTGGGTGTGCTGGATGCTGTTGCTCACTTCCAAGAGGCCTGCAACCGTGATCGCGGTAAAGAATTCGGGCCAGCTTTGCTACCTGGTCACACCGCCGCACACCAGGGAACATACTGAGCCGATACGAAAAGAGGGGCCCTCGCCTCGAAAAAGTCGAATTAGCCCAATAAAAGTAGGGGGTTTTTCTGCCAATAGCGGTTCTGTGGAAGTGACAAAACTCCTAAGTGCTTGAAAATGGTGAGTCGGCTGGGATTCGAACCCAGGGCCCTCGCCTTAAAATGGCCGTTCTTGCCGCTGAAATTGCTCGTTGATTCAATAGCTTATGTGGATTTCGCAAAATCTGCGGAAGTCCATTCCAGCAACGACATTTCAAGCACTTGCACGATCTATCAATCTCAGTTTTTGATCGGGACCACATCATTCGTCTGCTCGGCATTGCTTGCTGAGCTATCGGCCACGCGTGCAGCCAATGTCTGCTCGCCAACCAATGGCGTTGAAACGTCTCTTCTTTGACAGCTGATCGAATCAGTGGGATCAGAACCTTACGGAACTGTGCACACAGGCACTCAACAGACTTGAAGGATTACAGCACTCAGCAGCCGGCTGTTTTACGCAAGCGCGTGTCGTCGGCCTGTAGGCTTCGACTCTGAATCATCTTCGGCAATACCGGACAGCACCACCGGCTCACGGTCGGGGAATTGGGCCACAAGAGACAGATTCCCGCCCATGGCTTCGATGGTCTTTCTGAGTGTGGACAGTAAGAGATCGCTTCGCTGCTCGAGGCGCGACACACTATCCTGCGTGATCCCAAGCTTCTTGGCCATTCGAACCTGCGTGAGCTTGCGCGCGTGCCGCAGTTCCCGCAAGGTCATCTCCTCGGCAATCAGCTCAGCGGCGCGAGTCTCAACTTTCTTACGCTGGAGAGGGCGCAACTTCTTGATTTTGTCGTCGACGTTCGTGGCCATGCTTACCCCCTTCCCTTCTTCAGTCGCGCGAGATGCGCGTCAAAACGGTCATCGGCCTTGCGGATCAGCTCGCGATAAAACCGCTTTTCGCTGACGCCTGATTTATCTCCTGCGACGAGCAGGATCCCCTTTCGCTTCGGGTCAAAGGCGAACGCGACTCTCCACTCGCCGCCAACCGCGCTGAACCGGAGTTCCTTCATATTCGCATGGCGAGAGTCGTTCAGAGTGTCCACACGCGGCCGCCCCAAGTGCGGGCCAAATTGCTGCAGGAGACGCGTCAACGCCAATAGCTCCGTTTGCACGTCTTCGTGGAGAGCGTCGAACTCTGGCTCAAACTCATCACTAATCTCAACAATCCAACTCACCCCGACATTATGTTATATACGTCATATGATGTCAATGCCATATCAGACTTGGTCTGAACGTGACGCTTTTCACTCCGGCATCATGCTTCGATCAAGACGGCCCGCCGTACCCTTGGCATTCCAGCCTTTCGGGCCTGCCACAAGTCATAGGCGGCCTGCTGGGCCACCCACACATCGGCACGGCCTCCGTGTTTCACACCAAGCCATCCTTCTAATCGCAGGGCCATTTCAGGAGAGATCGCCGCGCGGCCATTCAAGACACGCGATAATGCGGCGCGTGTCACCCCCAGTTGCGCCGCGGCTTGCGTCACGGTCAAGCCCAGGACAGGCAGAATATCCTCTCGCAACATTTCGCCTGGGTGCGGTGGATTCTGCATGCGGCTCATGTTGTCTTCCTCCTAAAGATAATCTTGGTAATCGATGAGGACAGCATCTTCACCATCGAAACCAAAGGTCAGTCGCCAATTCCCGCTCACTGACACTGCATACCGGCCCAGCAAGATTGCCGGCCAAGGCATGCAGTCCCCATCCCGGCACGTTCATATCCGCCGCCGTTTTGGCCATGTCAAGCCGAGCCAGTTGCCGCCCGAACCGAGCCGCATGGTGTGGCTGGAGCCTGCCTTGCTGCCAGTGTCAAAGAAGGCTTGCACTCCCTTGTGCCGGAAGGCTTTAATCATACCCTGACGCTGTATAGCGTAGCGTTTCGCATGTCAACACTCTGTACCCTTTCATACCTGTAAAAGTAAAATCACCTCCTCGATCGTGGTGGATCACGGGACGGAATTTCAGTCCCGGGCGTTGGAAGAGTGGGCGTATCGGCGGGGCGTGCAGCTCGATTTCATTCGACCGAGGAAACCCGTGGAAAATGCCTGTATTGAGTCGTGTAACGGCCGCCTGCGAGACAAGTGTTTAAACGTGCACCAGTTCGCGTCACTCGCAGAGGCGCAGGCCATCATCGAGGCGTGGCGGCTCGACTACAATCACCACCGCCCCCACAGCTCACTCGGCACCTGACCCCGAATGAGTTTGTTCGGCAACGCCAGGGTGAACGGCACGTCGAAAAAGCTGTCTGTTCTAGTTAAGAGTTGTCTCGGAACGGGACCAACGTCATCCGTGACGTCTCCCCCCAAAACGACGACAGTTCAGAACGAGAGTAGAATGGCGGCTTCGGCGGTCCTCGACGAAACGAGCATCAGCCCGTCTTCGTTACCTCACGACATAGCTTCCTGCCACTGTTTGGAACTGGCGGAGTTGCTCGGCCTCCCAGGCCTCATTCTGTCCAAGCTCACCGGCCATCAACTCAGCCACCCGGGGAGCCATCTCGATCGCGGCGCGCGCGTTGAGAAAGAGCGCTCTGGTCCTCCGCGCCAGCACATCTTCCACCGTCCGCGCCATCTCGCAGCGGGTCGCCCAGACGACCTCCGCCCCGCAATACGACAACGCGCGATGGAGCGGCTGCGCGAGGGCTGCGTCGCGGTTCATGAGGTCTTGAACGGCAGGCGCGTCGGAGCCATAGACCGACAAGTGCCCGAACTGCTCGGCCTGCTGGTGGCTTCCATGAATCATGAGCCGGGCGGTGACGCAGGGTTTGTCGGGAAGCCGGGCGAGGACGGCTGCCTGGTTGAGGCAATCTTCCGCCATCCGCCGATACGTGGTCCATTTCCCACCGGCAATCGTCAGCAGTCCGGACCCGTCGATCTGGATGCTATGGTCGCGCGACAGAGCGGCGGTCAACCGACCCTCGCCGCTCTTGATGAGCGGTCGGATTCCCGCGAACATGCTCAGGACATCGCCTTTGGAGGGAGGCTTGCGGAGATACGTCCCGGCGGTGGTCAGAACCAGGTCAATCTCCTCCTCCATGGGACAAGGCTCCAGCGGAAACTCATCGATCGGCGTATCCGTGGTGCCCACGAGCGCGTGTCCATGCCAGGGAATGGCGAACATCACGCGGCCGTCGTTGGTACGCGGAATCATGATGGCGCTGTCTCCCGGCAAAAACGATCGGTCGAGCACGAGATGGATCCCCTGGCTGGGTGCGATGAGCGGCTTGATCCCTGGATCGGCCATGCGGCGAACGTGGTCGGCAAACGGACCGGCGGCGTTGATCACGACCCGCGCGCGCGCCGTCAACGCTTCGCCCGTTTCCACCTCTCGTGCGACGATCCCGTCAAGGAACCCGTCGGCGCTCCTGGTGAATGCCACGACCTGGACATAGTTCGCCAGCGTCGCTCCCTGCTCGACCGCCGTGGTCGCCAGATTGATGAGGAGCCGCGCATCGTCGAACTGCCCATCGTAGTAGACGACGCCTCCTCGCAGGCCTTCGGTCCTGATGGTCGGCAGACGTTCGAGCGTCTGTTCTCGCGACAAGATCTGCGACGGACCGAACCCATATTGGCCGGCGAGCAGGTCATAGACTTTTAAGCCGAATCCGTACAACGGCGCTTCCCACCAATCGTAGTTGGGGACGACGAACGCCAGGTCGCGCACCAGATGCGGGGCGTTCCGCCGGAGGATGCCGCGTTCTTTGAGCGCCTCCAATACCAGTCCGATGTTGCCCTGTTCGAGATAACGCACTCCTCCATGCACCAGCTTCGTGCTGCGGCTGGAGGTCCCTTTGCCGAAGTCGGCCCGCTCGCACAACAGCACCTCATAGCCGCGGGATGCGGCATCCACCGCGATGCCGATCCCGGTCGCTCCGCCGCCCACGATGACCAGGTCCCACGGCTCTCGGCGGGCACGTATCCGGCTGAGCATGGCTGCGCGATTCATGAGTGTTCGCTCGTCTCCCACCCCTTCGAGCGCATGACCGCGGCAGTCCACCGTTCTCGTAACGCCGTGGCTTGTCCGCGCAATATCTGCGGCTCGAACCGATGCTCGATACGGTCCCGCCCGGCGAACTCCTGTTGGCTGGTCCAGAAGCCGACCGCCAACCCGGCCAGGTAGGCCGCTCCCTGCGCCGTCGTCTCCGTGACAGTCGAGCGGATCACCGGCAGGCCGAGCAGATCGGACTGGAATTGCATCAACCAATCGTTTCTGGAGGCACCACCGTCCACCCGCAGTTCCTCCACCTGGAAGCCCGAACCGTCCCGCATGGCATCCAGCACGTCCGCGACCTGATAGGCGATGCTTTCGAGCGCCGCTCGCGCGAGATGCGCGAAGGTGGTGCCGCGCGTCAGGCCCACGAGCAGGCCGCGCGCATAGGGGTCCCAATGCGGCGCACCGAGTCCGGTGAAGGCGGGTACGAAGTAGACCCCGCCGTTGTCGGAGACTGATCTGGCGAGAGTTTCACTCTCGGCCGCCGAGCGGATCAGCCCGAGCCCGTCGCGCAGCCATTGCACCACGGCGCCGCCTATCAAGACACTGCCCTCCAAGGCGTACTGCATGCGCTCTCGGATGTTCCATGCGACCGTTGTCACCAATCCATGTCGCGAGGCGACCGGTTTGTCGCCGATGTGTTGGCGCAAAAAGCAGCCGGTCCCGTAGGTGTTCTTGGTGGTCCCTGGAGAAACACAAAGTTGACCGAAGAGCGCCGCCTGCTGATCTCCGAGCAGGCTTCCGATCGGCATCTGCTGGAGGCCTTGCACGGCCGTGATCGCCCCGTACACCTCGCTGGAACCCAGCACGTCGGGTAAGAGGCCGGCCGGGATTCTGAAGAGGCGAAGCAACTCCTCATCCCACCGGCCGGTCTGAATGTTGAACAGCATGGTGCGTAATGCGTTGCTCGGGTCGGTCACATGCAGACGCCCGCCGGTCAGCTTCCAGACCAACCAACTGTCGACCGTGCCGAAGGCCAGTGTTCCGTCCTCGGCCCGTCTTCGCACATCCGGCACGTGGTCCAGAATCCAGGCGACCTTGGTGCCGGAGAAATACGGGTCGAGCTGCAGTCCGGTGCGTCGCTGGACCAGCGGCTCGCAGCCGTCCGCGCGGAGCCGGTCGCACAGATCGGCGCTGCGGCGGGTCCTGCCAGACGATGGCCGGGTGGATCGCCTCGCCCGTTGCGCGGTCCCACAGGAGGGTTGTTTCACGCTGATTGGCAATGCCGACGGCAGCGATATCGTGCGGCCGCACGTCCGCCCGCTCGAGCGCCTCGATCTGGACGTCCACCTGGGACGTCCAGATCTCTTGCGGATCCTGCGCCACCCAGCGCGAGGGAACCGCTGCGCCAATTCCCTGTACGCGCTCCCTTTGATCGTCCCGTCGTGGGCGATGACAATAGCCCAAGAACCGGTCGTACCTTGATCCATAGCCAGGATGTATGGCACAGGTCCCTCCGACGGATCCCATACGTGCATTGGGCAATGGATCCCGTCGCCGAACACGTCACCCAGTCTCCTCCATGCCGGGACGGACTTCAATGTGTTAATTGAGCAGGCACAGTGGCTCAGGCAGGGAAGCCACGACGATTCCCCGCAGGCCTCGGAAGGCGGCCTTTTCCCTTCCGAATCAGGGCATGTCCGACCGGCCGATGATCAGGGCAAGCATGATTCACAGGAGATGGCCGGATCGGTTCGCACTCGGGGCAGACACGAGAAAGGCCAGAATGTGTTGCCGCTTCTCGGAGAAAACCAACGCTCCCACTCGATCCATGCCGAGTCCATCCACGTGGGCGCGGAGCGAAGGGGGATTATCGTCAGTGACGAAGGCCACGCCGACGTCGTACCGCCCGGCTACTTCCTTATGCAGTGCCTCGTACAGTCCGCGGAGGAGCCCGCGGCCGCGAGAGGGCTGAGAAATAGCGGCCGAATGTTCCAAGCCCGAGATAGGAATTCTTGCAGCCGATTTGTTATGAGGAGAGGAGAAAGTGTCCAATGGACTTTTATTGGACACTTCGAAATTCGTAAGTATTTGAAAAATGGTGAGTCGGCTGGGATTCGAACCCAGGACCCTCGCCTTAAAAGGGCGATGCTCTACCAGCTGAGCTACCGACTCTCCCAAACACAACGACGGCACATCGTCACGCGTGGCGCGGGACGGAGGGGGATCATACCACTGACAGGTGATGGTTCGCTACGGTGAGGCTGGGTTCCACGGCCAATCCGGCCCCTACCGTGACCGTTGCGGACGCACACGGCGACCGGCCTTGAGCGGATTGTTCAGAATGATGGTTTCATCCCGGCGTGAACCGGTCGAAATCATATCGATCCGGCACTCAGCGAGTTCCTCGATCCTGGTGAGGTACCGCTTCGCTTCCGCAGGCAAATTCTTGTAGGTCGTGGCACCGGTGGTCGGAGCACTCCAGCCACGCACCCGCTCATACACCGGCTCACAATTGGTCAACGCCAGCAGATCGGACGGCATCTCACGGTGGATTTTGCCGTTCACGCGATACCCCGTACAGACTTTCAGCTCTTTGCAGCCGTCCAGCACATCCAACTTCGTCACGGCTAACGAGGAGAGCCCGTTCACTCGCGTGGCATGACGGACCACCACACTATCGAACCACCCGCAGCGGCGAGCCCGCCCGGTGGTCGCGCCGAATTCTTTTCCACGCTCCTGCAACCAGCCCCCCACTTCGTCGGTCAACTCAGTCGGGAACGGTCCGCTGCCGACTCGCGTGGTATAGGCCTTGGTGATGCCCATCACGGCGTCGATTTTCGTCGGCCCCACTCCGGTACCGGTGCAGGCGCCGCCGGCCGACGAACTCGACGAGGTCACATAGGGATAGGTACCGAAATCGACGTCTAAGTGTGTGCCCTGCGCGCCCTCGAACAACACGGTCTTGCCCGCATCGACGGCTTTATTCACGACGAGGGCCGTATCGATGATGTAGCTCTTCAAGCGATCGGCATACCCCATGTACTGCTGATAGACCTTTTCCAATTCGAAACAGTCGACTTTGTGCAGTTGCTCGAGCAGCCAATTGATATCGACCAGATTTTCTTCCAGCTTCTGCTTGAAGAGCGGGGGATTGAGCAAATCGCCCATGCGAATGCCGATCCGCGCCATCTTGTCGCCGTACGAGGGCCCGATCCCGCGCCCCGTGGTGCCGATCCGACGAACGCCCTTCGATTGCTCGGACGCTTTATCGATGGCCTTATGGTAGGGCAGGATCAGATGGGCCCGGTCGCTGACCGCAAAATTCTTCCCGATCTTGACGCCCTGCCCCTGCAGATGATCCATTTCTTCAATCAACGCACCGGGATCGACCACGACGCCGTTGCCGATCAGACAGCGGGTGCCGCGATACAGGATGCCGGAGGGAATGAGATGGAAAATGAACGTATCCCGTTTATTGATGACGGTATGGCCGGCATTGGACCCGCCCTGATATCGCACGACCACATCGGCATCCTTCGCAAGGATATCGACTATCTTCCCTTTGCCTTCGTCGCCCCATTGGGAGCCGATGATGACGAGATTCGCCATTGTTCGCTGCCTACGCTCCTTCTGCCCTTGCTGAACTCGAAAAAAAAGCCCTGACCTCGTACTGATCAGAGCCGGAAGGGCATCATGGTAGGATTCGCCTCGCGGTTTGTCAAGCGAGGTTTTCAGCGATGATCCTTTATCCGTCGGCAGAAACGAGATGCTCGCCCGCCTTTTCGTGCCCCCCATCTCATGAAGTTTTTTTGCAGCCGCCCGATGCACGCGCAAAAAAATGAGGACTGGGCAGCGCCTCACTCCAATGCTTTTCTTGACTGGCAAAAACCGCCCATGCTAGATTGCAGAGTTACGTCTGCACGTTGTGTCTTTTTCCCGTGCCTGTGCACATGTACATACAAGCTTGCGTGGGGCTGTGGCGCAGTTGGGAGCGCGCGTGAATGGCATTCACGAGGTCGCCGGTTCAATCCCGGCCAGCTCCACCAAATAAAGCTTGTCCGACCAACGCTTCGAATGTGTGCGGGGATATCCGAACTCTACAAGTCATACTCCTGTCCGGCCACCGGTGCACATACGGACGCTGACACTCTGCAGCGGGTACCTCGCCGAACGTTTCACCCCATACACCGAGTCTTACTGATCCATGCTGCAGCTTGAATCCGTCCATAAACAATTTGCGACCAAAGTCCTGCTCGAAGGTGCCACGGCACACCTGCGTCCCGGTGCCCGTGTCGGCCTCGTGGGCCCGAACGGCGCCGGAAAAACAACACTCTTCCGGATGATTCTGGGTGAGGAATCTCCCGATAAAGGGAGCATCCGCAAGCGCCCCCGACTGCGTGTCGGCTACCTCCCGCAGGAACTGGAAACCATCGTCGGGAAAACCGTCCTGGATGCGACACACCGCGACCTGTATCCGGAACATGAAGCCGAACGGATTCTCGCCGGCCTGGGCTTCTCGGAAACCGATTTTTCGCGACCGATTGAGAATCTCTCCGGCGGATACCGCATGCGTGTCGCGCTCGCGCACCTGCTGCTGTCGAACCCCGACGTACTCATGCTGGACGAGCCGACGAACCACCTGGACAAGCCGACCCAGCGTTGGTTCGAGCGATTTCTCCTCGACTCGAATCTCACGCTCCTCGTCATCTCGCACGACACCAAATTCCTGGACGGCATCGCCACGCACATCTGGGAACTCCGCGATCGAACCATTCAGGAATTCCGCGGCAACTATACGAAGTTCCAGGAACTCCGGGCGGCGCGGGACGCCCAGATCGAATCGGCCGCCAACCGGCAAAGCAAAGAAGTGGCTCGCGTCCAGAACTTCATCGATCGTTTTCGCTATCAGGCCAATAAAGCCAAGCAGGTGCAGTCGCGCATCAAGCAACTGGACAAAGTGAAGTTGATCGAGCGGCAACGCGATAACAAACGCGTGCGCTTTAAATTCCCCCTTCCCTCGGCCAGCGGCCGGCACGTGCTGGAACTCAAAGGCGTCGCGAAGAGCTACGGCGAAAAGGTGATTTATCGTTCGCTGGATTTCACCGTGGAACGGGGCCAACGGATCGCGCTGGTGGGCGAGAATGGCGCCGGGAAAAGCACGCTGTTGAAAATATTGGCCGACGTGTTGCCGTTCGAAAAAGGCACGCGCCAGGTCGGACACGGAGTCACGCTTCATTATTTCGCCCAACATCAGGCGGAATCATTGGACCCGGACGACACGATTTTGGAGTCACTGGCCGAAGTCTCCGCACAGGCCGAAACGAATTTTCTCCGCGGTATTGCCGGCGCCTTCCTGTTTTCGGGTGATGACCAGAAGAAGCCGATCAAAGCCCTCAGCGGCGGCGAGCGCAATCGCGTGGCCTTGGCCCGCATGCTGGTGGAGCCGGCAAACACGCTGCTGCTCGACGAACCGACCAACCACCTGGATCCGGCCTCGGTGGACATGCTGACCGACGCCCTGACGGACTTTCCGGGAACGATCATCTTCATTTCCCACGATCCGACGTTTCTGACGCGCGTGGCCACGCTGATCGTTGAAGTGGATGAAGGCCAGGCGAAGAATTATCTCGGCGACTACGAATACTTTTTATGGAAGAAGGCGCAGGAGTTCGAATCGATCAAGGAAAGCAGCGCGGAACTCGCCGCCGCCCAAGCAGGCAAATCAGACGGTCCCACCAAGGCCATGGCTTCGCAGGTGCAGCAGAAATCTCAGGGTGGGGAACGACGGGATCTGAGCAAAACGCAGGCGCGCCTTGAAAAGCAGGTGTCGCGCGCGGAGTCCGAGATCGCCTCGATGGAAACCAAAGTGAAAGCGCGTGAACTGGAACTGGCCGACCCGGCCCTCTACCAGGAACATGGCCGATGGAGCGAATTGCAGCGAGAGCAGGAAGGTTGGAAAAAGGAACTGGAGCGACTCACGGCGCGCTGGGAATCGTTGTCCGATGAATTGCAGGACGTGCGGGCCAAGCTGACGGCAATCGGTTAATCGGTCGACTTCAGCGTCTCTTCAAGATAGTAGTACAACCAGCGGTTCTTCTCCTTCGTCACCAGATCATCCCACACCACCCCGAGCAATATTCCCTTCTCCCACGGTTTGGCCCAAGCCACGGTGGCGCTCAGTTTCTCCTGTTGTTCCACGCGATCCGGGTCCAGGAAGGCCAGCGACACGGTAATCTTTGCGCCGATGGGCAGGGTCTCTTTGGAATGAAGGCCGGCGCCGATCTTATTGACGTTGTTCAGCACCGCCGTAAAACCCTTGGCTCCGCTTTGCGGCGACACCAGGGCCGACCCGACGAGCGTCGCCCGGACGTACTTCCGGCGCTCGCTCACACTCTCCGCTGGACTAGGTTGGCGTGCCATAGCTACCTCGGCTGTAAGTATAACCGTATAACCAGGTTTGTCCAGCCCCTTTCTTCTCCCAATTATGGGGTCCTGGGGCGGTAATACCGTGTGCCGCGAAGCGGGTCCGGAAGGTGACCCTGATCGGTTTTGGCGGCTGGATCGTCATGCACATACCGATACCCCTTCCCGTACCCGATGTCTTTCATGAGAGACGTCACGGCATTGCGCAGGTGCAACGGCACGCCGAGATTGCCATGTTGGCGCGCATCCCGCACCGCCTCCTGCAGGCCCACATAGGAGGCATTATCCTTGGGCCGCGAGGCCAGGTACGTCGTCCCGTGCGCCAGATTGATTTGAGCTTCCGGCAGCCCGACGAACTCCACCGCCTGCGCCACCGCGTTGGCCATCACCAGGGCCATCGGATCGGCATTGCCGATATCTTCTGACGCAAAAATCACCATCCGTCTGGCAATGAATCGAGGATTCTCCCCGCCTTCCAACATCCGCGCCAGCCAGTAGAGGGCGCCGTCCGGGTCGGAGTCGCGCAGGCTCTTGATATACGCCGACACCAGGTTGTAGTGCTCCTCGCCCGACTTGTCGTAACGAAGCGCCTTTTTGAGCAGCGCAGCCTCCAGCACCCGTTCATCGATGGTCCGTGATCCATCCTGCCCGACAGGCGCCTGGCCGGCCACAAACTCCACTGTCGTCAACAGACTTCTGGCATCCCCGTTGCCGAAGGCAATCAGCCGCTCGCGGGCAGCGGGGTGCACCGTGATCCGGAGCGACCCGAGACCCCGCTCCTTATCGGCCACTGCCCGGTCCAGAATGGAACCGAGCGACTCTTCTGTCAGCGGCTTCAACAGCACCACGATGGAGCGAGAGAGTAAGGGCGCGATCAGTTCGAAGGATGGATTTTCTGTGGTCGCCCCGATGAGCACCACCGTCCCCCGTTCGACATGCGGCAAAAAGGCATCCTGCTGGGCTTTATTGAATCGGTGAATTTCGTCGACGAACAGCGTGGTCGCCCGACCCATCGCCCGACGATGCTCCGCAGCCTTAATAATCTCACGCAACTCGGGGATGCCGCCGGTGACGGCTGAAAACGGCACGAACTGGGATTCGGTGTGCTGCGCGACCAGCCCGGCTAACGTGGTTTTCCCGCAGCCGGGAGGTCCCCAGAAAATAACGGAGGAGAGTTGATCTCGCTCAATGGCATTTCTGAGCGGGCGTCCCGGCCCCACCACCTCATCCTGCCCGACGAGGTCATCGAAGCTTCGCGGACGCATCCGCTCGGCCAGCGGAACTTTTCCTGGACGGGTGGCCGTCTGAGCCGACGCGAAGAGATCGCCTGTGGAATCATGAGAGGACATGGTTGTGCTCTGTCTGAATAGCTCTTTGTATTCTAGCTGCCGCAAGGGAATCATCGCAAACGACTCTCGTCCCAGCTGCCGATCCTCCCCTTGATTCCCGCGCGCGGCAATGCTACCACCCACCCATCGGCTTTTCACAAAGGATGGATTCATGTTTTGCGACACGAAGGGCATTCGGTTGGCCTACGATGACCAGGGCACAGGACTTCCTCTCGTCTTCCTCCACGCCTTCCCGTTGAATCGTTCGATGTGGACACCACAGACAACCGCGCTGTCCCGACGATTCAGGACTATCGCCGTGGATCTGCGCGGGCATGGTGAGTCGGATGCCCCGCTGTGGGCATTTTCACTCGAAGACTACGCCGATGATGTCTGCGCACTGCTTGACCACTTGGTTATTCCCCAGGCTGTGTTGGTGGGATTATCGATGGGCGGCTATGTCGGCTTTGCGTTCTCCAGAAAATACGGGAGCCGCCTGAAGGGATTGGTGCTGGCTGATACTCGAGCGCAGGCGGATAGTCCGGAGGGGAGAACAGGACGGTTTAATCTGGCCCAGACTGCTTACGGGAAAGGGACCGACGCCGTGGCGGACATCATGCTCCCCAAACTGCTTGGGCCCACATCCCTGACACAGAAACCTGAACTGGTTGAGTACGTTCGAAACACGATCCACCACACACCGGTAAGCGGCATCCTCGTCGATCTCATGGCCATGGCGAACCGCCCCGATTCCGTCGCCCATCTCCGCACGCTCGCCTGCCCAACTCTGGTGGTAGTCGGCCAGGAAGACCACACCACGCCCCTCGCCGACGCGCAAGTGATGGCGACAGGAATACCCGGTGCCCGGCTGGCCGTGATCCCTGCGGCCGGGCACTTGAGCAATCTCGAACAACCTGAGGTCTTTAACGATCTGGTGAGAAACTTCGTCGAGGAACTACGGGCGGCGGGCGATTAGTTTCCGTCCCTGACGCTACTGCCTCGAATCAACTTCAAGAACTCTTCGCGGGTCTGTTGTTGCGTGCGGAACACGCCCAGCATGGAACTGCTCACGGCCACGGTGTTCTGTTTTTCGACGCCCCGCATCATCATGCAGAGATGCCGCGCTTCCATCACCACCGCCACACCATGCGCATTCAGCTTTTTCTTCAGCGTTTCGGCGATCTGAAGCGTCAATCGTTCCTGAACCTGCAGGCGTCGGCTGAATGCATCCACCACACGGGGAATCTTGCTGAGCCCCACGACTTTCTTGTTCGGCAGGTACCCCACATGGCATTTCCCAAAAAACGGCAGCAAATGATGCTCGCACATGCTAAAAAAATCGATGTCTTTCACAATCACCATTTCGTCGTACTCGATCGGGAACAACGCCCCGTTGAGCAGATGATCGATATCCTGCCGATATCCTTGAGTCATAAAGCGCATGGCCTTCGCAACCCGCTTCGGCGTATTGAGGAGGCCGTTACGGTCAGGGTCCTCCCCCAATTCCAGCAGAAGATTCGTCATCAGCCCTTCAATCGGGTCCTGGTCGGTCGGCGCTGCAGAGACACGCGACCGTCTGGCTCGGGACCCAGAAACCACTTTAGCCATGCCTCACTCCCTCTTCTCTCCGCTTGCTCTCCACGGAGCCGGAATACTCGAAGTAGTTATCCCGTGTTTCAATCACACCGACCTTTACTAGCCGTCCAGCAGGAAGCTTATCCACCAGCAAGTCCCAAATGAGCAGCACCAGATTCTCTCCGGTCGTGGTCTGTGTCGCGAACTCCGGATCCAGGTTCAAATCCTGATGATCGAAACGTTGCACCACGATTCGCTCGACCACAGCATCAAGCCGTGACACATCGAGCACCTGATGCGTGACCGGATCGATATCGCCCGTAACGGACACAAACACCACATAGTTGTGACCGTGCCCGTTGGGATTATTGCACTTCCCGAAAGTGGCCCAATTCTCCTCAGCCGACAGCTGATCGGTATGCAGCCGATGGGCAGCGCAGAAACGATACCGCCGGGTGATGGTGGCCTGAGACATCGCGACAACTCTCCAGAAAGATCGGCAGAACGAACAAGCCGGGAGGGCCCCCCGCTAGAGAGGGAGCCACTCCCGGCTTGCTGCTACTCAACGGACCATTCGCAATCCGGTTGGGGGTCAACCGGAAGGCTCTTACGCACTGAAAGAACTGCCGCACCCGCAGGTCGTCTTGGCTTGCGGATTCTTGATCGAGAATCCGGACCCCTGCAAGCTGTCGACATAATCGACTTCCGCGCCCTGAAGCAGCGGTGCGCTTTGAGAGTCCATGATGACTTTCACGTCGCCTTTTTCAATGACCGTATCATCATCGGCCATTTTGGATTCGAAGGCCATGCCGTATTGATACCCGTGGCATCCTCCGCCGCGAACATAGATCCGCAGACCGACCACATCTTTTTCCTCGGTCATCAGTTCTTTTATTTTCTGCTCTGCCAATTGCGTAATCGTTACCATCGCTGATCCTCCTTCTGGTCTACCTGTTCAGCACGTGACGATACTTTACCATCTCACGGGAGCTTACGGAAGTCCTGTCCCTCTTTTTCCAACTTCGCCCGATGAGGCTGACGTGGGTTGCACCCATTTGGTTTCCGGCACACGCACCACCACATCCCCTAACACTCTTGCCTGGCAACCTAGCCGATGCCAAGGCTCCGACAAGGCTTCACGATCCAACAGATCCTGTTCGTCGAAATCAATCTCCGACAGATTGTCCCCACCCATCTGCACTTCAACGCGGCACGTGGTACAGGACGCGTTGCCGCCGCAATCGTGATTCAGTTCAAACCCAAGCGTCTTGGCGGCCTCTAACAGGGTGAGATTCAATTCGACCTCACCGCTCCGACCCTGGGGATGAAGAAAACTCACACGCGGCATCCGACCATTCCTCTAGGCGTTCGCACCAGCCCCTGTCCGGGCCGGCTGAAAGGGACAGCGTTGCAAACGAATATGCTCTTCGAATTCATGCTGGAACAATCGCAAACTGCTCTGCACCAGGACTGCGGCACCGGTGATAAGGGTGCAATACCCGGTGCCCTTCACAAATCCACACAGTTGCAGCAACGAATCGAGGTCCTTCTGGCTCCCTTCCCCGCGCTCGATCTTGTCCATCAACGTCGCCAGATTGATCGTGCCCATCCGGCACGGAGGACATTGTCCGCAACTTTCATTCTTGAAGAAATTGGAGTACTTGAGGGTCGCCGCCACCATGCACGTGGCATCATCGATCACAATCGTCCCGGCGGAACCGAGTCCGGTCCCGGCCTTCTTCAGCGAATCGAAATCCATCGGCAGATCCAGCTGATCCGCCGTGACCATTGAGAACGCAGGCCCGCCTGGGAACACTGCTTTGATCTTGCGCCCGTTCGGGACATCCCCCCCGCACGTCTCGATGAGCTCCCTGATCGTCACGCCCATCGGCATTTCATAGACTCCGGGCCGATTCACCGATCCGCTAAGAGAAAAGAGCATGGTCCCGGGACACTTCTCCGTCCCCACCTGAGTAAACCATGCGGCGCCGTTTTTAAGAATCTGGGGAATGTTGCACAACGTTTCAACGTTGTTCACCAGGGTCGGCTTCCCGTACAGTCCGAAATCGGTGGGGTAAAACGGCGGCTTCTGACGCGGCATGGCCGGACGTCCCTGCATGGACTCCAACATGGCCGTCTCTTCACCCGCTACGTAACTGCCATGACCGGAGTAGACTTCAAGGTCGAGGTCCACGCCGGTTCCGAGGATATTCTTCCCCAATAGGCCACGTTCCCGGGCTTGGGCGATGGCTTTCCTGAGATTCGCCTCTTCTTCCGCATACTCATGGTTGACGTAAATATAGGAGGCTTTGGCATTCACGGTTCGAGAGGCAATGAGACAGCCCTCGATCAGTTGATGCGGGATATGCTTCAGGAGATGACGGTCTTTGAAGGTACCCGGCTCGTGTTCCCCGGCATTGCAGACAAAGTAACGCTCCTGTACTCGATGATTGAGGACCTTGTCCCACTTCGTACCGGTCGGAAAGCCGGCGCCGCCACGCCCGCGCAATCCGGCTTTCTTGATTTCGCCGACGATGTCGTTGGGGGTCAGCTCTTTCAGACACTTCCGCCAGGCTTCATACCCGCCGGTCTTGAGGTAGGGGTCGATTTCCCAGGGAGCCCCTTCAAGCTTCTGCAATACCCTTGGTTGAGGTAGGGTCACGTTATTCCCTTTCGGGGGTAGCACCCCCAGGTTAGCAGGAACGTACTATACGGCTGCCCTCCGGGGGCCGTCAAGCCAAGTTCGCCTGATTAGGCCTGAATCTCAATCAGTTAGGCCTGATAGGCCTACAGCGAATCAGTCCAAAGACTCGCCGACATTCGATTGCGGTACCCGGCACCGACCGGCCCAAGAAAAAGGGGACTGGCCACCCTAGTCGGATGACCAATCCCCGTGATTCTGCTCGCCCGACGGCTTACTTCAAATGGCTCCCCGCTCCCATGAAGAACAACATGGGAATAGACAACAAGAAGTTGATACGGGACGCAATCAAGGCCGTTTTTCCCCACTGAGCCATCTCCGGCGGAGCGGGCGTGCCCTGCGCAGCGGCAGCCACCGCCGCAATGACCTTCTTCTGATTGGGCCAAATAATCCCGTGCACATTCCCCATCATGATGATGCCGAGCAAACCGCCGATCCCCAGCGCAAGCGCCCCCGTTCCACCTTTGGAATAGAGGTAGCCGTAGAGCACGATCCCCGCAAGGACGGTGACCGTGGCGCCATGGCGGAACCAATTCAGCGCGGCAGGCATCAGCTTGGGAATGACGATGTTCTTCGTCGGCCCATCCAGGCTCTTGAGAAAGCCGGCATTGATGAGGTTAAAGAAGTACAACAGCCCGATCCAGGTGATGCCGGCCAGAAAATGGATCCAGCGCACGATCAAGCCGAACCAGTCGGCATCGCCCGCCCCCACTCCAGCAATACCCAGATAGACGACTATCAATCCGACAGCGAGCGCAAATCCTGCGCCCAATGTCTGATATGGATCCTCCAAAAATTTCATACGCCCCCCAACTGTAACGGTTTAGTGCCAGCCCCGTTCTCTACTGCAGGCCGCTGAGCCTTGTCAAGCAACCCGCCGCACACACCCTCCCGAAGTCGGCCGGTTACGCAGTCAGCAGGCGATCGACCACCGCACATAAGTCTCGCACCGCGTCCGCGGACGCCTGAAGTGCGGTGCGTTCCTCAGCGGTCAGCTCATATTCAACGATGGATTCTCCTCCGCTGCGCCCCAATGTCACAGGCACACCGACGATGACATCCTTCAGCCCGTATTCCCCCTCACAGAACATGGCGCAGGGCACCACGCGCTTCTGGTCGTTCACGATCGCCTCGACCATATCCACCGCGGAAGCGGACGGCGCATAAAACGCGCTGCCGGTTTTGAGGAGCCCCACGATTTCGGCCCCGCCGTCCTGCGTGCGCTTAATCAAGGCCGCCAGCCGCTCCGGAGACAACCGATCCGTAATCGGCTTCCCCGCCACCGTCGTGTGACAAACCAGCGGCACCATCGTATCCCCGTGCCCTCCCAACACCATCGCCTGCACCTCCGTGCCCGGCACATTCAATTCTTCGGCTACGAACGACCGTAAACGCGCCGTATCCAGGACACCCGCCATCCCGAGGACTCGTGATTTCGGCAGTCCGCTGACCTGTCGCGCCACATGCACCATGGCATCCAACGGATTCGTCACCAAAATAAGGATGATGTTCGGCGAACGCGAGACCAGTTCCCGCACCACCGTTTTCACGATTTTGGCGTTCGTCGCCAGAAGTTCGTCCCGACTCATGCCTGGCTTCCTGGGCATCCCCGACGTGATGACGGCAATGGAGGACCCGGCGGTTTCGTCATACCCATTCGTACCGACCACCCGGGTGCTGTACCCGCACACCGGCCCGGCCTGGGTGATGTCCAAGGCCTTGCCCTGGGGAATGCCCGGCACAATGTCGACCAGCACCACATCGTATGCATTCTTCTCCGCCAGCCGCTGCGCGACCGTTCCGCCGACATTCCCCGCGCCCACTACCGTAATCTTTGGTCGTCCCATCATCCCACCTCGTGAAGCGTGAAACGTGAAGCGTCAAGTGCAAGAGTTCCCTTACACTCACCGTTTACCCTTCACGCGTGTTCGTGACCCGTCCAGCCGCCGACCTTGAAATTGATCGTGCAGACAAAATTATCGCCGTCATAAAAATTCACTTTGATTTTCTTCTTCCCGTAATGTGCCGCGAGAAACTCTTCGGGCGCATCAACCAATCCCTGGTACCCGCCGGCTGGATACTCGCCCAGTTCGTGGAATACCACGATCATGCCGGCTTTGACTTCCTGCAATATCTTCGCGGTACAACGCGGATAAATCTCCCAAAACTTGGCGTCGATCTCCTCCCGCGTCGGTTCCGGCCGTTCCTCTCCCGGCTTGGTATCGCGATTCGCAAATTTGGCCTGCCGTCGCACATAGGGATATTGATGGCCGGTAAATAACTTGTAAAGCCACGGCGGCACAGTCGGTCGTGTCGGCTGCTCAATCATCGTTCGTATGCTCCAGTACTGAAAAGGCCTCGCGCACGACCATTCAGGCCGTCAGCCGATGGTAAATCCTCGGGAGCTTCTCCGGCAACCCCTCCACCCGATCAATCACCACATACCGCACATCTCCGTACATTCGACGCAGATAGGGATCCGCCTGCTTGTCGATCGTAATGCAGACCGGTTCAATACCGCTGGCACGGGCTTCCCGTAGCGCCATGCGTGTATCTTCCAGGGAATAGTCATCCTTGTAGCCGTCGTCCAATGGGCGGCCGTCGCTGATGACCACCAGAATCCGCGTCTTCGCCTGACGGGCGAGCAACTTGCTCGTCGCATGCCGGATGGCCGCGCCGTCGCGATTCTGCTGCAGGGGCACAATCCCCCCCAACTTGGCCCCGGCACGCCCGGTCACGAGTTCGTCGAACCCCTTCACGACCACAAAATCCACCTGGTTCCGACCCTGCCCTGAATAGCCGTACACGGCAAATTGATCGCCGATCGCCGTCAGCGCTTCGCACAGGAGCACGAGCCCCTGCTTTTCAATATCGATAATCCGCCGCCCCTGCTCGACCTGACGACCGGTCGATCCGCTGAGATCCACCAAAAATGCGGCGGCGACCTCACGTTCCCGCTTTTCACGCCGCACATAAATCCGCTCCGATGGCTCGATGCCCGCCGACAGATCGGCCATCCGCCCGATCACGGCATCCATGTCCAGGTCTTCTCCATCCAACTGACCGGGAATGCGCCGGAGCCCGGGGGGGCGCAGACTTTCGAAATAGCGACGCAACAGCGTGACCGTTCCCCGTTGGGCCGCGAGGGTCTCCTCCACAAAGTCCGATGTCCCTTCAATCGCCTCGCGCTCAACCACCCGGCACCAATTCATTCTGTAGTCCTGAATGGCAGCATCCCACTCCCGGTAACGAACCGCCTTGATCGCGCCGACTGTTTCATCCTCAGGGCGAACCCCCTCGCCTTCAACCGCCAGAACCTCCTCCACGAGTGAGGGCTGTCGGCGGCCGGGGACAAGCACGTCCTGTGACACCTGCTGGGAGCGCGCGGTGCCCGCGCCAGACGAACCTCCGGCATCACCGGCCAAACCCGCGCCGCCTTCGCTATCACCCTGACCGGATGCCGCACTCTGTTCGGGAGACGATTCCGTTCGGTCGCGCACCAGATTGGGATCCATCGCGCCGCGATAGTCCCAATTGTCCATCGGCCGGTACGTATCGGAGAGATCTTCCGACGACTTGGGCGCCGGGATCGATTGTTCCAGAGCCTCGGTCTCATCCTGACTGGGAATAGCCTCGCGACGAACGGCGAACAACTCGTCCATCCGCGCATAGAGGCGGTCCGCCAGGCGCACCGCTTCCTCGGCGGTGGCTCGAGGATGGTAGATGGTCCGGCAAAGCGACCAGAGCTGATCGACTTCGCTTTTGACGGCGTCCGGAACTATGACCGTTCCGGCATCCGTGGTGGAGAACAGCAGGAGCTGATCGACCACTAATTCGCGCACCGTCATGCCATGCGCAAGACTTCGAACGTTCACCGCGTCTTTGGCAACGGATGCCAGGTCGCGACTCAAACCGGGATACTCGGCGCGCAACAGGTACTCAACCCTGGCATCCTCCACCAGAGCCCAGAGGTCGCGAATCAGGCCGGGCTGCGGATACCGCGCAAACACATCGCCCAACGTTCGGGCTTCCATTGGAGCGGAACGTCCATACCGCTGCGCAAGATCTTCCAGCAGATCCTGCAACCTGGCGATCGGCAAATCGAACGTCCCGAACTCGAGATGTCCGGCCTCATGCGCCGCCATCACCATATAGAGCCGCACGTTTTCGTCATAGGTCGGATACCGCCTGACGAGGGACGGCAGCCCGATGCTCTGCCCGTCTTCACTCACCGTGGCACGAGCCATCGGCTGGGTCGATTCGAGAGCGTCGGGGAGATCGTGAATGCGCACATCGCGGCCACAGAGCGCCTGCGCGAACAATTTGACGCGCCGGGCGATCTGCCGCAACGGTACTCCGCTCATGGCCTGAGACACGGCGCCCAAGGCCTTCTCCGTTTCCATGGCGAAGTAAGCCCGCCCGCCCTCCAGGCTGTACTCCAGCACTTCCATGCCGGAAGCAAACCAGGACTGGAACTTCTCCTGCGCTCCCTCACCGGATCCGATCAAGGCGATCAATTCAGGGCAGCGTCGAAGATAGGCCAGCGCCGTATCAGCATCACGCTCGGCGACCAGCCGCCCGTAACGGAGCACCTGAGTCCGCCATTCCTCCGAAGGAAGACGGCGGAGCATCGCGGGCGCCTCCGCCAATACCGCAATACCCGATGCCGCCGAACGCTCGGCCATCTGCGCTCCGATGCCGATCACCTGATTGCGGTGTGACGGCCCGGGAATATCTTCCAGAATGGCCGGACTCGTTCTGAAGAATTCCAAGACGCCCAGGTAGTCCGGTTTGCCAAGACTATTCTCGACGATGAGCTTCATGCCGAACCGCACCCAGGCACGAACGGCGTCGAGTGACAACACGCGTGCAATCGAGGGAATCTGCCGGATATATTCCACCGCCAGGGCAAAATCGGTTTCCGTCAGTTCACAGGCCAGATCCATCCACACGGGCCAATCCGCCGGAGACAGGACACCGACCGCTTCCGGGGCAATCCGGATAAATTCCACCGCCACATTGGCCTGACGGTCTGCGAGTTCTAACCCTGCGGCCAGCACGATCCCTCTGCTGGAGGGGGCGAGGAGACCGAGTAGCAGCGGACTCTCCTTAAAAAATCTCAAGGCCAACGCACCGGAATCTGCCGCGATGGCCACCCCGAGATCGACCCATGGCAGCACATCCGCCAGCAGGCCGCGACGCTGCATATCGGCCAACGCATCGATCGCAGCCTTGGCCGCTTTCGGCGCCTCTTCCGTGAGCTCGTCCAACAACACCAGGACGCCATCAAGGGCATCCGGCCTGGCAGCCGAATCGGCAATGGCCTTCACCACGGCAGCAGCCGCGTCAGGCCCGAGTTGTTCGGCCAGCAGGTCATACAGTTGTTCAGAGGAGCGCCCAGACGCCATAGTGCCAGAGTCCGTTTTGGGGGAAGTTGTGGATTGTAAAGGACACAATTTCGCTTGTAAACTGTGTCTTCGCGGCGGGCAGGGACCGATGGCGCACAGGCAACGATTCACCGGGCAGTTGGAACGCGGGGGACAGGATGGCTGAACCGAGCAAAGAAAGCCTCGACAAGATGTGGAAGTATGTAAAGGGCTTCGCCGAGAAGAGCGGGACCGCGATGCACCCGAATGAAGCCGTCACCAACGCGGTGGTCCTCGGCCTCGCCGCCCACGTCGACGAGTTGGGGAAGCCGTTGTGCCCCTGCAACTTCTACCCCGACAAAGAGGCTGAGGCCAAGCTGCGACGCTGGATGTGCGCCTGCGACGAAATGCAGATCTACAAATACTGCCACTGCCTGCTGTTCGTCCGTGAAGACGGCATGCCGATCACCGAATATCTGCCGGAAGACCACGAAGGCCGCCAGTGTTACGGGCTCATCACCGATCCGACTCCGGAGAAAGGCCGCGCGCTCCGGCACAAGGCACTGCCGATGGCGCCGAAGGAAACCACTCCACCGACCGCCCCGGAATCCGCCCCGCAACCGTGATCGAGTCTATGCCTCCCGGCCGCAATCCTGCCGTTACCCTCATGCTCTCCGCCCTGTCTCTCCTGCTCGGCCTGGCTTCTACCGGATGCCTCCGTACGATGGAGGCGATCGACCCGAGGAGCCTGCCGATTACCTCGACCTCCGGCCAACGCTTGCAGCACCACGTGTCGTTTCTCGCAAGCCCCGAGCTGTCAGGACGGCAGCCGGGCTCACCAGGGAATCGCCAGGCTGCCCACTACATCGAGGAACAGTTTCGAGCCGTCGGACTCCAACCTCTGCCGTCACTCGGCGGCTACCGACAAACCATCTCGCCAACGATCGGCGACAACATGCTCGGCTTGATCCCTCCGGCTGCCGGCAACGTTCCCGCGCAATGGATTGTCATCGGGGCTCATTACGATCATCTGGGTTATCCATTCCTGGGTGCGGACGACAATGCTTCCTCGATCGCCATCCTCATTGAAACCGCACGACACATGACAGGCCTCCCCCACCACGGCCTCCTGTTTGTGGCCTTCAACAGCGAAGAATCCCCGTATTTCGGCAAGGCTGAAATGGGATCGCAGTTCTTGTTTCACCACCTGCCGCCGGAAATCGGCCGTGCCGAGAATCTCCAGGCCGTCGTGATCATGGACCTCATGGGTGGCGTACAGTGGCCCCCTATCAAGGATGCGATGTTTGCCGCCGGCGCGGAAAAAAGTCCGGCGTTGTACCAACGCGTCAAGCAAGCCTCGGCACCATCGCTGACGGTCTTCCCTGTGGGGATGCACCTGGTCGAAGAGATTCCCGAAATCGGCCACAAAGCCTTCAGCGACTACGACGTCTTCCGCAACCATGGACTGCCGTTTCTGTTTCTCTCCGCAGGACGCACCCCGCGGTACCACACCGCCGGAGACGTCACCAGCACCCTGCATTACGACCGCATGGCCGCCACCGTCGAATGGCTGCGACACTTGATTGCCCTGATCGGTCAGGATGAAGCGCCCTACGGATTTCAGGCCGATCGTGTGGAGTGGGCCGATGAAGTGGCATCGTTCCGCGAAATCGTCAACCGGGCGGTACAAGACGAGACGCGGATTCCAGGCACGTCGCGATGGTCGTTGCATAAATTGAGGCAGGATGCGGAATGGCTGCGGGATGCCGATCGTTCAGCGCCGACGCCGCAAGATCGTGATCGACTGGAGCGGATCTCGATCCGTGTGCAATGCCTGATGGCCGGCTACTCGGGCTGCTTCACCTTTTGATCGGTCCGGCCTGTGCACGCGCAGAACATCAGATGCATCGTTATTGCCAGCCGGTCGTCTCATATCCTTTTTCTTTGAGACAACGTTCGACAAAGGCCGCATAGTCCGGCTCCGGCTGCAGTGGCTTGTAGGTCCCGGCAAGGAAACCCAACAGCCCCCCGACCGCGCCACCGGCCGCCGCCCCGATGGCGATACCCGTAGGCCCGCCGATCAACCCTGCGGACGCTCCCACCGCCGCCCCGCCGACAATCCCCAACGTGGCGCCGGCGCCGGCATTTCCGCTCCGATTGGTCCCGTGCTGCAAACCGGCGCGTTCCGCTTTCTCTCCGCACACCGCCGCGTCACGTGCCGCCTGGTCTTTGCCATACAGCTGTACGCGAGTGTTGGATTTCAGGATGGGCTCCGGCCCGGCACAGGCCGTCAAACCGATCACGACCAGGAGAATCAGGCTGCATGACGATCGCGACGCCTTCACATCCGCACCTCGCTGCATGCCGAACACCGGGTTTGTCCCCGCCGAATTGGACCTGTCTGCCCTGATAGCCATCCGATTACCTCGCATGCTTTTCCCCCGGGGGGACGCCTCCGGACAGCAAGGCTCGCGACCACCCCGCCGCCCATGTCATTCCAGGTGGAGTTGTGCGCGCACCTGTTCTACCGATCGCCCCTTGACCAAGACGCGTTTCTGGCGACTTCCCGCGCCGCTCAGGATGTGAACCGCGCTTAACGGCACATCGCAGCGACGGGCGAGAAATCGGCACAATTCGTCGTTCGCCGCGCCGTCAGCCGGCGGCGCGGCGATGCGAATCTTCACCGCGTGCCCATGCAGGCCCGCACATTCACTGCGACAGGCTTTCGGCTGAACGTGGACTGAAATGGTCACGCCCTCGGATGTGGCGCGAACGGCCTGTTCGCGTGGAGTGGCCTGGCGCTCTCGCATGGGGGTGTGGCTGGTCGCCGAGCTCCTGCAAACACCGCCTCACCGCGTCGCAGCGGGCGGATGCGTCAGAATATCGCCTTCACGACTTCGATGATGCTGCGCAACATGTCCGGATCATCGGTAATAGGACGGGCAATGGCGACATCGCAGGCTTGATCGGCCGGTACGCCCTGCCTGATCAATGTCGCCGCATAAATCAGCAGTCTGGTGCTCACGCCCTCTTCCAGTCCGTGATTCTTGAGGTTGCGAACTTTCTCCGCAATCTTGACGAGACGCTGCGCAACCTCGAGGCTCACGGCGGCTTCATGCGCCACCACCCGGCTCTCGACCTCGGGCAAGGGGTAGTCGAACTCGATCGCCATAAACCGTTGCTTGGTGCTCTGCTTGAGATCTTTCAGAATACTTTGGTAGCCGGGGTTGTAGGAAATCACGAGCATGAAGTCATCGACGGCTTCAACGACCTGGCCCTTCTTTTCGATCGGCAGCAGGCGCCGGTCGTCACTCAAGGGATGGATAATGACGGTGGTGTCTTTCCTGGCTTCGACGATCTCGTCCAGGTAGACGATAGCCCCCTGCTTGACGCCGAGGGTCAGCGGGCCGTCCATCCAGACCGTTTCCTGTCCCTTCAACAGATACCGGCCGACGAGATCGGAGGCGGTGAGATCTTCATGGCAGGCCACGGTAATGAGCGGGCGCCCCAGGCGATAGGCCATATGCTGGACGAAGCGCGTCTTCCCGCATCCCGTCGGCCCCTTCAGCATCACCGGCATGCGACTCTGGGCTGCAATCGTGAACAGCCCGACCTCCCCCCGCACTTCAGCATAAAACGGCTCGCGCGCGATCCGATACCGATCGATCTCCTGTTCCTGCCCTTTCGGCGCCGATACCGTTCGCCCTTCGCTCATTCCGACACTCCTCCATTGAATTGAATAACCTGCATGGTGCGCCACGATAAACGGAAACGAGCGGGAAGTTCAAGCAGCCGGCTGAAGACAGGGGAAGCCCCGCGCTCTTGCGCGGTACGGTCAGGCGACTTTCGATCCATCGAGCACTTCTCGAACCTTTTGCGCCAGGGTCGTGGGCGTGAAGGGCTTCTGCAGGAAGGAATGCTCGGTATCGATCCCTCCCTTGGAAAAGGCCGGGTGATCCGGATAGCCCGACATGTACAGCACTTTGACCTGCGGGCGAACCGTCGCGAGTTTTTCGGCGACTTCCGGTCCGCTCATCTGCGGCATGACCACGTCCGTGAGCAGCAAATGGATCGGACCGGCATGTTTGGCGCCGGTGAGCAACGCTTCAATCCCGTGCCGGGCCTCGAGCACCGTATATCCATGCAAGCGCAGCGTTTCATTGACCAACCGTCGAACACCCGGCTCGTCCTCCACCAACAACACCGTCTCGCGCCCTCTGACCGAGTCCCCTCCGACCACGACGGATTCGGTCTCCGTTGCGGCCGACTCCACACGCGGGAAGTAAATCTTAAAGGTCGCCCCGCGTCCCGGCTTGCTCTCGACCTCGATACAGCCGCCACTTTGCTTGACGATGCCATAGACCGTCGAAAGACCGAGCCCCGTGCCCTTGCCCTTCTCTTTGGTCGTAAAAAACGGCTCGAAGACGTGCGACTGCGTATCCTCGTCCATGCCGTGGCCGGTATCGCGCACGATCAACGCAACGTAGGAACCGGGCTCGGCGCCCATCGGCGGACGGTTCCTGCGTTGCCCGAACTGCACATTGCTGGTTTCCACCGTCAGGCGGCCGCCATTCGGCATGGCATCACGAGCATTCACCGCGAGGTTCATGATGACCTGCTCCACCTGGCCGGGATCCGCCTTCAGCTGCCCGAGCCCAGGATCCAATACGGTGCAGAGCTCGACGATATCCTCGCCCAGCAATCGTCGCAACATCCCTTCCATATTGTGGATCACGGAATTCAGATCCAGCACTTTCGGCGCAATGAACTGCCGACGGCTGAACGCCAACAACTGACCGGTGAGGCCGGAGGCGCGATCCGCCGCCTTCTTCACTTCCTCCAGTTCCTTCCGGAACCCGTCCGCGGGCCCCAGACGGCTCAGCACCAGCTCGCTGTATCCGCGAATCACGGTCAGCATGTTGTTGAAGTCGTGCGCCACGCCGCCGGCCAGCCGTCCGACGGCTTCCATCTTTTGCGACTGCTGGAGCTGCGCTTCCGTGCGCCGCAACGCATCCTCAGCCCGCGCGCGTTCGCCGAACTGGCCGATTTTCAGTCCGACGTCGGCCACCATCTTCAACAGCTGCTCGTCCGGCTGCTTGATCTCACGCCGGAACAACTCGATCACGCCCTCCACTTCGGTGCCGACCCGAACGGGAAATCCGAACGCCCCGTGCAACCCCACTCTTTTAGCGGCACCGGCACGGGGGAAGTTGGCCTCCTGGACCACGTCCTTAATCCACGTCGGTTCCCCGGCCTGCCAGATCCGCCCTGGAAGCCCCTTGCCGATCGCAAAGGAATGCTGCCAGGTGTCCAATACAAACTCTTCGGCATTCAGCGCAGGCGACTGCCAGACATCGAGGCAACGCAGCACACTTCCCTGCCGATCCAGCCGCCAGAATATTCCCAACTCCCATTCGAGACTTTCGCAGATGGCCTGCAGGATCTTCGGCCCCGCTTCTTCCAACGTCCGCGATTCCGCCAAGACGCGCGTGACCGCGTACTGAGACGCGAGTTGGCGCTCAGTCCGTTTCCGGGCCGTAATATCCCGGACGAACGCGCTGAAAATATAGGCATCGCCCAGCCGGGCGGGAGAAATGGTGATTTCAACGGGAAACTCATGGCCGTCGCGGTGGGATCCCATCATCTCAATCCGTCGATTGAAGAGTGCGCCCTGCCCGGTATCCAGGAAATGGCGCAACCCGCGCTCGTGCGCTTCCCGGTCGCGAAGAGGGATCACCGTCTCGGACACGCGGCGTCCGAGCGCTTCCTCCCGCTCCCACCCGAAAATATTGACCGCCTGCGCATTCCAATCCGTAATGATGCCGCCCGCATCCATGGAAATCACAGCATCCAGCGCCGTATCGACGATGACCCGGTTGCGTTCCTGGCTCTGCAACAACGCGGCCTCCGCCGCCCGCGCCCATTCACTTTCCTGCTGCGCCTGCCGATGCTGTTCGCGCAATCGACCGGTGGCCCAGAGCAACAACCCGACCATCGGAAGCCACACGACGACGCCGGCCATGCCCAGCTTCCACATCATGGCTCGAATCGGCAGGAGAATGACGTCGCGATCCATCCGCAACAGGATCGTCCACTGCAGCCCAAGATATTCACTATACCCGTTGGTTTGGGAATACCCCGTCACCACCGGCACATGGCGTCGAGCGTGCATCTCTTCGACGTACCCCGCCTTGCCGGATCGGCTCAATTGCACCGAAGGCAGCCCGAGATCTTTCAGATTCACGCGATCGACTCCGGGAGCGGCTGAATCCACAAACACGACCCCGCCCTTCGTCAGAAATTGATACTCGAAGGGACCGGCAGCATCATCGGTTTGTTGAATTTCGCGCACGGTTTCGATGAGCACATCCTCGAGCATCGGGAGTCCAACGCGGCTTGTGACCGCGCCGAGAAACTGCCCACTGAGGCTCATAATTGGTGCCGTAAAGGCCACGGACTCGATCTTATGATTCGATTCATGAATCTCGACTTCATCCACCTGCACGGTTCCGGTCTGCCGCACCCGATCGAACCAGCCGCTCCGACCGTAGTCCTGGCCGATTACGGAGGAGTCCGTCGCCGCCACCATCCGCCCATGGGCGTCCGTCACGCCCAGCCAGAGGTAGACCGGCGCATAGGTTTCCTTCATCCACTGCAGGTATTCGTTGACGTATTTTTTGTCGAGGGCACTCTTCGAGAAGGCTCGAGCCATCATGCGAATATCGCCATGGCGCTCGAAGAGAAGCCGATCGAGTTTGTCCGCAATTTCAGCGGAGGCCAGCGTGAGATTTTCTCCGGTCGCCTCAACCATTCGCACTTCAATTGACCGCAGCATCACGATGCCGATCACGAACGCGACAATCGTCATGCCGACGATCAAGACGGGCAACCATGGATAGGATCGGCGGAAGGGACCTGCGGGAGGCAAGGCGGTCATCGTCGGGACTCCGTCACAACGTAGTTGGGCAACAATCGTGCGGGATGATACCACTGCTTGGAGCGAGCCAAACTCGGCAGGCCGGAATCATCCATCGTATTGATCCAACATGCCCCTTTCGCGCGAGCTTGGCGACAGAATTCACGAAACACAAACGGCCCCAGCCCCACAATATCCCGATCAGCAATTTCCAGCAATACAGAAAACACCGAGGGGTTGAGCCACAGGCCCATCGTATAGGCCCGAATACGGCCCCCCACGCGAACCACCGCGCCGGTCAGTCCGAGTTCGGCAGCGTCAGACAATGCCGTCTCATGCGCGCCGGCGGCATCCTGCAGCAACGCGCTAGCCCAATCATCGGCGCCGGCCCGCTGCTTTTGCTCGCACCATTCATGAAACAGACTGACACAGGCCGTGGCGTCCCGCGGGGCATAGGGCTCCAGCACCCCGCCCCATTCCCGCACGAACCGATTGCACGCGGCACGCGGGGATTTCAACGACTCGCCGGACAAGTCGGACAGAGCTGACGCGTCATAGAGATAGTCGGGCTCTTTCGCCGTCACACGGTAGCCCAGTGCGCGAACCTCATCGACACAGGCCTCCGGAACATTCTCGACCCGCGTGACCCGGGAATCGCCGTTCCGCTCACGCATGAAACGAAAGGCCTCGGCCAACGGCTGCGCGAGAGGACCCGCCCCAAGCGGGGGCAGGGCCATGAACAGGCCATCGGGGCAGTCGGCGAACACACAGAGATGGTCGTGGAGAACGGCCCAGAAATAGGTCACGCGATGCCGCCAGATGTAATGATAGGCGAAGGCTGCGGCTGCGAGCGGCGTTCCCTGAACCCCGGCGCTGACGGCGAGCGCCGCGTCCATGCGCCCCCGATCCCCGAGCGCGAGGGCCTGCGTCCTCACCCGCATCCGACCCTGCTGCAGCCGTTCGGTCACGCGTTCGAGCGGCCGCAACACGATCACGTCCTCCTGAAATCGCCCGATGAGCCTGGGATACCGCACAAGCGTCTCCACCCTGGCATCCTGCTCGATCCATCCGGCAACCTCGTCGGCAGCCTGAGCCACGAGCGGTGAAGACTGGTCCCTCATATACGGACACTTCGTGTCCCATCCCAACAGCACCTGCTCATGCCTGGCATCCCACATCAAGGCAAACGGGTAGAGCCGGCAATCGAGGGGACGAGCCTCATAGATGCGACACTGCGAGGTTGCGCAATCGAAGGCCGGACAGACGTACCCGTCCCCATCCGGATTCGGCGCCAGGTCGACTTGTGAACCATCGGGGTTTGGAAACAGTGCAGGGGGAAGCCCGGCCGCAGTTGCGGTCCCGATTTCATCGGCGGTAAAGAAGGGCCGCAGGAAACTGTCTCGCTCCGGAAACCGGCAACAGACATCGCAACGGAGGCAGGCGGAACTCGGCACGATCTGCAGGAGAGCATCACCCCCGGAACGTGAAGGATGTGTCGGGACCATTGGCACGAATGGACTCGTCATGAGCTGTAGCGCATTGTAGCACTAACAAGTGGAGCGTCCTACTATTCGGAACGTTTCACCTCCGCGTGGCCGCGCTCTCACGGGGCGGGAACGAGTCGCTCTTCGAACCGCTCCGGCGCTCCGCTGACTTGTACCGGTGTCAGAGGCCATGGTACGATTTGCTTACCTCGAATCCAAACGCGAGTGCGAGGCATGCGACTGCGCTGCGAGTCTCGAGGATATTGCATTGGCACTGGCACAACATTCACGTGAGCCATTGAACTCCGACGAAGCCCGCCGACGTTGTCTCGCAATTCGTGATGTTCTCGTTCGCGCCGGGGTCTACGGCCCGGCCGAAACCGGCGACGGCGCGGCAACGACCGACTCCTCAATTCTGACGCCACGGTTCCGCCTGGCGCCAACGCCCTTTCCCCTCTCCTCCTCGGACATCACGTTTTTCCAGCAACTGGGACAGGACCTTCTCTCCTTCTATCGGGCGCTGAACCGTCTGTATCAAGACAGCACCCGCGGAACTCAGCCCGCCTGGGTGGCGGCCTATCTCGACCAGGGCAAGCCGGAATCGCTGATCACCTATAGCCGGATGAACCGTTTCCGCACCCTCATTCCCGGCATCATCCGACCCGACGTGATTCCAACCGCCGATGGGATGGTGATCACAGAACTCGATTCGGTACCGGGGGGGATCGGCCTGACCGGTTGCCTGACTCGCGCCTATGATGATCAGTTCACCATCGAGCGCCAGCCCCCCGGTCTGCCGCCTGAGCGTTCTCCTCTGATCGCGGGGCGTGACGGGATGTTACAAGGATTCGCCGCCATGCTGCGCGCCCAGCAAGGCGACCAGGAAGGGTGCCTTGCGATTGTCGTCTCCGATGAGGCCAAGGAATACCGGGCAGAGATGGAATGGATGGCCCAACGATTGCGTGAGATCGGGTACCAGGCCTTCTGTGTCGAACCCCGGGCAATTCATTTCTCGGAAGAGGGCCTGTTTCTTCAGGAAGCAACCGGACCACGGCCGATCGGTTTGCTGTACCGCTTCTTCGAACTGTTCGACTTGAAGAACATCCCCAAGGCTGAACTCGTGATGTATGCCGCCAAGAAGGGGCAGGTGACCGTGACCCCGCCCTACAAACCCGCGCTGGAAGAAAAGCTGGCGTTCGGTCTGTTTCACCATCCGGAACTGGCTCCGTTCTGGGAACAGACGTTGAGCCCCGAAACCACCCTGAGCTTGCGGCGATTGCTGCCGAGAACCTGGATCCTCGACCCGCAACCGGTGCCTCCTTCCGCGGTCATCCCGCACCTCACGATCAGCGGTCGCGCGGTGTCGGACTTCCGGCGCTTAGCCCAGACCACCCAAAAGGAACGCCAGTTGGTGCTCAAACCATCAGGATTCTCTGAGCTGGCCTGGGGCAGCCGTGGCGTGTCCATCGGGCACGACCTGCCGCAGGTCGAGTGGGCTACTGCGTTGGAGCAGGCGCTCCAGGCGTTTCCGAGCACGCCCTATGTCCTTCAGGAATTCCACAAGGGCCGCTTGTTCGAGTTGTCCTATTTCGACGAACGGAGCGACACGGTGGTCCCGATGTCCGGGAGAGTCCGCTTGTCGCCCTACTATTTCGTCGTCGGCGACAAGGCCGAACTCGGCGGGATTCTCGCGACCCTCTGCCCTGCCAACAAGAAAATCATCCACGGTATGGTCGACGCGATCATGGCGCCTTGTGCCATCGCGCCACACCTCGCTTCATAAGGTGACCCGATGATCGCTGCGGCACAACCGGTTCATGTACAGATGTTTGCTCAACCTTTTTCATCATAGGTACTCATGGCCCTGACGCTCTATCATGTCCAATGGTGCCCGGATTGTGCAGTCGTTCGGGACCGTCTGGACGAACTGAAACTCTCTTACGAAGACGTGGTGGTTCCGGACTTTCGTCCGATGCGCACACAAGTCTTCGAGGTGTCGGGCCAATATTATGTCCCGGTCCTGCAAGACGGAGACACCGTCCTGACGGAAACCCACGACATTCTTGCTCACCTGCACACACAGTACAACAAGGCACGCCCGTGAGGACCTCGCTCGGATCTGCCGCACGAGCGCCGATCGCAGACGGGCCCCGATCCCTCGGACAGGCGCCGGCCTGCGCGGCTCGACCACTTAGCAAGTTTTTGACAAACAGTTGTCGCCCGTGTGCTTCTCAGAGCCGGCTGCGATCACATATTTCCATACGCATCACCTACAGGCCGTTCAAAAAGGCCGCCCAGCAAGGCCGCAGCGAGCGAAACGGCGAATCGTACTCGTGCCGTACGGTGAGCCGCTGAGCGATGCGAGAACGCCGCTGGCGGACTTTTTCAACAGCTTGTTAGAAAGGATAGAGACGTGGAGGACTGGAGACGCATCCTGGCTCAGAGCATAGTCAAGCCGAAGGATTTGGCGGATCGGCTCGGTGTCGATCCGAAGGAAATCGAGGACATCGTGGGGGACTACCCCATGCGGATTACGCCGACCGTGCTGGCCACCATCAAGGAAAAGGGCGATGCGATCTGGAAGCAGGTCGTGCCCGATCGCGCGGAAATGGCCGATGCGGATGCGGAAGACGATCCGCTCGAAGAAGACCTGATGAGTCCCGTGCCCCACCTGGTTCACCGGTATCCCGACCGCGCGCTGCTCATGGTGACGAACCAGTGCCCGATTTATTGCCGGTTTTGCACGCGCAAACGGTTGGTCGGCAAGCCAGGCTTCCTCAAGAAAGGGGAGCTGGACCGAGCGATCGCCTATCTGCGCGACCACCAGGAAGTGCGGGATGTGATTTTGTCAGGGGGCGACCCGCTCCTGCTGCCCGATCACCTGCTGGAACGGATCCTCAAATCCCTTCGGACGATTCCCCATTTGGAACTGATCCGGATCGGCACACGCGTACCGGGCAGCCTGCCGGAGCGCATCACACCGAAGCTCTGCGACATCATCAAGAAATATCATCCGTTCTATATGAACCTGCACTTCAACCACCCGGACGAACTGACACCGGAGGTGAAACGCGCCTGCGGGATGCTGGCCGATGCCGGGGTTCCCCTCGGTGCACAGACTGTGTTACTGAAGGGGGTCAACGACGACCCTGAGATCATGAAACGTCTGATGCATCAATTGTTACTGGCACGCGTGAAGCCCTATTACCTGTATCAAGCCGACCTGACGAAGGGGACGAATCATTTCCGGACGTCGGTGGAAACCGGCCTCAAGATCATCAAGTCCCTGCAGGGCCACACCAGCGGCATGGGCGTCCCCCACTTTGTCATCGATGCTCCCGGCGGCGGCGGCAAAATTCCACTGCTGCCCGCGGACTACCTGGTCAACCTGGACGAAGACAGCGCCGTGTTGAGAAATTACGAAAACAGGACCTTCCACTACCCCCAGCCCGGCTCCGCTCCAGGACGTGAACTGCCGATGGTCGGCGCCCATCCCTCCTGGGCCTCCACAGGAAACGGTTGCGACGGAGGGGGAGAACACCTGTGACCCGTGCTGCTTCTTCAAAAGGGATTCTGCCGTACCAGCACATCACGCAGCTGATTGCCCGTGGCTCCATCACATCGGACCATGCGATCGAGGACCGGCAAATCCAGCCGGCCAGTCTGGACTTGCGGCTCGGAAAGAAAGCGTACCGGCTGATCAGCAGCTTCCTGCCGGAGTTGTCGGCCATCAGCACCCGCCTCAATGTGCTCGACTTTTATCAGTCCGACCTCGTGATGTATGAGATGGACCTCACGCAGGGCGCCATCCTCGAAAAGGGCCATGTGTATCTGGTTCCGCTCCTCGAACAACTGGACCTGCCGGCCACGCTCCGTGCCCGCGCCAATCCCAAAAGCACCACCGGACGGCTGGATGTCTTCACCCGCGTCGTCACCGACCTGAATGCCGGCTTCGATGAAATCCGGGCCGGCTACCGGGGCCCGCTCTATCTGGAAGTGGTGCCACGCTCCTTCGCCATCAAGGTGCGCACGGGTGACTCTCTGAATCAGATTCGTTTCGTGCGCGGCGATGCCACGGTCTCCGACAGCGCCCTGCAGAAGCTGCATGGGACCGATCCGCTGCTCTTTCGTAATGCCTCACCTCCGAAGCCGCTGCCGCAGAAGGAGTTCCGCACGGAGCGCGGCCTCTTCTTGCGGATCGACCTCACCGGAAGTGCGCGGGAAGATGCGGTCATCGGCTACCGGGCCAAGAAGAACAGCCATGTCATCGATCTGGCCAAAATCGGACATTATGCGGCCCTGGACTTCTGGGAACCGCTGAAACGGCACCGGCAGGACAGCCTCCTCCTGGAACCGGAGGAGTTTTATATCCTGGCGTCGAAAGAACGCATTCGGGTCCCACCTGGGTATGCCGCCGAAATGGTCGCCTACGAAGCGGCCTGCGGTGAACTGCGCACCCACTATGCCGGCTTCTTCGACCCGGGCTTCGGGTACGGAGACGGCAAGATGCGGGGCACCCAGGTCGTCCTGGAAGTCCGCCCGCACGATGTGCCGTTCCTCATTCATGACGGGCAAACCTTCTTCAAAGTAGTGTATGATCGAATGCTCACGGTGCCGACACAGGTATATGGAACGGCACTCGGCTCGTCATATCAACGACAAGCCCTCACCCTCAGCAAGCATTTTAAGGCCTAGACATGGCACCACCCAGCGACCTTCCAGATCCTTCGACCCGTCCGTCCAGGCCCCCGTTGCACCGCCCGGACGACGAAAGCAATGTAGACCGCCAGACGCATGTCGTCGGGATGATGGTCGGCACGGCCTTGATGTTCATCGGCTTTCTGGACGTGTTCCTCTCCATCAGCGGTGGATTCGAGATCAACGTCGTGCCCCTGCTGATCTACTTCAGCGGCATCGCGGTCTGGGCCAATGCCGTGGTCGAAAATCCGACCATCCGTTACTCCTTGATGGCGGGATCGGTTCTGATCAGCCTGGCATTTTTTCACTATGGCGAAGTGTTGTTCTGGCATAAGCAGGTGGTGTTCTGGTCCACCGTCGTCGTGGTCATGTATTTCATGTTCAACGAGCCGAAACAGGCAACCTGAAGCACTCCGTGCCCTGCCCATTCTGAGATCGGGCCGGTGAATTCATCGCTCCTCCTCCCGCGCCGATGACCATTGCCGTCATCATCCCGGTGTTCAATGAAGCCTGCGGTATCGGGCAGACGCTCTCACACACAGCTACGCTCGGATTCGACGAGCTCATCATCGTGGACGGCGGCAGTTCGGATCGGACCTGCGCCATCGTCGAGGCGTTTGAAGACCGACTTCGAACCGGGTCCGACTCAAGGCCCGCACCAGCCTCGCCGGCTATCCGTCTTCTGAAGGCGGCCGCGGGACGTGCGCGCCAGCTCAACACCGGTGCAGCCGGCAGCCGCTGCGAGGTGCTCCTGTTCCTTCACGCCGATACGTACCTCCCCACCAACGCCCGACAGGCCATCTCCACCGCGCTGTCCGACGAGGCTTGCGTCGGCGGACGCTTCGACGTCCGCTTCGACTCCCCACGTCCGATAGCCCGCCTCGTCGGACACATGATGAATCTGCGTTCCCGCTGGAGCGGCATTGCCACAGGCGACCAAGCCCTCTTCGTCCGACGGGATGTCTTCGAGCGGATCGGACGGTTTGCAGAGATTCCGCTGATGGAAGACATCGAGTTCTCCCGTCGCCTCAAACGAGCAGGACGCCTCGCCCCATTGCGTCATCAGGTCGTCACCGCCTTCCGTCGATGGGAACGGAACGGCCCCGTCCGCACAATTCTATTGATGTGGACCCTCCGCTTCCTGTACTGGATCGGAGTCAGCCCCTCTCGACTTCAACATTTTTATAGCATTGTGAGATAAATCCATGAGTGCTCTCCCGTCGGACCGCAAACAGCCCGCATCGGCCGCCCTGGTGCTCTTCGCTAAAGCTCCGATCCCGGGACAGGTCAAAACACGCCTCTGCCCGGGCCTGACCGAAGACGAAGCCGCCACACTTCACGGCAGCTTCGTCCTCGACACCCTCGAACGCACGAAAGCGGCGGTGCATCAGTTCAAGCTTCCTGTCGATCGTTTTCTGGCCTGTGCCCCCTCAAGCACCCATGTCTTTTTCAGAATCATGGAAGCGCGCCACGGCGTCACGCTCCTCGATCAACAAGGCGACAACCTCGGGGACAGGATGGCGCAGGCGTTCAGCACGCTCTTTGCCCGTGGGTATCGGCACGTTTTCCTGGTGGGAACCGACGTACCGTCTCTGCCGCTGACACATTATCGCGATGCCGTGCAGTCACTTGTCCGGCACGACCTGATCCTCGGTCCGGCGAAAGACGGCGGCTACTACCTGATCGGCATGACGGCGCCACACCCCGACCTGTTCTCGGATATTCCCTGGTCGACGGACCAGGTCACGGGACTCACACAGCAGAAAGCTGCGGCGGCGGGATTGAAGACCGCCCTGCTCCCCGCCTGGAGCGACGTGGACACCCTCGACGATCTTCACGCCTTGATCGATGATTGCGCAGCGGACAAACAACGCCCCAAACAGGAACGAGTGTATTCGCAACGAACGGCCGGTACGCTGGAGTTGCTCGCGAAACGCCTGCGCACGCGTGAGGCCTAATAGTTTGTCGACAAACTAAATGACGACCCCGGAAATGGAGTTGTGCCCCTCATGCACAGACAGAGCCGGAATACCCCGCAGGCTGTTCAGAAAGGCCGTCCAGCAAGGCCGCAGCAAGCGAAGAGGCGAATCGTACTCGTGCCGTACGGTGAGCCTCGGCGCGATGCGAGAACGCCGCTGGCGGACTTTCTCAACAGCCTGCTCACGGAGTCCCTATGACGAATAACGTTGCCCTCATCACCGGCGGCGCAAAGGGAATCGGCCGCGCCATCGCGCTCGATCTCGCCGCGCAACAATGGTCCGTGGCAATCTGCTACCGCACCAGCAAAGCAGCCGCGGATGAAACCAGCGCGGCCATCGTGGCACGCGGCGGGCAAGCCTTGGCGGTGCAATGCGACGTGTCCGACCCGAAGGCCGCCGGCGACTTGGTCTCACAGGTCGAAACCCGGTGGGGTAGGATCGACGCGCTGATCAATGGCGCCGGCCCCTATCACCGCGTCAATCTCTTCGACGAGACGCCGACGGGTTGGCGTGAAATGTTCGAGGGAAACTTACACCCGATTTTTTATCTTGGGCAGGCGGTCGCACCCGGGATGAAGGCACGGAAGCAGGGACGCATCATCAACTTCAGCATGGCCAATGCGGACCAGATGGTGGCCCAGCCGGAGGTGACGGGGCACTATATCGCCAAAGCCGGCGTGTTAATTCTCACCAGGACACTGGCAAAACTGCTCGCCCCCTACGGCATTACCGTCAACGCCATCTCCCCCGGATTCATCGATTCAGGCAGCGCGCCGCCCGATGAACTGGCCGGTGTGGTCAAACGAATTCCCGCCGGATACGTCGGGAGCGTGGGAGATACGGTCGCAGCCGTGCGATACTTGCTCAGCGAGGAGGCGCGGTACGTCAACGGCGCCAACCTGCACCTCAGCGGCGGATGGGGCATCTGACTCGACGGTTTACCTGGCAAAGAAGAGAATGGCTCCGATGATCGCCGCCATGAGATAACTTTTTGAATCCTTGACCGCGAACACCACCGGATCGTCGTCCATGCGGTTCCGATAGGCCAACATCCAGACTCGACTGATCCAGTAGAGCATCACCGGACAGACCAACCACAATACGTCCGCATGCGTGTACAGCAGCAGCACTTCTTTACTGCTGATGTAGAGTGCCAGCACCAACACCGCCAACAATCCGCTCGCCGTGCCGATACTCGATATATGCTCGAGATCCGTTACCCAATATCCTCGTCCGTGCAGTCCTTTGCCCTCGGCTTGGCTCATGAGCCGCAATTCGGTAAACCGTTTTACCAGAGCAAGGCTGAGGAAAAGAAACAACGAAAACGTCAACAGCCAATGGGAGGGAGCCACCCCCGTCGCAGCTCCACCACCATACACCCGCACGGTGTAGAGTTGGGCCAACACAATCACATCCAGCAACACGAACTGTTTCAGATAGAAGGAATACCCCGTGGTCAGCACCAGATAGGCCGCCAGCACGAGCAGAAATGACGAAGGCAAGGCCAGGGCCAGGAGAATTCCTCCGACAAGACAACCTGCAGCCAAGAGGAGTCCGAACGGAATCGAGAGGCTGCCGGAAGCAAAGGGGCGGTATTTTTTCCGGGGATGCCGGCGGTCGGAAGCGAGGTCGAGACAGTCATTGACGATATAGACGGAAGACGCTGAGAAACTGAATGACAGAAACGCGAGGGTGGCCTGCAGCATCAGGGCTCGGTTGGTGATTTGATGCGAGGCGACCACCGGGATAAACACCAGCACGTTCTTCGCCCACTGATGCACGCGCAAGGCCTTGGCCACCTGCTTCAGCCATTTCACCGGCTCGCTGAACACACGACTCACCGGGGTCAGCGTTTGCGCGCGGCTCACCAATCCGGCGGAGGCATTCACGACGATCGCTTCGTTGGCCTCGGCCCACACGGGCAAATCGGCGGTCGAATTCCCCGCATAGGCAAACCGACGAGCCCCGTACCGCTCAACCAGGAGGGCAACCTTGCGTGCGCCTTTGAGGTTGGTCGAAGCATCGCTCCCGAACACCCGCTCGTCGAACAGCCCGAGATGAGCCGCGACGGCACGGGCAAAGCTCTCATGACTGGCTGTGGCCAGCACCAGCTCACGGCCAGACCGGCGTTCATTGGAGAGAAACTCGACCAGGGCCGGGTCGTAGGGCAGCGTACTCGCGTCGAGCGTCACCCGGCGGGCGATTTCATGCTTGAAAGAGGCTTTGCCTTTCAGCAACCAGAAGGGAAGCTGACAGATCGAGAGCGGACTCTGCTTGATTAGCGCCAGCAGCGATTCCCACAGCAGATCGGTCCTGATGAGCGTGCCATCAAGATCGACACAAAGCGGACTTTTTCCTTGGAGATCCTCACCCATAGTCGCAGGAAGGATTCTATCGGCAAGAGGGCAGTCGGGCAAGAAAATCAACAGAAGGCGTGTCCGCTGAATGAGCTACCCTATTGCGGGCCGCCCTAACCCGCTTATTCAGCTCCGAACGCCTTCTTCAGCAGCGGCACCATTTCGCCCTTGGCTTCCATGGGGTCCAGAATATCCGTGTCGCCGTAAAACTGCCCGTCGATGAATACCTTCGGCAAAGTCGGCCAATTTGTCAGCTTCGTCAACGCCTCGCGTTTGGCGGGCTGGGACAACACGTCGATGAGTTCGTAGGGATAGCCGTATTTCTCAAAAAAGTGCATGGTCTCCCTCGTGAACCCGCACATCGGCATGGCTTTGGTCCCCTTGCCGTAAATCAAAATTTTGTTCGCCTTGATTTCTTGTTGAATCTCTTCTTCGATCGGGTCAGCCATCTGTCCCTCCTCTACTATTACTATGTGTTCACTTCTTCCGGTGTCTTAGCTGTAATCTCCAGGGCATGAATACGTCCGTCTTTCATCGGAGCGGCCAGGGCTTGGTAGACCATCCGATGTCGGTCCAGAAGATTCTTGCCGAGAAATCCGCCCGAGGTCACCCGCACGATCAAATGGTCCTGCGTGCCGGTCTTATCGATCACGGTCACGGCAGCATCAGGAAACACCTGACGAATGAATGCAGTCACAGCCTCGGCGGTAATCATCTGCTCGGAGAATAACGCATACGGGACGCCGAAGGCAATCTGAACCACCACCGATTTCATCGCTGAGCAGGACAACATGCGTCTCGAACGCATGGATATTTAAAGGACAGCCCGCTACACCGCGCCGTTGCGCACATACATTCGGACCTCGCACTCACCCAGGATGAAAGGAGAAGACTCATGGCCCAGCCGAATTCTCGTCGCCCGCGTCGCCTGTCACGGATCACTCTGTGCGTCGTACTGCTTGTCCTCGGATGCCAGGCAACTTTATCGGTGCGACCGACCGCAGCCGCAGGCTTCGGATCGGAAGCCATTCAGGGCTTGGGAAGTTACTTCCTGACCTTGCCGTATGGCGGGATCAAAATGGCCGTCGCCGTGCTCGGTACGGTCGCTGGAGGAATGGGAGTTACCTTCACCGGCGGTGAAAAAGTGACGTCCGAAAAGATCTGGAGCCCGGCCCTGGGCGGCGAATATGTCGTCACCCCTGCCCATCTCCGGGGCGAGAAGGACCTCCATTTCTTCGGCAACACCCCGGCTAAGTAGCGCCTCTTTTCAGGGACCGGTTTCGACCGGTCCGCGCCACAACCACCGGCCTGCTGAATCGTTCCCGTTCCAAATCTGATCGAGGCGCCGGTGGTGCATTTCACCCGGTCTGGTGGTTCCCAACCACCAGACCGGACCTGCTCCTCGCCGACTTTCCCTATGTGACTGAAATCACGCGTCTCTTCCGCGTTTCCCCCTTGGCATGCCTGTTGCTGTAACTCAACGGCAAGTACGGCAGATGGCATCAACAATCGGCACAACCATCAAGGAGGGGATCATGGGAGAATTTAAATCGGGTTTCTTCATGAGTGAGTCTGCCTGCAACGGCCGGGTGCTCGTGGTCGACGATGAACCGGACATTCGCAAGGTCGTTCGAATGACACTGCAGAAGGCCGGGTACGAGGTCATCGAGGCAGAGAATGGCGAAAAAGCCATCGAAGCCATCAACACCGGAGAAAACCGGCTGTTGCTGGACGTCCTCATCTGCGACATCCGCATGCCGAAGATCAATGGGGTTGAGGCCATTGCCTACTTCCAACAGGAATGGCCGCGGGTCCCGATCATTGTGCTGACCGGCTTCCCCGACACCGACATGGCCACCTCCTTTTTGCGAAGCGGCGTGGTCGACTATCTCGTGAAACCGGTCGAGGGAGAAAAGCTCCGCACGGCCGTGGCCAGGGCGATGGAACAGCGAGAGCTTGCCCAACTCTAGTGTCGTCCATACCGCCAGGCAGCGCCACACCCTCCACGTCGGGGAGGTCGCCCAGGCCTCTCCGACGAACAGGTGCGAGTCAGTGGGGCTCACTGCCGACCGGACCTCGCAACACACCACGGAATGCGACCATGAAACTCTGCGCGACGAGAATTGCTATCATCGGTGCCGGAAAAGGCGGCACCGCCCTACTGGATCTCCTCCATCAGATCCCGGATGTGGAGATCGTCGGCATTGCGGACAAGGATCCGACGGCTCCTGGACTCAAGCGGGCGCGAGACCTGAATGTGCTGGTCGCGGAACGGGTGCAGGACCTCATCCAGAATCATGGTGTCAACCTGATCATGGATGTGACCGGCGCCCCATCCATGGAACCGCTCATCCACACCCTGAAGCGTCCCGGCGCCGAGGTCCTGAGCGGGGCCGCCACCAGGCTACTCTGGAAACTCGTCCAACATCAGTCGAAATTGGAAGCCGAATTGTTCCAGGCCGACAAACTCGCCGGGCTGGGGTCTTTCGCGGCCGGCATCGCGCACGACATCAACAATCCGCTGCAGTTGATTCTCGGACTGGCCGAAAATCTGGAAGAAGAGCAGGACCTGGCGGTCGTCCACGAGCAGGCTCGCGACATCACGCAGGCCGTCAAACGCACCAGCGCCATCTGTCGCGACCTGACCCGCTACGCCAGACGCAACGGCGCCGGCGAAGAGGTCATGGTCAACCTCAACACCAAACTGGACGAAGCGCTGAGAATCGCCCGGTATGCCGTGACGCTGCAAGATGTCACGGTCGTCAAACGGTATGCGGAAGACGCCAGCGTGATGGGCAATCCCGACGAACTCCTTCATGTCTTCGTCAACCTGATCACGAACGCGGTCCAAGCCATCAAGGATCACGGCACATTGACGCTCCAAACCACGGTCGGGCCGGACGGACTGGTCAGCGCCTCGGTCAGCGATACGGGGTGCGGCATCCCCAAGGAAGCCTTCTCCAAAATCTTTGAACCGCTCTACACCACCAAACCTCCCGGGAAAGGCACGGGATTGGGGTTGTACAATGTGATGTCGGTGATCTCGAAAATGGACGGTCACATTTGCGTCGAAAGCGACGTGGGCGTGGGCACGACCTTCCGCATCGAATTTCCACAGGTGCAGCCGACCATATCATGCGCGCCCCTATGACGAGTACAGCGCGGCCCTTCTCGAGCGCCCTCGGGTGGGGCCTGAAACGCAAGCTCATCGTGTCCATGCTGATGGTCGGCGTGGTGCCCCTCCTGCTCGGCCTCAGCCTGGCCTTTCTGCAAGGCTCGAAAGAAATCCAGGTCGTCAGCGGGGAAAGCTTTCAGGCGCTGGCCACGGAGGCGGCCCGCAAATTGGACCTCCTCGTGGCGGAGGAGGTGGCCAGAACTTCCCGCATCGCGGTCCACCCGGATATCGTGCGTGCGCTGGAACACCGTCGCGACGCGCTCCATGCCTCCGATCAGAACGCGACGTTGCCGACTCTCGTGCAACAACGGGCCCACTGGGCGGCAAGAGACCCGGCTGCAGTCAAAGCGATTACGGGAAATTCCACCGCTCTTCTCTTACAGAGTTTTTACGCCGGCTCGCAGAACGAATCGGACCAACTCCTGCCGCAGGTCGTACGCGCCGCCACCAAGAAGCTGTTCATCACGGATGTGCAAGGCAACCTCTTTGCCGCCCTGACGACCAAGCCCGGATTCTCCCATGCCGAGGCTGCCTGGTGGAAAGGCACCTTCAACAAAGGAGTCGGCCAGCTCTACATCGAAGATCTCCATTTCGACGAACAGGCCGATGCCTACGTCTTCAGCATTTCTCTGCCGGTCATGGACAGCCTTCGCTATGAAGTGGTGGGCGTGGTCCACCGGGTCATCGATGCCAAGGAATTCTTCTCTCCCTCGACCCACACCATTCGGTTCGGCAAGACCGGCCATGTGATGTTGATCGACAGCCGAGGCATGGTCCTCAGCTGCCCGATCCTTCCCACCGGCGTTCAGCTCTCAGGCGCATCGCTGATTCCCCAGGTGACGGTGCGGCAACCGGGCTGGGTCACTGCCGACAGTGACGGGCACGGTGGCCAGGGTACCGCCATCATCGGATTCGCGCCCCTTCCAGAAACCAGTCGTGCCACGAACGGCGCGCTGGAAAACGGCGCCTGGCACACCTTCGTCTGGCAATCCTCCGACGAGCTGTTCGCCCCGATCCGGCATCTCATGATGTGGATGATGATTCTTGCGACGGTGGCGCTCACCCTGCTCGCCACATTGGGGTATTTCGCGGCCAGCCGGATCGTCACTCCGGTCAGGCGGCTGCAGGAGGCCGCGCGCCTCATCGGACGGGGAGAACTACGGGAGCCGATCCAGATTCACACGGGAGATGAGCTGGAGGAGCTGGCGGTCGAATTCAACCGCATGAACACGCAACTCGAAGCCGCCTTTGCCGGATTGAGCACCCAGGTGGAAGAAAAAACACAGGAGGTGCAGTACCTCCAAAAATCGACGGATCAGGTGCTCGACGCCGTCCCGACCCCGATCATCATGATCGACCAGCAAGGCCTCGTCCAATATATGAACCGCGCGTCCCGGGATGCGCTTCAAACGCAGGAGAACAGCTGGTCCAGCCGCCCGCTGTTCGATCTGCTCCCGCTGGACGACGATCACCTCCAGGCCTTGCGGCGCGACCTACGACTCGTGGAAGAAAACAAACCGACCGCGCTCCCCAGCCCGGACCAGGAGCCCGCCCTGAAAGAGGCGCGCGACCCGCTCAATCAAACCCTCAGTCAGGCGTCCCGCTCAGCCCGACGGGAATTACGGATCGGCTCGCATCTGTACCACTATGAATGGTTTCCGCTGGAAAGTCGCAGCGGGGCAGGCAAGCGATTCGGACTCGTGCTGCGCGATACCACCGACGAAAGCCGGCTGCAGGACCAGCTGATCCAAGCTGAAAAATCAGGCAGCCTCGATGTGCTGACCGCCGGCATCGGTCACGAACTGAACAACCCGTTGTTTGGGATTCTCGGCCTCGGGGAGGCGATCCAGGAAGAAGAAGACCTGGCCCGCGCCAAGGGCTATGCGCAGGACATCGTCGGCCACGGCCGGAAGATGGCGGCCATCATTCGGGACTTCACCGGAGTGGCCGCCCGTGAATCGAAAAGCCAACGGGTGCCGGTGGATGTGACCGCCCAGTTGGAACAAGCCCTGGCCATTGTGCAGACTTCGCACGACTGCCTCGGGCTGAACGTCCAGAAACACTATGTGACAGTGTCGCCGGTGACGGCGCTGCCCGACCAACTTCGTCTGGCGTTTATCAACGTCCTCACCAATGCCATTCAGGCCATGAGCGGGCGAGGCGACCTGTGGCTGACCACCGAAGAACAGGACGACCTGATTACGATCACGATACGGGACAACGGTCCCGGCATTCCCAAACAACATCTCGGCAAAGTCTTCGATCCGTTCTACACTACCAAGGGACAGGGAGAAGGCTCGGGACTCGGCCTCACCGTCGCACAGCGGCTGATCAAGAAATTCGGCGGCGAGATTCGCCTGGAGAGTCCGGAGGGCCAGGGCACGACCTGCGTCATCACCCTGCCGGCGGACAAGGCCGGGGTACGAAAGGAGGAGCCATGCGTCTCATCCTGACAGTCATTCGGGCACGGCCGCTGTGGCTCGCACTGGCACTGGCCTGCGCCTCGACCTATTCGTTGCAGGCCAAAGATGCCGCGCCGCCGCCGGGCATTCCTCCGGAAAAGGTCGCGGACTTCGTGCACGCGGTTCTGGATGCCGATCGAACCATCTATACGAACCAGGTCGTCAACCGGATGCAGGCCAAAGGTATCGTCTCCGCCGCGGAACATTGGGAACACGAAAATGCCCTGCCGCTGCCCGCCCAGTTCCTTCAACATTCGGGCAAACTCGTGGCCGAGTCCGGACGAGGCATTCGCTATCGCCTCATCAGCCTCTGGCCCATCTACCAGCGGAATGCCCCCGCCACCGACTTGGAACGCCGGGCGCTGGAGAGTTTTGCGCAGACCCCCGACCGGCCCTTTACAGGCATCGTGACCAGCGGCCGCAAACAATACTTTCAGGCCATCTATTCCGATCGGGCCGTCTCTGCCGCCTGCGTGAAGTGTCACAACAGCCACCCGCTGAGCCCCAAACGTGACTTCGCGTTGAATGACGTGATGGGGGGCATGACGATTACCATTCCCCTCGACTGAGAGACCGGCGGTTAAACGACTGGTTACGATGCGGCCGGCGGGGCCGGAAGATGCTGCTGGTAGTCGTCCCGGTAGATCTGCAGAGCGGTCAAGAACAGCCCGACGAGAATCGGCCCCAGGAACAATCCGAGAATCCCGTAGACCGCCAGGCCTCCGAGCACACTGAAGGTCAGGAGCAACACGGGAATCTCCGCGCCCTGCCCGATGAACAGCGGCTTGAGGATTTGATCGATCGTGGACACGACCCCGATTCCCCAGGCCAGCATGACCAGCCCCTTCCCCACCGTACCGGCCCAGAGGAGATAGAGGGCCACAGGCCCCCAGATGAGCGCCGTCCCGCCGAACGGGAGCGGAGCCAGGAGAATCGTCAGGGCCATCAACACCATGGGAAACGGCACACCCAGCACCGCATAGGCCGCTCCGGCGAGTAGCCCCTGTGCAATGGCCGTCAGCACGATCCCTTTCACCACGGCGCGAATGGTCTGATCCAGGCGAGCCAGGATCTTGTCCTTGTGCGAGGCTTCCAGCGGGATCAAGGCATACAGCGACGCCAGCCAGTGGCGGCCATCCTTGAAGAAGAAAAACAGGGTAAACATCATGACGAGAAAGTCGGCGACCAACATAAAAACGTCCCGCACAAGATCGCTCAACTCGCCCACGATGAATCTGCTGAAGGTCTTCGCGCTCGAGAGCACGAATTGTTCGAGGTCACTCTCCCTCCCGGTGAACCGCTCCAGCCACTCCCTCACCACATGGCCTCCCGGCAGCCCGGACAACCGATCGGGCAGCTGCTGAACGCCTCCTGAGGCAATCCATTCCCGCACCGCGCGGTCAGCGGATCCGGCCTCCTTCACCAGCATCACACTGAGCACTACCAGCGGTACCACGACCAGGGCCAGCGCAGCCAATGTCAGAAGCACCGCCGAATGCGACTCTCGTCCTCCCAACCAGGCGGTGAGCCGGATGTGCAGGGGGAAACAGAGATGCGCCAGGATCACCGCCCAGAGGACCGGAAACACGAAGGGGCGAAACATCAGCCCCATCTGATACAGCAACGCCAGCAGCACGCCGAAAAAGCAGAGCGCAAAGATCTGTTGTCGATTCATAGTCGTGAAGAATAACCGCGTTGCAGCCGTTGATAACAGAACCTGCCCGGGATGTCACGCGTCGGTCTGACGACCGCTGTGCCTGAACAGAGGACTGCCGCCAGGCTGGGAGGTCATGCAGAAGGCCGGAAGGCACACGAAGGTCGCGTGCATGAGGGCGGGAGAAGAAACCCGATCAGGCGTTTTCACCCAGCATGGCGACGGCCTTGGGACGCTGCGAGGAAATATCGCGCACATTGCCGGGGAGTTTCTGGGCTTCATCACCCCAGGAAGCGACGCCCATATCCGACATCCCTTGAAACTTCGCCCCGTCTTCCATGGAGAAGGCGGGCGCGTGAACTTCGCCGACGAGCAGACCGGTCTTCAGCAATTGGAGCCGTTCCGTCGCCCGCACCGTCGCCTTGATCTTTCCGCTGCTGATAATGGTCCCGGCTGTGATGGTTCCCTGCACGATGCCGTCTTCGCCGATCACGACGGTCCCCGTGGTGTGAAGATCGCCTTCCAACCGCCCGTCGATACGGACCGTGCCTTCAACGCGAATCTCGCCTCTGAGCAAGACACCTTTGGCCAACAGGGTGATATTGTCGGTTGCCACAAAGCCGGACTTCTTCATCATCACGCGCTCCTTCTCCCAGGCAGTGTCCGATGAACTGGAGGACCATCCCAACATGAGCCGAGCCTACACCAGCTTGTGCATCGCACCTAGGAAAAACCAAAACTGCGCTTGACTCGTTCCCAGAAGCCGCTGCCGTGTACTTCACAGTAGATCGAAGGCTCCGTACCTTCGATAAACAACTCCGCCGACCGCTGCGGACACTTCGAGGTCGCCAACTGGGCCGACTGGGGATCGATGTCGCGCGTCACCACGGCAGGCGGCATCGCAAACTCGTGCGTCGCAGCCGGCGAGATCCGGCGCACGAACTCCACCCACATCGGTAACGCGGCCTGGGCCCCGGTCAGATGCAACGCCTCCTCGTCATCGAACCCCACCCACACGCCGACCACCACGTCCGGCGTATAGCCGACGAACCAGGCATCGCGATACCCGTCCGTCGTCCCTGTTTTCCCTGCGACATTCCCACGCAGACCCATCGCCTTCGCCTTGGCCGCGGTGCCGCGCTCGACCACACCCCTGAGCAACGAGGTCATGACATAGGCCGCTTGCGGGGACACCGCTTGATGCCGAGCGGGCGTATGATGCCAGGCGGGATCCCCTTCCGGAGTCATCACGGCCTGCAACGCCGAGGGAGCCACATAGAGCCCCCCTTGTGCCAGGGCCCCGTAGGCCGAGGTGATCTCCAACAGCGAGACGCCGGACGTCCCCAAGGCAATGGACAGATTATCGGCCAGCGGGCTGCGAATCCCCAGCTTCTCTGCCATCTGGAGAATTCGCTTCGTCCCCACGGCTTGTGCGATCTTCACGGCGGGAATATTCAGCGATTGTTCGATCGCCGTCCGCACGGACACCGTGCCGTGGAACCGATGGTCGTAATTCTGCGGTGCCCACACCCCGGCCCCCGACTCAAACGTCACCGGTTCATCGACGATCGAGGTCGCCGCCGTAATCGGTTGTCCACCGCTTAATTCGCGGCGAGCCTCCAACGCCGCGAGGTACACCAACGGCTTAAACAACGAGCCGGGCTGGCGTTTCGACTGCACGGCCCGGTTATACTGACTGGTGCGATAATCACGACTGCCCACCATCGCAAGAATGCCGCCCGTTGCGGGATCGAGCGCCACCAGCGCGGCTTGCACCGGACTACTGTGGCCGGTCAGCGCCGGATAGGCCGCTTCCAGTTTGCCCAGTTCACTCTCCAGCGTCTGAGTGGCCAGTCGTTGCAACACAGGGTCGAGCGTCGTGTAGGCCCTGACGCCGTCCGGCAAGGGCGCACCGGTCGTCTCTTCGACCTGCCTGAGGAGATGGTCGACAAAAAAGGGCGCATCGGCCAACGTATCCTGCGGCGGCATCACCCTGACCGGCGTCATCACCGCCTGCTTCCACGCGTCGTCGCTCACGAGCCCCTGCTCGTGCAACCGGCCCAGCACCACATCGCGCCGTTGCTTGGCCAGGACCGGATTTCTCAAAGGCGAATAGGTATTCGGCCCCTTGATCATGCCGACCAGCAGCGCGGTCTCCTCCAAGCTCAATGCATCCACGCGTTTGCCGAAATACCGGTGCGCGGCCTCCCCGACTCCATACATCGACACAGACCCGACCTGCCCGAGATAAATCTCGTTCGCGTAACTTTCGAGGATCGCCTGTTTGCGGTATTTCGCCTCCAGGACCAACGCGGCAATCGACTCCTTGAGCTTCCGCCCGAACGTGCGTTGCGGAGAATAAAACAGGTTCTTCGCCAACTGCTGCGTGATCGTACTGCCGCCTTGAATGACCGTGCCCCGGGTGACATTCGTCCAGACCGCGCGGCCCACGGCAATGGGATCGATGCCGGGATGGCTGAAGAATCGCCGGTCTTCGATCGCCAGCAACACATCGAGAAATCGCGCCGGCAGATCGTCGTACGACACCCATTCCCGCACCTGCCGCGAGGCGCCGCGCAACCCGCTGATCAATTGCGGTTCCAGATAGGCGGGGAATAACTCATCTCCCCCCTGAATCGACAGGACCTTCGTCACTCGCCCCTGGTCGAGCACCAAACGGGCCTGCACCGGTCGCAGGTGAAAATCGGCAAACTCGTGCAAGTAGATATCGATCCCGGCAGGGGCGACACGATACTCGCCGGGGGTGCGCACGGCCGTCTCGACCGCGCGATACCCGAGCCGGTTGAGGCGCTCGATCAGATGAGCGGAGGCAATATCCAGATCAGGCTTCAACAGAAACGGGGCGCCGTAGATCAGGCGGGGGGGATGCTCGTCGCCGGCCGGCAACGCCAGACTGGCCGAGAGGTAGAGCCCGTAGGCCACCGCACTTCCTGCGGCAAGGACCACGACGCCGGCCAATAGCAGAAGCCCCCGCACGATCCAGCGTCTGACGAACATCACCACCACGTCCCCATCTGCCGAGCATACGCGATCCGGAGAATGAAATCACATGCGCACTCACCGTCTCCGGACGCCCCGCCGTGCTCTCACGCTTGACAAAGCTCCGTGCCTTCCCTTAGGGAAGGTCTGACTAATTGGAAGAACGAGACAGCGACGAGTTAGATTCCCTGTGTTTTAGGCGCTGACTGATCAAAATTGGGAATTAATCAGACCTTCCTTAGATGAGCGCCACATTGCCGAATTTCTACGCCCTTGCACCTGTCAGGACGCCCGGAATACGCGTCGGCTCTGCGCGTCACACCCGTACAACGTTACTCGCACACGCCACGCGCCCGGACAGGCTGATTGCGTTACTGACAGACTCATCCACACGAGGAACATGACAGTGAGCACTCTACGCCTTCTTGATGCCGGTGATTCACAGGAACCCTGCCTGCCCGCGACACAGCCAGCGCACCACGAAAGAACTCGACCGCGGCGCCGGTGGAAACGACACAATGCCCCCTTTCCCCGGATACTCATCGCCTGTTGCGCGCTGATCTCCATGATCACCCTCCTCCCATCGGCAGCCCGGGCGGGAAGTTTTCGCATCTACGATCACAGTGCTTCGGCAACCGGCCAGGCGTCGGCATTCACGGCGCAAGCCGACGATGCCTCCGCCGGGTACTATAATCCGGCCGGCATGACACAACTCCGCGGGGTGCAGTTCTCAGCCGGCACCACGCTCATCGCCGGCGGCTTCTCGTTTCAGAACGGCGCGGGCACCCAGGCCAACGGCGATCTTCGCGGGAGTGTGGCGGTTCCACCTCCGTCGAACGTCTACATTACGGCCAATCTCAAGGACCTCGGCATCGGCTCCTCCGACAGCACCGCCATCGGCTTGGCGGTCTTCAGTCCGTTCGGCACCTTGACGCGCTGGCCGGACAGCAGTCCCTTTTCCACGGCGACCACGAAAGCCGCGTTCGAATTGATCGACATTCGCCCCTCCATCGCCTTCCGGCCGCTACCGGATCTGGCGATCGGGTTGGGAGCGGATATCTACACCTTTTCCGGAGCCTTCGGAGAAGGGCAGGTTGAGCGACAATTTCGCTGGCCCGGCGGGCTCGGCATCCCGGCCGGCACCGGCATGGAATTAAATGGGCGCGACACGGCCGCAGGCTTCAATGCCAGCCTGCTCTATACCCCGCTGCGCAATGAAGACGGACGTCCGCTCGTGAACATCGGCCTCATCTACCGCAGTCAGGCGACGCTGCATCTCGACGGGCAATTGCTCGCCGGCGGCACGCGTGTGGCAGACGCCCGCACGACCTTTGTGGTCCCGCAGGTTCTCACCGGCGGCATCGCGCTCTGGCCCGTCCGGGATAAAGAACGGGAATGGAAACTGGAATTGGACGTGGACTACACCGGCTGGAAATCGGTCCGCAATCTGGATACGACCCTGTCCAACGGTCTCGCCATCGCCACCCCCGCCAACTGGGCCAGCGGCTACACCGTCATGGTCGGCACGGAATACAAGTGGCTGAACCCCGCACCGCTGCCCGATTGGGACGTCGCCCTACGCGCAGGCTACTGGCATTCCCAGAAGGCGATTCCCGATCAGACCTTCAGCCCTGCCATTCCCGACGGCGACAACCATGCCGTCTCCACCGGCTTCGGATTCATGTGCCGGGAACACGGCAAGTTTCTCGGGGTCATCCCCTGCGGAGGATCGGATAAAGCCCTTAGCCCCAAAGGCCTCGGCATCGATCTGGCCTACCAGGCCATTCTGTACGAAGGCAGAACCGTCGCCGGGAACGTGAATCCTACCGTCAACGGAACGTATCGCACGACCTTACATGTGGGCTCCATCAATCTCCGTGTGAATTTTTGATGCCCGGCCTTCCAACGATCATGATAGAGTAAGTTTACTTACGAGACACGCGCGCATCGTGATCCTGCCATCGGTGCTCTGTGCGCGGTGAACCTGCTTCAGAGCGAGGCCTTCGTATGGATCGCCCATCCCACACCGATCCGGCCCCGGATCTGCACACCCTACAAGTTCAGGTCTTGTACCGCAATATGCCTACCGGCGTGGTGGCGAGCGCCATCAATGCCGCCGTTCTCGCGGCGGTGGAATGGTCCGTCGTTCCGCATACGCCCCTGCTCCTCTGGGTCGCCGGTCTGTGGATGGTCGCCGCCGCGCGGGCACTCCTGATTTTCAGTTATCGGCGAGCGCGGCCAGCTTCCTGGAGCAGCGCAGACTGGCACCGTTGGATGTTGGTGACCACCAGCATGGCGGGATTCGGATGGGGCAGCAGCGTGTATTTTCTGACGCTGGACATTCCCCTCCCCTATGAATTGGTCCAACTGTTCGTGCTCGGCGGCATGACGGCCGGCGCGGTGTCCGTCCTCTCTGTCTCCTTTCCTTTGTTTTTGTGGTACGCGGTTCCGTTGACACTTCCGATCCTCGGACACCTCTTTCTCAGCGGACACGAATTCCATATGGTCATGGGAGGCATGGGCGTCCTGTTTCTCCTGGCCACCATCCACTCGGCCTGGAACTTCAACCGCGTGCTGCTCTCCTCGACGCGCCTGCAACTGGAGAAGGTGGCCCTGGCACAGTCGCTGACGACCCGCACGGAAGCGGTGGAACGGCTGAATCAGGACATCACCACAGAGATCCACGATCGCCGCGTCATCGAAGAGCAACTACGCACCGCGCAGACCGATCTGGAACAACGCATCACCGAACGCACGGCCGACCTGGCCCAGGCCAACGCGCGGCTGCAGAATGAAGTCCGGGAACACCGGCGGACGGAAGGCGCGCGGCTCTCGAGCGAAAAGCGATTCAACTATCTCACGGATAATCTCAACCAGGGCGTGTGGTTTGCGCAGGCGAATCCGCCGCAGGTCCTGTACGTCAATCCGGCCTTCGAGCGGATCTGGGGATTGCCTGCCGCGCGATTCTATGAAAATCCGAGGCTCTGGCGGAACTTTATCCACCCGGACCACCAACAGGTCGTCAGCGAGGTCTACGATGCGGAGATTGCGAATCCGACCGGACGCGACCTGCACCTGCTGTATCGGATCGTACGGCCGGACGGGCAGGTCCGATGGATTCACGACCGGATGGTCATCCACCATACCGCGACGGGGGAAGTCGATAGTCTGAGCGGGATCACGGAAGACATTACGGAAGCCCGCGAACTGGAAGACCAGTTGCGGCAGGCCCAAAAAATGGAGGCCGTCGGGCGATTGGCGGGAGGCGTGGCGCACGACTTCAACAATGTGATGACCGTCATCCTCGGCTATAGCGCGGTCCTGCTCCAGGAACTGAGCCAGAACTCTTCGGCCCGCTACTTCGTGCAGGAAATTCAACGCGCGGGGGAACGCTGTGCGGCATTGACCGGCCAGTTACTGGCCTTCAGCAGGAAACAAATGCTCCACCCGGTCTCACTGGACCTTCACCGGGTGATTCGTGACCTCATGGCGTTGCTGAAGAGCCTGATCGGTGAACACATCTCGATCATCCTGCAACTCGACCCTCTTCCGCTCTGGGTCAAAGCCGACGCCGTCCAACTCGAACAGGTCCTGCTTAACCTGGCCGTCAATGCCCGCGACGCCATGCCGCATGGAGGCACGCTGACCATCGATACCCGTGAGGTTTCCCGGGAAGAGGTCTGGGGAGCGGATCATGACACGCGCACCGCCCGCACCTATGTGCGTCTGCGGGTGCACGATACGGGAACCGGCATCGACCCGGCCGCGAAGGCCAAAATCTTCGAGCCCTTTTTCACGACCAAACCGCCGGGCCGCGGAACCGGTCTCGGCCTCTCGACGGTGTATGGCATCGTGCACCAAAGCGGCGGGACCATTACGGTCGAAAGCGCGGTGGGCCAGGGCACCACCATGACCGTGTTTCTGCCGGAAGTCGTCCCCCCACACACCGCCCTCCCCCCGGTTCAATCTGAACCGGCCCACACGACGGGGACAGAAATCATCCTGCTGGTGGAAGACGAGCCGGCGGTGCGCCTGCTGACGCAGCATATTCTGCGCACACATGGCTACACCGTGCACGAAGCGGAGGACGGCTTCCAGGCCCTGGATCTGATCCGACGAAATGCGCTGCACATCGACCTGCTGCTGACGGATCTCGTGATGCCCGGCATGAACGGCAAAGAGTTGGCCATGCGCCTCCGCAGTCACTTCGCGGAGCTGAAAGTTCTCTACATGTCCGGGTACAGCGATAACCCGCCCGTCACCGGAGATGAAGCCCAGGGCCACACGACATTTCTGCAAAAGCCCTTCTCGCCCGAGGACTTGATCCGTATGGTACGCGAGATTCTTCACTCGGTCTCGCCCGCATAACTCATTCCGACGGCGTGGGGAGAGACGGACGACCCGCAGGGCCTTCGAGTCCAGCCGGATGCTCGATCCATTGCGGCAGCAAAGACCCGGCCACCATCCCCACAACTGCGGCCAGCAGGCCCAGGACCTGCGGCGGCCAGATCTGATCGAGCGTGACGGTCAGCTCCGATCCACACCAGGTCCCGAGCCCCACAGTGATAGCCAGCACCGCCCCTTGCGTCGTGGCCCTTGGCCAGTACAATCCGGCGAGCAACGGCACGAAGGCTGCCACCAACGTGACCTTGTACGCACTCTCGACCATCTTAAAAATACTGGCCTCTGAATTGAGCGCAAACAGCAGGACCGTGGCCGCAAATCCGACGAGGACGGTTCGCATCACCCGTAACAGCCCTTGATCGCTGATCGTGGGCACCCAGCCCTTCACGATATTTTCACTGAACGCCACCGACGGCGCGAGCAGCGTGGCGGACGAGCAACTCATGATGGCGGACAGCAGCGCGCCGAAAAAAATGATCTGCGCCACGATCGGGGTGTGCTGCACGATCAGGCTGGGAAGGATGAGTTGGGAATCCCGTTCCAATAGCTGCGCCACCTGCGCCGGATCGACCAAGGTGGCCGAATAGGCGAGAAACATCGGCACAAACGCGAAGAAGAAATAGAGCGTCCCGCCCAGCACCGATCCCCGCACCGCCGTGCGCTCGTCCCGCGCCGATGTGATGCGCTGAAACACATCCTGCTGCGGAATCGAGCCGAGCATCATCGTGACCCAGGCGCCGAGAAACGGAATCCACGCCTCCATCCGCGCCGGCGGAAAAAAATCCAGTTTGCCCGCCATGGCCGCATGCGTGATCACCCGTTCCACCCCGCCGGCTAATCCGCTGATCACCGAGCCGATGTAGAGCATGCCGCCCATGATGATGGTGATCTGCACAAAATCAAGAATCGCCACCGAAAACATGCCCCCGAACGTGGTGTAGGTCAGGACAATGACCGCTCCCAGCACCATGCCGACCGACTGGCTCATCGCGCCATCCGTCACGACGTTGAAGACCAGCCCGAGGGCCTTGATCTGGGCCGACACCCAACCGAGGTACGACGCGACGATGCAGAGGGTGCAGAGGACTTCGACCGTGCGATTGTACCGCAGCCGATAAAAGTCACCGATGGTGAGCAGGTTCAATCGATACAGTCGACGGGCAAATAACAACCCGGCGAGAATCAAACAGAGGCTCGATCCGAAGGGATCGGCCACGACCGCTCGCAACCCGTCTTTGACAAAGGTGGCGGAGATGCCGAGCACAGTCTCGGCGCCGAACCAGGTCGCAAACACGGTGGCGGTCACTACCGGCAGGGGCAGACAGCGCCCCGCAACGGCGAAGTCTTTGGCGTTATGCACGCGGGTCGCCGCGTAGAGCCCGATCCCGACCGAGCAGGCAAGATAGAGAATCACGAAGGATAGGAGCATGGAGTCATTCGCGCGTCGGTGAGACCACACCCATCGGCGGGTGACGAGCGAGGGAGATTGTACCGGCAGGGAAGCGCCTGCGCAATGGCAGGTGGAACACGGCAGGCGCTCACGCGGTCGGCTACGGGGCGGCCTGCCCATGCGTCATCCCCATGCGCAGGCCGGTCGCGCCGCATCGACAGAACGAATCTATTCCGTCTTCGCTTTCAGTTCCTTGACCTTGCCCTTGGCCTTCTCCATGGCCGCGCTCCCCTTGCCTTTGGCGCGCTCCACTTCCGCCTGAACCTTATTCCCCTTGGCTTCTTCGACGGCGGCCTTGGCCTCCCCCTTCATCTCTTCAACCTTCGCCTTTGTGTCGCCCTTCATCTCCTCCATCTTGGCCTTCATCTCACCGGCCCAGCCGGTAGACACGAGGCCGAACAGAGCCCATACGATGGTTGCGGTGGGAATAGACATCCTGCTCATGGGGAGTCCTCCTTCCTGAGCGACAGGAACAGACGGCAAAAAACAACCGTTTCGTTGACATCTCCTGTCGCTATGGTACGAATAGGCCATGCGATATTCATTCTACTTCGCATGGGTGGTGGCCGTCCTGTCGATCTGCGTCCTGACGACGCTGGCCTCGTTTCCGGTGCTCGTGAACAGCGAGCGCCCTCCCGAGCCGAGAATCACGGCAGGAACGGAGAAGCTTCGGACGATCAAGATCCACCGCCTGCGCTGCAATCCCTTCACGCCCTCGTGTCAGCTCTCCAGGCACAAGCCGCAGCACAAAGTGCCGGCCTAGTTAACGGGAGCACTCCACTAGGACAAGGGAATCTGACTCTTGTTCGCCTCCAACCACTGCGCGAAGGTCTGCAGCCCGGGATTCAGCGTCCGGGCGATCACCGGATCGCGCGCACCGCAAAACATCGCATTGAAGTCGCGTTTGAACTGAAACATGTTACCCAGATCATCGGCTCCGGGGAACCCGAATGCCCGGTACACCTCCGGCGGCACGGCGTTGTAGCGCACCTCCTGGCCCAGCGCTTTGGTCAACGCAGCGGCCATTTGTGATCCGGTCAGATGCTCCCCTGCGATCCCGACGGTCTTCCCCAGATACGCATCCCGTTTTTTCAACAGCCCCAACGCGCACTTCCCGATATCCTCCGCCGCAATACCTGGCAACCTCGCCTCACCCATGGGAAGCGTGAACGCCAGCGTACCGTCCGTCCCCTTCTTCGGGCCCATACCGAAATGGATGAGGTTATCCCAATAAAACGACGTGAGCAGAAAGGTCGTCGGCACACCGAGTTGCCTGAACACCTGATCCGCTTCGCCCTTCGCATCGAAATGCGGCACCTTGTACTTGCCCATCAGTGTCGGCATCCGGTTATCCGAGAGCGGAACCCATCGACGCGTGTCTTCGAGGGTCGACCAAATCACATGTGGTACCCCTGCCGACTTGGCGGCCTGAGCCATTGCTTCGGCTTCAGCAAATTCCTTTTCGGGAGAAAAATGCGCCCAGAAAAAGGTCACACAAAACACCCCGGCAGCGCCCGCGAACGCACGTTTCAAACTCTCGCCATCGTGCACGTCGGCCGCGACCACTTCCGCACCGAGTCGAGAGAGCTCCCTGGCCTTGTCCGAATTCACATCTCTCGTCAACGCGCGCACCGTCATGCCGCTGCCTGGATCGGCCAAAATCGCCCGCACCAACCCGCCCCCCTGCATACCCGTCGCCCCGACCACCGCAATCACCTGTTTCTGTCCCATGTCTCCCCCTCTCCTTTCCGTTACCAGTTACCGCCGCCCAGCATCCTTTCCCTGCGGCCCGTTGTCAACCGATCCGCGCGTGGTTCGTTTCATGAGATAAGCCAGGACCTGGTCTTCGCCGCCAGGGGAATGGTAGGCTGTAGCTAGCTAGCCAGGGAGGCACGTCATGGTACGTCTCACGACTGATCGAATGAAATCTCCTCGGCCATGGTTCGGCTCACTCGCACTCGGGCTCAGCATTGCTCTCTTTGCCCTCCCCGTTCATGCCGCCGACTCTTCCGGCCCCTGGGAATGTTCAAGCTACACGGGTGATGCGCACACGCGATGCCTGCAGGCGTTGATCGAGATCCAGCGCGACAAAATTTCGAAACTGGAAGCGGAGGTCCATGTCCAGCAAAACGCCGTCGGCCAGCTGAAAGAGCAGGCTGATCGGCAAAATGCCATGACCGCCGACCTTCAACGTCAAATGGCCGAACAATCCTCTTCCGTATCCACCTACAATTATGTTGCGCCCGGATTGCTCTACGGATATCCGTCTGTGGGTTTTGGCCTGTACCTCGGACGTCCATGGCTCTATGGCTCACCGTTCTACGGCCGGCCCTACGCCTGGGGACCACGGTACTATCGGCCATACTACGGACGCTGGCATAGACGTTAGCCAACAGGGGTCGCCGCTACCTCTCCTGACCCTGGCCGATGGGACGGAGGCGCCGCTGACGAGGCGGCGTCGGCATGTTGCACTTGAGGTCCGTCTGCCCCTGCCATTTCCCCCTTCCTCACTCCCTCGCCGGACGTCGCTTCCATGCCCCATTCGATGCAGTAGGGCTACGGCAAGCCGCGTTTCTCACGAAATCGATCCGACTCCGATCAGCAAACTCAGGTGACGTGAATGAGGACTGTATGGTAAACCATACACCGCCTCAGAACCTCTTGAGTTGCTTATTGGGGACCCGTGTTTCGCTTGCACCACAGCACCGGCGTTACCTGCGCCTTCCTGCTTCTCATGTTCGGACTCCCGTCCGTCAGTGACGCTCGTCCCGACCACCCACAAGCCAAGCGCGCCACATCCGCAGCCCGTTCAGAGCGATCGATTCATAAGGCGCTGACAGAGGGAGCGCTGCCCCATGCCCAGCAACTGATCAACCAGGGCACAAACATCGAAGCGCGAAATAGCCAGGGCGCAACGCCACTCATTACAGCGGCAGGGCGAGGCAATCTGACACTCGTCACTCTGCTGCTGAACCAAGAGGCGCGGGTTGAGGCTACGGATCAGGCCGGCAATACGGCTCTGCACGAAGCCAGTTTCTATGGTCGGGCGGATTGCGTCGAAGTGCTCCTGGCGGCAGGGGCACAGACTTCGACCCGTAATGCTCTCGCCTTCACCCCGCTCCATCAGGCCGTCCGGCGATTCTGGGAACTATCCGATGAATCCCGGGCGGACCGTCTGACGCGACAAGCCAACGTGATCGACGTGCTCCTTCGCCATGGAGCCGATCCAAACCTCAGAGATACCGGCGGAAGAACTCCGATCACTCTAGCAACTGAAAGTAGCAACGGTTCACTCAGGCACGCATTTAACAGAACACCCGTGCGGGCCATACCAGCCGCCGAGATACCGACGACTCCCCAATCGCCCGCCGCGACGGCAGAGAGTTCGCAGGCAGCTCCCGGCATGGCGGCTCCGGATCTGGGTGCGGCCTCAAGCGCAACCCCGAGTAACCCTCCTGTGCCCGCTCAAACCGTTGACCGGCTACCGACCGTACCGTCGCTCAGGCCACCGGCAAACCTATCGGTGCAGGAAGACAGGCAACCGGTTATCGCGATCAGCCCTATTCCAGCCCCTGCCTCGACGGAAAACTCCACCGATCCATCCACGGCAAAATCCTTATCGCCCGTACCGGAGGGGGCTTCAGCCACTGGCTCGGTTGACGCCACTTCCGCGCCGCACACATTTCCGATTCCAACATCCCCGATCACGACAGGTCCCACAATAGCTACCGACCCCCATTCGACAACGCCCTCACAACCCATACGTACCGAATCTCAACCACAGGCTGAGACCATCAAGCCAGCGCCCCCGCAGTTATCCGACATGCCGCCGGCCGAGTCGTTCACACCGCAGAAGACGATACCTCCTCCAACTGCGCCGCCATCAGCGCCGACTCCGCTGATCGCCGCAGCCGACACCCAGGTGGAGACCAACGCTGTAGGGCTACCGTTGCCGGATCCACAGCGCCGTAGCATCGCAACCGGAATCGAGTCTGCCGTGGAAATTCGAAGGCCGCGGCAACCGCCCCAGCTCACTCCCTCCACTGATTCGACGCGCCCTCAATCCGCTCCGCTTGTCGCTTCAGCCGACTCCTCCCCTGCGGCAGCTCTTGCTCCGCAGGCAGGCGCGACAGGTCCCCCGACTGACCGCACACCTCTACCGCCCCTGGCTCCCGCCACGGACAAGAAGGAGGATCCGCCGGACAGGGAAGCTGAACGTCCATGGATGTTTCAGCGCCTCGGCTTCGGGCTCGGCCTCGGATGGACACATAATCTCGGCCCCCGGCGGGTGGATTCCGTGACCGTGGTGAACCGCATCGTGCGCATCGACAATGAACGCAACGATCTGGTGCGCTTCATGCCGGAAATGCATGTCTGGATCGACCGATGGGATGAGCAACGATGGAGTTGGGGGCCGTTTCTGACGGTCGCGCCTGGGTCGCGGATCATCGACGCCGTGGGGTTCGGCCTGATGATGGGATACCGGCCGCATCGACATGACCAATACAGTTTCAATGTCGGTATCGGCGGCACGCTCGATCTCGATGCTCGAGTCCTGGGCGACGGCCTCATCGCGAACGAGCCCCTGCCGGCGCGGGAAACCACGGCCCGCACGAAGCAGACCACCGCCGCCGGGCTCCTCGTACTCTTTTCCGTCGGATGGGACCTCGCAGCGCCACACCATCCCGCACACACCGACGCGAAATGATCGTCGTTCGCGGCAACGCGACACCGCGCGGCCCCATCGACAATTGACGAGCCCCCTTGATTCTGACTAAGGTAGAACTCCCAAGGAGAATCGTGCAATGAGGGCACAGCCCCAGTTTCCGAACGAACAGACCGACACCGGCGAATTCAAACGGCAGTCCGACGCGTTTCGCCATTGGGTCACCGAGGACGGCCGCTCCGGATATCCTGCCGCAGCCGGGCGGTATCATCTCTACGTCTCCCTCGCCTGCCCCTGGGCACATCGCACCATCATCGTCCGTGCGCTCAAAGGGCTCACCGGGGCCGTCGGCATGACCGTGGTCGACCCGATCCGCGATGAACAGGGCTGGGCCTTTCGCAACGGCCCCGGCCACTCACTCGATGCCACCAACGGATTTCACTTTCTCAGCGAAGCCTATCGTGCCACCGACCCCCACTATCGCGGGCGCGTGACGGTTCCGGTGTTGTGGGACACGGTTACAAAACGAATCGTGACCAACTCCGACGATGACCTCATGCGCATCTTCAACAGTGAGTTCAATCGCTTCATCACCAGCCCGCTGGACTTATACCCGGCCGGGCTCCGTCCGCAAATCGATGAGATGAACGATTTTCTCTATGAACGTGTGAACGACGGTGTGTACCGGGCCGGATTCGCGACCTCTCAACAGGCGTATGAACGCGCCGCACGCTCGGTCTTCATAGCGTTGGATCAACTCGACACGAGACTCCGCGACCGGCGCTATCTCTTCGGTACGCAGTTTGTCGAGTCCGATTGGCGGTTGTTCGTCACGCTGCTCCGGTTCGATGCCGTGTACCACGGGCATTTCAAATGCAACCTCCGGCGCATCGTCGACTACCCCCATCTCTCCGGCTACCTTCGGGACCTCTACCAGGTGAAGGGTATCGCGGAGACCGTGGATTTCGATCACATCAAGCGGCACTACTACGTCACCCATGACGACATCAACCCCACCCGCATCGTTCCCATCGGACCGCAACTGGATCTGGAGAGCCCGCACGGACGAGACGCACTCTCCTGAACAGGTCCCGGCAAATCCCCCAGCCTCGACAGAGAACGACACCGGCGACCATTTCAACCGCCAACACCAAGAATTTTCTTGAGCCGCATGGGCTCCCTGGCATATGGTGGGCGTAGTCAGGCTTTTCATCAGAAAGGATCGTCTATGCGTCATGTGACCGGTGCCGTCTCCGCAGTGGTGCTCCTCATGTCCTCACTCACCTGGGCCGCCGCCCCTGAGCCGGCCAACGACGAGCAGAAAACGCTCTATGCCCTCGGTGCGGCCATCAGCCAATCACTCGGCCCGTTTACCCTGAACGAATCCGAACTCGAATTCGTCAAAGCCGGTCTGGTCGATGGTGTCTTGAAACATCCCCCAAAAGTCGATTTGCAAGTGTACGGCCCGAAGATTCAACAGATGCAGCAGGTGCGCGCCACTGCGCTGGCCGAAGTCGAAAAGAAAGCCGGGGCAGGGTTCCTGACCAAGGCCGCAACGGAGCCGGGCGCGAAGAAAACGGAATCGGGCGCCATCGTCACCGTGATCAAGGAAGGCAAGGGCGCCACCCCGAAGGCCACCGATACGGTAAAGGTCCACTACCACGGGACACTGACCGATGGAACGGTCTTCGACAGCTCTGTCAAACGCGGCGAACCGGCCACCTTCCCGCTGAACCAGGTCATCAAGTGCTGGACCGAAGCAGTACAGCTGATCAAGGTCGGCGGCAAGAGCAAACTGGTCTGCCCGTCGGGCATCGCCTACGGGGACCGTGGTTCACCCCCGGTCATCAAGCCGGGCGCCACATTGGTTTTTGAAGTGGAACTGCTCGACATCGTCAAACAATAGCCTTCTCCCTGAGGAGGACTCTGCCGGACAAGAACGCCGGGCGGAGTCCTCCTCAGCAAATACGATCCCCCCGCTCGAACAGCGCCAGAACCACTCCCGGCAGAAATGATCACATCTCGCCAGCCTGGATCTACGGCTTCGTCGGAGATGACTCACCGGATCGCCACGCGCGACACCGGATACCACCGGTCCTCTCGTTTACCCTCGATCGCCAACTCGACATGGGCGGAGCGGGCATCCTCGGAGAGGGTCGCAACATCGAGAACATAGGAACCGGCAGGAACGGTCTCCGGCACCACCACCGTATCCACCACTCGGTGTGCAGGCCCCGGCAGCCATTGCTTCAGATCGGCAGGACTGGTCCACTGCGCCACGACCTGATCCGAACTCGATCGTAGCCGATAGGCCAACGGCCAGGCGTGGTAGATCGGCGCCACCCCTTTATTCTCCCAACGCGACTGAAAGACGAGCGGCCCGCCGGGATGACTCTCCGCTGTATGCGTCAGTTCGCGCAGGACGAAGCGATACCCGATCTTTTTGAGAAATTTATCGAACTGCGGTCGCCAGGCGGCAGGCACCGGCTTTGACTTGGCGTTGAGTACCGAGACATGCCACTCCAAGCCCTGATTCAGAATACGGTCGAGATCGAACCCGCGATCGTACCACTCGTGAATGTACCCGCAGACCTCCATCTGAACCGGCCCACGCTTCCAGGCATCGGCAATGATCGGTTCTTCAAGCACCGGGAGATAGGCATGCTCCATATGGTTCCAGTCAGGGCTGAAATACCCGTAGTCGCCGAAACAGTCCGCACGCCATCCGGCTCCGTGCGACGCCGCATACTTCAGTTGTCCGCCGTGGAGCATCACCAACGGAGTCCCTGCGAAATATTTCAGGTACCAGTCGGTGATGGCGATCTGGTTAGCCTCAGTCGGATAGAACTCCTTGCACTGGACTTCGACACCTATACAACAGGCCGTATTCCACTCGCCCCAACAGCCGACGGAGCCGATGTCGACATGGTCGATATCGACGGAGCGGCCGTACCGTTCCCCGAATGCACGGATGAGCCGTTCGTGGTAGTCGAGAAAAACGGGATGGTTGTAGTCGGGGAAAATGCCGTCCGACTCCTTCACACTGCGGACTCCCTTGTCGAGCAGCCACTGCGGCGTGCCGGTCTTGTATTCGGACACGATCCGGATGGCGAGCGTCTCCCCCTTGGCCTTGGCCTGCTCGATTACACGATCCACGAGGGCGAAATTGTACTGACCTTCCTTCGGTTCGAGTTCCGCCCATGGCCAACGAAAATAGGCGACGGTCGTATGAGGATACTCTTCGGGTGCCGGCGGATGCCCGAACCCGAAATGGAAATCGGCGAAGCCCATTCCAGGGTTGTACAACACGTCGTCGATTTCACGAGGCTGCACGGTAACGGTCTGCCCGGTCCCCTTCGCCCCCTCCGACCCCAACATGCCGCTCAGTGAATCGACACAGCCGGCCGTGCCCAGCAAGAGCATCACCAACGTCGCAGCGCACCACATCGGTCTATGCATAGGTCCTCCTTAGACGAATTCCCGCCCGATCCTCAGTCACCCCTGCCGGCAAAGCACGACAAGGCAACTGCCGATACTCACGCCACCCGCCCGATGAAACCGGGAGTAGGGTCGCACCGTAAATTATGATAGGGTACGCGACCGGCCGGAAAGAACCGCCTCGATATGCTGAATTGGTTTTCACAATCGCCGCAATCCGATTCCGTCGTCATCACCGGCGCCTCCACCGGCATCGGGGCCGCTTGCGCGTTGGCGCTCGATAAGCTGGGGTACCGTGTCTTCGCCGGCGTTCGTCATCCTGCCGACGGTGAGCGGCTCCAACAGCAAGCCGGACCGCGACTCATGCCGATTCGCCTCGATGTCACCGATGCCGCCTCCATCTCGGCAGCCAGTCATACCGTGGCAGCCATGGTCGGAGAACGCGGCCTCGCCGGTCTAGTGAACAATGCCGGAATCGGCGTCGCGGGGCCGATCGAACTCTTGCCCCTCGCCGACTGGCGGCGGCAATTCGAGGTCAACGTGTTCGGGCTCATCGCAGTGACTCAAACCTTTCTGCCATTGATCCGTCAAGGACGAGGACGCATCATCAATATGGGCTCCATCGCCGGACGAGCCTCCATGCCGTTCATGGCCCCCTACGCCGCATCGAAACATGCGCTGGAAGCGATCACCGATGCCTTGCGTCTGGAACTGCAACCCTGGGGCATCCGCGTCGCGCTCATTGCACCCGGCGCCATTGCCACGCCCATTTGGAAAAAGACCAGAAAAGAAGTCGATGCCTGGGACGCAGCCTGGGGTGGGGAATTCAAGAGCATGTATCAGGAGGGCTTCACCCGTATCAAAGACGCGGCCACTGCGGCCGGTGAACAGGCACAACCCGCGAGCGTCGTGGCCGAAGCCGTGGCGCATGCCCTGCGGTCGAGGTGGCCGAAAACACGCTATCTCATTGGCTCGGACGCCGCGATCCGTGCCTACCTGGCGCTGCTCCTGCCGGATCGCCTGAACGATTGGCTGATCACCCGCATCGTGAAACTTCCCTCGCGCCGGTGACGTTGTTCAACGCCGGGGCGCTTTCACCATATCGATCACCTGCCCCTGCGCATCAAGATACACCGCCACCACCTCATTGGGATTCAGCTGTTCGATTCCCGGCTGGAGCAAGGGGAGCACGGGAAAGGATTGAATGTCATCAATCTTCATGCGAAGACGCATCCGCCCGTCGCCGATGGTCACGAAGGCCCCTTCGAGGCGACGCTGCGGTGCGCGCGGCGAAGACTCAAACGCCAGTTCACGGGGTTTGCCCAACGAAAACACATCGACGAGGAGATACGCTCGATCGACGGCAAAATCGGCCGTCTCGCCGACCTCAAGGGCCGCCAGTTTCTCCATGGCGACCGTACGCGCATAGAACCCCACATCCCGCCCCGTATCGAGACGAATCGTCACCCGTTCCTTCTCAGGGTTGAACGGTCTCCCCAGCGAGCCGCGGAAAATTTTCGTCGGCGGCTGATCGTCCGGTCGCTGATAGGCCACAATCTCGTCGCGATCATTGACCATGATCTCCACGGCCCCGCCCGGCTGCAGTCCACGCGCCTCGTCTCCGCCGGCTTCGAGTGACAGGTAGCGCGGAGCCCGCTCCCCCGTCTGAACTTCCACACGATCGCCGGAGAAACTGCTGATCGTGCCCCGGATCAGCCTCGCACCGGGCAGGATGCCCGGCACCGGCTTCAATTCTTCGATGCTGAGTCCGGACATGAGTTTTGCGGAACTCCCGCAACCGGCCCCGGAGACGACCATGACGATCGCACCGACTAACGCACACCACCCCATTTGCCTCATGCCATCGTCCCTCCGGCTATCTCTCGGTGGATCATAAAACAAACCGCTGCCTGGAGGCGAGTGTCCGTCCTCCACAGTTAACGCGATCTTAATCCGGCTTGCAGCGACGTGTAACGACACCCTGCCAGCCTATCAGGCCGTTAACGGTTCGGCCTCGGCTCTCCGCAGAAAGGAACCCTGCATGACACCTCCCCCCGTCGAAACCGCCGTCGTCGATTCATTCGAGCCGACCCTTGAAGGGGGCACGTCGCAAATCGGCCTTTTCCTCATCCTGATCCTTCTCACGATCGGCGGAATCTACATCGCCGGTGAATTGACCTCGGATCTCTCCGATGTTCGCGCCTCCTCAGTCTGGCCGTTTATCCTGCTCGGGTTTGCCCTGCTGATCGCGCTGGGTTTCGAATTCGTCAACGGGTTTCACGACACGGCGAACGCCGTCGCGACCGTCATCTATACGCATTCCATGCCGCCGCATCTCGCCGTGGCCTGGTCCGGTATATGGAACTTTATCGGCGTCATGCTCGCATCCGGGGCCGTCGCGTTCGGAATCGTCGCCCTGCTGCCGGTCGAACTGATTCTGCAAGTCAGCGCCGGAGCCGGGTTCGCCATGGTCTTTGCGCTGCTGATTGCCGCCATTTTGTGGAATCTCGGCACGTGGTATTTAGGACTTCCCTCATCGAGTTCGCATGCACTAATCGGCTCCGTCATCGGCGTCGGAATCACCAACCAATTGATGGCCGCCGGCGGTACGAATACCAGCGGCGTCGATTGGACCCAGGCCCTCAACGTAGGCAAGTCCCTCTTGTTTTCCCCGCTGATCGGATTCTCTGCCGCCGCGTTCCTCCTCTTGATCGCCATGAAGGCCGTCCCCGTCGAGAAGTTATACAAACCGCCGCGCGGCAAGACACCGCCACCCCTGTGGATACGGGGTCTGCTCATTCTCACCTGCACGGGTGTCAGCTTTGCCCACGGGTCCAATGACGGGCAAAAGGGCATGGGTCTCATTATGCTGATCCTCATCGGAACCGTGCCGACGGTCTATGCGCTCAATCGCACCGTGGACATTTCATACACACCTGCCTTTGTGGAAGCGTCGAGCAAATCGGAAGCCGTATTCCAGCGCCACAGCAAGACACCCATCACCCCGGCGGACCCACGACGGACCGTCGCAGAATACCTTCGCACCCACGAGGTTCGCCCGGATACATTGCCGGCCCTTCGCGCATTAAGCGGCATAGTGCGCACACAGATTGCCTCCTATGCCACCGTCGCCCAGATACCGACGGAGCACACCTCCAACGTGCGGAACGACATGTACCTGCTGGGAGAATCCCTGCGTTGGATGGATAAAACTCGCGAGCCGGCCTTTTCAAGATCGGATCGAGACCTCTTGCTCCACTATAAATCCATGTTGGATAACGCCACCAAATACATCCCTGTGTGGGTCAAAGCTGCCGTGGCGATCGCGCTGGGGCTGGGCACCATGGTCGGATGGAAACGCATCGTCGTGACGGTCGGGGAGAAGATCGGAAAAACGCATCTGTCGTACGGCCAGGGCGCCAGCGCTGAATTGGTTGCGATGACGACCATCGGCGCAGCGGATCTCTTCGGGCTGCCGGTCAGCACGACACAAGTGCTGTCCTCCGGCGTAGCGGGAACCATGGCGGCCAATCGGTCTGGTTTGCAGTGGCAGACCGTCCGACATCTTGCACTGGCATGGGTCCTGACCCTCCCGGCGTCCATCGTCTTGGCCGGATCTCTGTATTGGATGTTTCGACATTTCACATAATCCGCGCCGCCGTTCGTGAAGCGACGTGGAACGCGCGCACTGGACGGCCAGGCCCTCTCCTGGTCGACCGCGTAGCATTCAATCGGAAGGGGCAGGGCCTTGAGCACCCGTTCCACTTCAGGCCGGAATCTGTGATTTCAGGCAGAGGGATAATGAGGCTGTTCGACGTGGCGAACCGCGTCGAGATGCGCACGCGCTTCGCCCGATCGGCCCGGCTCGATGACGAGTCTGGCCAGGATGAGTCCCCGCTGCCGCACGCCGCAGCATAGAGAACATGGGCCTGGGCGTTCACTTTTTCACGGACCCATTCCATCGTGGGCAGGAAGGGGATGGTTCTGATCGGTCGGTTCATGTCGAAGGGGTACACGCCAGCTTAGTCTTAGCAGCTCCTTTACCTGCTTGATGGCCAGGAGTGGAATACAAGCTTTGATCTGCGCTTCTCGCTCGAGCTGATGTCTTTCTTGGCTCAGCATCTCTTCGACATCGGATATGAGGCAGGAAAACTCTTCGGCTATGTCCCTTGCGATGCTGTGCCAATCGAACTCCTTGCGGTCGAATGCCGCGCTCCCTTCCATTGGATTGCTGATAGTTCCATCCATAGAAAAGCTCCTGTCCCGCTAGAGGGCTCAGACCTTCGGCCACGTCATAGGCACCCCAGCCAAATCCTAAGCACACCAGTGCAGGCATCAAGTCACTTAGGGAAGGTCTGATTCATTCACGTTTGCGCTGAGCAATCAGTTCCTGGGGTGGTCAACAAGGGCGGCGCTTCCGGGTTTAGCATGGGTACAGATCGAGCCCTCCGCAGCGAAAGTAGATCGCCGTCTTGAAGTGCTCGATGTTGCGGAAGCCGCAGGCCATGCTCTTGATCTTCTGAATCTGGCTGTTGAGCCCCTCGCTCATCGCGTTAGTCACCGGATGTTGGTAGTAGGTCAGGATGTTCTCGATGTGCCGGCGGACCGTCTCCGCCGCCTTGCGAATCGGCTCCAGGCGGCTGTGCGTCGCCCAGAAGTACCACCGTTTCCAAAACTTCCAGCCTGACGCCGGGTAGACGTAGTGCCAGAGACACCGCAGGGCCTCTTTGATCGCCCACGCCCGTCCCACCTTGAGTGCCTGGCGCCTCAGTGCGGCAAACTCCGCTCGCCGTCGCTCCGGCACGTGCTCTTGGCTATAGAGCCACAGGTACTTGCTGCCCTTGAGCGTCTCGTCGCCAGACGCCATCAACGCTCGGTGCTCCTGTTTCCGTACCGTGTCCACGGCCTTGCCGATGTGGCCCATGACATGGAAGCGGTCGAAGACGATCTTCTCCGCCGCCTCAGGCACCTGCGCCCGCGTCGCCTGGATGTAGGGCGCCCACATGTCCATCGCCACCGCTTCGATGCCGTCGAGTTGCTCCTGTGTCAGCCCCGCGTAGTAACCGTCGAGACTCTCCTGCGTGCGGTCTTCGGCGATGTGCTCCACCGTGCCCTCGTCCAAGTCGCAGACCAGCGTCAGGTACTTGTGCCCCTTGGCCGCCGCCTTCTCATCGACGCCGATTCGGCGCACGACCCGCGCCTGCTTGCGGGCTCGACCACGCGTGACCGCCCGCGGCATGAGCCCCCACGCCTCATCCCAGCTGATCCGCAAGATCCGCGTGGCGTTGCTGACGTCGCATTGGCGCAGCACGTCGATGGCGAGACGCTCGAACAACAGCGTGAACCGCGACCGGGGCTCCGCCCACGGCACCGTGACCTGGACCACCCCGTGTTCACCGCAGGCCACCCGTGGGATGCGCGCGTGCAGGTGGGTCTGGAACTGGCAACTGTCCAGATGCCGCCAGGTCCGCTCCTCGGCGTGATCGTACAGCGGCAGCGTCTTGGTACAGTGGGGACACGCCCACGCCACGTCCTCCGGGTGCTCGGCCCATACGTCCACGCGCTGTCCGTTGACGTCCAGGTTCACACGGCTCACGGTCCACGGCGACTGCAGGCCCAATAGGTATTGATACAGCGCGGTGTCTTGCATGGTCAGCCCCTCCTTGGCCGACCATCCTATCCGTTCAGTCTACCCATGGGAAACCCGGAAGCACCACAAGGGCTATCCGTAAGGACTACACTGGTTCGGGAGCGTCTTGGTCGGGATTCGCCCGCCGTCGGGCCGCCCGTCACCTCGTTCGCACACACACCCGCTAGACCACCGCCAACAGGCGCCGTCGAGCCACGTACAGATTCGCCAACCCGCAGATGATGAACAGCCAGTGGGTATTCTTCGCCAGCCCGCGGTAACGGACTTTGGACCATCCAAAGATCCGCTTGATCACCAAGAACACATGCTCGACTTTGGCACGGACTTTCGACTTCGTACGACTGCGGGCACGCTCCGCCCCGCTCAAGGGCCGATGGCGATGGGCTTTGGTCTGGATCCAATTGGCGGCATGGGGGGCGTGGTGCTGAATCACGTCGCGTTGCCCGCTGTAAGCCGCATCGCCCCACACGCGGGGCTCCTGTCCATGCAGCAGCTGGGGCAACACTTGGCTGTCATGCACATTCGCCGCGGTGGCCGCCACTGAATGAATCAGCTTGGTCCGGCTGTCGACTCCAATATGGGCCTTCATGCCGAAATACCACTGGCTCCCCTTCTTCGTCTGATGCATCTCTGGATCCCGCTCCTTCGCGCGATTCTTCGTAGAACTGGGCGCCGCAATAATGGTGGCATCCACGATGGTCCCTCGGCTCACCTGCAGGCCCTGCTTCGCCAGATACTCCCCGATCTGCGCAAAGAGCTGTTCGCCCAGCTGGTGGGTTTCCAGCGGATGGCGAAACTTGCAAATCGTGGTCTCATCGGGTACGGGCTCGCGGCCCAGATCAATCCCAAAAAACTTCCGCAGGGCCCGTGAGTCATACAAGGCCTCCTCCACGGCGGGGCCCGACAGGTTGAATCACTGTTGGAGGCAATGCAACCGCAGCATGCGCTTGACGCCCACCGGCGGACGCCCGGGGCCCTCGGCCGCCTTGGGATAGACCGGCTCGATTGCCGCCACCAGGGCCGCCCATGGCACGACACGGTTCATTTCATCGAGGAACCGCTCGCGTCGAGTGGGCTTGCGATACTGCTCAAACGTGACCTTGGCAAACGTCTGTTGCGGCATGGGGACGCCTCCAGTTCGGTGCTGCGCTACCCCCAGCCCGCATTATTCGTGACGGTTCGTCGCGAAAGTGCGGAGTCGCGAAGCGAGACGGGCGCGCGGAGCCGGGAGGGAGGAAGGCATCCGTGAACAGGATGTCGACCGACCGAGCGGCGAGCCCGCCCGCCGACAGGCTGGTCGCAGCTGCGAATCCGCGATTGCAGCAGAAGCGCTCATGAATAATGCGGGCTAGCACATCACGAACGGACAATAAATCAGACCTTCCTTAGCTTGGAGGTACTGAAGAGAGATCGGAATGAACGCTGCAAATGTGGAGCCAGTCAGAGCAGGAGATAGAGGTGCCTCGGTGACGGGCCGCCTGCGCTGCATTCGCATGAATGGCCGTGATGATCTGAACGCCCCAGGAATAGATCAAAATTGTTCGTACTCCACCTTACAGCATGAGAGTTTATTGTTTGCCTTATGGATCGTTACCAATGATTGTTGAACTCGCCAAAGATGGTGGTCCTGGGCTGTTGAGGGGAATCCTCATTACCTGTGACAACAGGTCCCATCCGAGTGCTGTTTTGGAGACCCAGCACTACATATAACGGCTTGGTTTCATGAAGCATCACAAACGGAGGAATAAGTTTTCCGTTTCTTAACAACATTGAAAGCGTAAATTTTCTTCACTGCACTACAGTACGAACCCTCCTGAAAAGGGAGGCCATGATTGTCGGAGCTTATTATCGCTGGCCACCCGACGGCGTTCTCGATATCCACAGATCCTGAGATTGGGAGGTTAACAGATGCTGGTATTTCCGAATCGCATCTTGTTCGTTGGTTTTGGGGCTGTCGCGCGATGCACGTTGCCGATTTTGCTGAAGCACATTAGCGTCAATCCCAAACTCATAACTATCGTAGACTTTGAGCCCAACGAGGCGGCTTTGCAACCCTGGATCAAGCAAGGTGTGACCTTTGTTAAGGATCGCGTGACGCCGGAGAACCTGGGCACGCTACTGGGCCAACACGCCTCGGTCGGGGACCTCATCATCGACCTGGCATGGAACATCGATTGCTGCGAGATCGTCCAGTGGTGCCACGACCGAGGCGTGCTGTACGTCAACACATCGGTGGAACTCTGGGATCCCTATGGCGGGGGAGACGACAAGCACCCTACTGAGCGGACACTTTACTGGCGGCACATGAATCTACGAAGGATGATTGCCAGGTGGAGCGAGCCGGGGCCGACGGCGGTGGTCGAACACGGAGCGAACCCAGGTCTGATCAGCCATTTCACCAAGCAGGCTCTATTGGACATTACTCGGCAGGCTCTGGAGGATAAAAGGTTCAGTGCTGCTCAGGCAGAAAAGGTCGCGCATCACGCCCAGGCTCAGGAGTTCAACCACCTGGCCCACCAGCTCGGGGTCCGGGTCATTCATTGCAGCGAGCGCGATACGCAGATCACTGATCAGCCCAAACAGGTGGACGAGTTCGTCAATACGTGGAGCGTCGAGGGTTTTCGCGAGGAAGGGACGACCACGGCTGAGATGGGCTGGGGTACTCATGAAAAACAGCTGCCGCCCTTCGCCTACGAGCACCCAGACGGGCCCAAAAGCCAGATCTGCCTAGCGCGGATGGGCATGAACACGTTCGTGGCCAGCTGGGTGCCGCCGGACCACAACATTATCGGTATGGTCGTCCGCCACGGCGAAGCGTTCAGCATTACTGAAAAGCTAACCGTTTGGGAAGGCGACAGGGCAATCTACCGACCAACGGTTCACTACGCGTATTGCCCCTGCGATTGCGCTATCGCTTCACTCCACGAGCTACGCGGATCCGACTACAGACTGCAATCCCGTATCCGTATCATGACCGACGAAATTACCAGCGGGGCCGACATTCTGGGCGTCCTGGTGATGGGGCACACGTACCAATCATGGTGGTGCGGCTCCCACCTAGACATTGAGGAGTCGCGTCGCTTGGTGCCGCATCAGAACGCCACCACCATGCAGGTTGCCATCTCTGTCGTTGCTGCCTGCCTGTGGATGCTTGAAAACCCACGCAGGGGGTTGTGCGTGCCCGATAACCTACCCCACGACTATGTGCTCAAAGTCAGCAAGCCATACTTGGGGAAGTTCATCTCCGCTCCCACAGACTGGAACCCGCTGAAACACTACTCCAACTTCTTCCGCGGCTACAACCAGCCCCAACTCGACAGGTCCGACCCGTGGCAGTTCAAAAATTTTCTGATTATGGAAGGAGACTAAATCGGCCAGCACGAGATTGATACATCTGAGACATGTTGTGTCGCAGATGTCAGAGGATATCGCAATCGAAAGGGGGATCCGTGGACCAAAAGACGCTGCTTCAACTGGCCAAGATTCATAGCACGCCGCTGGTCGTGGTGGATCATAAAGTGCTGCGAGAGAACTATGAGCAGTTCCTTAAGCACCTGCCGCGCGTGCAGGTCTACTATGCGGTCAAGGCGAATAGTGATCCGGCAATCGTGCAGACGTTCTACGACGTGGGGGCCAGCTTTGACGTCGCCAGCATGGCCGAGTTTTTGATCGTGCACGAGAAGATACAGCACCTGCCGGCGCAGGAGCGGCAGGACTTCATTTGGGATCGCATCATCTACGCCAACCCCATCAAGGCAATTGAGACGCTCAAGCAGTTAGATCAATACAAGCCATTGATCACCTACGACAACCACGAGGAGGTGCTCAAGATCGCCCGCTACGCCCCCCACTCGGGTCTCGTGTTACGGTTGGGCGTGCCCAACACTGGCTCGATGGTAGAGCTGTCGAGCAAGTTCGGCGCTTTGCCGGGCGAGGCCGTGGACCTGATCGCTTTCGCTCACAACAACAAGCTCCAGGTCGAGGGACTGAGCTTTCATGTCGGCAGCCAATGCACGAACGTGCAAAACTACATCCAGGCTTTGCACCTGGCCGCCGGCATCTTCTCTGAGGCCAAAGACCGCGGCTTCGATCTTAAGCTGCTCGACATCGGTGGCGGTTTCCCTGCCCACTACGATGACTCCGTTCCTGCCTTCAAGAGCCTGGCCAAAACAATCAATACCGAACTGGACCGCCTTTTTCCGGAGCCGATTGAGATTCTCGCCGAGCCGGGGCGGTTCCTGGTCGCCTCCGCCGTCACCGCCGTGGCACAAATTATCGGCAAGGCTGTCCGGGGTGGCAAGCTCTGCTATTATCTCGATGACGGCGTCTATCACACCTACAGTGGCGTGATCTTCGACCACTGCCAGTACCACTTAAAAAGCTTCAGAAAAGACCCCACGCAGCTCTGCGCCGTCTTTGGCCCTACTTGCGACGCCCTCGATACCATCAGCCTGGTCGAGCAGCTCCCTGACCTGGATCGGGGCGAATTGGTTTACGCCGAGAACATGGGCGCTTACTGTGCCGCCAGCAGCACGTACTTCAACGGTTTCCCGCCGGCCAAGGTCGTGCATGTGAACCGTGATCCCACGTCGAACGGATAGGTAATCCAGTGCGACCCGGCCGCTGCAATAGGTTCATTGCTTTGCTCCCGGTTCTTACACCACAGCCAAAGAAGTGGCTCCTTTGCCAGATGGGCCCATTTGATAGGTGCTGATTAACTCCTGGAGTGTCACAACCTCAATGGTCCTGAGCGTCGGGTCTTAATTGTATTCCTGTCGCCAGGCTTCAATCACGAGCTGCGGTTCCTGTACCGTCAGAAGCCAGCGCTCATTGCGACATTCCTAAACTTGCCATTCAAGCTTTCAATTAACGCGTACTGCGACGGATCCCTCTGTTGGATGAAATGCAACCGCACCACATGCCAACTGCCGGAGGTTCTTTTGGTTATGCCGCTTCCTGGACAGTTTCAAGAACATCTGTATGGGTAGCAGTTGGGCGCCCCTCCGATCTCATTGTCACCCGCCGCCTCTCCGAATCGCACTCTCGTGCCAGGCTCTCAACGAGTACCCATACTAACGCCGTCATCGTCACCACTCCGATCATCGTTACCATTTCGCCCTCCAATTCGATACATATGACGGTCCAAGTGCCGCCTGACAACAAACTGTCAATGCAATGGAGGTGCCACAGAGCGCCTCCGGTGTCTGTAACTCATTCTTCACGAAGGCTTAATCGTACGGAAATCGCGCGGGCAAATTTTCACGCTGAAGGCGACGCGATCCTGCGTTGGTAGCGAAGGCGCATCTACAGGGCTGTTCAATTTCTGACGGGAGGGCGTCACTAATGACGATGAATGATCCTGGACATGTGACCTCAGCCTCTTGAACGGTTTCAAGCCTTACGTGAGGAATAGTGTGGGCCAGAAAGGTCATCTGCTCTTATCTTTCGCCGACCGTCGGATGTCCTTCGCCAGCAAGCGGCTACTCGTGCGGGGACAAGAAGAACACGACGCGCAAGATATAGACGATGCCCAGAAACACAAACCCTCCAAACGCGAGGTGGAGGAAAAAATCGACCAATTCAGCCATGTGGCGCTCCATGTATGATGATAGTGCTGAGACTCTACTCACGTCATGTTACGGCGGGGTTTCGGTGCACTCAAAAAACCTTAACGAGAAGGAGGACACAGGTTGGAGGGTGAGGGGTGGCTTGCACGGAAGGCCGATGACCGTTCGAGCGGTGGAGACTGTATTCCCGGTCCGGTCATGTCGTGATTGATCCCGTTTCGACAGAGACTGCATTCAGTTGCTTGTGGGGCGGAGTCCTGCCAGAATGCTTCGCTAAATGGCGACTCCGACATCATCTCTCACGCAGTGTCCCGATGTGCTCGTACCGTTAATGGCCAACATCCTGGCCTCGAGGCCAATCATCGACCGCCTGCACAGCGACCCGCGGGCACGGCGAACCCAACCCTCAAGCTCCACGATGCAGTGCCTTCATCGACAGATGGTAGCGCTCACCCGCGAGGAGTATGACGAGCTGATGATGTTGTTTAACCGAACCATGGGGCAACCCTTCACAGTTCCACTTGAGCCGTCTCAGAAAATCTGTACGGTGACTTTTGCCACCCCGCCCCTCCTCGCCAGGCAACTGGTCCACATCAGCCTTCGAAAACTTGCTTCGACCAGAATTAAGCTAGCGCACCAATAACAGTGCAATCGCACACGAGATGGACCTGTAGGACTGGGCGATGTCCTCAGAGGGGAAGATGCTCGCTCAGAGCCCGGGGGCTTGTCCCCTCGCCGGGCAGGAAGGGACAAGGCGCCCGGAGCCAGGTGCGTGAGAGATGCGCAGCTGGCCCCGAAGTACGGGCACGCTGGAAACGCACATCGCATAAATTAATTTTGCATGGTGTCTTTCTCGGCAAGGGAAAGGCAGGGAACGCACAACAGCGCATCGGGTTGAACCTGAAGCCGTTCGTAGGGAATGTCCTCGCGGCAGCGGCGGCACCAACCATAGTCGCTTGTACAAATCAATTGCAGCGCGCGTTCGATGCGACGGAGTTTGGCAATCGTCCGGACCTTCGCCAGCATGGCTAGTGTAGTGTCTCAGTAATATCTTTCCAATAGTGGTTGGTTCTGGTATCGTCCGGGGTATGTGGAAACCAACCGACTCGTTGCCGATGACGGGAGCACAGAAACAGACATTGGAGGCGTGGATGCGGGCGAAGACCAGTCCCCAGCGGGTGGTGCTGCGGGCGCGGATCTGCCTGCGGGCGGCCGAGGGAAAATCCAACCACGCCATCGCTCAGCAGTTGGGGACCTCGCGTCCGACCGTGCTGCTGTGGCGGAAACGGTTCCACGACGCGGGACCGTCGGGGCTGTCCGAGGATGCCCCGCATGGGCCCAGTGCCCAACGTCTGTCGCCCCGAACAGTCCGGGCCATCGTGGAAGCCACCCTGCACACCACGCCGCCAGACGCAACCCACTGGAGTACGCGGACCATGGCGCACGCCCAGGGGGTCAGCCATGCCAGCGTGGCGCGGATCTGGGACGCGCACGGCTTGCAACCGCACCGGATCGAGACCTTCAAGCTGTCGAAGGACAAGCGGTTTGTGGAGAAGTTGACGGATGTGGTGGGCGTCTACCTCACCCCCCCCGGACAAGGCGCTGGTGCTGTGTGTGGATGAGAAATCCCAGGTCCAAGCGTTGGATCGGACACAACCGGGCTTGCCCATGAAGAAGGGGCGATGCGGCACCCTGACGCATGATTACAAGCGCCACGGGACCACCTGTCTGTTCGCGGCGCTCAATGTGCTCGACGGCACCGTGATCGGCACCTGTTACCCGCGGCATCGGAACGAGGAGTTTCTGAAGTTCCTGCGGACCCTCGACCGAGACACGTCGCCAGGGCTGGCCCTCCACCTGATCCTGGACAACTACGGGACGCACCACCACCCCAATGTCAAGACGTGGCTGGCGAACCATCCACGATTTCATCTGCACGTTACCCCGACGAGCGCCTCGTGGCTGAACCTCGTCGAGCGGTGGTTCGGTGAAATCACGCGCAAGCGCATTCGGCGAGGCGTCTTTAAGAGCGTGCCGGAGCTGGTCGCGGCGATTGAGGAGTTCATTCGGTGCAACAACCGGAACCCCAAACCGTTCGTGTGGACCAAAACAGTCGAAGAGATTCTGGAGAAGACCAAGCATTGTAAAGCCGTGATTGAGACACCACACTAGACCTTTCTCCCGATCGACCGACGCTTGGTCGGTGGGATCGGGACAGGCCTCGAACTCTGCATCAGTCGTTAAAGAGGATTTCGAGCTGACTAAAAGAAGCGTCCGCTGACGTGTCAGTTCAGCCCACAATTCTGTTTTCTGAAAGGGCGATCGTGTCCGACCTGAAGATGCGAGCCTCCCGGCGATCTGGAGTGACGACTGTTGTCGCGATGGCCTGGTACGAGACATAGGGTCCTCCCTTTTTGTAGGAAGGAGAATAACGCAGGATTGTGCGCTCCTTCGTAACGGTTCGATCAATTCTCTGTAACAGACAAGTCGAAACTATCCCTCTCTCCTTTTGCCGCGGAATGAGGAGACGAGTAGCGTCGCCTTAATAAGGGATCTGAAATGCCGGAAAGCTAATGGTCCGCTTACGTGAGTATCGCCTGCGAATTGATGCGATACTCACGTGTTGGCTCGGAGTGATGGCTGGATCAGAAAGTCGTGTTCAAAGGGGGAGGGATTGATGCGCTCTCAGAAGGTCTTTCACCTGCTTAATGACCAGGAGGGGAACAAAATCTTTGATGTGTGCCTCTTGCTCGAGCTGGTGCATTTCGGCGCACAGCATCTTTTCAATTTCGGACACTGGACAAGAAAACGCTCCGGCTATGTCCTGCGCGACGCTGTGCCAGTTTAATTGCTGACGGTCGACCACGGCTCTCTCTTCCATTAGATCACTAGTTGATGGATCTATAGCACGTCCCATGTCTGGTAGAAGTTCTTTGGCCGCTTTAAGCGCTCTTTTTAGACTAACCAACTATACTGACCGGATCAAGTGTTCCAGACAAGTGACGGCGCTCTTGGTCCCTATGCCCATGCTTTTTGCCCTTGCTTCTTCAGCTTGGTCCAAGCTTTTGAAAGCCCCGCCCGTACCTTCCGGCACCGCTCGCACTGTCGCTCGATGAGTCGTCCTAGTGAGAATGCCGCTAACCCGCTGTGGCTTGACCAAGGAGTTTTCGTAATCGCTGCTCGGTCACCACAGCATCATGATGGTCACCCAGGAGGTCTTGAAACACTTTGGCGCGACGAAGGAAGCGCCTGGCCGGTTTGCCGACGCAAGTTTGAGCCAGCTCACCTGCGTAGCGCGCCCGCTTGCCCTTGATGCGTATCCGGTGGAGCACCGTATCACTCGCATCCAGTCCGCTTGTCTTTATGGCTCGGCGGAGTTTTTTGAATTCTGCGCGGGCAATATCCGCCAAGGACACTGCGGCATCGCCCACGGCTGGTGACAGGACACCGGTCTCCAGTCCTTCGAGCAACGCCAGGTAGCGATCACTTTCGAGGGCCTCCAGGAGCGTCACCCGCGCCGCCATTCGCTGTTGTTGAAGCCGTTCCAGCAGTCCTTCAACGGCGCGGCGCTCGGGCACTCGGAGAATACTGCATTCTTTATCGAGGTGCCCCAACAGGACATCTAGATCGCGGACTGGCCCCAGTGTGCTGGACAGCCAGGCCACCTCGGTCCGGATGTGTTCTGGCCAGTTCGGAACGAGCATTGATTGCGCGGCTCGGAGGTACGCGCGAAGCCGTCGCGTGGCAACCCGCATCTTGTGGAGTTCCTCGGGATCGGTGCCGAGCCTGGTTCCCGGATCGTGCGCCAGGATCAGCTTCACCTGAGTTCGCAACGAGGCCTTGAAATGTTCAATCGGCGGAGATGATGAGGGTAGCACCGAGTCAATTGGAACCGGTAGCCCCAGCCCTAATACCTGAAAGACCTTGGGTCTCGGATCGCCATCCAGAGCCCCGGCCTCGCGCAAGGTCTTTTCGATCCGTCGAAGGTCCGTATCATTACCGCCCAGGAGCTCGACTTCAAGCTCATACAGGCGACACTTCACCCGTCGCCCCTCCAGTGCGACGACCGAGTCCACCACTACATCAGCCGAGGGCTTTTTGAGCCCACTTACGCGAATCCAAGTCCGCCGCGTGCGCAGCCTGGCAACCGGCTTTATGGACTGCCCCCGGAGATGCGCAAAGAGGAGCTTTATGAGGGAATCCGGTGGCTGCGTCAGGTCGCCAGCAAACTCTAATTCCAATCGGGCCGTGTCTTGAGGGAGCTTGAGTTGCCACGTCCCCTCGCGCGCTTTGGCTCGATACCGGAGCGTAATGCCGGCCTGTGCCAGTTGATAGTTCTCCGTATCAAAGTAGGTGGAGGTAAATACTTGGGGAGGCAACGGCTCTCCGGGGATTTGAGGCAAGACAAAGTCTCGCTTTACACTGAGCTTAACCTCGCGCTCAAGCGTTTGTTTGTCTGGTAGGGGCATTGAAATATCGCCTTAGCCGGATGGGAATGGGTCCTAAGTGACGTGGCACTGCTGGACCCGTCACATGGCATACTATCGTCGCAGAGGTTCCTTTGTCACGAGACAGTCCGGAGAATGTTGGGGTGGTTTACACAACAGATCTGTTGGATAAGCGGCCCCGATCGAGTATGGGCCAAGCGGGGGACGTTCTGAATCTGGTCGCCCTGGCTGGGCAGGCACTGTCCGAAGCGGAAATCCCGCACGAGTAGATGCAGTTCATCCTGCACTGCAAGCGATCGGACGATTTGTCCAGAAGTTCAACCGTGGGGACTCATAACGCATCCGGACTGGCCGCCACGTCTTCGACGGTCACTCGGGGCATTAGGACTGCATCCTTGAGTTGGTGAATATTCCATACTGGGGAGTGATCTCCCGGAAGACTTCTCGTTTTTTTAGATGGTATGGCTCTTCTGCCTTGAGCAGGTGAGCGAGAGTTTTCACTGCATCGAGCACATGCTCTCCCTTGTTGAGCATGACACATTCTGCCCGGTGGCCCATGGCTGCGTCCGTGATTTCCGCTCGCGCAGGTAAGCCGCTCTTGGCCAAGGTTTCGAGCACTTGCGTGGCCCATATCACCGGAATATGCGCCGCCTCGCAAAGGCAGAGGATGTCCTCCTGAACACGCGCGAGACGCTCAAAACCTACCTCTACTGCCAAGTCGCCGCGCGCGATCATGACACCGAAGTTGGGCAACCCAAGCCCCGCAAGTAGCAACTGCGCCAATTGGTGGACCGTCCCCTGAGTCTCCACCTTGAGCACTATTCCCAAGTCAGGAACTTCCAGCTCCTTCAAGGCATCACGGAGGTCGTACAGATCTTCGGGACGATGGACGAACGAGAGGCCGACCGCATTCGCATGCTTGACGACAAACGATAAGTCCCCTCGATCCCGCGCCGTGAGCGCCGGCAAATTCAATGAAGAGTCCGGGAAGTTCAACCCTTTGTCGGACCTGATACGCGCTGGAATAGCGCACGGAGCTGTGATTTCTAGATCCAAATAGTGCTCGTGGATGGCCACGACGGTCGCTGCGATTTTGCCGTCATCAATATAGACCCGGTCTCCGGTCTTCACGGAGGGCAGCGCTTCCGGGAGGGTACAACTGATGCCGGCCGGCATACCGTCACGGGCGAGGCACCCCGGCTGTTCGGGGTTGCGATACAAGTGCAGTCGGTCTCTCGCCTGTACGCGGAGATCCACCGGCTGCGGCGTCACTGGACCAACGGTGAGGTTCAATCCCTGTTCGCCTCGCAGCAAGATGCCCTCCTGCAGGTAGGCCGTCCGCTCAAGGCCGACCCGGACTTGCGTTGGACTGATACGCTCAAGCACGTAGAGGGTACGAGGGCGGTTTCTGGCGTCTTCAAATTGGAGGGTTTCGCCAAGACGCAATCCTTCTACATTGTCTGGCTCCTGTATGGCGATCACGAACTGAAGGCTCTCCTCCGGGCGTCGGACCCACCCCGTATACCGAGCCCTGACATCGAGGCGGCCCTCAAGCAATCGACTGGGCCGTCCTGCCGCATCCTTTGGAACCGAGAATTTTAGCGGACGAGTCTCGTGCTCCAGGGGTCCTGTGCGCACCTTGGGACCCGCCAAATCCATCAAGATCCGACACCGTCGTCCCACGCTCCGCCCACCCTGTGTCAGCCGCCCCTCAGCAGACCGGATCGATTTGATGATCTGTTCCCATTCAGGTTCGGTATCGTGAGCGCAATTGATTCGGGCGATATCCATCCCTTCGAGCAACAATTGGTCAAGCAATTCTGCCTGGTGAATGATGGCCGCATCCAGAGTCACCATAATCCTGGTTCTTCGGTCGGCACGGGGGCGACCGAGAAGCGCTCGGCTGCGCTGTGCCAAGAGGGAGGAGGCCTTCTTGAGGTCTGGGAGGGACAGGGTTGTGTCAGCCGGCATGGCCCCTACATAACCCATGACGTGTTGCAGGCTGGCCATGACACTTCCTTCGAGACGTCCCAAAGAAGACAGGCCGCGATCTGCCAGCTCAAACTGAAGGTCTTGCAAATCGTGGTCGCGTAGCGCGAGGTACGCGAGCAAATTGTCACGGCTGCACGCACTGTCAGAATCGCATGACCGGAAGTCGGAGTCTACCGACTCCACTCGGTCTAGGATCTCCGAGTAGAGAATCTCAAGCTTCCGGGCGAGCGGGCTCTGCTGCGGGTCTGTCGCTGGACGGCGCTTGCTGGTCACGAGTGCACCTCATATAGAAATATCTGCCTGTAAACTCATCCTTGTCACCCTGTTTCTGACGAAACGGGAATGCCTTGCTCGACAGTCAGGTGCAGGTCGAACACGTTCCCTATCACGGCTGTTCTCTCAATCGTGAATGCTTCTTCGTTAGACAAGCAGCGGCAAAATCACTTCCCAGGAATAGAATACCGGCTAGGTCGCTGGAGGAGAAATCAGGTCCCTGTCAACCAAACGTCATGAAACCTTAGAATGTTGCGTGTGAACGACCACAAAGGCGCCACATTCACAGCACCTCAATGTATCGGCTTTGTTGCCGTGAGAATCACAGATATTTTCGAGCATGCGACTATGCAAGCAGTTCGATGCAGGGCGGGTCGGCAGAGTCGCGACTACCTTATCGACTTTCATCTTCATCCCCCTTTGCGACATTGGTGCTCCGATTGACGATCAGTCAATACGCGATCTATCGGTTGAACCGGTTGCGTTGGCGACGCACACTCTCCCCAGACCTTGCACCAAGTGCGGCCCCCGGCATTAGTCCAACCAACCCTTCTTTCGGAAATACACATAGGGGGCGGCACCGGCGAGAATCATAAAGAACAGGGCAGCCGGATAGCCCCAGCCCCACTTTAGTTCCGGCATATTTTCAAAATTCATTCCATAGACACTCGCTACCAGCGTGGGCGGAAGAAAGACCACCGCCACAATGGAGAATATTTTGATAATCTTGTTCTGCTCCAGATTAATCATGCCGAGGAGAGCATCCATCAAGAAATTGATCTTGTCGAAAATAAACCCCGTATGCCCGGTCAAGGAATCGATATCGCGGAGGACCCCTTTGACCCTCTGTGTTTGTTCGGGCGAAAGCACACGACTCCGCAATAGAAAGGAGAGTGCCCGCCTGTTATCAATCAAGTCCAATCGCACTTTGGAGTTCAGATCCTCTTGCGCCGCAATACGTTCCACGTTCTCACGCATGACACGAGAAGTGATGTGCCCCTTCCGACTCAGCACCACGGCCCCGACTTCATCCAAAGCTCCATAAATCTGTTCCAAGACATCCGCGTCCCGTTCCACTCCGAGCTCATAACATCCGAGCAAGATGTCGCCTGCATCGCTGACCACCCGCCGCCCTGACCGCGCTTGCATGCGAAAGAGCCGTAATACGCTCAAATCGTCATCGTGCACCGTTAACAATCGCCCTTGATGCAGGCTGAAGGACATGGTGACGATCGACGCAATATCTTCGACCGTCTGGACGAACGTCGAGCGAATGTGCACACCATGTTGATCCTGGTAATACCGCGCGCTGGCTTCCAGATCTTGCAATTCTTCGTCTTCGGGAAGTTCGAGTGGAAACACAGATTGCACCAGCTCGCGCTCCTGTTCGCTCGGATAGGCCAAATCGACCCAAATCAAATCTTTTCGAGTCAGGTCTTGCCTGTCATCGATTCGAGCCTGGATCACCCGCCCCTCATCTAAGACAAATGCGCCAACCATAATGCGGATTCACTCCCTGTATGCGGCTGCTCTGCTTAGAATCAGGTTGCTTCATGAGAGAGCATGTTTTCGACGACGGGTCGCGCACGTGAGACGAGGTTCCTTGCGTTTCGGCGGCGGCCATTTTCGCTGCACATCCATTCGTGACTCCCTGACGGCGCCACAGTTGATACAGCGCCGAATGAACAGGTCTCCCTCCGGGCCAGTGTATTGATCGCTCACAACCAATCCGGAACAGCGCGCGCAGGACATATCGACCTCCTCCATGAGCAAGGATGATGCAACGCAAGGTGCGACAGAACACTCAGGGGACTCTTAAGCGAATGTAAATTTGCTTTGTCCCAGTCACGCTGGAGTCCGGGCAGGAATTTTCAGAAATGATCCTAAGGGGAAAGCGCCTTCAGCAATCGTTCCGCTTCCGGACGGAATGTGCGCCTCCAGGCATAAGGATAATGTGGATGCTCGACCTGAAGCACCGCGTCCAGATGGACACGGGCTTCCGCCCGGCGGCCCTGCTTGATGAGGAGCCGCGCCAGAATGAGATGGGCATTGGTATACCGTCCGTCCGCCGCAATCGCGCGCCGCAGATACGATTCGGCCTCTTGCTCGCTTCCGCCCAACAGCCAGGGCAACTCCGCATAGAGGCCTCCCATCATTTGCAGCGCCTGCGCATGCCCCGGATCGAGCTCGATCGCCCGACGGACATGCTCCTTGATTTCCCCCAACACCAGCCCGGCATTGGCAATGCCCTTCAATCGCTCCGCGCTCCCGCGAGCCGCCGCGTACAGAAAATGGGCCTGGGCGTTCCGTTCCTCCATCTGTACGGCGCGCTTCGCCATCTCCGCTGCCGCCTCATAGGCCAGACGCTTCTGCGCGTCGTCCTCGAACAGGTCATCGGCAATGTCCAGGTAGAGCTCGGCCCCGGAGATCAGCCGGTCGAACCTGACACCCTGTGTGGCGATCTTCGCTTGCAGGGCGGCCAGCTCACGCTCCAGCGAGTCGGGATAGTCCGGCGGCAGGGATTCGTGCTCCGCTCGCGCGGGAGCCATCAACGGCAGGCAGGCGAGACTGAGGACGGCAACCAGGCGAGAGATGGAACGGCGCCGGGCAATCAAATCCGATCCTTCACGACATGCATCGACAATGTTGCCGTCGTGACCCGACTTCGGCCGGTAAAAAAAAACATACCGAGCCACAGACCTTGCAGGCACAGAATCACGCCCGGTTGCCACAGGAGTCGGATCCCCCGCAGCGCATCCGGTGGCACGGACGGCACGTCCGCCAGCCAGAAGGCCAGGAACGCAGCGTAGACTATACCGCCGAGCGACAGGACCTGGTACCACGACACCTTCCTGCCGCCACGATAATCGGCGCGCAAACATTCCGATCCGACCCGCCACATCTGCGTGACCACGACGGTGAACAAGAATGCCGCCGCCATCCGGCCATGAAAGAACAACCAGAGACCGACCATACCTGCAGCGACCGAAACCACCGCCGTCATCGCTTGAATGGGAACCAGCGGCACCGATTCCAAGCCGCTTTCATACGCGGCCTTCCTGGTCTCACCCGCAAACGCCGTGTGGTGATGCATAAACAATCCGGCAATCCACGGATGACTCCGGTTCAGCGGAGCGCCATAACAACAGCCGAAGCTCAGGCAAGCCAGACGCCCCGTCCCTTCCCCGAACGCATACGCAATCGCGACCGTCGCCAGCACGGCGGTCACCGGCAATACGTCGTCCTCCCTCGCGGTGAATCCGGCATTCAGCGCCGCCACAATCCACGGCGCAAGAAACAAGCCGAACATGGACGCGCCGCCGATTGTGAAGGTATTGGTCTTGCCCTCGATCAGCCGGGCCAGAATTTTGGCCGACGGCACACAGGCGCCCAGCAGCATCACGGACAGCCACAGAATGGCGTCGAACGGCACCGCCACACTTCCCAGGAGCACGATGGCCAGCGCCACGGCCACCACGACCGCACTCGCCGTGAACGCTCCGTAATAGGTCAGATTGAGGCCCATCCAACGGCCGTCCGGACGTCGCGCCTGCGGCACCGTCGCAAGCACCTGCCACCCTTCGCGCGGCAAGACACGAAAGGCCCACCGGAACAGTGCTGCATACAGCAGGATCAGCAGGGCGGCAGCAACATCATGAACGGCCATCAGGTGATCCTTCGCGCCTCCAACCGATCGTGGAGCGCACCCGCACATCCGTCTCGACGAGCGCCCGGCCAAATCCTTGAGAAAACCGGCTCTGCACCCCGGAACGAAACCGATTCCGGACAAGGTCTTCACAGAAGGCCACCCGGCCCGGCTCAAATAACAGCACGTCGGTTGAGCTTCCCGGACGATAGAGGCTCTTCGGACGCCCTCTTTCTATCATCATCCCGATCTGGATGGGCCTGGGATCGTCATAGGCGACAGCGGAGTAGCATTGATCGATGTGGCCGATCATCAACGCCACGATTTCGATCATAGCCACCACCCCCACGCGCGACCCGCCCGGCACCTCCGTGTCGATGATCGTCACCACCCGTTTGTTCTTCGAGTACGGTGTGGCCGCCACCACCACCGGGCCAGGATTGCAGGAATGGTAGCGGCCTGAAATTTCATAGCAGTCCAGCACCCGCCCCGACACCGGGCTGTGGTTGTAATGATACTTATCCGGGGTCAGCCGGAAGATCGCCCAATCCCCCTGCCGAAACAGGCGCAGCCATCGGGACCGGTCGATGCCGAGCAGTTCGTCATAGTCGAAAAATTTCCCTTTGAGAAAGAGCGCAGAATCCTCGGTAAACGAACCGAGCAGCAATCGGGCATCGGCCGGAGACACGATGGCTCGCGGATCCTCCTCCATCGGCCGTACCTGCCAGTAGCGCAATCGCCGCTGAAAGAGACGTCGCAGAGTATTCAGGCGATCGCGAGACTCGAGGCATTCCGAGAGATCGATCTCCATGGCCCGGGCGCACTTGGATACCGCCGTCCGGGTGGCGGTAAACGGCCGGTCATAGTTAAAGAACCCCAGCACCTGTGTCGTACGTTGAGAGGTTAAGGCCTTCATCAACCAGCCCGCATCCTCCCAGAGTGCGCGATACGCCCAATTGAGCCACCGATCGCCGCAGAACCGCTCGGTCTTGATCAGGCTGGTCTCACGCTCGATGTATTGATGCGGCGCAATCATGAGGCCAGCGACCGGCCATCCCGGCTGAGGGATGCCGCTCCGGCCCGGGTAATCGTGAGGAGACAGAGGGCCAGACAGCGGCGCAGGGCGGGGATGTCCGCCGTCTCAGACAACAATTCCTGTTCGGCTTCCGCGAGGACATCCGCAGCTGACCGGGTACCGATCACCGCCGTCACAGTGCCCCGATATCGCCGGTCTGTCTCGGACCGGCCCTCGTCGATCGCCCGCAAATCCTCCCGAACACAGCCAAGCGCCTCTCGAACATACTGGGTGCGTAACTGACGGCGGTAATAACCCTCCGCTGCCTGCGCGAACTCCTCACCGGACAACTGCATGGGATTTTCCGCACCGATAGAATCCAAAATACCCCGGGTCAACTTTCCGGCGGTGCTATGGCTCTCGGGCGCGAGCAGCCGCTCACGTAAGCGGCCCAGATGTTCCGACAGCTGAAATTCTTCGATCAATCCGGCCCCATCTTCTTCAAGCGTCGCCAGAAGCGCCAGGCGATAGTCGTCGACGCGGACCCGCAGATGCCCTGCATACCGACGGCTGACTCTGGTCTTCTGCGTCCTGCTCAGGATGCGCGCGAGGAACCGGTTCGGTCCGCCTTCGCGCACATTCACCGTCCCGACGCCGATGGCCGAAGCGAAGATGCATTGCCGTCGTTCGCTTTCGGTGAACGGATCGTCTGGAATATCGTCGTGCGTCACCGCGCCGGCGGCGATGTAGCGAAAGGCCAGCGCCGTCACCAGCGCCTGCAGGCTTGCCGCATCGGCGAAATCCTCCAGATGATTCCAGAACAGACTGTGCTGCCGCCCCTCGAAACCGGAGAATCCCATCACGGATTCCGTGCGCAATTTATAGAACAGGTAGAGCGACATGCGTTCGTCAAAGACCCCGAGTTGCCCCAGATCGCGTTTGAGCCGGAGATCATTCCCCTGGATCCCGTTGAGAGCCGGACTCTGATCGGTCGACAACAGAGACACGAGGTAGTCGATCAACCTGAAATCGGGCAGAAAATCTCCGCGCAAATGAAAGAGCGCGCTGAGGGCACGATCCACCCACAAGGGACCGACCGGCGTGATGGAGCGCCCGAACGCCGAAAGACCGGCCTTCTTTTTCCAACGGCGCCACAACATGCGCAAATGGGTAAAGTCCAATTCGTGCGGCAGGAATCCCAAGGCCGTTTCCGGATGGAAATCACGAAAGTTCATGCGGTAGGGCGCCGCGCTATAGGTGCCGGCAAACAGCGGCAGAAAATGCTCCACGATCTTGATCACGAGGTCGCCCACGACCTTTTCATGCGCCGCCGAAAACGCCTTCCCGCCGGATTGCAGCGCCTGCGTCAGAATGCGACTCCCCAAGCTGAGATGAGTCCCGTTGTTGGCCAGGCTGATATTCGAGGTGGACGGCAACACGACGAGGTTCCTCGTGATAATGCCCGCGTCCTTCAACCGGACCACCGCGTTCAGTTGACTGCGCGACAGCACCTCATGGCAGAGCCCCATGTACTGAGACTTCTCCTCGCCTCGCTCCCACCCCGACAAGCAAGGGTTCATGAACAATTCGCGGTAGAAGGCATCGGACACCAATCCGTTGAGGCGGCGCTGCCGCAACGGCGGATGGGGTGACGCATAGACCAACACCTGTTGTCCGCTCTCCTGCAAACCGAATTGCCGATTGGCATACAACGCCAGCAGATGCGTGAGCAGAAACCGGACCACCGTTTCCCGCGCGATGCCGGTTCCCATCCCCTGCGCCCGATCCATCGGAGACACGTAGAAGGAGAAGGTTTCCGGCGAACTGTTATCGTTCAGGAAGTGATTCAGCAGCCGTCGGCCCTCACTCGCGAGCAGCGGCGCGTCCCGCTCGATTTCTTCGATCACCTGGGCCAGGGTGAGCTTCAACAGGTAACTGATCGGAAGGCGGACCCACTCCTCGCCCTGCTCCATCAGCAGATACCGATGGGCATCGGCCCGAAGCGGCCCCTTGACATGGCGCTTGTCGGCTGCGAGATCGCTCTCGAAGAGTTGATCGGCGGTTCGATTCAGGAGCCGCCTGGGAAACCGCACCCACGAATTTTCCCAGACGGTTGCGTCCGGCGAGGCGAGGAATTCCTGCAACTGCCTGATGACGATCCTCGGACTCTCGCCGGCCGCCGTCCGTTCACGGATATTGTGCAGATAATTGGAACTCTGAATCGTGCGCGCCAGATCGACATCTTCGGAGATGCCGCACACCGCCGCCTGCAACTCACTCTCGGAACCAGCCGTGATGTCATCGTGGGAGAACGGCAGAACGGGGAGACCGGCAAGGAATTGCGCCGCCTCTGTTTCGAGCACATGCCGGGGCTCGGCGGGGCGCAGAGGGGAATTCGAGGAGATCGTCGTCGTTCGGCTCATGCTACACCTCCCGATGATCGCCTGGAGAAATCTACGGCGGAGACGGATCGAGCCTACCGCCGGTCTGTTACGAGCGCCTCATCCCCATAGAAATGTTGTGTAACAATGCAGCGGCCGTGAGGAGATTCGTTAGCCCGGACTATTCATGAATGCCGTCGCGAGGCGTTCGAGACCGAAGCCCGCCGGGGCTTCTCGCAAGTAAGGCCGACGCAGGCGTACTGGCAGTCCGTCGAGGAGGGCGAACGAGAACAGCCCCGCCGAGCGAGAGGATCGGACGACGCAGCAGGCATTCATGAATAGTCCGGGTTAGATTCAGAGCGAGAGCTGAGCGAGCACCTGGCTCAGGGACAATGCATGAAGCGACGGGACGACAAGATCGGCCTGCACCAGACGACTCCCGGGTAACGTCGTCGCCACCCCGACGCAGCGCATCCCTGCCTTGCGGGCCGCCTCGATCCCGTGTGGCGTATCTTCAAACACCAGGCATTCGTGGGCTCTTAGCGGCGACCGCCGATTCAGCGCGTCGAGCGCATGCAGATACAGGGCCGGATCAGGTTTGCCCTGACGAACATCCTGCGCCGCCGAGATATGTTCGAACATCGACGTCATCCCCGCCAGCTCCAAACACAAGGCAATCTCATGGCGCAACGCACCAGACGCAATGGCTGTACGGCAGGTCTCCGTCACGGTTGCGACACATTCCCTGACGCCGGACAGAACGGGCAAGGCCTTGCGTAGCGCGTCCTGCATGAGATCGGTTTTGCATTGCACGAGTCGATCGAGAGTGTCGGCCGACACCGCAGACCAACCGGAGTCGGTCAAGACCGCGCGGAAGCAGGCCTGATCAGTCAGCCCGACATAGCGTGCATGGTATCTGTCCGGAGCAAGCGTCACACCTTCCATTCGAAGCACCTGTCGAAACATCTCGAGATGCAGCGGCTCGGTGTCGAACAACACCCCGTCGAAATCGAACATGACTGCTTTGATCGTGGCCATGTGTTTCCACCCATACCTGGTTACGGCTGATCGACACAACCGGCCTGCGCATGGTTCATAAGAACTTAACCATCTCCTGACCTCGTTGTAATCCTGTGCCCGTACGATGGTCCGACTGATACCTCCAGCCTGGCTCCTGACAGCCTCCGCATGGCCGGCCTCGCAGTCCGCTTGCAGTCTGCGCACACATCGCCCATCATCATAGAAATCCTCCGGGAGAACCCCCATGGCACCCCTCGATGCTCCTCCGCTCTCGATCGAACAGGGGACCTGTTATGCCCTGTTCGCCTATGACATTGGATTGGCGATCAATCTCGATGAGGCGGAACGGCACGTCACCGCAATCAAAGAACGCGGGCGCATCCGCCACAAAGCGCGAGCCCCGCACTATTTTGAATACCGTCCGGCTCCGCTTCGGCTGACACAGGAAACCGTCTCTCTGGCTTTCGGCGACTATCGATCCAGCGAAGCCGTGGAAGTCATGCTGTACGACTTCGGCGCGGTCACCGTCATCTACCGCATTCCGCTCAACGGTCCCTTTGAAGGCCTACTGAGCTTGAGCGAATCGCTCTATGAAAATGAGACGCTGCTGGCGGAATCGCGCCACCGCCTGGATCAACTGGTGCGCGACATCTATCCGGCCATCGAGCGGCCGTCCACGTCGAAGGAGGTCGAGGACTACCTGATTTTTTCCATTGAACGCTGCACACCCTCGGCCATCCAAACCTTCGGCGCGCCCTACGATCCGTTGTTTGCCCATGTGCTTCGTAGCGAACGCACGCGACTCTCCGACCAGGAAATCCATGAAGCAACGTCCTGCCGGATTTCATTCAGCCGTGATGACACCGCCCTGATCGACTGGAATGCCGCCCTCGTCTTCGGACAGGACATGGATGACGTGCGGGCCGTGCTGGAGTTTGTGAACGTCGAGCTGCTTGAAATGCGCGCCCTGGATGAGCAACTGGATACGGCGCTCGACCAGGGATATGACGCGCTCACGCGAAAGACCGGCCTGACATCATGGCTGCCCGGCTCGCACGAAGTCGCATTGACGCACATCGGGCAATTGCAAGTCGACAGCGCTGTGCTCTTCGAGCGGGTGGCCAATACCTTGAAGCTACTCGGCGATCAATACCTGGCCCGCGTCTATCGATTGGCCTCCCAACGCTTTCACTTGGAAGCCTGGGACGCCAGCATCATCAGAAAACTACAGACCCTGGAAAGCATTTACGGAAAAATGACCGACCGCGCCACGACTCAACGGATGGAAGTGCTCGAATGGATCATCATCGTGCTCATCGCGATTTCGATTGCCATCTCCTTCCTTCCGATCACCGGCCACTAAGCGAAGGGGCTCAGGCCCCATTGAAGAGATATGGTAGAACCCCTGCTGATGAACCATCAATGCCGATTCGATCCCGTGCGCGGCACGATTCACGCCGGATGGCTCCGCGGCCTGGCCGGCCTCTTGGCCGTTCTCAGCCTCGCAGGCTGCCTGTCTCCCCCGACGCTCAATCGAGCCGTTCTCGCCTACGACGAAGCCATCACCGACGCTATTTCCAAACAGCTTCTCATCAATATCGCGCGGGCGCACCATCATGAGCCGATTCACTTCACCGGCGTCGCCAACGTGGCAGCCACCTTCGATTTCCGTATCAACGCGGGCGCCACACCGGCCCTCACCGGAGAACACGGCCGTACATTGGTTCCCTTATTCGGAGGATCAATCGCCGAAAATCCCACCATCAGCATTACGCCGATCGAAGGAGAGGAGTTCACCAAGCGAATCCTGGCGCCGTTCCAGGAAAGCAAACTCACCCTGCTGCTCCGGCAAGGTGTCGACATCGATCTCCTCCTGCGGCTCATGGCCAAAGAACTTCGTCTGAAACACAAAGGCGAAGAAGTCGCCTACCGCAATAGTCCCTCCGACAAAGACGGCTATGACATGTTCCGCAAAGTCGTCCTGCACTTGTCGGCCATTCAAGATGCCAATCACCTCTATGCGGAAGCCTTGACGTTCGAGCGCACCTGGACCATCCCGGCCGAGTCCGTGACCGCCGAAGGCTTTGCTACGCTGGAGCAGCAATACCTCATCACGTACCAGAGCGAGACACGCACCTACACCCTGCGCAAGCCGGTCTCCGGACGCATTCTCATTACGAATTATGATCCCGCCACGCTACCGCCCGCAGAACGGGTCCGATTGCACGAAACCGCAGACCAGCGCCCCGTCAACGATGTCTCCTTCGACATTCGAGCAGGGCATGTCGGAGGAGAGTGGCCGTTGCAGGGCGATTTCAGACTGCGCAGCTTTAACGCGATGTTGAATTTTTTGGGGCACGCCGTGGATGAAGACCGCGAGTATGCCGTGGAAAAGGATCCGCGTACGCCCCCCGTGGCCGAAAATCCCGTGTACACGATGGACCTGCTCATCCTCGATCACACGCTGGACGAACCGGCCCTGGCCGTGAAATCCCATGGCCGCTATTATGCGATCAATGCCACGGGACCCCAGGCGCGCTGGAACCGCGAAGCGTTCAAATTGCTCTCCCAACTGTTTCAGATGACCGTCACCGACGTGCCGCGAACCGGCGTGCCGAGCATCACCATCGCCAAATAGGCCTCAGTCGACAGATCACCCGTGCACAGTTTTTTGTTCCCGCTCTCTTGAAACTTCGATGGCGCTCCAGTAGGGTTGGACCATCGACAGAACGCGGGCCGCCCGACTCTCGCCACGAGTGACGTACCCGTCCGCCCCTGATTCACACCCATGCGCCGCAATGTCATCAGTCGCTCCCTGCTCTGGCAGTGGACACCGCTCCTTATCAGCTTGTGCCTCGCGATGCCCGCCTGGGCCGACGAGGTGCACCTGTTGAACGGAGATCGCCTGACCGGCACGATTGTCAAAATGGAGGAGCGCGTCCTCACCCTGCAGACCGACTACGGGGGTGAGGTGAAAATCGATTGGGGCAAAGTCGAGAGCCTGAAGTCCGACGGCCCACTGAAGATTCTGGTGCCGGGCGAATCGCACGATGTACTTCGCGATTTTCTGTACGGCGCACAGGCCCTGCGTGAGACCAGCGAACTGGGGCCCGAGAGTCCCGTGCCCTTGGCCGACGTCACCGCCATCAATCTCGAGCCGCTCCGGCTGACAGGAACGGTCACGGTCGGCGGCAACAGCACCTCGGGCAACAGCAGCACGAAAGCCTTCAACAGCGCCGCCCGCTTGACGATTCAAGCGTACCGTCAACGACTGTTACTCGAAGGGAAATACAACTACGGGCAGGCCGGCGACCTCGTGACGGCCAGAAACTCACTGGCCAGTGTCAAACACAACTACTTCCTGAGCAAGCAGATCTTCATCGAATCCTTCGGCATGCTTGAAAAGGACACCCTGCAGAACCTCCAGCTCCGATCCACAATCGGTAGCGGCTTGGGATATCAGTTTTACGAGAGTGCCCGAACCACCCTCTCGCTCTCCCTGGGCCTTGCCCATGTGAGCGAGCACTTCACCAACAGTCCGAACACGCAAACTCCATCAGGCCGATGGAGTCTGCGCTGGGAACATGCCGTATGGCCGGACCGCGTCAAGGTCTTCCACCGCCATGAAGGCTTCTACGATGTCAATGCCGGCAATGCCTTCCGTATCAATGCGGACCAGGGAGTCCGGATTACCGTCTACAAGAATCTCTTCTTCAATGTGGAATACGACCTTCGATTGAATACGCAACCCGCGCCGGGACGGGAGAAAATCGACGAATCCCTCATTTTTGGCGTGGGCTACGAATTCAAGTGAGGGCCGAAGCAAGTACGTCGCAGCGGCCCCTAATTGCCCGCTGCCCGCTCACCCTGTTCGCTGCTTCCGGCACTAGCCCGCATTATTCATGACGGTTCGTCGCGAAATCGCCGAGTCACGTTGCGAGACCGGCGCGCGGAGCCGGGAGGACCCAAGGCGTACTCGTGCAGTACGTCGAGGGTCCGAGGGGCGAGCCCGCCGGCCGAAGGCTCGTCGCAGCAGTGAATCGGCGATTGCAGCAGAAGTGCTCACGAATAATGCGGGCTAGGCTTCACGGCTGCCGCTCGACCGGCCAACCGTCCGGTCGCCCAGGCCCACTGAAAATTGAACCCGCCGATCCGCCCGTCGCAATCGAGCACCTCCCCGACCAAATACAGGCCGGGGACCACCTTTGACTCCATCGTGCGGAAGTTGATCTCTTCGAGCGGAATCCCCCCAGCCGTCACTTCGGCGAAATTCCACCCTCGATCGCGCACGACAGGAAACCGGAACCGGGTGAGAGCCGACAGGAGACGATCACGAATGTTGCGTGACACCTGGGCGCTTGCCTGCTGCAGGTCGCCCTCCACATGACGACAGAGGGCCTCGGCGCATCGCTCTGGCAAGACCTCCATCAACAGCTTTAGCAGCGATCGTCGAGGATACTTAGCAGCCTGTGCCAGAAACCATTCACGCGCCTGTTCCGTCGTACGCCCGGGCAAAAAGTTTCCGTAGAGTTCGACCGCCTCATCCCGTTCCCGGGCCAAACACCAGAAGCGACTCGCATCCATCACCACCGGGCCGCTGATCCCGAAATGTGTCCACAGGAGACTGCCCGTCCGCCGATCGACCGGCCGCCCCTGCACTACCGTCTGGATCTCGACATCCTGCGAAAGCCCCGACAGTTCTTTGTGAAAACAGCAGTCGTCGAGAACCAGAGCCACCAGTGCCGGAACCGTCGGCGTCACCCGGTGGCCCAGGCGTCGCGCGAGTCCGTAGCCCGATCCGTCGCTCCCCGTACGTGGCAACGACTGCCCGCCTGTGGCCAGGATGACGCGCCGCGCAACGGTCTCACCTTCTTGGTGCCGAATCACGAACCGGGCAGGCTCCGGCTTGCCCGCGTCTCCTGTGCCGTCAAGGCGAACAATATCGGTGACTCGATGACCGGGACGAAGGACCACCCCGAGCGCCCGGCTGCGAGTGAGGAGCGCCTCCAACACGGTCCGCGCCTTGTCGGTCACCGGAAACAGTTTGCCGGTCTCTTCGCACTTGAGGTCCACGCCGAGCGAAGCAAACCACTGGATCGTGTCCTGGACGGGGAAGGCCGCGAGCACGTTGCGAACCAGGTGGCGGGTGCCGAAAAAATCATCCGGCGTCACCACATCATGGGTGACATTGCAGCGGCCGCCGCCGGAAACCAGGATCTTGGCGCCGATGGACTTCGCCCCGTCCAGCAATTCGATCGTCAGATGCGGGTTCCGCTCGGCGGCAAAGATGCCGGCCGCCAGCCCGGCCGCTCCGGCGCCTACGATACAGAGATCAACCGTTGGAGGAATCATTCATTCGCCTCATCTTCTTGGCAGACCGAGGACCGCCGCACGGAGCAATCGTGTGAGGCAACCACGCTCGATACGGACGAGCCGGGCCATGAGAGTCCTGCGGGTCGATCGACGGAGCGGCATATGATACAGTCCTGCGACACGTTTCCGACCTTCATCTCACAATCCTGACCTATGGCCGGTTCGACCCTACGCATCGCACTGTTACATCTGGCCCCGCTACCCGGCGCCCTGGCGAAGAATCGTCACCTGATCGCTCACGCGATCACGAAAGCCGCGTGCCTCGGAGCCGCCTGGATCATCACGCCGGAACTCGCGGTCAGCGGCTACACCTTCGCCGATACACTCGGCACGGACTGGATCGCCCCGCAGCCGGATCCCTGGATGGAGAAGGTCCGCCTGTTCGCCGTCCGGAAGCGCGTCTCCATTTTCCTGTCGCATCCCGAACGGGACCCGCAATCCGGTCGACTCTACAACAGCGTGTTCGCCATCACCCCGGACGGACGCCTGGCAGGATCGCATCGCAAGATCAATGCATTGCGCGTCGGATCTGAAGCCTGGTCGACTCCCGGCACGGAGACGACGGTCTTTCCCATGGCGCCGCTCGGGAACGTCGGGATGCTCATCTGCGCCGATGCATACTCACCAGGCATTGCCAACAGCTTGAAGGCGAAGGGCGCGCAGGTGCTGGTCTCGTCCGCGGCCTGGGCTCCTGGACTGCACGGCCCGAACGGCGAGTGGGAACGGTGCACGAAAGACACCGGGCTGCCTCTCTTCGTGTGTAACCGAACCGGATCGGATCGCACACTCGATTTCAGGAAGGCCGACAGTGTGGTGGCTCAGGACGGGCGGCGGCTCCTCTCGATGTCCTCGGAACAGTCCGCCATTTTCCTCATCGACTGGAGCCTGAAGGCAGGCACACTCGCCAAGGCAGAATACCAACGCATCCTCCTGTAAGAACACACGACGAGACGCTTCTGTCCATACATCTGCTCCTCAGCGGTTCTCACGATGTCTTCAGCAGCCTTTCCAACAGGTCGAGTCCAACCGGCCAATCACCGATATCACTGTCCGCATTAATATGTCCGACTGCGCCAACCTGCACAAAAGCACTGCCCCAATCAGCAGCGCAGCGCCGCGCATAGGCGACGGACCCGAACGGATCGTTGCTGCTGGCCACCATCAGACTGGGAAACCGAAGTTTCTCCGAAGGGACCGGCTGAAAACCTTGTGCCGCAGGCGGAAACATGGGGCCGGCAGGATCCGGGACTGCGACCAGAAACGCCGCGCGAACAGGCAACGAGGAACGTTTCGCCCAGTGCGCGACCAACAGACAACCCATGCTATGCGCGATCAGCACAGGCGGAGCAGAAAGACGAGCTAGGGCAGCATCGAGCCCACGCAGCCATTCTTCACAGACCGGACGATCCCAGTCACGCTGTTGCACGCGCTGCCAACCTGGATGCCGTTGCTCCCACAAGCTCTGCCAATGGCCGGGTCCCGAATTGCCGATGCCAGGGACAACCAGGACCACCAGGCCGTCGCTTGTCGAGTTATGCCTTAGCACGCCCTGCGCGCTCCTTGAGCCAGGCGACCGCGCCGGCACCGGCGGTCCGCCCGCTGGCAAAACAGGCCGTGAGTAGATACCCGCCCGTCGGCGCTTCCCAATCCAACATTTCCCCCGCGCAAAACAGCCCGGGGATCGCTCGTACCATCAGTCGCTTATCCAGAGCCTTAAACTCGACCCCGCCGGCGGTGCTGATCGCCTCCTCCAAGGGACGCGGAGCCGCGAGCGTGAGCGGTAACGATTTGATCGCCGCGGCCAGGCGCGTCGGGTCGGCGAAATCTTCTTTCGACACGAGCTCTCGCAACAGACCGGATTTCACCCCTTCAATGTGTGCCCGCCGTTGCAAGTGCGTCGCCATGGTCCGTTTCCCGCGCGGCTGTGAGAGATCCTTGATCAGGCGAGGCAGTTCCCGATCGGGCGCAAGGTCCAGCCGGAGCGTGCCACGGCCGGTAGCCCGAATCTCATCGCGAAGGTAGGGCGCAACCGCGTAAATGATGCCGCCCTCGACGCCGGTTTCCGTGATCACGAACTCCCCCATCCGACGCATCACCGCCCCGGTGGGCGACTTGGCGACCACACCCACGGTCTTGACCGGATACCCGGCGAATTTGCTCCGGAAATGCTCCGTCCATCCCACGTCGAACCCGCAGTTGGCCGGTTCTAACGGCGCGATCGGCACGGCGCGACCGGCCAGCAAGGGCACCCAGGCACCATCCGAGCCAAGCTTGGGCCAACTGCCGCCGCCCAACGCCAGAATGACCGCATCCGCCTCCACGATCTTTGGTCCCTGTGGCGTCTCAAAGCGGGGGGCACCCGATCCGTCCCACCCGCACCAGCGATGCCGAACCTGCACGGTGAGCCCGGCCTGACGCAACCGCCGAAGCCAGGCTCGCAGCAACGGCGCGGCCTTCATATCGGCAGGAAAAATCCGCCCGGAGGAGCCCACAAACGTCTCGACACCCAATTCTTTGGCCCATGCGCGGAGCGCATCCGGACCGAATGCGCTGAGCCAAGGCGCGACCTTGGCCATACGCTCGCCATACCGCGTGAGAAACACGTCCGGCGGATCGGAATGGGTCAGGTTCAGCCCGCCCTTTCCGGCCAACAGAAATTTACGGCCGACCGACGCCATGGCATCGTACAGCGTGACGCGGGCACCGCCGGCCAGCGCCGCCTCCGCCGCCATGAGCCCGGCCGGTCCTCCACCGATAATCGCGATCTTCACCCGTTACCTCTTCATCGTCACAGACAGAAACCACACCGGCCTCATCCGCCCGAAGTCGGTCCGAAGGGGAGCCTTCAATGTCGGGTTGGAATCTACCACGTACGACCGCTTGTTCTCTCGCACGAACACGACCCAGTGCCAGAACGGTCGTCCCTGCTCCAGATGCCACTTGATGGCCAACAACGCGCACTCCGGCAGGCCGTCCCATGAGCGAAACGGCTTGCTCACCCGTGCGATACGGAGGCCGAATTGCGTCAGCACACGCCGCACGTACTCCGTTTCGGACCAGAGCTTCCGGTCTTGAGCCGAGATGCCCAAGGACGCCGCCACGGCCTTCGCCCGGGCATAGGACACACCCGCCAGCGCGGCCGTTGCCGCAATGCCACAACCGGTTCGTTCTTCTTGAACAACGGGCCTGATCACAGGGACAGTTTCATTTTTCGTCCGCCGGAAATGTTGAATCCCTGCCGTTCGTAAAATGTCCTTGTCCGGTCAAACTGCGGTAACGGAGGCGTCGTGACCTCCAGCCTGGTCCATCCTTTCGACCGGACAACCTGCTTCGCCTCTGCCATGAGCAACGTGCCCACCTTGCGAGACCGAAATGCCGGACGCACATACAATTCCGGAATGGTCCCGAATGTGCCCTCTGCATAGAGGGCACGGCTTTCCGACAAGGCCAGAAAACCGGCAGCCGCTTCGCCATCATGTGCCAGCAACACCGTATAGGTCCCGTCTGCCAGCCAGCGCCGCGCCCGACCTTCGGTCTCGACCTGGGAGAATCCGAACGCCGGCGCGCCGATGGCCGTCATGATCTCCTGCAACAACTCACCGACCAAATCGGTAATGAGCGGCGCATCGGAGGGTTGCGCCTGAGTGATTCGAATCGACATGGCGCGAACCTACCCGCAGCAGGCCCGCGCGTCAAGACGAGGTCTGCCGCTGTCAGTAGGGTGATCTGACCGGCAGCAAATAAGACCGGAGGAAGGCCGGATGACTTCGCACTCGCTCACACGCGGCTTCTGCCGAGGCGACGCTCACCGATGCCCAGGTGGAGCGCTGCAACATCGAGTTCCTGTTCTAAGCGATGAAGGACTTCGTCGCTGATCGTGCCGTTATCCCGAAGATCGATCAGAGCCGTGCGCTCAGCTGTTAAGGTTTCATACTGCAGGCGCTGGACGGTTTCGGTAGTCGAGCCCGAAGTGGTCTCCTCCCCCACACTGACCCTGCTGAAACGTTCCAGCCGTTGAAGATACCCCACTCGCACCCGCTCCACCTGCTCGCTCCCCACCCAATTCTCCACCAGTACTTGATCCAGCCGATTCAAGGCCGCCGTCGCCGCATGTTCTCGCGCCAGCGTTTCTTCCTGTTCCAGTCCATCGTCTTCTTTGAGGTGCATTTGCCGGATGATCGGCGGCAATGAGAGGCCCTGCAGGACCAGGGTCGCGAGAATCACGGTGAAGCTGATCAGAATAATCTCAGAGCGAAAGGGAAATGGCCTACCGGTGCTGGTTACCACCGGAAGCGCCAACGCAGCAGCCAGGGTCACGATCCCGCGCATGCCGGTCCAGGAAATGAGGAACAGAGCCGACCATGGAGGCATCGGATCGCGTTGACGCAATTTCGCGCTCACCCATCGCGGGATGAGGGCGGCCAACGGCACCCACAGGAGTCGCACCAGAATGGCGGTCGCGCTCACCCAGGCTCCGGCGATGAGCACCGGACCGAACTGGCTCGGCGGGACCGACTCGCGCAGCGTGCCCAACTGCAGGCCGATCAGAATAAAAATCACTCCGTTCAAGATAAAGATCAGAAGATCCCACACCGCGCGTGCCTGCAATCTGGTAGCAGGCGCCACGGCGCCGCTGAACGACTGACGAAGGTACAGGCCACCCGACACACAAGCCAGCACCGCAGAGGCATGTACCGACTCCCCGCAGACCCAGGCGATATAGGGCGCCAGCAGCGTCACGCCGATCTGCGTAAACCCGTCTTCCGTCACGCAGAGCGCCCAGCGCGTGAGCCGGGCCACGCCGATGCCGATCACGACCCCAGCCAACGCGGCGAAGACGAACTCGAACAGCGTATGGCCGAGTGCAAACGAACCGCTCATTGCGGCGCCCACGGCCGCCCGATACAGCACCAGCGCCGTGGCATCGTTGACCAGGCTTTCGCCCTCCAGAATGGTGACGATCCGGCGCGGGATCCTCAGCCGCTTCCCGATGGCCGTCGCAGACACGGCGTCAGGCGGCGAGACGATCGCGCCCAGCGCGATGGCCTCCGCCCACCCGATACCGGGCAAGAGCGCATGGGCCACACAGGCCACCCCGGCGGAGGTCGCCAGGACCAACCCCACCGCCAAAAGAGAAATCGGCCGGAGATTCTGTCGAAACTCGCGCCAAGACGTGAAATAAGCGGCAGCCCACAAGATCGGCGGCAGGAAGACCAGGAACACGAGGTCCGGATGGAGTGTCACTGCGGGCAAACCTGGCACCAGACCCAGCGCCAGACCACCCAACACCAGAAAGATCGGATACGGGATATGGACTCTCTGCGCGATGGTCGTCAACGCGAGCACCACCGCGAGCAACATGATGATGATTTCGAGTTGATGCAGGCTTTCCATCGTTGCACAACAACGTTTCTGAGGCGATCGCGCGAGCCGGGCCGATCGCCGCCGCTACAGACAACCGGTTACATCCCGATGATTTCCAGTCGCTGGAGATCGTCGGGAGCGATCGTGAATCGGTCGGAGCGCAGATCTTCCTGGATGTGTTGGAGATTGGTCGTGCCGGTCAGCGGCAACATGCCGATCTGCATCGCGAATCGAAACACCAGTTGCGCCAGCCCCATGCCGTACTTGGCAGCCATGGCCCGTACCTCGGGATCGGCGAACAGCTCCCGATTGGCAGTCAACAACGAGAACCCCTGGTAGACGATGCCATGAGTCCGGCAGATCGCCCGCACGTCCCGATCCCAACCCAACGCCGCGTAACAACGATTTTGTACGACCATCGGCTTGTGCGCCGCCCGCGCACAGAGCAGCGTGAGTTGATCCGCCGTCACGTTGCTGATGCCGATCATCTTCGCCTTCCCCGCATCGTAGAGCGCTTCAATGGCCGCCCAGACCTCCCAGTCGGCATCGCTCAACCCGCGCCGCCCATAGGGGCCGTGCAACACATAGGAATCGAGATAGTCGGTGTGGAGATGGACGAGGGAACTGTCGAACGATTGTTTCACCTGCGTCGTAAGATCGGCCTGCGCATCGTAGGGCGTGCGATGATCCTGACCGTTCACCGGCGTGAACTTGGTTTGCAGAAAAAGCCGGTCCCGAGGCGTGCCCTGCTTCGCCAGCTCCAACAAAGCGTCCCCGACCAGGGCTTCCTCATAATGGATCAACTGATTGGCGGTATCGATCGCCGTAAACCCCGCGGCCACGGCCTGCTGCACCAGCTGCGTCGTCGCCTCTTTTTTCCAGGCGGTCCCGTACATGAACGAGGGAATAGGCACCTGATTATAGGCAGTCAGCATGACGTGAACTCCTCCATGCCATACCATACACAGATCTTCGCGACGGTCTCAATGTTCCGATGATCGAAGGTCGTGCCCAGTTGGAGCGTGCCCGTCGGGCCGCCCACGGGATCGGCGGCGCTGCCATCCACCCGGCCAAGCAGCCAGCACGTTCGGCAGCAGGATCGCCGTTGTGCTGGGCTGGGTGAGAGACTGCAGGCAATTGTCGGTCCTCTGCTCGTGCGACGGAAACACCGGCACGACCCTGTGTCCACCGGGACTCCTGCCTTCCCGATCTCATCGACAGCCCTTCCGTTTGTATGATATATAGCACCTATATATCGCTCTCGATGGAGGCTCACATGGCATCTACGATGATTCAAGTTCCAGTCCTCATGAGCCCCAGCCAGAAACGTCGGCTCGCGCAAAAGGCGAAAGCCGCCAACCTCACTATGGCGGAACTCCTGCGAGAGGGCGGCGAACGCTATGCTCCGGCCGACGATCCAGCGCTGCTGGATCACATGGCCAAGCGAGTCATCCAGGAGACGAAGAAAACCATTCGCTCGATCGACAAAACCCTCGCCCTGGTGGCGGAGTCAGAAGCGCGCATGCAGGCGCTCTCCAGGACTCCCAAGAAAGGATAACGATGGGGCTCACCGAGCGCGTGTGGGATGCTTTCGCCAACACCATCAAGCTGAACGACAAAGTGGACCAACTCAGCACCACGGTGGCCAAACAGCAATCGCATATCGAAGACCTCAACGCGCGTGTGATTCGCCTCGAAGCCGCGCTGGAATTCGCACTCGGCGCCCAACGGTCCCGGCGCCTGCCTAAACCACCCCGCTAGCCCTTATCCGGATCCAACTGGCTCACTTCATGGGCGGGCCTTCGCCGGATCGTACGTCATGGCCAACACACTATCCGGCCCAATGACTGTGGTCAGGTTGCCGACCTGGGGCGGAGAAACGACCGGAACATTTTTTTGCTCCCCTCATTCTGCAAGAACGCTCCCTCCACAACCCAGCGCTTCAGATTGTCTCAGCTGAATTGCTAGCAACTTTCTACACACCTCATTGTAAATGCTCTATTTAATCGTCATCACATTGTCTTGACGCAATGGATTTCTCGCGTTATCTTTATGAGCAAGAGAGGTGAGCTATGCCAACCCGTGCACTTCGGAGCGAAAAATTGGACCTTCGGGTAAGCTCCACAACCAAGCGAACCTTGGAAGCGGCCGCCTTGGCCACCCACCGTACCGTCAGCGCGTTCGTGCTTGAAAGCGCACTGGCGCGGGCAGAGGAAGCCCTGCTAGATCGCCGAACGTTTCATGTAACCAAGGCCAAGTGGACTGAGTTCTTGGCCGCACTGGATGCTCCGACTCGCCCCCTCCCTCGGGTGCAGCGCCTCCTCACAGAGCCGGGCTTCTTTGACACCACGCCGACACCAAGTTCTCACAAAACGCGGTGACTCGACGCATCGACAAGCGTCAACCGCACCACGCCGTTGACGCATTCGACTGCGGTCAGGACACTCTCAATCGCTTCCTCCAGAAGCACGCGCTGCACAATCAACACAGCGGAGGAGCGCAGACCTATGTGGGACTATCTGAGCAAACGGTGATCGGCTACTACGCCCTCGCTGTAGGATCGGTAGAGTTAGAACAGGCCCCGGAGCGAGTGCGGAAGGGACTGGCCAAGCATGCCATTCCGATCATGCTACTTGCCAGATTAGCGGTGGACCTCCGCTGGCAAAAGCAAGGGGTCGGTGCGGCCTTGTTGAAGGATGCGATGCTGAGAACGCTACAGGCTGCCGATATCGCAGGAATTCGCGCCTTCGTGGTCCATGCCAAGGATCAGGCCGCGAGCACGTTCTACGCACGGTTCGATTTCCTCCGATCACCAACTGACCCACTGCATCTTTTCATGCTCCTCAAAGATGTACGAAAGGTCGTCGGATAGCCAAAAATGAAAAAAATGGTCAAAAAAAGGGAGTCTTTCTGTCACGATCCTTTCGATCGCCCACGCGAACGCAGCGGCGCCTCCCTGCCAAAGCGCTTCACCATTTGGCGTGCCCATCCTCCTCGCCGAACAGGCGGCCCAGCTCTACTACGGATCCACTCATTTGCCAAGATGGCTGAACGGCTCTGAACACCAAGGCCTTGAAGCCGTATTCGATGCGCGCGATGGATCAGGCCGCTTCAGACAATCGGTGAGATATCAGAAAAAAATCCCCCAAAATTTGATACAGTGCGCTGTCACCTTCGGCGAGGAGCACAGACCCTTGGACATGGATGCAGAACCGGTCAATCAGGTCGTAGAACTTCGACTCACCTACCGCTACATCGAAGACCATCCCTGGACCGTGCAGGCCATCAACGGATTTCTCTCTGCCTATTTCATGGAGAAGCCCGGGTTTTCCGTGCAGCGACACTTCGACGATCTCGAATCCGGCATGCACGTCTGGCTCTGCGAGATTCCGTCCAACATGAAAATCACGGTGCTCTTGCGGCGGTTGCAGGCGGACATTCCGCCCTGCCGCCACATTCAACCCGCCACCGAACCCTCGGCCAGAGCGCAATATGTCATCGACCGTCCCGAGTGATCGACGACGCTTGCGCCATGCACAGCGCCATGACCACACTGGCGGCAGGTGAACAAGGGAGGTTCGGCATGCGAGTGATTGTGATCGGAGGAACGGGCACTATCGGATCCGCCGTCGTAAAGCTACTCTCGACGCGGTACGATGTGGTGACGGTGGGACACAAGAGGGGAACGTATCAGGTCGATCTGGCCTCGCCGGACTCCATCACCAGCCTCTTCAAGAGCATCGGTACCTGCGACGCAGTCGTGAGCACCGCCGGGATCGCCAAATTCGCAAGTCTGGATGAACTGACCTACGAGGACTACTTCATCGGGCTGAAGAACAAACTGATGGGCCAGGCGAATCTGGTGCGGATCGGCAGACCGTTCGTAACCAACCATGGATCGTTCACGCTCACCAGCGGCGTGCTCAGCCAGGAGCCCATGAAAGGCAGCTGCGCGATCAGCATGGCCAATGCCGGCTTGGAAGGGTTTGTCCGTGCCGCTGCCATCGACCTGCCGCGAAGCCTGCGCGTGAACGTCGTCAGCCCGCCCTGGGTGACGGAAACGCTGATTGCGAGAGGTATGGACCCGTCGATCGGCTTGCCGGCTGAGACAGTCGCGCAATGTTATCTCGCCAGTGTGGAAGGCACGATGACGGGGCAGGTGATCGATCCGAGAAAGATCATTTCAAGGTAACACTGGTTATCCGGTGGCCGAAATGTTACTACACAACCCGTAAAGCCTATGAGTTCTTCATGGAATCAGTTTCGCTAATCGGATTGGCTATGGAGCACAAACTTTTAGGGTTGGTGTTTCGACTCGATATTTTGAACGATTACCGCTTCACAGGGGACACTCACTAAAGCTGAGGGATCAAGACACGTCGATCTTCATGATGCGCCCCCAGAACTCGGCTTTTCGTTGCCCAACAAACACGATCTTTGCCAAATAAATGCCTGGCTCCAAAATGAAGACATTTCCCAAGTGGTACTCTTCACCAGGCTCCATGAAGAACTCTACCTTCCCCTCCTGATCGGTATATTCCATTAGCAGGTCGGTTTCTGGGACAACAGGCTGGGCGAGCCACCCGCTACCCTTATCCCACCAATCGATATGCGCTACCGTTCCAGATGCCTGAGAGTTCACTTTGCGCAACTGCAGACTCCCCGCATAGCGAATGGAACCTTCGAATTGTGGCTCCAGTAATGAAGGCGAATCGGTGGTGGCGTCAATGCACCGCTGGCCGGTATTTCTTAAGACCACATCGATAAAAACCAATTTACTTCCTGGCTTCCACTCAGAAGTTTGCGCATTGAGATCGATGGATAGTCCACTTTCTCCTGAACGACGAATGACATATTGGTAAAGAACCCATCCCCCGCCTATGAGAAGCGCAACAACGGTCGCCAGGTGGTCAGCAATTTCGGCAAAGGTCTTCAGTGACACATCTCTCTCCTAGATCGTGCCGGCAAGGTCAATGTATCTCGGGTCTTCTGCTTCTCGATTTCGTCAATTTATTTCCTGAAATCGACAGCTTTTTCTTTTGCGCTAAGCCTTTTGCAATGCCTTATTCTGGGCGGTTTCAAGTTCCAAGTGCAACGGGTGAATGATGGCGCAGGTGCGCATCGACTTCCAGGGGCGTGGCGAAGTGGAGACACTTTCTCGGGCGCGTCTTCCGACGATGGGCGATGGCGTTCAACTCGCGCTGCGTGTAGCCCGACAAGTCCGTCCCCTTGGGCAAGTACTGCCGCAGCAGCCCATTGGTGTTCTCGTTGGTCCCCCGTTGCCAGGGGCTATGCGGATCCGCAAAGAAGATGCGGATGGCCAGTCGCTGGGCCAGACGCTCGTGCTCGGCCATCTCTTTTCCCCGATCGTAGGTCAAGGTGTTGCGCAGCGGCGCGGGGACATGCCGGAGTTTCTTCGTGAAGCCCGCTCGGGCACTTCTCGCATCCGTCCCCTCCATCCGGGCCAGCAGGACCAGGCGCGTCGTCCGCTCCACCAGCGTACCGACGGCCGAGCCATTGCGGGCGCCTTTGAGGAGGTCGCCTTCCCAGTGGCCAGGCACCGTGCGGGTGGCGACCTCAGCGGGGCGTTCGACAATGGGCGTCAGGGTGGGGAGCTGGCCCCGTCGATCGATTCCTCGCGCCCGAGGCCGGCGCGCCTGCCGGAGCGCCGTCAGCAGTTCGCTCCGCAACGTGCCACGGGGCAACACATACAGGCCCACATAGATGGTTTCGGTCGAGAGGTGTTTCCGCATGTCGTCAGGATACGCACGTTTGAGCCGTCCGGCAATCTGCTCGGGCGAGCAGCCTTGAGTCAGATGGGTCCGGACATACTGCCACAGCCAGGGATCCAGGCGTTTGCGGGGGCGCCGTGGCCGACGAGCTCTGGCGGCCGCCTGTGTCTGCGCCGTCCAGGCGCGATAGGAACGGCCCCGCGCCGTGTGGCGGGCGTATTCGCGGCTTACGGTGCTGGGGGCGCGCTCCAACACCCTCGCCATCGTTCGCAACGACTGGCCGTGGGCCAGTCCCAAGCTCAAGGTCTCACGTTCTTCGGCACTCATGTGTCTGTACGATCTCTTTGACATGGCAACACCGTAGCCCATCCGGGCGTGAAGTGTTGCACTTGGAGTTAGAACTCAAGCTGGTTTTCACGCCGAGCCTTATCGAGCCCTTAACGGATTGTCTGGCGTCTTGATCGGATCTAACCTTAGCCGTGATCAAGCCATCGCTCTCCGAGACAAAGCAGTCCAAGCTGGCTTTCCTCCTGATTCCTACGTCGTGTGGAAGATCGAAGAAGAGGTCGACGCCCATTAAATCCAAACCGCCACGAACCAGAGCTTAAACCCTTTTCGGGTAATGTACCCATGGTTTCATCCGCGCTATCACGATCCATCTGCCGCGATCGCCAGCGAAAGGTGGCGGTATGCGATCTAATTATTCCAGGCCGTACATGTATTCTTTCGGATACTGACGAGTATCCGATCAGATACTCTGCGCGCAACCTTTTCGCAATTACTTAAGTATATAAAGCAGACAAAGACATCCAAGCCATGTTTCGCCCTGACACCGTGAAGAGTCTCCATCCTGTCGAAATCGTCTCTGCTTACGACGCCCCCTGACGAATGTGTTGCGCGATAGCAACTGGTTGGAACATTCGTTGCAGCTATGCGAGGAGGCTGATCAGGAGAGACTCTGCTGTTGACCAGACTAAGACGGAAAGGAGCCTTGATGAAAGCCTTACACTGTGCACTGGTTTCCTTCGGTCTGCTTGGATCATTCGGTTGCTCGCTGCCACAGAGAGCCACTAAGGTCATTGAGTTACCCGAGAATAAATCTTCGGTTGTGACCTACTCCGCTGAACTGCGAGGCGCATACATACGAGCTCCAAACGCTAAGTTTGAGATTTGCGCTGAACCTGCGCCTGATGTGGCACTCGAATCCGTAGAAAAGATAACCGCGAGCCTCAAGGGAATACTCCAGACTGGTCAAACCGTCGAAGGCTCTCTCTCAACCGAACTCGCCACCAAAGTTGTCCAACTCGCTGGGCGGACACAACTCGTGCTGCTGGCGCGTGAGATGCTATTTCGCGCATGCGAACTTTCTCTCAACAATGATGTGAAACCAGATACCGTTGTTCACTTGTATACCGTTGCCGCCGATCTGGTCAAAGACCTCGGAGCGGCAGACAAGATTCGAGCGAAGGCCGATCTCACAAAAGCCAGTGAAGCGGCGAAGAAAGCCGGCATAACGATCGATAAAATCTTGAATGAGTAATGGTTAGCCTATAGGCACCTTGGAGGGAAAGTCATGGCAAAGATGGCGAAAATCCTAAAGGCATTCGCAGAGTCCAAAGAAGCCGTGCTGATGATCATTCCCGAGCTAGGACCGATACTCGCTACCATCGAGGGCTTGGATGACGACGTGGTGACGGTAAAACCAGAAGGATATCCAAGAATGATCATGCACGTTGCTAGCGCAATGATCCAGCGCGACTGATTCCTGACCTGAACCTACGGAAGATACGAAGACAAGCTCGGTGAAATGCGAATGGAACACCTGCTCAATCAGAATAATCTCATTGCGTGAATAGGTAATGCGGGATGGCACATTGATTTCCTAAAGACCGTGTAGTCTCTGCGATCCAACACATCGAGCAGAAGGAGACCACAATGCCTGTCGTAAATTTTTCCAAAGGCACCAAGGCATACACATTTCGATCTCTTGATGTTCGGCCCGATGATTCCGATGCCCGGGACTATATTTTCTCCCCTAGCTTAGCGTTGCTTCCACCCGAACGGCCGTTCCACGGTGGCGTCCCAATCCTGGATCAGGGCGAGGAAGGAGCTTGCGTCGGGTTTGCATTGGCCACCGTCATCAATGTCAGTCTACGCCAACGAAAACTATTGACGGGTCCGCGCGGAGGACAACGAGCGGCATTTGATCCAGTCAGTGCACGAATGCTTTACGAGTTAGCCAAGCGTTATGACGAATGGAAAGGGGAAAACTATGATGGAACGAGTCCCCGCGGCGCAATGAAAGGCTGGCATCATCATGGCGTAGCGCTGGAGGCGATCTGGCCATCCAAGCTCTTGAAGAATCGCCACGGGCGCCTGGTTCCCGACCGGGCATTCACACCGAAAAGAGCGGACGAAGCTAAGCATCATCCAATTGGTTCGTACTACCGGATTCTTGACAGTGATGTGAGCCACGTGCAGGCGGCGGTGGTAGAAGGGGAGGCTATCCTGGCTTCAGCCTGGGTACACGACGGCTGGGATCCAAAGAACCTCGTCCGGACCAAGAAAAAAGGCGGGCTACCGCGGATTCTCCCGCATCGTAGAGGGAAGGGGCTACACGCTTTCGCCATCGTAGGTTACACATCTGATGGATTCATCATTCAAAATTCCTGGGGACGGACCTGGGGTTCTGAGGGACTAGCCCTATTACATTATGAAGATTGGATGGAACATCGGCAGGATGCTTGGGTAGTTCGGCCCGGTCCAAAGACTTTGGATCAGACTGGGGTACCTCAAATATTTGTAGTAGGCTTTGCGGGTGCAGGCAGTGCCGTCGGGACCGTATCGCGGGCGGGCTCTTATGCCGAAGGAATCGAATTGACGAATCCGGAATCCGTGTCACATATGATCAACACCGGCGACAAGGGAGCGCTCTCACAGGATGGCGCATTGATCACCGATCCCTTGCATTTACCCGAGATGGCACGGAAGGTATTATCGACTCCAACTCTCTCCGATGGGTGTCATCACGTGATGCTTTACGCACACGGGGGGCTGAACTCCGAAACTGCGGCGGCGACTGTAGCTGATCGTCTTTGGGGACTGGCTAACTCGAACAAGGTGTGCGCGTACTTTTTCATCTACGAATCAGGGTGGGACGAAGCTCTGTTAGGGCAGCTTAAGAGCCAGGATGATGCGGCAGGACCAACTGGATTTTCCATCGGAGATGCCTGGGAGAAGTTCAAGCAAGGCCTTGGAGATACGATTCATAACGGGCAACGATGGTTGGGAGAGAAACTGCGGGACACCGTTCGCAAGAATTTTTGGAATGAAATGAAAGATCGGGCTCAAGGGGCGACCACACCCAAGGGCGGAGCATGTCTTTTCATGAATCAGCTCTTTGCCGCCATGGCCACCACACCCAACGAACAGTATAAACTCCATCTCGTGGGCCACAGTGCCGGCTCAGTCTATCACGGCTGGCTCTATCAAAACGTGTTACAACCTCGTCTGCAGGGCACCAACGTGAGACTGGCTTCGATTCAATTCATGGCGCCAGCCATCACCATCGCACGAGCACAGGCGGCATTCTCACTAGGCGGGCAATGGGCGGTCGCACCATCAAATTTTCTGGTCTACAGCCTCGACCCAAAGGATGAGGATGCGGACAGTATCACTATCTATCCAAGTTCGCTCCTGACTTATGTCGCCGACTGCTTAGAACACCAGACGCAGCGGGTGCCGGTCTTGGGATTGCGGAATGATTTTCATGCACAGGGTCTCACGTTTGCGACATTACGGCCTGCGCGCAATTCTAAACGACACGGTGAATTTGATGAACCAGGGCATGAGATTGAGGATATCATGACTGCTATCGGGCAAGCGCAATTTTGAGAACTCAGGAGCGTGTCCGAATAATCAGAATATCCGTGCTTTGATGAGTCTTGCACTTGATCGCCGGGAAATCGTTCATCCTGAGCCAGTTGTATGCGTCGAAACTTTTTCAACTTTGAATACTCGGACATGCTTCTAGGCAGGAAAACATAAGGCTCGACACAACCAGGTCCAGAAACCCGAGCGGACCAGCTGGACAACCACGAACTGGTAACCGGAGCCACTAACAGACTCTTCACCTGCGCTCTCCATCAGGAGTGCTAACACACCCTGAAGAGCCCCCTTGCAGAACGCATAACAGAAGTGGCCCCATTCGTTTGAACAGCAGCCCGAGGTTTTTAAGTGGCCTCTCTGCTGATTCTCACGCTGCCAGTTTACCCGTCGGCAGCATCACGGCATACGCCTCATCAGGTGTCTGCTTGCCCAGACTCGAATGCGGTCTGGATTGGTTGTACCAGCCCAGATATTGCGTGATCGAGGCTCTGGCTTCCGTGACCGAGTCATCGGCGTACAAATACACCTGCTCGTATTTCACCGATTTCCACAGGCGCTCCACGAACACATTATCCCTCCAGGCGCCGTGTCCATCCATGCTGAGCTTACAACCCTGTTCTTTAACGGCATGCACAAACGCATGCGCGCTGAACTGACTGCCCTGGTCGGTGTTCACAATCTCCGGCTTGCCGTGGCGAGTGAACGCCTCCTGGAGCACCTCGACCGCATGACCGGTCTCCAGCGTGATGGCGACTTTCTCGGCCAGTACTTTGCGGCTGGCCCAGTCCACCACGGCGGTGAGGTAGACGAACCCTTTGGCCATCGGGATATAGGTCGTGTCCAGTGCCCACACCTGGTTGGCCCGGTTGATGGTGAGTCCGCGCAGCAGGTAGGGATAGATTTCATGCCCAGGGCGCTTCGTGCTGGTCCCCGGCTTCCGGTAGAGCGCCTCCATGCCCATGCGCACCATCAGTGTGCCCACATGGTTCCGCCCGACCGTGAAGCCCTCCCGATTCAGCTGGTCGCGCAACAGGCGTGCGCCCATGAACGGGTGCTCCAAGTGCAACGCGTCCAGGCGACGCATCAGCACCAAATCGGCCGCGCCGACAGACTTGGGCACATAGCAGTGTGTTGACAAACCTTCTCCTCCTCTCGCCGCAGTTGTGATAAGAGAAACCTCCATCAGGAGGGCCACGCCAATGATGGGGACAGCCGATCCGCAACCGTCGATGTTCTACCGCATCAATCTGGAGCAGTTTGTGACCGCCGATCATCCGATGCGGAAGATCCGCCCGTTGATCGACACGGCACGGATCCGACAGCTCTGCGAACCCCTGTATGCCGAGACCGGTCGCCCGTCGATTCCGCCGGAGCAGCTGTTTCTCGCCCTCCTGGGCGGCTATCTCCTGGGCGTGACCTCCGAGCGGGCCTTGGTGCGTGAGCTGACGGGCAACCTCGTCCTACGTTGGTTTGTCGGGCTGGATTTGGATCAGACCCCGTGGGATCACTCCACGTTCTCGCAGAACCGCAAGCGGCGGTTTACAGAAAGCGGCTTGCTCGAACGCTTGTTTGATGAGACCGTGGCGCTGGCCATCAAACAGCGGCTGGTCTCCCAACATACGACCTTGGATGGCACGCTGGTGCAGGCCAATGCCTCACACAAGAGCTTTGTCCCCATGGAAGTGTTCCTGAAGCCGGCCGAGTACAAGCGGCGGATTCGCTCGCTGGATCAGGGGGCGGACCAGGAGCAGGATCCGGGGAATCCCACGGTCACATTTCGTGGCGAGCGGCGCTCGAATCAAACCCATGTCTCCACGACTGACCCGGATGCGAAGCTGGCGAACAAGGGCAATGGCACGGCGGCGCTGGTGGGCTATACCGTGAACGGTCTGATGGAGAATCGGCATCGGCTGTTGCTCGGCATCACTGTGGAGACGTTCCGGGGACCCGCGTCGGAAACGGACGGCGGGCGGCAGTTGATCGATCTCTTCCATGAGAAGCAGGCGCTGCGGATTCAGACGGTCGGGGCCGATAAGGGCTATTTTGCCAAGCCGTTCCTGACGGCCCTCGTCCGGCGGCGCATCACGCCGCACATTGCCGCCAAAACCACCGGACGAGAAGCGGTGCATCAGCGGGTGAGACGGCTGAGCCGGACCGTGGGCTATCGCCTCTCGCAACGGGCGCGAAAGAAGATTGAGGAGCTCTGGGGCGAGGCGAAATGCTGGCATGGCTTCCGGCGCTTCCAACGGCGGGGGCTCTTACAGGTCCGAGACGAAGCCTATCTGATGGGGTGGTTGCTGAATCTGAAGCGACTGGCGAAATTGCTCCCGGCTCCGGCTTAGCGGGGGGGCGGAGCGATCGGGGCCTACGGGGAGGAGGAGGAAGCCCAGGAGAAATAGGGCACAATCCCATAATTGACAAGTTGCCCATCCACAATAGAGACCGGAATCAGGCCAGACGACACTGTGGAAACAGTTCAAAAGACTTGTTTGTCAACACACTGATAGTAAACACTGCCGCGGCTGATCCCTGCCAACTGCGCCTGGCGGCTGATCGGCAGGGCGTGCGTGGAGTCCATCATCGCGTTGCGCTCAGCAATCCCACCTTGGTGAGCGCCCCTTCTAAAAAATCATTCTCCAGCGTGAGCTGCCCAATCTTGGCATGCAAGGCCTTCAGATCAACCGGCGGCTCCGCCGGCGCGGCTCCACAGCCAAAGACATCGGCCGCTCGCTCGCTGAGTTGGCGTTTCCACTCTGTAATCTGGTTGGGATGCACCTCAAACCGCTGGGCCAGTTCGGCCAGCGTCTTGTCGCCGCTCATCGCGGCCAACGCCACTTGAGCTTTGAACACCGCTGAGTGCGTCCGTCTCGTTCGTTTTGCCATCGCCTGCTCCATTTCATCGCCCTGTCAGGGCATCAACGGTAGCAGATTCTCCACTTAACGGCTTGTTCAAATTTCCGGGGCCACTTCTTAGCCTCTGGTGCGAATGCGATCCAGCTCCGCTCCATCACACAGAGACATTCGTGCACCTTTTCTCAAGCTCCTCTCCCAGCGTTCTCTCCAGTTTCTGGTCCAAGCGAGCGATCCAGGCCGTAGCCTCGGCGATCTTCCTGTTCACAAGATCCTTATCGTCACTTCCTGGCTATCACCCCTTCCTCGCCTATCTCTGCATCAGGTCAAAGGTCCCCAGCGGATGGGCGCGACCATTCACGACCATGTCCACACGATGTATCCCGGGATAGTGCCTGCGAGTCGTCAGTTGCGCGAGTGACAACGTCTTATTCAATTTCAATTGCACGGTCTCGTGCGGAGCCAGCTGGACTGTCCTCAACTTAAATACCTTAGGACGGTGCATGCCGTTGGCCTTGACGTACTGGACACGCAAGTCCACCAGCACCCGTTGCGCAATCGAAGCCGCGTTGGCAATCTCGCAGGCAATGGCCACAGACGATCCGATCGCTGGGCGTTGTGGGGTGATACGCACCTTTCCCACCGACACCAGCGCCGCATCGCCGAAGCCCAACACATGGAGCGCGCCTGACTCAGCCCGCTTCACCGCCGACCTCAGCGCATGGCGGATGATCCACCGGCGCTCCTCCGTCGCGTCGACCATCCACTGCTTGGCCGTCTCCACGAGCACAGCCGGATGGTCCTTGCCGATGTCGTTCAGGTTATTCGCCACACTTCGACGCACATAGAGCGCCGGGTCATCCTTGAGTCGCTCCAGCAACGACAGCACGGGACGCGGATCGGCCTGAAACGCGTGCAATCGCGGAGCCCATGGCAACCGGGGACGCGTGCCTTCCGACACCAGACGACGCACATCTTCGCTGGAGTCGGCCGACCATTCCATGAGGCGGGCCAACGTCGCCGCCTGATGCCGTTCGAGATACCGGCGAATGCTGAATTCGGCGGTGAAGCGTTGCGTCAGCACATATTGCGCCCGCATGGATGCTTCGAAATGCTCCAGCCCGTACTCCGCCACAAAGAACACATGCGGAAGAAACAGGAAACCGCCCATTCCCTGGGCAACGGTTCGCTCCGGCTTCCGGTCGAGCGACGCCAGCAGGATCTCGACCGCCTTCTCATAGTCGTCCGGCAGAGAACGGCGAAGTTGATGGGCGATTTTCCAGCCGCGTGGCATCAGTTCCAGCACGTCATACCCTTCGAGCGACGACTTCACGAACGCCTTCTGATCGAAGCGAGGAAACACGGCGGCAATCATCCTGGCAATGGTGCGCGGAACATCGGCCCCGAAACTATTCTTGAGCGGTTCAGCCATGAGATCTCACCCTCCGGCAAAGACCGGTCGGAATCCGGCTTTCGTCAGAATGCGCGCCACGTCTTCGCGCTTATCGCCTTGGATTTCAATCCGCCCTTCCTTCACCGTGCCCCCGACGCCGCAGGCCTTCTGCAGCTCTTTGGCCAATTGCTCTTTCTCATCCTGACCGATGCCGACGAAACCCGTCACGACCGTCACCGTTTTGCCACCGCGATGGGCCGTCTGACGAATGATGTCCACGCGCCCGCGATTCTTCGCCTGTCCTGTGGAAGCTGAGGCGAGGTCTGCCCTTTTGTCGCGTTGCGGAGTCGGCGGCAGCTCCACATTCTTCAACGCCGCAAACGGACTCTTCCACGCGACCGACTCACCGTCGATGGGGATACGTTTCTTCTCCTTCATGCCGTCATGCTCCATAGCTCGTCGCTCGCGAGATACGCATCACGTTTCACCTTTTACGCTTCACGATTCCTTCAGTGCCGTTATCTCAACCTGCACGGCATTCGTCCCGTCGCCGATCAACAGCTGCCCGTCTTGAATGGTGCAATGCAATTCCATGTTGCGTTGCGCAAGCCCGGCCAGGGCCCGGCTTCCCTCCAGCGAAAGATTCATCACGGTGAGATTCTTCAACCGCTCAAGCGCAGCCAGATTCTCTTTCCACCACTGCTCCGCAGGACGGCCGCCATAGGTGTAGACGCAGACCTGCTTGGCGCGACCACAGGCTTGACGAAGGGCTTTTTCATCCGGCAGGCCCACCTCGATCCACAGCTCGATGAGACCGGTCAGATCCTTTTGCCAGAGCGCGGGCTCATCTTCAGTGCTTAGCCCGCGACCGAACGACAAGGCCTCATGTGCATGCATTGCAAAGGCCAACAGGCGCATCATCATCCGTTCATCGGTTTCAGACGGATGGCGCGCGAGTGTCACCGTATGGTCCTCGTAATAGTGGCGGTCCACATCGGCGATGTGGAGGAGGGCCTTGAAGATCGTCGCGTTCGGGGCCATGTGGTTGTGAAGCCCTTGTATGGGGGGCGTTCAGATTGAAGAAAACCAGGCGATGCAGCCGGTGGAAGCGGACCGTTCTACCCGAGCCAACTCGCGCAGGATCAGGGCAGCTCCGCGATATACATCCCCTCCACCCGCTCGCGCGCCCAAGGGGTCTTGCGCAGAAACGTGAGACTCGATTTGACGCTGGGATTGTTGAGGAAACACCGGACCGGAAGACGACGCGCTAACTCAGGCCACCCGTGTCGTTCAACCAAGGTCGTCACAATGGTCTCCAGCGTCACACCGTGCAGGGGATCGCGGGGATGGGAGGTGGTCATGGGCGTATGGTTGGCAATTTCAGAACAGGCAAGATTAGTAGCATCTCACTCCCGCTTTATCACCCTAAGCGCAGCGTTCTCCGATGCTGCTCATCATGATGCACATTGCAGAGAGTTACGAGATTATCGGCGGTATTACCGCCTCTGTCCTTGTGATGTTGTTTGTGATGAAGCTCCAGCATCTTCCTCGGATCTTCCGGTGAAAGCATGCCCCGGTGCCAACCACACTTAGTGCACTTGAAAGCATCACGATGCAAAACCTCAACCCGAACGGGGTCGGGAATGGAACGGTCATGTTCATACGCTTGACGATCCTCTTCAAGAAGGTATACCCCAACTGCCAGATCATCGCGGCCACTATTCTTGGTGACGATGGGCCACCCCTGTTCCGTCCGCAACTCACGTACTCGCCGGGCCCACTCTTTCTTATCTTTCGCAAGGTATTTGAGTTCTTCGCCTGTGATTTCTTGGCCGACGCTCCTTCGGAAATATTCGATAATTCTGTCTGACACTGAGACCTTCTTTTTCCTGATTTCGTTCAGCACATTCCAACGGTGAGCGGCTTCGCGGTCTTGCTCAGCGCGCATCAAAACGTATTGATCCGGTTTGATTTTTGATGGGTCGATGCTGAGGCAACTTTTCAGACTAGCAAGTTCGGCATGATTTCCAGTGATGCGTGCATCTTCCACCATATCCGCAACCGTCACCCCAGAATAAATCCACCAACCGAACTGGACACGAAGCTCTCTGACACGGCGGGCCCATTCTCCGATACCGGAAACGACCATAAGTTCGTCGCCCTCAATGACAAATCGTGGGTACTTCCTCAGATAAAACAGTATTCGATCTCTTGCTGAGGCAGCGTCCTCCCTCGGAATCAAGGAACTGCCCAAGTCTCTGAGAAGATGATAGGCAGGGACAAGAGCCTGAACTTTGGCGCGGAGATTAGGAGTCTCAAGCTCTTTCTTGAAGTTGAGGAGAAGCTCAACCAACGTTGCTCTGATAGTCTCGCGTTCGCCTTGCTTGGATCTTCTTGGCATACCGTGGACCGTGGATTGCCTTTTTCGGAATGACAATCTCGCGAGGGTTCAACTTCTTTGATCAGGGACAACATCTATATATTGGGGTTGACTTGGGAAATCAACTCTATATACTGTCCCTCGTTAGAGATTCTGCCTATGTCACGGCATGGGTCTAGCCTTCAAAATTGAAATCCACTATGGCCAAGAAACTTGGCACAAAAAAACAACGTACGATCCCGTCGGACATCGACCGGATACTGAGAAGGTATCCGGAACAGGCCTATGCCTTACTGCGGCAATCGCTTTCGGCCAGCTCGCGGGGGGGAGTCGTCGGCGAAGGTGGATCATCGGTCTATGCCAAAAGAAAATTAAGAGTAATCGACCTGTTTGCGGGAGCTGGCGGCTTTACCTTGGGATTGTGCAATACAGGAAAGTTTGAGCCGGTTTTCGCAAATGACTTCAATGCGTACGCAGCAAAAACTTATAACGCGAATTTTGGAGATCACTGCCTCCACGGTGATATCAACGACCTGCTGGCAAACAGTTCCTTCAAATTTCCTGAAGCAGACATTGTGATCGGCGGCCCGCCCTGTCAAGGTTTCAGTCCCCTCAACAAACAGCGTGAAGGTGACCCAAGAAAGCAGCTTTGGAGAGCTTTCATGGAAGTGGTTCGGCGGGTGAAGCCTATTGCATTTGTAATGGAAAATGTCCCTGAGCTACTTGCCTCGGCAGAGTTCAATGCCATCAGAACTCATGCTGAATCCATGGGCTACCTGGTTACGGCAGATATTCTGAACGCAGCCGACTATGGGGTACCACAGCGGAGAAAGCGGGCCATCATAGTGGCTAGTCGAGTCGGCCGCATCTGGCCCCCGACTCCGACGCACGCCAACCCACAAAAAACTCCCACTCTTTTCCAAAACGGATTGCTGCCTTGGGAGACCGTGGGGAGAGCAATTGAAGATCTTCCGGAGCCTGAGGGAATTGATATAAGGGTTGGAACAGTCACTCCACCTCTTGATTTGCATTTCGGCAGAACGCCTACACCGAAAAGCCTCGCACGGTATCGATGCGTTCAAGAAGGCGGCAATAGATTTGACCTTCAGAAGAAGCGCCCCGACTTAACACCCAACTGTTGGATCAGGAAGAAATCAGGTGGGACGGACTTATTCGGACGTCTGTGGCGCGACCGCCCTGCTTTCACAATACGAACCGAATTCTTCAAACCGGAGAAGGGTCGGTATCTTCACCCTACGCAACATAGGCCGATTACTCACCGAGAAGCCGCTCGCTTGCAGTCCTTTCCCGATAGTTTTATCTTCCTGGGAACCAAAATCGAGATTGCTAAGCAGATAGGGAATGCTGTCCCGCCGCTACTGGCCCAACGCATAGCCGAAGTCCTCCTCCGACACCTCTAGCGCAGCAATCCCTACCGAGAGTTCTGGTCGTCTAGGTCTACTCTATGGCTGACGTCTACAGTAAAACCAAACGGTCGGAGATCATGTCCAGGATCAAGGGAAAGCATACTTCCCCTGAGATCAGACTGGCCCTTTTGCTAAAAGAACTAGGACTCAAGCCACAGCAACATCGAAAAGACCTCCCAGGGTGCCCCGATGCAGTTTTATATAGGAAAAGGATAGTCTTGTTCGTGAACGGTTGCTTCTGGCACGGTCACAAAAACTGCTCCCGAGCCAGCCTGCCCAGCACAAACCAGATATTCTGGCAGACGAAGATTGAAAGAAATGTAAGACGGGATGCGAGTCAGCGCAGAAAACTAAGAAAACTGGGCTGGCATGTATTGACCTTCTGGACCTGCAAGCCACTGACTCTAGCAGGTTTAGTGTCTCGCCTGCGAAGGTGCGGGGCTCAATAAAGCATGCGTCTATGACGGATTGTGTCCGTCAAAACCTATACCGAAAATGCGAACGCATATTGGCCGTCCGGGAACCGGATCTGAGGCCACCACGAAGCGTTTTTACCTCGCCCTGGTCTTGTCCGAAGCAGAAACAGGGTAACTTTGTCGTCTGGAACTTTTTCCGATTCGCCTCCGGTGAGAATGCCTTGGGTTTCTCGCCTAGCGGCTTCGAGTTCGCGCTCCCGATCAACATACACATATCCCGTACTATGCTGATAGAGTTTGGCAAACTGCGCAATCGACTCCCCAACGGCAATTGGGTCCCAAACACGCTCTGCCTCCCGTTGATCCGGCACAGTCAAGCCAATCAGCGCTTGCATATCCACAATGGGCATCTCCACATAGTCTTCGTCTACGAGGTCTTCAAGCCTCTTGTCTATCCTTTCGGTGGACATCTTGGCACTCTCATCGCGCATGACCTGCGCAGGGTTATAAATGCTACCGCCTGAATATACGCCGATTGAACCCGGCGCAAGAACATTTCTCCTGGTGGCACTGAGTCCGCTTTCCAAATAGACTCCCCGAAACTCCTCGCTCGGTCGCCGAGCAATGAGCTCTCGGAGTCCGCGCTCCATTTTGTTGATCGCCCTAAAGACGATGTGGAGCACCGGGGGGAGGAATAACCGCAACAACCCGATGTCCTTTCTACGGTATCCGTACATGCGAGCGTGCTGGAGAACCGTGTCGGCTTGTGGTTTCTTTGGGTGGCGCCCGTAGTAACTGACAAGCAGATTCTTAATCGTCACTCCTCGGCCTAGCTTATTACCACCGACGAAAAGGTTATAGGGCGATTTGACCGCCACGTCCTCGTCTGTCTCTCCGTTGACCAACTTGACGCTGATCCCGGGCGAGAAAAATTCGATAGCTTCCAGGAGACCATGAAAATCGCAGTTCCTTAAGCCTTCGTGAGTTGAGGCTAGGTCGTCATAGGCCGTCTTAAGTCTTGTGAGGATGGCGTGATTCTTCGTCTTTAATCCTGCAGTCAAATCCGTCTTGTACTTCCGCATGAGTTCTACGATGTGTTTATGGTCATCAGTGCGGGTACTCACGTGACAGAGAAACGCGCAGTTCTGATCGGCTTCATTCGTCCGCTTAAATGTGGCTCCAATCATGAATGTGTCCAAGGCCCTAAGGAGAGACTTGGGAATGGTCAAGGTCGGAGTTGGTTGAGGACCTGGAGCCAACACGGCAATGTCGTTCAAGTCGAACTCCCTGACAAGGTCGGAGTTATCTCCGAAGAATTCCTCGCCCCCTACGTAATCAGAACCAGGGTGACTCAGGACGGTGAACGCAGGTCTGAAGTCGTGCCCTGGGGCCTGGAGGAACAGGGCCTGCGGAGTGGCCGTTACTTGCAAATAGGTATTCTTATCGAAAAACCCACGTAACTCCACGAGCCGACGGTTAATAGTGCTTCTTGTTCCGTCAGCGCGGCGTTCCCGTGTGTTAAGGCTGGCCTGATCTGCCTCGTCATCGATGATGAGGCAGCTGAGTCCTCGGACTCTCCCCCTTTTAAAGTTTTCAATCAGGGTATTCAGCAGGCCAGAGTTTTTGCTGGTGACGATGGCGCAGGTCCCGCACTTGATCCGCTGGAGGAATGAGTCAGTATCTTTAAACTCTTTCTTACCGATAATATCAATCCCAGGAAAAGCTTCCCGCACTCGCCCAAGAGTTTGTTCATATAGCGGGTCGATGTCGGACGTCAGAATAATGATCGCTCTATACCCCTCATCAGCCCCCATGGCACCGGTGACAGTTAACACCCCGGTCTTGCCGCTCTGGACTAATCCATAGATTAAACCGTTGGTTTCCTCCCTTCCCCCACTTAATGGATTGACCCATCGATCAGCAACCTCTGTGGCGGTTGCACTTATTTCCTGGACTTCGGCCGCATTGCCAATCTGTTTCTGCAACAGGCCCAAGACCTGATCGCGATGTTTCATAGTCACCTCAGCGCTCAAGAATTTTGAACCAATTCGACGGGGCTACCTTTCCATCAAGTGTTCCGTCCGGACCATTTACCTCATAGTACTCACCATGGTTTCGATAGCAGGCGATATGGATCGCAGACGCTCTCTGAGTAGCTACCTTTCTATAGGAGTCATAGGGAAAAGCTGCCACGCCATCCGCTCCGCAAATCAGTCCGATGATAATTTGTGACTCAGAAGCCCGATCTTGCAGGAGGACCTGCTCGTCCGGCATGAAGGTGAATCCCCACGGGCTTCGACCTTTAGTACTGTATTTCAAAAGGATCAATAGCCGGTTGTTTACAACAAAAAGAGGAGGCTCATAACGGATACTCTGGATCCTACCGCTACGAACCAACAAGTGGAGCGCCGCTCCTTCATAAAACTCTTGTTTCTTTATGCCCAATCTTACTACCAGTATTTCCAGAACAAACCACCGTAACCAGCCCTACAATTACAACTTCGTCAAAAGATTGCAGAGGTCCTTAGATAGTGTCGGCACGAGATATCAGCCCAGAGAGCGATGCACTGGATTTGGATGGCGGCGAGGAAGGACGCTGAGTGCTTGGCATATCGGGTGGCGATGCCACGCCACCGCTTGAGATGCAGGAAGGCGTTTTCGACCAGGTGGCGCAGCTTGTAGAGGTCTTTGTCCTAGGACCTTGGCGCGGTTCTGTTTTTTCTGGGCGGGATCACCACGGTCCTGCCCTGACTGCCAGCCTGCTCGACGATCGCCTGGCTGTCATAGCCTTTATCCGCGATCAGATGCTCGGCCGTGAGGCCTGCGATCAGGCGGCCAGCCTGCGTACAATCCGCCGCGGTACCTTGCGTAATAACGACTCTGAGCGGCAGACCATGCGCATCCACGGCCAGATGTATCTTGGTGTTGAGCCCCCTTTTGTCCGGCTCATGGCCTGATTGCCGCCCGCCGCGTGCGGATGCACTTTGCAATGGCTGGCGTCGATCATCAGCCATTCATAGTCCGGCTCCTCAATGAGGACGTCCAGCAATCCCTCCCAGACGCCCTTGTCGCGCCAGCGGCAGAACCGGCGCTGCACGTTCAGAGGTGGCTCCGGTTGGTTGGACAGCCTAGGCCATTCCGTAAGTGGTGCCTGGCGGGTTGCTGACTACGCGGCCGTCAGCCGTGTCGTCAGATTGTCCGAGTACACCTGGTCAGGCGTCTGGCCGTCAAGTGCCTGATGCGGTCTGGTCTGGTTATAGAACGTCAGATACTGCGCCAAGCCCTGGTGCGCCGCCCCAATAGTTTCGTAGGCGTGCACATACACCTCCTCGTATGTGATGCTTCTCCAGAGGCGTTCCACGAAGACGTGGTCTCGCCAGCACCCTTTTCCGTCCATGCTGATCTGGATGCCGTGGTGTGTCAGAAGCCCGGTGAACTCCTGGCTGGTGAACTGGCACCCCTGGTCGGTATTGAAGATGGTCGGGGTGCCATGCCGGGCGATGGCCTCCTGCACCGCGTCGAGGCAGAAATCGGTCGTCAGCGTGTTGGACAGCCGCCACGCCAACACCCGACGACTGGCCCAGTCGAGCACCGCGAACAGATAGACGAAGCCCCGCGCCATAGGAATGTAGGGTTGAGTAGGGCCTGCGCGCCATTCCGGTCTTGCGACCAGCGGTTTCGCACGCCCTCTCGCCGAACCGGACATGCACCTTTCGCTATGCATCCGGCTCTCCAGCAAACTTGGTGAAGTCAGGATGTTGCATCCAACCCCGCTTGTAGCGCTCTACCTTGAGCAACGACATCTGAAATTGCTCGCAACCGTCTTCTTGCCATACCCGACGCGTGCGTCGGATACGACTGGGACGGCGGTGGCGTAACAGCGTGCGTACGTGGGCCTTCGGGTACTTCGTGCGCATCCATCGCCAGAGTCGGTCGCCGACATACCAGTCAAGATTCGACAGGATGTCTTTGGCTCCGGTGCAGTGACGATAGAAGTGGGCCCACCCACGCAGGATGGGGTTGAGTTTCTGGAGGAGTTCGATCAACGGCAGTGGGATGGTGGCTCGTCCAGTGAGTTGCTTGACCTTGTACCGCAGGTCGGCAACCTTCTCCTTCGGAACCTCGATGCGCGGTGTCCATCCATACCGCGTATCCCATCGCATTCTGACCCGGTGTCCAAGGAACTCGAACCCATCGGTCAGAGGAGTGATGCGCGTCTTTTCGGGTGAGAGTGTCAACCCCATGCTTTGCTGCAGTAAGGTCGCCAACTCCTCCCGTTCGGCCGCTGCATCCTCTGCGGTCCCACTGACAAGGACGATAAAGTCGTCGGCATAACGGACCGGGAAATACACCGGCCGGCCCGCCCGGCGGTCGGAAGAACGTGCCTCCATCGCCGCGGTGATGCCATCGCAACTCCGTCGTGCCCTGCGCTTGGTCTGATGATTGACCCAGCGCTCATATCGCTCTTCGATGACTGACAGAGCGATGTTGGCAAGCAAGGGCGAGATGATTCCGCCCTGAGGGGTGCCAGCGTCGGTTCGCAGAAACTGCTCTTCCGAGAGTGCCCCGGCTTTCAGGAACTGCACCAGCAACCGATTCACCCTGCGATCCGCGCAGTGCTGACGCACGCGGTTCATCAGCAGGTGGTGGTCGATATGATCGAAGCAGCCCTTAATGTCCCCCTCGACCACCCATTGATACGGGGTGTCGTGACGTTTTCCGTCTACTTTACTTGTCTTGCGTGGACGCGTGGCCATGCGAATATGCTCAAGTGCGCCGTAGCAGCCCCGACCCGGACGGAATCCGTACGAGACATGCCAGAAGCGTGCTTCGAGTATGGGCTCCAGAAACTGCTTGATCGCCGCTTGCACGACGCGATCCGTGACCGTGGGAATTCCCAAGGGTCGGAATTGCCCTGGTTTGCCCGGCTTGGGGATGAGTTTGCGACGGCACGGACTCGGCCCGTAGGTGCCGCTCCTGAGTGCTCGGTGCAACTCTCCCAAGTACACGCCTTCACCCTGTAGCTGGCGAATGCGGCCCACGGTCATCCCGTCGATCCCTGGTGTGCGCTGCCCTTTGTTCCGGGCCACGCGATCCCAGGCGCATCGTAAGCTACGGATATCTGTAATCCAGTTCCACAGTTCACGATACGCTTCGCCGGGATGCTGTTGACTCCACTGATACAGCGTTCGTTGCACGCCGAGTAGCCACACCGTATCGGTGTGAAGATCCGAGTCCACGGATCGTTCCTCCGGCTTCAACCGCGTATCGTTCACCTGTCCCCCTTCGCCATGTGGCCGGTTTTCCCGACCTCGAACTACTACGGAGACTCCGCCCCCATTGACCTTCGTACCCGGTCGCCGCGGATAGCCCTTGTCCGTCAAAGGCGAATGCCAATAGGTTCCCATGTTCCGATTCCCGACCTGTGCGTCTGTAGGTGACGTGCTCTACCCCTGGTGGCTCTGGACGATGGCTCAGAGGACATCCCATCGTCGGATGCGCGTGGCGCATCCTTCAGTCGGCAACATCAAGACCAACCGAATCGCACCACAATCCCTCCACGCCATTCCGTCATTGGGGGTTGGCTGCTCTAAATACAGAGGCTTCCGGCGCACGCTTCGTTGTCTCACCATAGACCCTGTGGTAGCCCGGCTCGTGGGGAGTGGCCCACGCCCGGTACTGTTCAGGCTGCTCTGCTTATGACACCCCGCCATCGGCACGTGGCGGAACTTTGCAGCCCCCTTCCGCTCGGGGTCCTTCCCGAGTGGGGCAGCATTCCAGCTGCCGGTCGGCAACCGGCTGGCGTGGTTGGTCTGTCTCCAACCGCGCCTGCATGGCGCACTAATATCGGCCGCCCAGACATGATTGGGCCGCGAGATCGTCAGGTCGCGCAAGAGAT